>CAZXLW010000051.1:6982-39972 GCA_964641465.1 uncultured Pirellulaceae bacterium | reverse complement strand
AAACCGGAGAGTGATTTCCGATACGCGCTGCCCGAACACCAAAGCGTGGTCAGGTGCCTTTATTTCCCACTGTAATTTGTCTCGTCGTCGACGAATTTCAGGACTATAATCTGAGAACTGGTATCTCTGTCGAAATTCGGAAACGATCCAATGTTTGTTTCAAATTGGTTGTTTTCTCTTTTTTTACGACATTCTGAAAAACTCAGTCGTCGGGTGCGTCGGAAGCTTGTGTCAAGAACGGGCGGTCGCCGTCAAGTACGTTGGCGCAGATTGTTGTTTTCGATTTTTGCACTGCCCTTTCTGATAGTTCCAGCAAAAGCCGATGATCCAATATTTTTGTCGGATCTCCGTTTAAGTACGGGTGAGCGTCCCATGGAGATTCGTTCGTTTGATTTCAATCGTGACGGCATTGCGGATCTAGTGACGTCGGATGAAGATGCAGAACAAGTTTCAATTTTTCTTGGCAACGGAGATAGTTCTTTTCAGCCCAGACAGCCTGTTCAGTTTTCTGGCACGGTCGAATCTGCGACGTCCGCTGATTTCAATGGCGATAATATTCCAGACCTCGCAGTTGCTTACACTGTAAACGATGAGGCCCGAGTTGGTGTTTTGCTTGGGCAAGGTGACGGTAGTTTTGGAATGGAAAGAACGCTGGAAGTCTCACAGTTTCCTGCCAGGACGATTACGACCGGCGATTTCAACGGCGATGGTTTCATTGATCTGTCATTATCGACGTTTGGGTACGATCAATACTACAATGATTTTGGTGACTTGAAGGTGGTGCTGGGATCCGGTGATGGGAATTTCGATCAACAGATATTAGTCAATAATGAGTTCGGTATCCTCGAACATGTTTCCGAGGATGTGAACGGAGATGGGCTGACCGATATCTGTGCGATAAAAGATGGCGTTGACAGGCTTGATGTGCACCTCGCCACGAAGCAACTCGATTTTGTGCTGTCAGAGTCGATCCAAATAAATGGCTTTGCAAATTCTATTGTTTGTGAAGATCTGGATGGAGACATGGTCCATGATGTCGCGGTATTGCAAACCAGCCCCGACAGTATCTTAATCTCCACCGGCAACGGAGATGGTACCTTTTGCCTGGGTAGTGAGGTCTTCGGTGTTGGTGGCAGCGAAATGGCAGCGGGAGATTTTAATGCTGATGGGATTGTCGATTTGGCGACCAGCCAAACCTCGATTCTTGGTTCGGAAAGCGGAGATTATCTAGTTGTCCAGAATTTTGATGTAGCCGGTCGCGATGTTGCAACACTCGATTTCGATCAGGATGGAATTGATGATCTGGCAATTTCGAACTTGTTCTCTGACGAAGTAATTTTGTTAAATGGCGCCGGAGACGGCAGCTTTATGGGTCCCGATGCGGGATTGGCTGTTGGTAATTGTCCAGAGGCGATTATATCTGCAGATTTTGACAATGATGGAAATGCGGACCTGGCAACCGTCAATGAATACTCAGGAGATGTGTCAGTCTTGTACGGTTTTGGTGACGGTACATTTATGCCAGCACAATCCTTTACCACTGAGGCTGGCCAACGATTCATGGTTGCGGCCGATTTCAATTCGGATGGCTTCATCGATCTTGCTACCAACGGTACAGCGATTTCGATTTTGCTGGGCAGCAGTAGTGGTTTTTCAACTCCATTATTGATTACCGGTGCCGGCGTACAGTTTAATCCGATAGCCGCTGCGGACATTACCAATGACGGAATTCCTGACTTGGTTTTTGCAAGTTCTTTTTTTGACACCGTAAACTTGTTTCCAGGCGATGGGGACGGGACTTTTGGGCCCAGCCAGAGTTTCCCCTCACCAGGAAATCCTTGTTGTATCGTCAGTGGCGATTTTGATTCTGATAGCGTTCTCGATATTGCCTTGGCCAACAGTGTTTCAGATGACATTTCCGTATACGCATCCGATGGAGCGGGTGGTTTTCAAAACCCAATTTCATCAGGTGCGATATCGTCATCCCTCGCACTGGCAGTTGGCGATATAAATAGTGATTCGCACCTTGACCTTGTTTCCGTGAACGCCGTTTTTTCCAACACGATCGGGTTATACGTTTTGACAGGAAACGGTGCGGGCGAATTTAATGACGTTCTTGAAATTGTTCGGCCTGATGGCAAAAACCCATCTGATGTCTTGATTCGTGATTTCAATTTGGATTCACATCCCGATTTGATTTCAACCAATGCTTTTGGGAGCCTGAACCTTTATCTCGGAACCGGAGATGGCGCTTTCGATGAACCATGCGAAATTACCGTTGGATCTTTTGGTGACAAACTTGCTGCCAATGACTTTAACAATGATGGGTTTGTTGACGTGGCATTCACAGATGGCAATTCGGTTAGGATCTTGCTCAACCAACTGGGCGGACAGTTTCTAATCGGTGACGTAAATCTGGACGGACAAATCGACTTGCTGGACGTATCGCCTTTTGTTGAATTGCTGGTTTCGGGAGAATTTCAACTTGAGGCCGACATCAATCAAGATGGTGACGTTGACTTGTTGGATGTTGGTCCATTCGTCCAGCTGATCGGTGGTTAGATTCACATTAATTGATGATGACGGACGAAACAAAGTAAACAATTGCGAATTTACGGACGCTCATTTACGAAACTCCTGGAAGACATCAGGTGCAGCGCAGCGGCAAAGGACAAGAATCGGAGTTAACTTTGTTCGCCGTAAGGTCGGAAGCAGTTTTCTATAGCGGCCTAGCGGCGGCGGCGAGAATTTTGTTTGGCTGCGTTCTTGGCTTTGAAGGCCTGTTTGCGTTTTGCTTTTTTGGATTTCTTGGCCGACGCTTTGGCGGCTAGCGACACTTGTAACTCGGCGACTTCCTGGTCGATCGCGTCAGGTGATTCCAAAGTCACTTTGCCTAACCGGCCATGCCGAAACTCTGTGATAACGATCCGAGAGATTCGGCCGTAATCAACCACGTTGCTCCGCCCCAGGCAATTTCTTTTCCGGCCGGTGTCCTCCAGGAACTGAATCGCATCGGTCGGAAGCGAGTCGAGCTTGAATCCGTCGGCTAACGGTTGCGGATAGTGTTTGATCATGTACTCAACCAAAAACGCTGCGGCATCTTCGTATTCCATCGCGGTATCTTTAACCGAGCCAACCGCCGCCAATCGCAAGCCGCTCTTGGGGTTCTCCACGTTGGGCCAAAGCATACCCGGTGTGTCGAACAGCGTAATGCCTTCCCCGATTTGGATTTGTTGCTGGCCTTTGGTGACTGCCGGTTCGTTGCCCGTCTTGGCTACTTTTCGCCCAGCCAGAATATTGACGATAGTTGACTTACCCACATTAGGAACGCCGGCGATCATCGCCGTCATTGATTGCTTGCCCGCCTGTTCTTCGGGCAGCATCTGGTAGAAAGAATTCTTCAGGCTCCGGATCTTGGAACGGTTGTCCGTCGTAACCGGGACCGCGCGTACGCCGCTTTGTTTTTCGTGCCATGCTTTCCAGAGTTCCGTTTGGTGCGGATCTGCCAGATCGCTTTTGGCAAACAGTTTCAAGACCGGCGTATTGCCACGCAACTCACCGATCATCGGATTTTCGCTGCTGTACGGAATCCTGGCATCCAGCACTTCGATCAACAGATCGACACGCGGAATCATCGCTTTAACTTCGTTGCGGGCCTTGTTCATGTGGCCCGGAAACCATTGAATTTGCATCTGGCAACAACATGGACGGGGTGAATGTGTGTGCAGTTTGCGATCACGCCTTGTCGCTCACAAAACGGTGAATTCGCAATTTCGTTTGCGGTGGAGCACTCGCAAGCGAATCGCAGATTCTAATCTATCCAACGCATTTAATACGCAAGAATCATGGCAAATATTTTCCCGGGCAGAGCTGGTTGACGGTTTGCCATGGATTTTCTGAATCTCGAACGACACTGAACGTGAAAGGCATCAACAATTCCGTCGCAAATTCGACTGGATTCGGATCGACAACGAGTTGCCGGAGCAGTTTTTCAGCAATCGGATACCAGCGGGCTGTCTGCTCGGTCCATGCGACTTGGGTCCGTTTGGTTCCCGTCGTTTTGCCAGTTCGAATGAACTCAATTTCTTCGGCTAGGATCTGGTTGAACGTCTCGAGGGACACGCGACCGTGGAAGATCTCTGCCCACAGTTCCCAACGGGAACGCTCAGTCGTGGCCAGGTCGTCCATGATCCGAACGAAAACCGATTCGCCTTTGGCGTTCTTCATGGCGGCTGGCAGCGCGACGCAGCCGTTTCCGCACAACCAATCGGTCAGATACTGAATGGCCTGAAAGATGTTGTAGCGAACTTCATCTGGATCATCGTTGGAGATAACTTCGGATGACCGAATACTGGCAGCCAGCACGCCGCGTTCGTAAAGCGGATCGTTGCGGTCCAAGCCAGGAATGTCTGCCTTGAAAATGAAATCGAGTAGTGGATTGCATTCAACTTCGTCAGGCACTAACGCGCGGACCAGCTCTCGCAGTGGATCTGAATTCGCAACGTCCTGTATGCCTGTCGCCGCATCGCCCGCTGAAAAATCGTTCGCCAAAGCACTTTGTTGATAGGCCTCGACCAGTGCGATACCGGTTCGCACGAACGCGGGGTGAGCGACCCAGTACCCGGTCAGCCCGCGTTTAAGCTGAGTGACAACATCTTTGATGAACCCGACAATCGAAACTTTGTACGATTCCGGGTTGTTGTCTTCGTAGAGCACTCCATACATGCCGCCAATTCGAATCCCGCCGATCGGAGCCAAGGCATCGACCAACAGGTGGTGCGATTCGCGAATATGATTGATCACGATGTTCGGGTCCGCCTTGACCGGAATACGATAGTTCGGATCGTGCTTGAACAGGCGAGCGGTGCTGCCGAGGAAATCGTGCCAGCCTAAACTACCGCCCAGAAAATACGGATGGAGCGTCCTGGCAATTTCGCGGATGCGAAAGATGGCTCGCGGGTTTTCGAAAACGATAAACAGACGCACGCTGCCAGTTTGGTACTCGGGGTGCAGCTTCTTGATCTGGGCTTCTGCTGCCTGGATAAGCCCCTTGAAGTAAGCTGCCTCGAATTCATTTTCCAGTTTGGGAATGTAGAACAACAAAGCTTCAGGCCGCGACCAGTTGTGAAAAATATGCATCGCGAAATCGAAAAGGTGCAATGGCAATGGATTGCCGTTGAGCAGGTGATTCCCATCGGGCAGCGCCAGGCCTGGGATTCGCTTGATCGGAATCGAGCGACCGGTTTTGTCGAGTTGGTAACTCTTGCCTGAATTGGCGTCTTCAAAACTGAGCGAGCCATCAAAACAGCCGATCAGGTTTTCGCAGGCGCTAAGGAAGTTGGCCATGATCGGCGTTTGCGAATCTTCGTTGTCAGCACCCCAGCGTGGAACCGAACCGGACGACGCTACCAGTCGCGTTACAATTTCTGGCTCATCGGTGGGAACTCGATTCAACGCGTTCATCGCGTTGATTGCCATCTTGGCCGAGTCTGGCGGACCGAACAGCGTTACCTGAAAGCCTTTCACAAAGTCGGGGATTTCGACTGCCGGTCCCAGTTCAGAGTCCGATGTGTCCGCTGACTCATCCAATAGGCTGCCGACGACGACTTCGCCTGCGTCATTCTTCTTTCCGATCACTGTCTCGTAGTCAGGCGCAAGGTAGTCGCGACCAGAATTGCGTTGCGTACATTCGGCGGTTTGCTGATCTATGAACGTTCGGTCTGCTTGCCGCTTTTGAAGAACGCGGTCAAGTTCATACTTGACGTTTTCGTATAACCCGCACACAAACTGCAGCGCTTCGTCTGACTCGATGTTGGGGAAGTCGCGACGGAGCCCGGCAGCGACTCGCAGTCCAGCGACGGCGTCAACTGCCTCGCTTTGCTGCCACAACTGGGCAAGTAGCTGTTGAGGCAGGTAGTCCAGATAGTACGGAATATCAACTTCGGCTGCGGGCATGGTTAGCTTCCGCGATAGGTGCTGTAGCCAAACGGATTGAGTAGCAGTGGGACGTGGTAGTGCTGCCCAGCGTCATCGACCGAAAACTCAATGCGTACAACGGGGTAAAACGCTTGGATGTCGAGCTTGTGAAAGTAGTCTTTGACGAGGAAATTGATGCGGTAGTGTCCGGCTTCGATTGTTTCGCCAGTCAACCCGGGGCAACGGCCGTCTTCGTTGGTGGTGCCAGTTCCAACTTGCTGCCAGTTCACATCGTCGGTGTTAGCATCGTTTCCACCGGTAGCTCGCTCGAGCACAATTTCTATCCCACTCGCGGGTTGGCCACGGGACGTATCGAGGACGTGCGAAGTTATTCCACTCATGAATCAGTTCCCGGTAATTTGTTAAGGCGGAGTTTGGTGATTTCTAACTGAGCTGCGGCTGCGTTGCGAATTTCCGTGACGCGATCGTTACCCATTCGTTCTTCGAGGATTTGCAACATCTCGTCGGCTGACTTTCCAGTTGCAAAGACGATAAAGATAAAGCCGAACTTTTTGAAGTACTCCTCATTGGCCTCGGCCAGACGTTCCAATGTTTCCTGCGACGCGGTTTGGACGCCAGCTTGCTCATTGCCGGCAATCCGCTTGGTGTTGCTGTATTTTTTTCGCAACGAGTTGACGTCGCCAATTCTCGGGTGGGCCGAAAATGCTTCCAGATAATCCGTTTCGGTAAGGCCTTGCCAGCACAAAGTAGCCACGCCGAGTACTTCGCCGTCATGAGCAAACGCCTGGCTATCCAACATTCGGCGAATCCAGGCGCGGGAGGCGCAGCAAGTTTCGAGTACGTGCTCGCGTTGCTCAGTGCTGAGTGAATTCAAGTAGCCGGCAACCTGGTGCTTCGTGACCGTGGCAACTTGCCGTTCCCGTTTAACGAACGCGCCGCAAACGTGAGAACCAAAATGGGAGTCGCTATTTCCTGCCTCAAACAGCCTCGTACCTCGCAGCCACGTTTGCTGCGGCACGCCGACTAACTCGCGACCTTCGTACGGGGTGACATCGTGCCGATGGAAAAGTGATGGGCCGTTGACGGTGAAAGACTGTTCCGGATCCCAAACAACCAAGTCGGCGTCGTAACCAGGTTCGATTCGGCCTTTGTTCTTCAATCCGAAAACTTTAGCTGGTCCGGCCGAGAGTTTTTCAGCGAGTAGCGACAGGCTCCAATCCAATGCCTTGCCGACTGACCACACGGCTGGAAGAGTCAGTTGCAATCCGGCAATTCCACCCCACGCTTTTTCGAAATTACCTTGCTGTTTCAGGTCGGGAGGGCAGGGGGAGTGATCCGAACCGATCGTGTCAATCGTGCCGTCAGCGACCGCTTCGCACAATAACATTCGATTGGCGATATCACGAATCGGCGGCGCGCATTTGAATTCCGTTTGCCCGGCGTCGATGTCGGTGTCGTCAAAATAGAGATAGTGCGGGCAAGTCTCGACCGTCAGCGGCAATCCTTCCGACTTGGCAGCCGCAATCATCGGTAACGCTTTGGCGGTTGCCAGATGTACGATATGGATCGGTGTTTCGAATTCTCGGCACAGTTTGATCAGCAACTCGATTGCCGCCAGCTCAAAATCGGGAGGGCGAGAATTCGCATACTGTTGGTACGATCGCGGATCGGCGAGTGGTTGAGGGCTGTTTGGATTGGAAATTAATTCTGCATGGGCGAGCAATGGAATTCCGCTGGGTTTCAATATTGGCAGTGCGGCCCGCAACGTTTTTTCATCAGCCGCCGGAAACTCGTCGAGGCCACTGTCACACAAGAACGCTTTGACTCCCAAAACTCCGTTGCGAATCAGTGATTCCAGTTCTGATTCGTTGCCCGGGATCAAGCCAGCATAAAATCCGACATCAACATGGCACTTACCTTGAGCTGCCAACATTTTTGTTCGCAAGCTTATCGAGGTCGTCGTCACTGGGCTGCTGTTGAGCGGCATGTCCACCAGCGTAGTAACGCCACCTGCCGCCGCTGCCAGTGTCGCCGTTTCGAATCCTTCCCAGTCTGTCCGGCCCGGTTCGTTGATGTGAACGTGAGCGTCGATGACTCCGGGTGACACAACGAGATTACCAACGTCAATAAAATTTATATCGGCAGGAATGCTGTCTGGACCAGCCTGCCCACGTTCAACCCCAACGATTGTTTCACCATCAATGAAAATCGTCGCCGCGATTACGTCGTCAGGTGTGACAACTTTCGAACTGTAAATCGCGTGCTTCATGGTTGCGCCTGCTGGAGCGGCTGGAGAATAAGTTTGTTATTCGCGGCGGATCGTTGCTGAGATGACCCCGAACGGTTCTGGGGTCGGCACGAAGATGTCGTTTTGGTTTTCAAGCCCGAGCTTATCCATGTCGGCTAGTAGATGATGCTGGTTAGGCATGTTCAATGAAATCTCGTTGATCTCAGGGCAGGCTGACAACACCGAAGCTGCCATCTCGTGGAGTGTTTTTTGTACTGACGGGCTGTACTGATGACAAAAAACATCCAACAGCAGACTTCGAACCGTTTGTCGAGTCGTTGTCCAATCGTGGTGCTCGTCCGGGCACGTCCAGTCGGCGGCAATGGTCGTTGCAAAGATCCGATCGTTGGTTGCTTTCAAAGTCGTAAACTTGTCCTGGTGGAACCCTTCAAATCCGGACCCTGATGTTTTCAGTATCTGCAAACCTTGCAGGCCCGATGTCATCGCGACGCCGTCGACAGACGAACAGATTTTGCAGGTGTTCTGTTCGCTGCCGCCACCCGTAAAAGCGTGCCCATGATCCGCGCCGTCGAGGTCTATTCGCTGCCAAAGTTGTTCCGTGACGGTGACAGTTGACGTGCTGACTTGTTCAAAATTGTCGTAAAAGTGATTGGCTAACTCTCGCCCGAAATTTTCGATCGAATCAACGCCATGCAGCCGGGCGATTGCGTAGACCGAGTTTTTCATCGTGTCGGTCGGAACCACCAGGCTGTTGTCTCCATCCGTATAGGCGCTGTCAAAGTCGCCTTCGAGTGCGATGTTGGCAGCGAGTTGGGTGAAGTTGTGTTGCTGTTCGCCACGGTCAATATAGGACAGACGCACATTGGCCTTGCCGTACGATTGCCTGGAAAGTGAAATGTTCATGATACGTGCCGTAATTTGAATGGGGCGAAGACCGTTGAAACGTTTGAAGAATGCCAGGTTACTTGTCGACCAACCGATCTCGATGAATGTCTTTGTAGTAGATGTAACTTGCTGGCGTCTTGCCCATCGCGACGAACCATTGCGGGCAGTAAGAAGCCATCCAGATAACATCATCGGCAGCGACCGGGAAGTAATCGTTGCTCAATCGGTAAACTCCTTGCCCGGCGAGCATCAGGAGCCCGTGTTCCATCACATGTATTTCGACTTGTGGTAAAGTGGCACCCGGCTGATAAGTGAAAATGTTGACTGCCATGTCAAACTCTGCTTCGACAGGCAGCAACGTTTTAAGCCGCGCGTCTTCGTCACCCATGAACGGTTCGCCGGTTACATCTTTCTCGTGCCCAATAATATGCGGCGGCAATTCGTAACTCTCATGCGGCTGGTATTCCTTCTCGAAGATCACCAGCTTTGTCGCTTCATCCGCAGCTACCTGATGTTCCATGTGGGCTGGAATAAACGCATAAGCACCGGTCAACAGTTGTTGCGGCGAGGACTCAGCGGGCAAGCTCAACGTGCATTTGCCGTCTTGCACGTAGATGAACCTTTGCACGGTTTCGCCTGGCAGTCCGCTGCTACCGCCAGCTTCCATGTTGGCAGTGTACTGCGTGAATCGAGCTCCCATCTCAGGCGAGATGTGAATGACGGCAGAAGTTTTTTCCCAGCCTGCGAGTTGTGAATTGACGTGCGTATCGGGAGTTATCAAGGCGTAGTCGTTTGCCAGGCGGCTGCGTGTTTGTCCGAATACATCCATGATTTGCTGCTTCCTGTTTGCGTTTCGATCGGCGTTTCCCGGGATGGTAAACGCAAATCCTAACAGCTTATGGAGTAACAGCCATTTATCTAGTCCTTGCTGAAACGATTGCGGGTGAGAATGGAGTTCCAAATCGCAAAGAGATCGTATCTGAACGCTGCTAGAGATACGTCGCGAATGCGATGGATGTGGAGGTCTGGCTTCGTTGACGGTGGCTTGCCAAAAAATTTCATCGAATTTTTGCAAAGCTATTGCATTGCGCCTACAGCTGTAGTAGCCTGCCTCTCGTTGCGTGCCTACAGGAGTAGGCGCAAAGGATGGTTGTTGGTGATTTGGCACGCAACCGTCGAAAAAAGCGAAAGCGAAAACCAGTTCGGCGCAGACGGGAACGAGGAACCGGGAGAGTAATCAGATGTCAAAGAATGCATTGCCACCGCTGTCAGATGTTCAGCATGAAGTCATGACAGTGGTCTGGGAGCTGGAGAAATGTTCCGCTTCCGAAGTCTGGAAAGTACTTGAAGAACGCCGTGGTGTAAGCCGCAATACGGTGCATACGTTGCTGGTCCGCCTGGAAGAAAAAGGCTGGTTGAAGCGTACTGTGGAGGGGGGAAGCGTGCGGTTTTCGCCAGCCGTTTCACGCGAGTCTACTCAGCAGCAATGTTTACGACGGATCATCGACACGGTTTTCGATGGTTCGCCCGAGGGCCTGGTCCTGGCATTGCTCAATCAGGATACGGTTACCGAAGAAGAGTCGGATCGCATTCGCAAGCTAATCAATGATGCAGCAGGAGAAAAATCATGATCGCACTTCAATCGTACATTGTCATGTTGTTGATTCAAGCTACGGCCATCAGCATCCTCGCGATTGCTATGAGCCAGCTTGCGCGTGTAAACGCTGCGACCAGGCATACGATCGCGCTGACGGGACTGGTGTTGATTTTACTATGTCCACTGGCAACATGGCTGTTGCCGCTGCGCTGGAACGCTCTCATATCGACAACACACGAATCGAGACAATCGGTTGCAGTTGTCGCGAGCGATGTTCTTCAGCCCACCAGTAAACTGACGAGTTCACCTGGCGACAGCGACGTTGGGAACCGGCTACAACCAGCAAACGTTCCGATCGAATGGGATGACCAGCGTTCCGTAGCGGCGTTGGATATTGCCGCTACGCCTTCTGCGACTGTTGCACCTGCGCACGAGCCTGTTCGAGACGTAAGTCGCGAAGTAAAAGAAACAAAAGCTGAGAGCTCTGTAGTCAACGCGAAGAATGTGCTGGTTGTTTTCCTGTGCGTCTGGTTTGCGGGCATGGTTTTCGTTGCGGTGCGGTTGCTGGTTCGGCGCCGACGATTCCGCTTTATGATTCAACCCCGGCGTCAACTACCAACAGAATTCTTTTCTGAGTCAACGCAGCAGTGTTTACGGCGATCGTTGAACATGGTTGAGCTGCCGACGATTTGTACCAGTCCGACCGTGCCGTCGCCGGTGGTATGGGGCGTGCTTCGACCGCAAATTGTTTTGCCTGAGGCTATCGCCAACGAAGTGTCGGAGCAGGAGCTGACCAATGTGCTGATCCATGAGTGTGCTCATATCGCGCGGAAAGACCACTGGGTTCATCTCGGGCAACAAATCGCTGCCGTATTATGGTGGTTTCATCCGGGTGTCAGGGTGGTCATTGCGGTGTTGGCTCGAGCTCGGGAAGAAGTTTGTGACAACTATGTTCTCCGGCAGTCCAAACCAGTGGACTTCGCGCGTACGCTATTGAAGCTTACCGAGCGTGGTAAATCGGTTCGTCCAGCGTTGTCACTATTGGGGCTGTTTGGCCGGCAGTGGAATCTTGAGACGCGTGTCAAGGAACTACTTGATCCCAAGCGAGTTGTGCACGTCAAAACCGAGCGGCGCTGGACCGTTGCAATTGTGTCCGCGTTGTCGGCGTGTTGTTTGGCCGTCGGTGGAGCATCGGCAATGCACGCGGACGAAGGGTCGGCTGTTGCAGCACTGGCAACGAACGCCGACATCGCTCAGAAGCAATCTTCGGAATCAACTCCGTCTGCCCAAGCGACCGCTGTCCCAACCTCGGGAGAATCGGTTCAAGTATCGGTCAGTGGCAAATGTTACCTGACAGGAACCGACGATCCGGTGGTCGCAAATGTTCGAGTGTATCGTACAAGCAGCAGGATTCTGCATGAAGGTCCTGATCTTCTGGGCGAAATACGTGCGAACGCCAAGGGCGAATTCAAGTTTCGTGATTTGGTCGTTTCTATGGACAACGAATATCAAAGCATTGTGGTAATCGCCACGGCTCCCGGTTTTTCGTCTGCATATGCCGCGAAGTTTATTGCGGAAGGCAAAAGCATGGACGACTTGAAGTTAGAGTTGTCCAACAACATAGCCTCATTGAGTGGGGCGGTTACTGATGAGAGTGGAGCTCCGATTGAAGGTGCGACCGTGTTTTTGCCAAACGGTACTGGGCATCCCGTTTCGGGGTTTCGCAGTGCCGTGACCGATTCGTTGGGGCGATATGAGATCAGTGACTTACAGGCTTGGAAACAGAAAAAGGAGGATTTAGATAAATTCGGCTTTTGGGAAATGAGTATCCAGGTTCAGCATCCGGATTTTCCAATTTCGTTTGCGCGCTATTCAGCGTTGCCCCAAGTCGTCGACATCAAGCTACCACCACCAGCCGTCATCGAAGGTCGAGTCATGGATCTGGTATCGGGAACACATGTTGCCAATGTCCTGGTGCACGCTCAAGGAATCGTGCACAGTGGTTGGGCTGAAGTGCTCACTGACAAGGACGGGCATTTTCGACTTCGTTTGGCACGCGATCATTACAACATTTGGGCAGTTCAGAAAGATCGGATGCCGCTGGCAATCAAGGCGCTGGAAGCTATCCCCGGTGTTCGCTCCAGGGGGCACGAAATCCGCATGGTCCGCGGTGGTTTCATTAAGGGGCGTGTCGTTACAAAAGACGGAGAGCCAGTCTCAATTCCATACGAAAGAAACGCCGATCCCTTGGTTGGGCAGTCTAAGACGAATGGGTCCAGTGCGAAGAATCTCTTTGCGAATATGGTTGGTCACCATGGGCCCGCTCGGCCGGCAACTGGTGCAGCGGTAACATCAGCCAAGGTCGACGCCGACGGAAAGTTTCGATTGCATGTGGCTCCGGGGCGAAACTACCTTTATTTCATGCCTGATCAGTCCGCGAACGCATACGTGAATGTTGGTGATGGTCAGGAGGTCGAGTTGGATTTGGTTATTGATCAGGGCAGCAGACAACGACTGGAGGCGAATCCTGACCGAATGCTCCGCAACGCATTGCTGCAGAAGCGCTGGCGAGAGGGTAGTTCAAGACAACAGGACGAAAAACAAAACCGATCGTCTAGTGGATCTGCTCGTCAATTCGATACGACGAGGATTCGGCGAGATAGTCCGACGAATCGGCTACTCGACAAGTTGGAGGACATGAATCGAAACAATGAATTGCGTCTTTCCGAGCCGTGGGCTGAATTGATGCACGAGATCGCTCTGGTCGGACCGGATGCAGTTCCTGAATTGATCGAGGAATTAGATGCAACGAATCATGAAGGCATGTTGCGTTGCCTTGGGTTTGTGCTGCGTGCGATTGGTGATCGTCGTGCAGTGCCAGGTTTAATTCGGGCAATCCCGAAAACGTTACAGCCGGGAAGCTCTGATTACGGGTTGCGTATCGAAAACAACAAAGATCTGTTGGCATTCTTGCAGAAGTATGATCTGGGTGAACAAAACCAGGAACAACAATACGATTTCGGTCGGCCGGTTCGAGAGATCTTTGGGGCTTTGAAATCGCTAACTGGTCAGCAATTTGAGGAGCAGGAACTCTTTCACATTCATCGCGAGGGATTCCCGTCTCAAATTCGGCTGATGGAAGAACTGTTCCATCAACATGCGTCGCAGTGGAGCGACTGGTGGGAGGAATCTGGTTCGGCGATGGTTGAGGAAGCGGAGTACAAAAAAGTTCGTTTGGCTCCATTGCCGGGATCTGAGCCTGCAATGCCTACATTCGATATCGCTTTGAAGACAGGCAGCGGCGTGCGGGGGGCAGTGTTGACGTCCATTCGGACTCCCCGGGCAGCAACAAATTTTGGGAATTTCTACGACTTGGATACCGGGCGATATGCGAGTCTGCCAGAACGCTGGAATCGCAAGTCACTGTCTGCTGATGATGTGGATGCCATCCTTCGATGGGCCTCTGAAAAGGGATTTGACATCATGTGCGACGAGTACCGTGACAAAGAGGGAAACCAGGTTTTTGCCCTGCGAACGATCGGATTGGAGGCTTGGCAACTGGATGAATCACGTTGGAAAAAGATGCCCGACGAACTTACAGTTGATCGTTTGAAGAGCGAAGGCGATGCAGTAACCGGCGATTGGCTTTTGTTTCAAGATCCAAAAACGAAGGCTGTCGACCCACAAAAGCATGCACCGTTTCTATTCGTCACGAGCGAGGGAATTCCAGGCGTAATCTATGTCGGCGTCCCTACGGAAGTAAATCGAACGCCGCCGTCCGATTCCGGACCGACCGCAATTGTTCTTCCGAGAACGGACCTTGAGCTCATTTCAAGTCATCATTTCCGGAGTGGAAGAAGATTTGGGATTGAAGCTTTGCTGCCCAAATAGATGGCGAAGTTTGGCCGGGCTTCGCAGGCTGCTGGCCGCCGTGTGGATTTATTTTATGTTATGGCCAGCGAATTTCAAGATCGTGCCAACCGTTACGGTGAGTGCGGCTGCGATGTCTTCCGGTGAAACGAATTCATCAGGGTGATGGCTGGTTCCATTTCGACATCGCACGAACAACATGCCGACCGGAGCGATTTGGGCAAGAATCATCGCGTCATGCCCGGCACCGCTGACGAGCTTTACGGTTTCGGATCCAGAGGCAACGACCGCCGACTCAATTGCTGTTGTTAACTTGTCGTCCATGGGAACTGCGGGCGAGTGTTGAATGTTCTCGAACTTCACAGATACTCCGCGTGTTGTTGCGATCTCAGTCAACTTATCTTGCAACTCAGCGAATTTTTTCTCTCTGACCGAATCGTCGGCGTGACGTAAGTCCAGACGGAGTTCCGTATTTCCGCAAATGACGTTGGACAGGCCAGGGGAAATGTTGATATTGCCAACGGTTGCGTAAAGTCCGTCTGTCTGTTGCCCGAGCTGCTCGACCAACAGGATGAATTCAGCGGATGCCGCCAGGGCATCTTTTCGCAAATGATGTTCGGTGGTGCCGGCATGCCCCGCTTTGCCAGAAAAAGAAATGCTGGCCCGCGTTTGCCCGGCGATCGCTGTGACGATGCCAACGGCAAGCCCGGACTCCTCTAACGCGATCGCTTGTTCAATATGAGGTTCGAGAAACGCGATCAAATTGCGGTTGGCGTAGCTCGCTGTTTGTGCGTTGCCTTCGCAACCAAAATTATGCAAAGCTGTAGCCAACTCGATGCCTTGATCGTCGGACTTGGTCAGCAATTCAGGGTTAAGACATCCTGCGATTCCCATCGAGCCAATGAACGGCAGCTGGTAGCGGACGCCTTCTTCTTCTGAGAAACCAACGACATGCAAGTCGAACGCCAGTTCGCCCAAAAGGTCGGCTTTGGTGAGGACTGCGACCGCAGCCAGCCCAAGTAACACACCCAGCATTCCGTCGTACTTGCCCGCATTGACGACTGTGTCGAGGTGTGAACCGACCATGAATATTGGGCGGTCTGTAGCGTCACTGGTAGTGCCGATCAAGTTCCCGGCAGCGTCCAATTTTACCTGCATGCCGGTGGCATGCATCCATTTCGACATGTCGCGATGAGCAGATTGCATTGCCGAAGAACAGAAAGTTCGCGTCAGTCCAAAGTCAGTTTCCGAGTGGGCAGCCAATTCGTCAATCCGCGTAACGATCTGGCCTGCCGCCGCAGCGATCAGCCTTTTCAGGTTGTCGTCGAAACTTTGTGTGCGGTTTTCAGGCATGGATTGGCTTATGTTCTGTCGAAGTTAATCAGGAGAAAGGGTATAGTGGGGCTGCGATAACTGATCCAGCAAAATATGCGAAACTACATACTACTATTTGTTAACGGTGAGCAACACCGAGTCACCGGTTCGGACGCGTTCCTGACGCTTTCGGATTTTATCAGACTGCGGCTGAAGCTTTGCGGAACGAAAATCGTTTGCTCCGAAGGTGACTGCGGATCGTGTAGTGTGCTGTGCGGTAAACTGACCGACGGCAATGATGCCGTTGAGTATCTGGCGATCGACTCATGCATTCGCTTTGTGTTTCAATTGGACGGATGTCATATCGTGACTGTCGAAGGACTCGCCGGAGCAGGTCTCAATGGCAATTCCAGTTTCAGTTCAAATTGCAAAGAGCAGGCAGCGTTGAATGGCGTGCAGCAAGCCATGATTGATTGTCATGGCTCTCAATGCGGTTTCTGTACACCAGGGTTCGTTGTCGCGATGACCGGTGTCCTGGAACAAAATGATTCACCGACGGTCGATGATTGGCGACATGGACTGACTGGCAATCTGTGCCGTTGTACTGGCTATTCGCCGATAATTGCGGCAGGAGGAAAATCGAATCGCCAGAATACTCCGCGGATTAACTCAATCTATTCCTGCGAACCGATGTGCAGCGCGGTCGAGCCTGTCCAAAACGACCCGATCCAAATTGAAACCGGAGAAGGTTCTGGTCGCAAGCTTGTTTGCAGCCCGACAGTAGTTTCACAAGCGACTGACTTTCTGGCCCAGCATCCTGAATCAGAAATTGTTGCCGGAGCTACCGATGTTGGAGTTCGTTACAACAAGGGCCATTGCGATGCGAACATCTGGCTGGATTTGAATCGAGTTGCTGATTTGGAAGGCGTCGAGTTGGTCACCGACGCCGGCAGCGAGTCGATCGTGGCCGGCGCCCGGGCTACATGGCATCAGCTCGAGCAGTTAACTCGCGAATCGGCTCCACAATTCCACGAGATCATTTCGATTTTCGGATCGCCTCAAATTCGACACGTTGGAACGATCGGTGGAAACATTATCAATGCTTCGCCGATTGCCGATTCGATTCCGTTTCTGTTCATTTGTGATGCAGAAATGGAATTGCAAAGCCAATCCGGAACCCGAACCGTTTCGATCAATGACTTTTACACGGGCTACAAACAATTCGACTTGCAACCGGGCGAATTGTTGACGAGGGTCCGGATCCCGTTGCCAGCAGGCGATACGCAATTGAGGCTGTACAAGGTTTCCCGCCGCCGCGACTTGGATATTTCAACGTTCACCGCTGCGATTGCCATCACGACCAACGAGACCAACGCCGGACAAATCGAATCGGCGTCCATCGCGTACGGTGCTGTTGGTCCAGTTGTCTTGCGACTGCCAAAAACAGAACAGTTCCTGGTCGGCAAACCGTTCTCGGTGGACACGATGCAGGCTGCTGGCGATGTCGCCGTCGACGAGATCACTCCGATCACAGACGTGCGCGGCGGCCAGGAGTTTCGCTTGCATCTAGCGCGGAATGTTCTGGTGAAGTTCTACCATGAGGTGACTTCGCAAGGAGTATCCGTATGAATCATCCTGATCAGAAAACGACGCCCGGACCAGTGGTCGGCAAGACGATCCCGCATGACTCGGCGATCGGTCATGTTTCCGGCTCCGCACCGTACATTGACGATATCCCTCGTCGTGAAGACGAGTTGTTCGTCGGGTTTGTCGGCAGCCCGTTAGCGAGTGGGACGATTGACTCGATTGATGTTGCCGCTGCGTTGAAGCTTGCTGGAGTTGCTGGCGTTTGGACGCATGCCGATGTTGGTGAACATAACATCTTTGGTCCGATTATCTGCGACGAGCCGTTTCTTGCCGACGGGAATCTGTTGTATGTCGGGCAACCGGTGGTTTTGGTTGCGGGTGAGTCTGCGGAAATCGTCGAGCAGGCGAAGCGGCTGGTGCAAATCAAAGTGACCGAGTCCGAACCGGTATTCGAGATTCGAGCAGCTATCAAACGCAAGGAGTTGATCGGCCCGCAACGTCAGATCCGTCGCGGCGATCCGGTTGCAGCTTTAGAGAATTCAACGCATCGACTTTCGGGCGAATTTGAAGTCGGCGGGCAGGAGCAGTTTTACCTGGAGTCTCAGGCTGCGGCGGCATTTCCTGGCGAAGATGGTCAACTGGTCGTCCATTCATCAACGCAAAACACGACCGAGATCCAAACGATGGTCGCGGAGGTGCTGGGGCTGTCGCAGCACCAGGTGGTTTGCATTTGCAAGCGGATGGGAGGCGCGTTTGGGGGGAAGGAAACTCAGGCTGCGATCCCGGCGTTGATGGTCGCGTTGGTTGCCCAGAGAACCGGGCGAGCTGCTCGGATCGTTTACGACAAAGATACCGACATGTGTGTTACCGGTGGCCGGCACCCTTATTTATGTCGCTGGGAAGTCGGGTTCGAACCGGACGGCGAAATCAAGTCGATGCAAGCCGATTACTTTTCGGACGGCGGTGCCGCGGCTGATTTGTCGACGTCCGTGATGGAGCGGACTCTGTTGCACGCGGAGAATGCGTACTTCATTGAAAACATCGAGGTCAACGGTCAGGTCTGCCGGACGAACTATCCTCCGAACACTGCGTTCAGAGGATTCGGGGGGCCGCAAGCAGTTGCCTGTATGGAGAATATTGTCGAACGAGTCGCCGAGTATTTGAATCACGACGCCCTCGATGTGCGGCTTAAGAACGTCTACGGAACTGTCGATCGCAACGTCACTCCCTACGGTCAGTTGTTTGGCGGTAACCATCTTGCCGAGATCATAGACGAAGTCGCCGAGTCATCCGGATACCGAAAACGGAGGCAGGAAATTTCGGCGCGGAATGAACGGGACAACATGTTTCTGCATGGCTTGTCGATCACGCCAGTCAAGTTCGGGATTTCTTTTACCTCGAAGTTTTTGAATCAAGGCAACGCGTTAGTAAATGTCTACACCGATGGTACGGTCCAGGTTTCGACCGGTGGCACGGAAATGGGGCAGGGGCTCAATACGAAGATCCGACAGTTGGTTGCCGACGAGTTTGGCATTCGATACCAGGACGTAATCGTGATGCCGACGTCGACTGAGAAGAACAACAACACGTCACCAACGGCGGCTTCAGCTGGTACCGATTTGAATGGTGCGGCCGCGCTCGACGCCTGCCAAAAGATTAAACAACGCCTGGCTGACTTGGCGGCTGACTTGTTTGCCGATCCGGAGAGAGGTTTGATCCCGTCGGCGGAACACATCGTGTTTGAAAACGGCATCGTGCGGGATGCGCGGCAACCGGGTAGCGGTTTGTCGTTTGCCGAATTGACAACGAAGGCGCGGTTGGAGCGAGTTGACATTGGAGCCCGAGGCTTTTACAAGACTCCGGGCGTCGATTTCAATCGCGAGACAGGACGCGGCAATCCGTTTTTGTACTTTACGCAGGGTGCCGCGGTTGCCGAAGTGAAGATTGATCGCTTTACCGGAGACTTGTCGGTCCCGCGAGTCGATTTGTTGATGGATATCGGTAAGTCGATCAACCCGGGAGTCGACATGGGGCAGATCACCGGCGGCTTTATTCAGGGCATGGGCTGGGTGACTGCCGAGAAGCTGGTGTACACCGACCGTGGGGAGTTGCTTTCTCACTCCCCGACGACTTACAAGATTCCTGCGATCACTGACGTTCCGCCTGTATTCATTTGTCAGCTTTTCCCTAACGACGACAACTTGCATTGCGTCCGTCGCAGCAAAGCGGTCGGGGAACCGCCGCTGATGTTGGGCGTCGCCGTCTGGGCCGCGGTGAAAAACGCATTGTCCTATCTGCCAACCGAAGTTGATCCAGATTTCAGCTTGCCGGCAACTGGCGAAGAAATTCTTCGATGCTTAACGGCTCAAACCAATTAAGCCCAAGCATTCATTGCTGTGCTCAAAGCTCGGATTGGCTGCAAAGGTACGGATTGGGCACAAAGTTAACTGGCAACCGACGTTGCCAATTCAAACTTATCCCCATCGAACAAACCACGGTCACTTAGTTTCAACGAAGGTATGACCAACAGCGCCATAAAGGAGAGTGTCATAAAAGGTGCTCGCAAGCTGCAACCAAGCTCTTTGACTTTCTTGTCGAGCCGGGCATAGTGCTGTCCCACACTTTGGCAGTCACCTGTCGACATTAGCCCTGCCACCGGCAATGGCAATACCAGCGGAGAATTTACTCCGTCTGCATCCCGACTGCCTACCGACAATCCGCCTTTTGTTTCAATGACCGCGTTAATCACATCCGCAAGTTCCTCGTCCGTAACACCTACTGCCACGACATTGTGAGAGTCATGGGCAACTGTCGAGGCCAATGCTCCATACTTAAGTCCAAATCCTTTAATGAACGCGACCGCGGGCGGGGCCTCATGATAGCGATTAACAACAACGATTTTTAAAATGTCGTTTTCAATATCGGCATCGACATGCCCTTCGCTGTTCGAAGGAATAACTTTAAGGGCATTGGTAATCAATTGACCATCCAACGCTTCGATCACTCGGATTTCTGAAGTTGACTCTGCAACAGCAACTTTCAATGACGACGGTTCGATTGGTCCGACACAAAAATTGTTTATCGTTTCCGGTTCGACAGGTTCGATTAAAGACTTGCCGCTTTCTGAAACCTGCACACCGTCAATGTAGGTCGATTCAACTTCAAAATGAGTCAAGTCGCGGACGACAATAAAGTCGGCTGGGTCGCCAGTCTGCAGCAACCCAACGTTCAGTCCGTAGTGCCGAACTGGGTTTACGCAGGCTGCTCGCAACACATTCATCAAGTCGCGCCCATGAGCAACGGCGCGAGCAGCCAGTTTGTTAATGTGCCCCAACAGAAATTCGTCGGGGTGTTTGTCATCGCTACACAACATGCATGCGTCTGGATTATCGTCCAGCAGTGTTTGCAATGCTTCGAAATTTCGAGCAGCCGACCCTTCACGGATCGCAATCTTGCAGCCAGCTTTGATCTTGTCTAATGCTTCTTCGAGTGTGAAACACTCGTGATCGGTACTGATTCCAGCAGCAACGTACCTTGCTGCATCGTCGCCTCTCAGACCCGGTGCATGCCCATCGACAGGCTTGCCAGCGGTCTGAGCAGCTTTAATTTTGGCCATCACTTCCGGCGACCGGTTCAGCACACCCGGAAAGTCCATGACTTCACTTAAGTATCCGATCCGATCGTCGTTGAGCAGTTTCGTCACTGCATCAACGTCCAATTCCGCGCCGGCCGTTTCGAATTTAGTTGCCGGCACACACGAAGGAGCACCGAAGCAAAATTTAAAATTCACCTTGGCCGCATTGCGCAGCATCAGTTCCACCCCTTCGATACCGCAAACGTTGGCGATTTCATGGGGGTCAGAAACGGTAGCGACCGTCCCGTGGGTGACAGCCACTCGGGCGAATTCACTCGGCAGCAGCATCGAGCTTTCGACGTGGATATGCGAGTCCACGAACCCAGGCATCAAATAGCCTTCAGCAGATTCTACTCGTTCGATGTTCGCAATGAATCCATCCACAACCGACACAGTCGCCGGATAGATCTCGCGCGCGATAACGTCGACCAGGTTTCGAGTCAGCTTGAATTTCATGCAGGCAGTTTAATCTCAAACTTGCAAAATGCTAAGGCTGGACGGCAGAACCGCGAAACAACTCCTGGTGCAGCCGATCGGCTGCCAAAGCATCCTCGGCCAGCTCCGTAAATCGTAGGTTGTCCGGGAACTGAATTGCACCCTCAAGCCAGATTTCTGCCGCTTGCCCGTATCGCTCCATCGTTCGGAGAATCAACCCGGCATCCATCATTGCCGTCTCTTCCGGCGGCCACCAGCAGTCTTGAGCGTAAGCGTTATCTCTGATCTGTCTGAGAATTTTCAGTGCTTCTTCGTGTTGTTCTTGTAGAGAATGGCATTCTGCCAATTCGATTGCATGCCAACGGTTGCTTGGCACTCGCTCAACCAACTGGTTTAAAAGTTCGGTCGCGATTCCCAGGTTGCCTTGGACCGTTTCCAAATAAGATCGCAACTCCAAAGACGCAGCTATTAGCTGTTCTTCAGCGGTTCCATGTAACTTAATTTCGTCATCATCAAGCGATTGATGCAAAAGGTCATGGTATTCGCCCGACTCGAGCCACTCGATGTGCATTGTCGCATCAGCGAAACGACGAAACTCGATCAATAGGTCGCCCAGTTTTACTTGTGCCTGAATCCATGCCGGGCATTCCGCAACACGCTTTCGGGCGACGACTAGTGCCTGTGCATGGCATTTGTCTCGGTATAGCTGGAATAAACATGGCTCGTGGCTTGCGGCATCCAATTCGGTGCCTTGAAGCTCGATGGCCGCGGTGAGATCGTCAACAATTTCCCTGGCCGCCACATAATTGGGGTCAAAAGCCAACGCCTTGTTGGCAGCTTCCAAGGCTCCTTGTAAATCCTCCCTCGCCCGCAAGATCAAGGCAATGTTCAGCCATGCTTCGTCAGGTTGTGTGTTGCCTTCTTTGTAGGGGAAACTAGCGGCACGTCTGTAAAGTTCCATTGCGGCATCGAAATTGCCTTGCCTGACAAGGCATGATCCAGTCATTATCAGTGGGTAAGTTTCTTGTGGCTGTTCGATTTGCTGGAACCAGTTTGCCGCTTCGTCAAAATTATTTCTCGATCTCTCAAGGTTGCCACGCAAGTTAAGATAGAGCGGGTTGGTCTTGCCTTCGAAACTTTCCCCAATCTGATCGAGTACTCGACTGGCTTGAGTTCGATCGCGAAGTTCGATCAGTAAACGGGCGTAGAGCAATCCAAGATTGGTTTGTGCAGACGAAGTTTTCCAGGCGAACGCGTAGGCAACTCGTGCCTGCGCGAGCTGGTCTGCGTCCTCAAAATCCTTTGCCTTATCTTGCCAGTCTTTGGCGATTTCGTCGGATGTCATGAAAGTTTGACAACTGGAGCTGCAAAAGGGTTCAGTTAAAAGGGTTCAGCTAAAAGGGTCAGCTAATAGGTTCAGCGGTTCTAAACGTTTTAAACGGTCGAACTATCCGTATTCCAGCTCATCAAGTAAGCCCGATCGTCGACTTCCATCGCTTGAGGTGTCAGGAACAAACGGCGATCGGTGTCAAACATGACAGCCATCTCGTGAGTGAATTTGACGTCCATACTGGCCATGATCGTGCCGGGATGGGGACCGTGTGGAATGCCGCCAGGGTGATGGGTCATGCTGCCAAGTCCGACTCCTTTCCGTGAACCGAACTCCCCGTCGACGTAAAACAGAACTTCGTCTGCTTCTACGTTGCTGTGAACGTACGGTACCTTGACGGCTTCCGGGTGATGGTCCAGATGTCGCGGCGCGAAGGTGCAGATCACAAAGCCGCGGCACTGGAATGTCTGTTGGAACGGAGGCGGCAGGTGAATGGTGCCGGTCAGTGGTTCGAAATCCCAGGCGTTGAACGTGTACGGATAGAGGAATCCGTCCCAGCCGATCAAGTTGAACGGATGGTGTGGAACAACAACCTTGGTCAAGCGATCGAGGTCTTTGATCAGGATCTCGAACTCGCCTTCTTCGTCCTTGGTGATCAGTTCCGTCGGGCTGTGGAAGTCGCGTTCGTAGTACGGCACGCCCAGATACATTTGTCCGTCTTCGTTCTGGTAACGATCAGGAATACGAACTGGTGAAAATGACTCGATGATCAAGTGATCTTCTTTGCTGATGTCGTCCGAGACCATCTTGAAAGTGGTCGTTCGCGGCATCACGACATAATCACCTCGCTTGTAAGGCAATCGACCGTACGGACTGTCGATGTAACCACTGCCGTGATGGATGAAAATCACTTCGTCAGCCGCGCCGTTGCGATAAAAAATAGACTGCTGCTCTGCAGGTTTCACTCGCCACGCGCAAAGATCTTCGTTGAACATCATCGGAATGCGTCCCGAGATCGGGTCGCCATGGCGCGGCATGTCCTGCGTCTTCAGGTGATGGTGCCGTAGTTCCTGCTCGTCAAATTTTTTCAGCTCAATTCGCCCAGCCGGTTCACTCTTGATAATCCGGGTCGGCGGCTTGGTGTGATACATGATCGAGTACGCCCGGTCGAACCCCTGCGTGGTCACGACGTGCTCATAGTAGATACCCTCGTTCAGGTAGCTGCCGTTGTTGTTCTTAAATTGAATATGGCGTTTGGGAGGAAGTTTGCCTAATGTGCGATAACTTGGCATTTCTCATTCCAGTCGATTAACTAGTATTTTCACAATCTGAGTCGAATCGTCAGAGTACTGACATCCTAACCCAGTTTTATTCCGTTGCCGCTTCATTGGCAATTGCAACTAACGGCGGTAAATTGACATCTGTTGATCGAATCCTGACCCAACCGACCCTGCCAATCCCAATCCAAGCCTCCCGGACGCTGCCCGTGAATTCAGAATCTACCAACCAGCCAGTTTGCATTGTGACCGGAGGCACCAGCGGTATTGGTCGCGAAACGGTTCGCCTGTTTGCAAAAAACGGCTATCGGATTGCTACCTGCGGCCGCGATCCTGAGCGTCTTCAGGAAGTCCGCAGCGAATTGGGCGACTCAGAAACGCATATCGTGGAGCAGGTTGATTTGAACCAAATTGATCAGGCCCAGCAATTCACGAAGCAGGTTGTCGATACGTTCGGGCAAGTTGATTTACTGGTCAACAATGCCGCGGTCTCCCCGCTTGGTCCTTTTGATGCCATTACGGAGGAGACCTTTGAGCAAACCTTGAACATTAACGTTCGTAGCCCGTTCCGAATTACCCAGTCGGTCTGGCGACAGATGACGGAGCAGGGCAGGGGAGTGGTCGTGAATATTTCTTCTCTGGCGGCAGTCGACCCGTTTCCGGGGTTCAGTATCTACGGAGCGTCGAAAGCGTGGTTGGATCTACTGACGACAGCGTTGAAGACCGAAGGCGAAGAGCACAACATTCGAGTCTATTCCGTGCGTGCGGGGGCCGTGGAGACGCCGATGCTGAGAGGTTTGTTCCCGGACTTTCCGGCTGACCAATGCGTTTCGCCGGCGGACATTGCCAACACGATTTTGGCTTGTGTCGAAAACAAACATGAATCCGGCTCACATATCGTCGTGGCAAATCAAACATGATGCGACTGTCTCGCGAAGTCCGTTTTAACATCGTAGACGTAGAAGACTACGTGTCTAAAGTTACCAACTCGTGGTCCGGGTCGCCGAGTACACATATGCTCGTGCCGAGGCTGTCGCTGATCACCACCGTTCAGGGAATGCCCGACGAGCGACGGGGCTACATTTGCAACATCAAACTGATAGACGATTTGATCCGCGATGTTATTGAACGGGAAGTCATCCCTGTTTTTAAGCCTGACACTTCACCAGAGTTGATCCTGCGACATATTTACAGCAACAGCTTGAGGTCTTGGGCCGATCCCAGCGTGCTGATCCATGAACAGTCACTGGTGCTTTCGCCCTACTTGAAATTCACTATCAATTCGGAAGAAGTCTCGATGGTATCTCTAACTCAGCAATTCGAATTTTCGGCATCGCATCGCCTACACAACCCCGAACTATCCGATGAAGAAAACCGCGAGCTGTTTGGTAAGTGCAACAATCCGAACGGGCACGGCCACAATTACGTCGTAGAAATTTCACTGAAAAGAGCGCTCGCTGCCCGTAAATTGTATTTGCCAGCGTTCGAAGCCAAAGTGAAAGAGCTCGTCATCGACCGCCTCGACCACAAGCATCTCAACGTTGACGTCGATTATTTCAAGGAAGTGAACCCCAGCGTCGAGAACATTGCGATTGCGATCTGGGAATGGCTGGACGGTCAATTCGGCGACGACCAACTAGGCAACGTTCGCGTCTACGAGACCCCCAAGACCTGGGCGGACTATTGCGGGTAGGGTTAACAACTACGCATTTTAGTTCTGTCTCGCAACATCCGCAGCACAACGAGCGATCGCTGACAGGCCAACCGGGGACGGGCTACTCGCCTGCTGCAAACAACTGCGGAAGTTCTTCTTCCAGTCGTGTCGCCGAAATACCCGCGGCGTAGACAGTGCCGTCGCGGTCAATAATATAAGCCATCGGGATGTGAGCAGGTTCGAATCCAAGCTCTTTGGCTTCGACTGGGAAGACAAGAGTCCAAGGATTGTCAATCGTTTCAAACATCTCGACAGAGTTCTTCTCGCGACCAAGCGAGACGCTGACCAGTTCGAAATCTTCACGTTGCCCGAACTCGTTCTGGATTCGCTCAAGCGTGCCAATCGCAGCAACGCATGGCATACAGTGAGGCGACCAATACTCGATGACAACAACTTTTCCTTGCTGGCCTTCCAAAGACCAGGCTTCGTTATCCGCAGAAACAAAGTTTAATGCCGGAGCTGGCTTTCCAACGCAACGAATCACCTGCACTTGCGCCTCCAGTGAAGTAGCGGCATAGCGACTACCAATGCAAAGGCCAAGTCCGAGAGCAATCCCCAACACACCACTGACTGACTCTTTCAAGAACCCCAATATGCTTGCTTCTGATGGAGCGTCGGTATTCTGAGGTTGTGATTTCTTGCAAATGCCTCTTCTTAATGAGGATCCCAAAAATGCACCGCCGACCAACAGTCCACACGCCGCGATGGCCAGGAGAACACCTTCCGGCCATCCTCGAAAACCGACGAGTGCTGTCAACAAGAATCCGAATGCAAACAGAACTGCCTGGATACTTACACGAGAAACTAAGAACGGTTTTTCTGATTTGGCAATGGAAAATGCGTAACAGAGCGGTGCCGCCAGGATGGTGACAATCACGGTCCAGTACTCAACCCCAGTCAGGTCGTTCGTGACAATAACCGACAGCGGCTTGAGCACTTGAACAAGCATGTAACTGAAAAAGATCTTTAGAAGAAAGAAATTCCAGAACTCCATTCCGAGAGTCTTGATCGCAGCCAAGATGTCAAACTCGGCTTTCGGCTCATGTACGGTATTTTGCTCAAGCTCCGCTGTTCGCTCAGCCCCGGCAATTTGTTCAGGCGGCAAACCGATTGATTCGATGGGAGCCAGTGTGGTGTCGGGCGGAGCCTGCTGAGAAACAGGTGCCGCATCGCATGTTGTTGCTGTCGCTTTCATCAGTTGGTCTCCTCCAAAGCCAGACAAAGCCAGGTCATTGGTTGAACGAACTTAAACAGAAACTTTGGGAGCAAAGATGGCTTTCGAGTTCCGGTTAAACACGTAAGCCGCGATCGCAAGGTAGATCGCGGTTTTAATAAAGATGACAATACCTATGGCACCCATAGCAATCCCCAAAGCTGCTGCACCTTCACTGCTGCCATTCAGCGTAGGAATTGCTTTAAGACTCAAGTAGCTTACGTAAGCCGTCGTTAGATGGAACAAGATTGCCAAACCGCAGAAAGCTGCGATCAGCATGTGTCCGTTCTCTTTGCGATTCTTGAACATATATGAACTGAAGACGAATCCAATCGAGACAATCAGCCCGATAACGACGTTGATCATCAATAGATTCCAGTTGTCCAGTTGCGCTTCCAGAACGGCGACTGTGTCCTTTAATTGCGGCATGCGATGAGACATTTCGGTGATTGACGCGATTTGGCTTTCCAATTTGAAAAGCCCCCAAATGCCCCACAAGCCTTGGACGATTCCAATGCCGCCCGCAATGGACATAAATCCAGCTACAAACGACATGGTGCCGGTCCATCGTCCTGCTTCCAATTGGTCATCCTGCTCGCCTGAACTGATTGGCGGGGTGTACGGAGATTGAGGCTCAAGCGTTTCGTCTTGCTCCTCGACCTCCGGGGTCAAGTATTCAGCTGGCAGGTACTTGAGAGAACTGAGTTGGTTAGACATGACAGGGTTCTTTCCTGATGGATGACGTTTACTATGGGACGCAATATTGGGGGCATTTACGAAAGTCATTCAACCGAACACTAGGTTTTCAATGCAGCATGCGGGAAACCCCAACGGACGTTTGGTATTAGATCCCTCAATTCAGTAGGTCATTCTTGAGGGTTATCGCGAATATCCGGACGCCTTGAACGCGTCGCCGATACAAGTGGATTTTTTGCTTCACGCAAAGGCGGTCGAGTAGAGATGGAGCCGCCATGAAATCGGAGGTTGCTACCCCAACTTGTTTCGCAGATCGGGGATAATATCGCGGGGGACGAAGCGGGCGAGTTGGTTGTCGTCGGCGAGTGGGGCGATTTGCTTGATCAGGGAACTGGAGACGTGTGCATATTCGCCGTCGGCCATCAGGAAGATTGTCTCTAGTTCTTCCTTTAAGCGTCGGTTTGCCATCGTCATGGTGATCTCGGCGGCAATGTCGGTCAGCGGGCGAACGCCTCGGATCATGACTTTAGCGCCGCAGCTTTCCACGAAATTGACGGCTAGACCTTGAAAGCACTGGACAGAAACGTTGCCAAATTTGCTGGTGCAACGCTCGACCAGTTCCAGGCGTTCTTCCGGTTCGAACAAACCCTTCTTCTCGATGTTGATACCGATTCCGACAACCAGTTCGTCAACGATCTGGCTGCCTCGCTCAACGATATTCAGGTGCCCGAGCGTGATCGGGTCAAAAGAGCCGGTGTAGACTGCCTTTTTCATCTGTCGCAATCCTTCCGTTCAATCAGATAAAGATAGATGGTTATTGTTTGAGCTGACCGATTGTTTCAATCAACCGGTCAATGTCATTTCCGTCATTGTAGCAGTGTACGGCGGCTCGAACATGACCTCCCCGGCAACTGACGTTGACCATGTTTTCCAGCATAGCTGATCGAACGACCATCGGTTCGTGACCAGCCAACTCGAACAATACGATGCCTGACCGAAAATCGGGCTCGCGATCCGAATGGACAGTCGCGCCGGCGGCCATGAGCGCGTCGCAGAGTGTGTCGGATGTTTTGAGTACTTGTTTGGCGACGGGGGATTGATTGTGGGTCAGGCCGTACTCGGCCAGCAAATCGAGACTGGCTCCTAACGCGATGAACCCGGCCTGGTTTTGTGTCCCGCCTTCGAATCGCGCGGCTGCGAGTTCGAGGTCTAGCTCCACTTTGGAAAAGTCGTGTCGGTGCTTGACGCTGTTCCAGCCAACATTGATCGGGCGGAGTTGTTCGAGTAATTCCGATTTCACGTAGAACACCCCGGCGCCTTCTGGGCCCAACATCCACTTGTGCCCGTCGGCTGCCAGGAAGTCGATATCGGCGTCCCGAACGTCCAGTGGAAACACGCCCAGTCCCTGGATTGCATCTAGAAAGAACAACGCACCAGCGTCATGGACTGCTGACGCCATCGCTTTGGGATCAATGCGGCACCCGGACGCATAGCCAATCCAGCTGACAGATACGACTCGAGTTCGCTCATCGCAAGCTTCGACGATCCGATCGATGCAGATTTTGTGTCCGTCCAACGGGACGCGACGGACTTCGACACCTCGCGATTCCAAAGCCAGCCATGGGTAGACGTTCGATGGGAATTCGTGATCGGGGATGACTACGTTGTCGCCCGATTGCCAATCCAGGCCATCGGCGACCAGATTGATCCCAAAAGTCGTGTTGGGCACCAAAGCAATTTCTTCTGAGCTGGCGTTGATCAATCGGGCAGCAGAGTCCCGGCATTGCTCGTGTAGCTGCCGCCACGAGGGCCAAACGGCGTCGCCTTGCGTGGCGGCTTCATTTGCCCATTTGCTGATCGCTTCTAAACTTGGTTGAGGCAAGGGAGCGACGGCTGCATGATCAAAATACGCCCAGGTTCGGGCGATTGGCATCTGCTGCCGGAACTGGCTCCAGTCCTGAAGGTTGGCGAGTTGTCGTTGGGTCGAAGATTCTTGTGCCATCGGCTTTTGTAACCGGTTTATCCTTGTTATCCTTGTCCGCTCAAGTTGACGGTACACGGAACAGCAGATTCAGGGGTAGCATCGAATAATCGATATACCCAGAATAACCGCGCCGCCAAATGAGGGCTTTGCCTCTAATGCGGTGGTGGCTGGACCGGAAAAGTGACAGGTCCGTTTGGCTGACTATACTAGCCAAAGTGGGTCGTTGCCGTAAGTCACAAAGCGGCCTGCCTCCGCTTCTGTTTTCCGAGTTTGTTGACTTTGGCAATCGGAACAACATTTGATATACACCCATGATTGATTGTCAGCAGTGAACATCTCGCTGCCCAGCGTCAGGAGCTTCGGCTCTGCGAACCACTCCAGCCATTTTGGATAGTTAGTCGCACAACAAATCGCAATATCGCCAAACTCGCAATATCGCAACAAGCGAAAAGAGGAAATCAGCCCGTGCAAAAGGGTCTTTGTATTACCGCCTTAACGATCTCAGTTATCGTTCTCGTAATCTTCCTGGCTGATCTTATCTTTGGACTGGCGGGGATGAGTAACCTGAAGCCGTTCAAATATAATGAACTGCCGATGATGATTCTGGATATCGTTTTCATCATCTGTGCGGGTGTTCTTGGCGTGATGAGCTGGTTCACCTACAAAGATCAGGTTTGATTTCGCCTGCACTTCCTGGTCTTTTGCTTGGCCCAGAACGATATACTGTTTGATGCACGAACGCCTTGTTGCTCACAAATTCCCGGCGTACTTTGGCGTCCTTAAGTTTTAGCGAACGGGGTTTCCTTCGCTATCGAGCAATTCCCAGGTCTTTGATTCCTTCGGGATCCGGCCAAACGACTGTGCGAATTTCATCTGTTTTGAATCCGACAAGTTTTGGTCGTTGAACGCCCGGCAGGATCATGACGTCGTACAGCTCCCGGATCGGATCCTCCATCCGCATCCACTGGACAATATCCCCGTTGTTCAAGTCAATCACCAGTAAGCCACATCTGGCCGACACTTTGGCTGCGGCAAGATTCTCCTGAAGCGGTAGGCCCTGAAAAGTCGGATCGTGTCTTGGCAGGGAAATGCCGACGACGGCAAAGTTGCCAGTGAACGCCATGCCGCGCGCGAATCCGGGGCAGAAAGTCAGCCGTTGGAAGTCCCCGGTTTCCAGATCAACATGCCCGAAGTACCCGGTGCCGGCATCGAGTACCCACAACTTTTCGCGATGCCAGCGTGGCGAATGTGGCATCGACAAGCCACGGCCGACAATTTCGTTGGATTCAATGTCGATCACGATCCCGCCGCCGTCACGATGCTCACGCCAGCCATCGACGATATCGGTTTCGGAACAGGCCGTGGCGTACTTGGCTTTCCCGTCGACCATGGCCAGGCCATTCAGGTGGCAACGATCTTCGCCGGCCAGTTTGGTGATGAAATTCGGGCACCAGACCGGACGAAAGTGATACCGTTCGGATGTCGTGGCCAGGCAACTGAACCGTGAACTGATGTAGAGAACGTTGCCTTCGCCATCCAACGCGACATCGTGGATGTTCAGGTCGCCAGTTGTGAAGCCGACCTGAGGTACATACGAGCGATCATAGCCGTCCGCTGTCTCGCCTGGCTGGAGCACGTTCTCCAACCGCCAGATCTGAAACAGCGTGGCCATGTAAATTGACTGAGCGTTGCCGGCCAATCCCATCGCCCGTTCGAACGTTCGCTCGAAAACGGAAAACTGTCCGCCCTGGTTGCGGCCAATCAAAAACAGCTTGCCAGTTTGATACGTGCTGACCGCGAGCGAAGCATTTTGACTGCCCAGCCAATCGACGAACCCTCGCGACGCAGAGATGACCGGGTTAGGAGATTGACTTGGAGGATTGGGAGTGGTCATGGCGGATGGTTCTCGATCAATAAATTTACGAAGCTTTCTCGATTGCGTCGACAAGTTCCCGGAATCCAGCAGAACTTGCTTCTGCAGAAACAGTAAGTCCAAACGGCGTAACCACGTTGGTAATGGAATGACTTATTGTAGCCAGTTTTGTGTGTGTGAGTGAGTCACCGAACAGTCGGATACAGCCGGTCGCAATCGACGGGCTGGTAAGAGCGACCCAGTCGATTCCTCCAGCGTCCATCCTTGTGGATGTCGCTTGATCGAGTTCGGCTATGTCACGACTTTCGTAGACAACCAGCTGATCATGTGACTTGCCAGCCGCAGTCAGCGCGTCGGAGAGCACTTGGCTGCCTCGGTCGGCGCGGATTAGGAGTAGCGGCTCGGGGGCATTTTGTGCGATCAAGCCGTCTGCCAACGACTTGCTATCGGCGTGACCTGGAACGAAGTCGACCTGAACCCCGCGAGATTCAAGTTCATCAGATGTCCCGGGGCCGATCGCGGCGACGTGGAGCTGGCTCAATATCTCGCTGGCGAGATGCTCCATTTCCGCCAATAGCTCGCAAAAGTAATGAACGCCTGGGGAGCTGACAAATACGATCGTCCGGTACTCCGCAAGCTGGTCAAAATCGGCCCGGACCGACTCCAGTGAAACAGGCACCAATTCGATGACCGGCTGCTGGATGACTTCAGCACCGGCTGATTTGAGCAAATCTGCCAGCTTATCCCGATTGCCGGGCAGCGGGGCAGGGCGGGGGACCAGGATCGTCTGACCGGTCAGTTTTCCGGATTGTTGGGTGGATTTCATTAGTTTTCGGCAATCCTGCAGGCACGGAAAACCTAAATAAAGCCTAGACAAAAACGGGCCGAACGTAGATATTACCGGATTACAGATATCGAGAATTTATCGAATTTAATTGAAATGCCAAATAATAAGAGTGCAGAAAAGCGACTGCGTCAAAACAAGGTTCGAAACGCTCGGAATAAAGCGATCAAATCTTCGATCAAGACTCAGGTCAAAAAAGTAGTTGCAGCGATTGAAGCTGGCGATGCTTCTGCGGCGGAAGAGCAGTTCAAGCTGGTCGCCAAGAAGTTAGATAAAGCGGGTGCCCGCAACGTCATCCATCGAAATGCTGCTGCCCGGAAAAAGTCTCGGTTGCAACAAGCAATCAAGAAAGCCAAAAGCTCCTAGCTCGCACTACTGGAATTGTTCCAGGCGAAATAGCTGGATTTGCCAAGCAAGCCCGAAACTGACGGTGTGTTGAATAGACCTCCGTTGGGTCGGGCTTAAAGTTTGCGCTGGGCTGCCAGCGATGGCTTACCCCTTACGCCTTACGAAAACGGCTGCGAAAAACGTCGTGCCCGTTCAAACGCATCC
>CAZXLW010000051.1:0-6882 GCA_964641465.1 uncultured Pirellulaceae bacterium | reverse complement strand
CCTTACGCCTTACGAAAACGGCTGCGAAAAACGTCGTGCCCGTTCAAACGCATCCGTCGCTCGAAATGGGTGCGGTAGTCCATGTCGTGTTCGGCAGCCGTTTCCTCGACTGCCATCGGACCTTCGAGCGATGAGTGCTCGGCGATCAGGCCGAGCGATTCTTCGAAATACTCCTGAACGTCCGTCCAGAAATGCAATTCGCCTCCGGGTTGCAATACCCGCTCGATATCTTTGATGAACTGTTCCTGCAGCACTCGGCGGCGGCGATGTCGTTCCTTCCACCAGGGATCGGGGAAATAGACATGCACAGCAATACAACATTCACTGGGCAGCAGTTTCTCAAACATCATCAGCCCGTCACCGGATGCGAATCTCGCGTTGGTGCGTTGCTTCCGGGCCACTCGGAAGGCTGCGAATCGGGCGTACTTCTTGGCTATTTCGTTACCCAGATAGTTCCGGTCGGGATTTCGTTCGGAGTGTTGCAGAACGAAATGGCCTTTGCCGCTGCCGATTTCAATCTCCAGTGGCTGGTTGATTGGGAATAGAGATTGCGGATCGAACAGCTCGGGCAAGTCTTCGACGAAAACCAGATGGCCGCTGAGATCGACCGTCGGATCAATTTTTGGGAGTGCTCGCCTACCCATCTTGGCTGCCTGCTAACAAAAAAACGGCACCTAATGTGCCGCAATGTCTAATCAAAATACACTTGGTGTACTTACTCCGGGTAGTTACGGAGTCTTGATCTTCTTGGTCTTGGATTTCCGTGCCTTGTTGTTGGCAGGTCGCTTACCGTGGTTTGCTTTCTTGACTTTGTGGTTTGGCTTGGTCATTGATTTATCCTTGTTTAGGCTCAGTTTTTGCTGTTTCTTTCACATTAGGCTATCACAGGAACCCAGTAATCGACAGGGCTTTTTTCATTTAACGGCTGGACGTTCCTGGCCTGATTCGGCCTGTTTTGTCTTAGTCAGGTCAGCCTGGTCAGCCTTAGCCCGCATTGGTGATCTTCTTGAGTTCATCCAGAATGTCCCGGGCGTGGCCTTTGTCGATTGCCATCTGGCAGCGTTCCACGCCGGTCCGCAAATCGTCGCAGATTCCGGAAATCCAAAGTGCGGCCGCAGCATTAACAATCACAATGTCTCGTCCTGGACCAGGTTGGCCGTCGAGTACGCGGTTAATAATATCGGCAGACTGCTGAGGGTTCTGAACTACCAGCAATTCGATACTGCCAGCAGTCAATCCGAAGTCTTCCGGGGCGATCTCGCGATGCGCGATATGACCGTTGCGAATTTCGGACACTTCGGTAACACCGGAGATGGTGATCTCCCCAATGCCGTCTTTGCCATGAACGACCATTGCCTGTTTGGTGCCCAGCTTGGCCAATGCCTCGGCCAGCATCGCCCTGGTTTCTCCTCGCCCAGCGCCCAGTAGTTGGAATGGCGCGTTGGCTGGATTGCAGAGCGGCCCAATCAAATTGAAGATCGTCGGGAATTCCAGCTTTTTGCGGACCGACATGACATTCGCGACCGATTGGTGAAACAATGGTGCGAAGCAAAAGCAAATCCCTACCTGGTTAAGGCATTTTTCAACCGTTTCGATCGAGCAGTTAATGTTGACTCCCAGCTCCGCCAAAACGTCCGCCGAGCCGGATTTGCTGGTCGATTTGCTGTTACCGTGCTTGGCAACCGATGCTCCGGCCGCTGCCGCCACGATAGCAGATGCTGTGCTGACATTCATCGTATTCATGCCGGAACCACCGGTACCGCACGTATCCACGACATTGGCCCGAGTCGAATTAATCTTGGTCATCCTCGCTCGCAAGGCTTGTGCCGCCCCCACGAGCTCATCAACGGATTCTCCTTTTTCGTGAAGAACCGTCAAAAACGACTTAATCTGTTTTTCTTTCGCATTTCCGTCGATGAACAGATCAATTACCTCGGCCATCTGTTCAGAGGTCAGTGACTCGCCATCACTTACTGCCTCAATCGCCTTATCAATCATTGTTTCTCCGTGAATTTGGAATAGCTACTCCGCATTGTAGAAATTTATTCGTTCGTTGTTTACCCAGCTATCCAGCAGTTACTCAGTTTTCCAATATTATCTTGTTTACGAGTGCGAGCAGATTTAGAATTTCAGCTTCAGGATGCTGGATGGCGACGATAGTACTACGGAGGGCCTTCGATGTCTCGAAAAGTAATTATTGACTGCGATATGGGAACCGACGATGCTGTCGCTCTGTGTATGTCCCTGTTTGACAGTCGTTTGGAAATCGTGGCTATGACGGCCACTGAAGGTTGCGTAGCAGCCGAACAGTCCAACAACAATCTGCAAGCTATCGTCGGTGAGCTGGACCCGGAGCGGTACCCCAGGCTCGGCATGGCTCGCCCAGCCGAAAACGCTCCCCCAATCAATACTGCTTACCTATACGGTACGGACGGATTGGGGAACGCGGGATTTGAAGTCTCGCAGCTCCAGCATCTGCATCCAGCTGAAAAATTGATCATCGATTGCGTCCGCGACAATCCGGACGAAATCACCATCATTTGTCTGGGGCCGCTGACCAATCTGGCGCGAGCACTTCGGCGGGATCCGGCGATTGCCGGCATGATCAATCGCGTGGTGATGACTGGTGGTTCGCTTTCAGCTACCGGCAACATCACACCGGCCGCGGAATTCAATTTCTATTTTGATCCGCAAAGTGCGCGGGAGGTGTTCCAGTCACGGACCACCAAGACACTGATCCCATTGGACATCACGCAGAAAGTGAACTTTGGTTTTGAGATCATGGATGAGTTGCCGCCGGAAAGTACCCGGACTGGCTGTTTCCTGCGTCAGATCCTCCCGTTCGCGTTTCGGTCGTATCGACAACAACTTGGACACGAAGGCATTACCCTCAACGACGCGGTCGGGATGCTGTCGGTCATTGAACCTCGATTGTTTGAGTTCGAGGAGTTCAGTGGTGACGTGGAAACCGAAGGTGAACTCACTCGCGGAGTCACGATTTTCGATCGTCGCATTCCGCCCGAGGGAAAGCCCAATATCGAAGTCGCGGTCGGGCTCAATGTCGACGCAGCGAAGCAGCAGATTTTGGATCAGCTGACACTTGCCGGGAACTTATCGAACTAGCGAACGGTTACGCGGCAAGAATTTATCGCGAGAGACTTACTTGGCAGCGAATGTTTCTCGACTGCCAACAGTCACATTCAGATTGACGACCTTGCCGGACCGAAAGACTTTCACCGGTACGGAATCGCCGATCTTGGTCAAGCTGACTTGCGTGACCAGATGCGAATCATTGGCAATTTGGATCCCGCCGAACTCCAGCACAATGTCACCGATCGACAGCTTGGAGGCAGAGGCAGGGGAGTTTGGAGTAATCGCCGAAACGCGTGCTCCATAGGGACGCAGTAATCCAAGCGAAATGGCTCGCATCGGCGAAAATCGAGCGTCCAGAGAGACTCCCAGGAAACCTCGCTGAACGGCACCATAGTCGATGATGTCGGTCACGATTTTCATCGTCATGTTACTCGGAATCGAGAACCCAATGCCATCGCTTCCGCCAGAGTTGCTGGCAATTGCCGTGTTGATACCAACGACTTCGCCTCGCAAATTGATCAGCGGACCACCGCTGTTGCCTGGGTTGATCGCAGCATCCGTTTGGATGAAGTCTTGAAACCGCACGCCTTGGGGCCCCAGTTCGAGGTCTCGGCGTCCTTTGGCACTGATGATTCCGTAGCTAACGCTGTGGCTTAAGCCGAACGGGCTGCCAACGGCGACGACGAAGTCTCCGATTTCCGTTTTGTTGCTGTCACCGATAATCGCCGGTGTCAGGTCGGTGCGATCGGTAAACATGACTGTCAGGTCAGACTCGCGATCGTGTAGAATTCGTGTCGGATAGAACCATTTCCCGTCAGCTTCGATTCGGACGTCCTCTCTGTCCGAGTCTTCAATGACGTGGTAATTGGTAACGATATAGAATTTGCCTTTGTGCTCAACAACGACACCTGATCCAGCTTCTTCGATGTAGGCACTGGAATTGTCGTCACGCAGATCGGTAGATTGTTTCTTGGCTTCGATATGCACAACGATCGGCCGGGTCGCACGTACGATTTTCTTTACCAATCCATACTGACGTTCAATGAACGTCGCCTGATCGGCAAGCTCGGCATACATACGGTCGCGAGAATTCGATTCTCTCGGCTCCAGCGTGACGTTCGACGCGTTCGTCAATTGTGCAGATAGCTGTCCTGGTTCAAGGCCAAGGCAGCAAACTGCAGCGACGATTCCAGTGAATAGGGCGATACGAATCGTACGGCGCTGTCGAGTATTACGCGGAACACGCAATAGGCAATTTTTTATTGATACCATAATTTTACTGGATGTTTCAAATCTGCTGACAACACTAAGGCTATCGAAGTTTGCGGCAAAAACGAGTCTCAAAAGACTCGTTCAGAATTGAAACTGGTGCTGTGGGGTAGGGTTGTAACGATTACGAGATGTTGACGTCGTTGATACGCATGTCGTCCGAGTTCCCATCGAGAATCACGGACCAGTCAACGATCGAGCCAGGTTCGATGCCGGCTTTTTCTGCTTTGAGTTTGCAGTTGATGCAAAACGTGGCGTAGGGCAGGGCTTGCAGGCGAGCGAGCGGGATGTTGCTTTTGCAAGCTTCACACTTGCCGTATGTGTTTTCATCGAATTGTTTCAACGCGTTTTCGATGTATTTGAGTTCGCGGCTTTCTACTTCGGCGAGCTGTGAACTGATTTCGCCATGGGCACAGTCGAGTGCGAAGTCGACTTCGTCCCCTCCTGAGTTTTGGCTCATTTCTTTTAACAGACTGTCATCTCCGGCGAGGGCTTGAATCAAAGCACTGCGGCGGTGAAGTAGGATTTCTCGCATTTCCTGAAGTGCGTTTTTGCGGCTCATGGATATTCTTCTGTTATCTGGGAACGTGTGGGCGATTACTCGTAATTCGTTCTTTGTCTCGCAAATTGTCGGCTGGAAATCACCCAGCCACGAATTCACGGCTCCAAACTATAGTTTTTTCTGACAGGCCAACTCCGGAAAAATTCAGTGAATATTCGCAATTCAATTCGCATCCTGCGTGATGCAATTTCGCAACTCTAGCGACTAAACGCCAACAACTGTTGAGGCTGAGAATCGCGACGGCGGTGCGCAGTACGCATTCCGATTCATCCGTTCATGAAAGATCAACTGTCGTGCGGTTGCGGCTGCAGACCAGGTTATTGCTTGTGAGACATACGCAAATGGAAGGTAATTCACACTGGTAGGGTTGGTTGAGAGTCGGTCGTGCGGTTTGTGACGAATGTGCCTGTCAGATTCGAATGCTTGCCGTTGACTGCAGGTAAGTAATTTGACCGTGGTTTTTTCGAAAGCTAAACCTTGTTGAGGCGACCACTGTGTCCCCAATAAATTCTCAATGCCTTGGAAAACGTCATGAAAGCCGCAAATACCCGCACTCAGGACATGCTACTCAAGATTGTTGGAGTGTCTTCTGATGCGATCATCCCGGTGAAATCGAATTGCTGTCAATTGTCAGTACCGTCTCAAGGAGACGTGTCGGCGATGCAGTGCTCAATTCAACGCGATGAAGAGGGCGGGTTCGTTCAGGCTGCTTCCGGTGGTGTGACCATTAATGGCGAACCTGCTCTTAGCCAAAGGTTGCGGCAGGGTGATCGCATTGAAATGGGGGAAAAAACTTACGAAGTCGCTCAGGTGGGGTTCGTGCGAACTGAATTGAATGACGTGACACCACAAGAAACACAAACCGCTGCTGATATGCAGCATCCAATAGAACGCGAACAAGAGGCCGAATCGACCATGGAAACTGATTCTCATGCGAACAACGAACTAGACAATATGAATTCCGAAGGGTCGGAGAATGGTCAGCAATCAGAAAAATTTGAATCTGTGAACGACCGAGTCGACAATCTGAGTGGTCAGATGTCGAATTTGTTGAGCGGCCTGGGCGGACCAGCACTAGGTGCAGCTTCCTCGCAAGCTGTCGGAAATACGCCAGTCGAGAATACGCCTGCCGCATCGCCAGTCGCGGATCAACAGTGCAAAATTGAACGGGCGTTGGCAGCAATCAAAGCTCAGAATGCTGGAACAACTGAGTGCGGTTCTAGCGAGACATCTGATTGTTACGAACAAACGCAGTTGGAAAATGATGACCTTTGTCTGGATGTGACTACACAACCCGCAGTCGTCACGGAAGCTGAAAATACCGTCGAAACTACATCACAAGTAAGCGGCATTGAAAGCCAGGGCCAGGATGATGCAGCATTCGTGGATGCCGAAAGTCAGAAACTGTTGGCTCGCCTGCAAGCCCTTACCGGCGGAAGTGGTGCAAGCCAACCAGTCGCCCACGAAGCTGATCAGGCTGTAAACGAAGGCTTTGAAAGCAGTCAACAGGCAGTATCGCAGACTGAAGAAACACCGGTACAGGGTCAGGCTACGATGATAACAGCCAGTCCTGTTGAGTCCGTTCGTGAACCTCGTACTGAAGTGGCCGACATGCCAAATGCTGCTGATGGCTTGGTTGCGAACGAAGCGTTAACATCCGATCCAAATGATAAATTTGATAATTTGCTCTCGTCGCTCGATTCGATTGCTGCTCCAGAAACTAGCGATGCGAGCGAAGGTTTGAACGCAGTCGAATCGGTTGGGCCTCAAGATTCGCTTTTAGATCAGGCCAGCGTAGTTGCCAGCGAACCTAAGCTCAGTGAAGCTGAGCCGAGTGCTGAAGTAGCATCTGACGACAGCAATCAGTTAGAGAGTTTGTTCGCGTCATTGCGAGAGAAAGATCGTTTGGCGGAGCAGGAAGAGCAATCAGAAGCCGCGGCCCAAGCACAAGCTGCAGC
>CAZXLW010000050.1:26049-40642 GCA_964641465.1 uncultured Pirellulaceae bacterium | reverse complement strand
AGTTTGAGTATTAAGCATTGGGTTTGAGTATTGGGGTAACACGGATTCTTGAATCCGTGCGGCGCAGCCGCAAGAGGGATCTGTTCACGCCCCCAATCCAGGGCGGCTGAATTAATGGCATTGGTTACTCAGGGCTTACGCCGCCAGCTCGAATGCTTTGCCGGAGAGAGAAGAGATTCTGGCAGCGCATTTGAATTCGATTATGTTCGCACCAATGTTGTCTCTGCGGCCTTCGAGATCCCAAACCTATTTCAGGTTCTTGCGAATCTTCAAGAACCCTGAGACGACTTTCCATGCGAACAATGCGTTGCATACCCAAAGTACGTACCGCGTTGAACCTGCCAAGGTTGCGAGCGATCCTTTGAAAAAGAACACTTCCAGAAATAACCAGGCGTAAACGACCAGTCTGGGACGAACGACCCAGGAATACGGAATTCCCATCGCGTTGCGGACCATCGCAAATACGACTACCAGCGTGTAAAGAAATATGTAGACCGAGCCGGCGGGAATCGGGAAAAGTTTTGGATTCGAGCACATCATCGTGATGGCGACTGCGACGACAACAATCTGATCGCACATCGTATCTGTGAACGATCCTGCTTTCGAAGCGACTCCCAAGTGGCGAGCCAAAGGCCCGTCCAAGCCATCCAACAGCACGTGAACGAGCAGGCAGGCAAATGCCAATCCGGGCGAAACGAAAAAGAGTGGGCAGAACGCGATGCCGAACACGAGCGACAGGATGGTTAAGTGATCTGGTGAAACTCCCAGTTTCCCAAGTCCTGCGAGCAGCGGCCCCAGCCAGCGTTCCCGCAGTTCCTGGTACCAGACCATGGCGGCTCGTTCACCCGATGCATAGCAGTCTGCCGTCGATTCCTGTTGTTCCTGTGAGGAGTCGTCCGCTTTTGGGCTGTCGATACTACGTTCAGATTGGCTCAAGGTTGATTTCGCCTGCAACTATTTCGACGATATGAAATGGCAGCCCATGGATCGCTGCGCCGCAATTTACAAATTGTACTCCATTCATTTCAAATTGAGTTGCCCAATGCGTGTGCCCGAACACGACATGCTGCAGCGATTCGAGTTTGGTTTCGCAGGCGTCTTCGATATACGCGGACAGCTTTCTGGCGACTCGGGAAGTTGAATTGATTTGTCGGGCAATGAGCCGATGAAGCCTTGCCCAGACAACGAGATTGTATGCGGAGTTTTGCCAGGACGCTTTTGGTTTTTCCTTGCCCCATTTTTCTCGGTTGGCTTGCAGGCACAAACGGGTGGGCGGATTGCAGTCGATTACGTCGCCATGCAAAAACAGTGTGTCCTCAATCAACAGATGCTGGTCGTGCCACGAGAAATTCGGCCAGGTTCCCGTCAAGCGATCAAGCTCATGGACCATGTCGGCACCGCAATCGTGATTCCCTAACAGGAAGTAAAACCGGCAATCGGCGAAAGGGCGAATGAAATCTTCCAACCAAGCGATTGCTGCCTGGATCGTTTCGCGACGTGATCCAATGCGGCTCCATTTCATATCGAAGATGTCGCCACCGAGCACAAAATGGTTGCTCAAAGATGCCGCTTGTTTGATCTTATCAAGACTCTGGTCTGCACAGCTTCGGTCGCAAAACAGATGCAAGTCGGAGACAAACGATACGCGTTCCAAGTTGCGACGAGTCAGATTTTTTTCCCGCATTTAAAAACGAACGTCCGTTCTTATTCTGACCAGACCGCTAACTCGTTGCCGTTTGGATCTTTGAAATGAAACCGACGACCGCCCGGGAAGGCGAAGATTGGAACGCAGATACTGCATCCAGCCGCCACGATGGCCTGTTCAGTTGTCTCCAAATCGGATGAGTACAAGACAACAAGCGGACCGGGAGTTGTTGGAGTTACCTCGTCGTCGATTCGAAATCCTCCATCGACGCCGGCTCCAGCAAAGCTAATGTACTCCGATCCCCAATCAGTAAATTCCCAGGCAAACACTTGATTGTAAAATGTCTTGGTCGCCGTCAAATCAATTGCTGGCAGTTCAATATACGTGATTTTGTGGTGTTTTTCAGCCATTCCGAATGTTCCAGAGTTTTTTGCAGTCTTCAGGCGTCGGCATATTAAAATATACAAGAAGCCTTTCTTTTCCAACTAAGGGTACGACGTGACCGGAAATATTTTGATGACTCTAAGCAAGCCAGTTGTAGTTCTGTTCGTTGTCGGCTGCAGTATGTGCTTTGCCGGTGAACAGGAAACAATAACGCATTCGGTTCTGAACGTTGCCGAACCCATGCTGATCGACCACGGTCCTGTGATCATCCAGCGAAGTCGCGATTCGGTTTTGGATATTCCATTTTCGTCGGAATTTCAAACAGCTCCGGCAGCAATCCCGGTTGCACCAGTCCCATTGGGGGGAGTCGAGGTGTTGCAAAAACTGCCGACTACGATCCCGCCAATTCAACCAACCATCCTGTGCCAGAAGTGCGAGTGTACGACTTGCTGCTGCAAGCCGAGTAAGGTCGAAGCTACGATTTGCCTGGTGGATCCAGCTGGCTGCACTCATGAAATCTGTACTCAGGTTCCCGCCTGTTGTGCCGGGCACGCTCCAAAAGTAAGTTGGAAGAGTCGACGGATCCTTGGACGTAAGGTTGCCACGCTTTGTTGGGATTGTTGCGACCATGAAGTTAAAGTCGTGGTTACCAGACGCGGCAAAGTCCGAGTTCACGACTAAGCTGCCGTTGTCGGTCGGTTGGTATAGTCCTGCGAGAATGCACGAACCTGTGCATATTAAATATGCGCGAATGACTGACTGAGCGAGCAGCGTTGGTTGCTCGCCACATCATTTATGGATGGCTTGGCAGGCGCTGGCCTAGTTTTAATAGACGTGCTCAAGCGCGACGCCTGCACCTCTTGCCGCTTCGCAGTACCGGTCGGATCGAGAACCGGTATTTCCTTGGTTAAAAGCAAAGAGCTGTTCACCGCGAAGATAAACGAACGCAACGCTTCCCCTTCGCTTACCATTCATTCCATTATTTGGACGCCTGACCAAGCAGTTCTCTCCGGAACGAGGCAAGATTCAGTCATTTTCTGTTGCAATAAACAACCAATCAGAATTCAAGTTGAGAATGAATTCTCAATACGAGACTGTATGAGGAATGTGTGAGCGAGATATGCCTCCAATTGTGGGGTTTGTTCCAATTTTTACTTTTGGCACGCTGCTTGCTTATTGGTATGTCGGAGTAAGTTGGAATCTTCTTTTTCTTGATCTCCCGAAGCTATTGCCTCTTTCCGCTTACTCCACTTTTCTCCTTCCTTTAATCTCCCTCTTCAAATTCCCTCCTAAAATTCCCTCCTAAAACTTAGTTTACTAAGTTCGCCAATCCCCTTGGCGGCAAAGCCGAAACCCTAGACCTCCCCACGGTCCTGGGCTTTCGGCTTTTTCTTTGTCTGCGTGAGACTGACGGACATGCGACTGCGTCGTTGAAGCAAGTCCTACGCTCTGAAAAGGGGAAGCGTTTCGAACTTCTCGCCAAGGATCGTTTTTGAGTCGACGCCAAGCCACCGATCGAGAATGGTGGCATAGATGCTGCGGAAATCGAATTGCATCTTTGGCTCGCCGTCGACGAGATCTGTCAGATCTGGAGCGACACCTTTCAAGCCAGAATCAACTGGGCTGCCTGCCAGGAATACGGGGCCGACGGTTCCGTGATCGGTTCCGAGCGATCCGTTTTCTTTAACCTGTCGACCAAACTCGCTAAAGGCCAGAACGACCACTCGATCGTCGAGTTTGGCAGACTTAAGATCATCCAGAAACGCCTTCAAAGCGCCGGAGAATTGACTCAGCAAACTCGCATGAGTGAATTGCTGAGACGAATGAGTGTCATAGCCCGATTGCACGGTGTAGTAGATACGGGTTTGCGAACCACTCTTGAGCATTTTAGAAATGAGTTTCAGTTGCGACGCCAATCGAGTACCCGGATACCCTGAATTTCCCGTTGCCGGCTTTACCAATTCCTGTCGCTCAAACTCGGCAGCGGCTTCATAGGCCGAGAGTACCTGTTTGGTGACGAATTGATTGATAGAGTTCGTCCCGCCCATCAGATCCGTCTTGCGCCGGCTTTTTAGTTTCAGGTCATCTGCTCGACTGATAGAAGTGGCCGATGATCGGCGGCCCCATAATGCTACCGGAGTTTCATAATTGCCAACGAAGATGGCGTTGCCTTCTTTAGAATTCGGCTGTTTGCTGCGAACCATTTTCATTTGCTGATCGAGCGCTTTCCCAAGCCAACCATAACCGGCGTGGTCGGCATCATCAACGCTGGCGGTTTGCCAGATTTTCATGCTGCGGAAATGTGATCGGTCAGGGTTGGGGTAACCAACTCCCTGAACAATGGTCAGTCGATCGTCATCGAAAAGCTCTTTGGCACCTCGCATACTGGGATGCAGGCCAAGCTGTTCATTGAGCTTATGAAGTTTCTTCGGGTCCAGTTTCAGGGTTTCGCGAGCCTTCGCATAATCGTCATCTTCAAACGGAACAACTGTGTTGAGGCCATCATTGCCTCCGTCCATTTGAACGACAACGAGAACTTTTTCGTCGGTGTCGAGTGCGGCCGCATTCGCAGTCGTCCCGAGAACAGACGGTAACATCGGTGCCAGAGAAACGATTGAGCTACGTTGTAAGAACTTTCGTCGTGATAACATCTCGTTTCTCCCTTATGCCAATTGATGTTCTGGTCTGGTTAACAACTGTAAAACGATTGAATTGTTTTTCTCTTTAGAATCAACCAGATCGACGACGGCTTCTGGTGCGGTTCCCCAAAAAAGTGTCGTCAGCCACTGCGTCATCGTTTGATTTCCAGATTTCGATTGGTAGCGATTGAACAGTGATTCGAAATCCGGTTTCTCCGCAGGATGCCACAATTGGCCTTCCGACATGGCATGAGCAAAATTGGCCCGTGCAATCACCGTTCGAGTTCCCAGCCACGACCTGCCTTCGCTCCACCCGCCAACATTGGGTGGATAAAACAGATCCTGTCCCATCCGCGAAATCCACTCCGCCAGCATCAACGAACTTGGTGCCGGATCGCAAAGTTCAAGGCATCGCAATGCACCAACCAGATACTCAACCGGTCCAAGGACGCGGGTCTGAATGTTTGCTTCTGAGAAAAAAGCCTTGGATCGCAAAATGGTTTCAACAGCCCAACCGATCGACAATTGGTTTTCTGCGAGTCCTGTCGCAAGTTCGGCAATTGCGTCTTTACCGACAACGCCTTCACCCATAAATGTATTGCAAAGTCGCCAGGCGATGCGCCGAGCTGTGGCAGGGTGCTTCAATAACAGCTGCAACAAATCGTCGCCGTTCAATTTCGACTCTGTGCCAAGAACAGTTTTGCTCCCAATGTCGTGGCGATTTTCTCTGAAACCGTAATTGCCGTCGACCACTGCCCAGCCAGTCAAAGCTCGCGCTGCATCTTCGACATCGTCCTCCGTGTAATTCCCGACTCCGAGCGTAAACAGCTCCAATAGTTCGCGGCCCAGGTTTTCATTCGGATGGCTTTTTCGGTTGGCGTCGGCATCGAGCCAAACCAACATCGCCGGATGTTTCACCACGGCATCGAGCAATTCTCCGAACGGCGCCCGCGCGAGCTTGCGAAACAGTTCGTTTTGTTCCCGCATCAACCGCAAGTCGTTCACCTTTCGGTTACTGGTTGCGAAGTGGTTATGCCACATCAGTGTTAACCGCTCACCGAGCGGGTCTGGCGATCTCAACATCTTCAACATCCACCATGCTTGCAGGCGAGTCTTATTGCCTGATGCTACGGCAGCGTCGCCAATCGTTTGCGAAAGTTGTTCGAAATTACTACCAGCTCCAGATGCGATACCTTTTAGAAGACGTCCAACGGCAGCAACCGGTCCCGCTTTCAAATCGCGTTGGATTTCTGACCAGTTGGCGGCGAAGCCCGCCCGCCGATGCAGGTGGACGACTCGGCGGAGATTCCATTTGTTGTCGCCGGACGATTCATACGGTTGCCAGAATTTGTTTTTTTGGAAGCTCATTACTTTGCGTTCGCCCAGAGAATCTTTAGTCGCTGCTTTCCGGTTTAGTAACAAGGTCGCCCAGATCTTTTACTTCACCAGGTTCGACCGTCACGTTGTCAAATGGAATGCCAATATGCGTCGATGCCATTGTGTCGGTATACCACTTGCGATCGGCTGATGCTGATGATGCGTACTTCCAACCTGGCACAATTCCAGTGATTCGAAAGCGACCTTCGTCGTCAGTCGTGATAGTGGTTGCACCGCGTTTATTGTTTGGATCCGGCGGCCAGGCTCCCCAACCGGGTTGCTCGTGAGCCTTTAGGTCCCACCCGATCTTAGCATCAGTTATCGGCTCGCCATCAGCGTCGACTAATCGGCCAACAATCTGACCGGCACGCTCCATGCGAACTTCGACAGGCTTGCCAAACTTCCCGGCAGATTCTTCAGGAGCGGAAACGGTCACGGCCCCCACAAGATCATGTTCTCGACTAAACACGAAAACATTACGCTCTTCGCCAGACTCGAGAGCTTTGACTTCGAAACTTGGTGAATCAACGTTATCCCACCTCCAGCTTTCTGAACTGCCATAAACCCGGTATTCCGTGGCTTCGACACGGTCGGGCCATTTTGGCTTAACCACGATCCGATGTCCGGAAGAAAGTGGCACGTCGATCTTGATCGTTTCCTGTGTGCCATCAGGATGGATTTCCAGGAGTTGACTATAGTTGTTGGCCATCAAGTAAATGGGTACTGTTGGGAAGGCTGGCAGCCGATCTTCCATGCCCTCGATTTGTGCCGCTCCTGCGCCGCGTGGATAGCGACTAAAATTTGGTGAGTCGCCTAACCTAAAGGCCAAGATTCCTCGCGTGGCGTGCACAGGTATGCGAAAATTTCCATGTGGATAAGTACGATGAGCTCCTTGAATGAACGTTCCGAACAAACGGATTTCCTTTTCCAGCTCCGGATTGCGGAAGTAGAAAGCATTCACGAAGCCAAGAAGCGGCTTGTTCGAGTCGGCATCGAACACTCGGCCTTCAACCCAGACACCGCGCTTGACAGGGAATTTGACATCTAAAGTTTCGCCTGGCTGAGTGGTGTCAACGCTCAGTCCGGTAAAAGGATAGGGATCTTCGTGTTTGTCACACCAGCAAATAAATTGAACACTTTTTGTCAGAGGTAATCCAGTAATTCGGAACTTGCCCTGGGCATCGGTCCTGGTGGTCAGTTGTTTCCGAGTTCTTTCAATGGAAGTGTTTTTGTTTCCTATGGAGGCGGCAATGACTAGTGCGTCTGCAATCGGCTCGCCAGATTCAACATCTACTACCTGACCCTCAATCGGTTTCGATGGACCTGCGATGTGCAGGATTTCGTCAGAATGCAATTCGTACTTGCGTCCGTTATATAGATCGGACGAAACCGTTAGTTTGTCACCAGGCTGATTACGGGCAAAGATGTTCACGGTCTCTATATTTTCACCTTGAACAATCAGATGAAACAGGCGGTCGGATCCAATGCCGCTAATTTCAAAACGGCCGTTGTCATCAGTCACGGCCCCCGGCATCGCGTTGAGCATTTGATCTTGTGGAGTGACTCCAAGCAGGCCGTCGTCACAGTGTTCGTTCAGCTTTTCACTGCTGAGCGATGCATAATCAACTGCCCGCTCTGAAACAGGTCGATGAGCGTTGAACTCGTAATAATCGCGAATCTTAACCGTCGCTCCAACGACACCTTTTCCATCAACATCAACAATTCGACCCCGCAGCGGTTTTCCATCCGGTTGTAATACGATGGTATGTTCCGAGCCACGGGCTGGTTTTGCCCCGAGGTGGACGCGCTTCAATACACTATGCCCAGGTGCACGAACAACGGTCCGGTAATTGTCCTTGTAAAGCTTCTCGCCATCTGGTGTTGCATTAAAAGATGAGTGATCGAGTTGGAAGCGACCTTGTTCGTCGGTGGTCGCGATCAATTTGGCACGAGCTAGTGTGAACTGGCGATAGCTGGTGTCGAACCAGAACAGTTGTGCTCCCGCAATCGGCTTTTTGTCAACGTCAACAACTCGACCGTTAATTTCTTCTGGTGTGTCAGTTGCCGAGTTAGCTGTTGCCCCAATTTGGGCTGGTTTAGCTGACGCCTTGGCCAGAGGAACAGCTTTGACGAAAGGAACGGCTTTTACCGTTTTCTTCATCAACTTCCTGGTTTCGTGAGCCTTAAGTTTGGTACCGTCAACAACGTCACCCAGCTCATAGATAGCGCCTGCTTCAGGTTCAAATTCAGCTGAAAATTCTGGAGCTATTCCGTTGTAGCACCAAACTCGACACTCTCTACCCGGAGGAAGTACCGCTTCAAAACGGCCTTGCTTGTCGGTCGTGACCAACCCCAGTTGTCGGTGCCAATTGTCGCCAACGTTGTCGATGGTAACTTTCATACTGGCTTCTGCAACTGGATCACCATCCTCCTGAACAAAGCGTCCGCGTGCGATTGCACAGGGTTCCAGTTTGATTGTCTGCTCGCCATCGTCTGCTGAAACGGTTAGCACCTTGCCGATTTTTTTCTCTGGGTGTACCAGGCCCACGACTCGCTGTTCATCTTCAGACATCCCCAGAAGCTCTACTTGTGTCTCGTCTGTTGGTAGATCAAAACTCGGGTTTGGGCGACGGCCCAAAACTCGAACTCCCTTCACCGGGTTCCCAAGACGATCCACGAACTTCAAAGTCTTGGTTGCTCCTTTGGTGATGGTCAGGTCGTGAGTAACCTCTTCCAAATTGTCTTCCAGATTGACCTCGATCAGCGAGTTGTAACCGGTAATGACCCAGGGGTGGTAGGTCTTCACCTGAGTCTCGCGATCAACCAGATCAGACTGGAGATTGGCTGCACTGAGTTTTTCGTAGTCGAACCCTTCAGCGCCGCTAACAACCGTTGCCAAAATCCCGCGCCCAGGAATCGCCAGCACACGAAACTCACCGTTTTCATCTGTCTTGTAGCGGTAGGACGGTGGGTAGCCGGTAATTTCCGGTTGATAGTGAGGGTATTCAGTAGCGTGCTTGTTGTCACGAGTTGGAAGATACTCGACCGAGACATTTTCGACTGGCTGGCCAGATTTACTCTCCGTCAACTTGCCAACAACCCACTTCCCTTTCTTGAGTTTGAATTCACATTGAATCGGATCAAACGAGGTGCTGTTCTTCGGAAGTGTTTTTTTTACGGATAAGAAAGGCTGTTTAATATCTGGCAGCGTTTCGATCGTATGCCCTCCGCCTTGCGGTAAACCTTTCAATTCAAATTTGCCATTGGCGTCGGTTTGCGTGGTAAGGTATCCAGACTGGAAGGCGGTATTGTCGGCGAATTGATTCAATCGCACTTTTACGTTCGCAAGTGGTTCTCCGGTATCCGAATCGGTCACAGTACCAGCAGCAGTCTGTCCCGTATCGGCGACATACTCAAACATGCGTCCGTAGTAAATGTCGGATCGAATCCCTACCATATCTATTGGCCTGGCATGCAGCGGCCGCATGTCACGGGTAACTACCTGGAGATCTGATGTTGCGATCGACTCGCCTTCCAATCGAAGAATCGCAACTTGATCGACACCAAGTCCTTTTAGTTGGAACTTTCCGTCCTCATCTGTTTGAACCGGCGCAGGTAATACGGGAGACCCTTTGACAATACCTTCTTGATTCCAGTCAGCAGGAAAAGGAGCAGTGTGCTTTGCGTTCCCGCTCATCATCCAATAATCGCCAAGTCGCTTTGGTGGCGTTTTTTTGCGAGAGTCCTCAATCCATTCCTGGATGGCTTTTTCATTTTTTCCGCGATGAATCTTAAAAACAGAAACACTGATGCCGGAAAGTGGTTTTCCTTCGAGATCCAGAATGCGACCTTGAACAGGTTTGCTTCGTGTTAAACGCAAAGTGGATTCTGTTTCTTTCGGCGAGCGGAGAGATGTAGGTCCAAATCCGTCAGCGATCGCAACGATTTGAATTCCGTGGTCTTTCCTGTCCGTTGCGGAAACTTGTGACCAATCGAGTTCGAATTCGCCAGTCGACCCCGTTCGGCAATCCGCGATGATCTTTTGTTGCAAATCGTTGTACGACTCAAATGGCGTCCGACTATCGTCTTTGATCATGAGATTGGCATACACTCTTGCTCCTGAAACAGGATTTCCGTCCGGATCCACGACAGTTCCATTGATTTTCGAGATCTCGGTGCTCTCGTTTTGGTCCGTATCGCCAATCGTTTCATCTGACTCTGAGTCATTGGCTGGTATCGCTTTGGGTGAATGTGCCGAAAGGCCGACAAGCCCAGTCGCCGTGGTGCCGATCAAGCCACCAATCAGCACCAATGCCAATAACAGATTGCCGACTCGTGTCGACAGTGAACGCGACGTGTCCAGGATCCTTGTTACTCGAGTCGCCAGCATGGAACGAAACGAAACGATACCGACACCAGCCGACGCCACAGGGGCCGTGGAAAGTTCAGCGATGTCCGCCAACCGGTAGGCGTATTCACGCCGATCGCCACCATGTTGTACGACGTAATCATCGCAAACTTCTTCAGCTGACGTTTCGATTTGACGAGACAGGTACCACAACAGCGGCTGAAAAAAGAACAGCGACGTGGCAACTTGTCGGAGTAAATTCCAGTGGCAGTCGCGACGAAGAAGATGCGCCAGTTCGTGAATCAGGACTTCGCGGATCGACAAATCTTCATTGCCTTCGGGTAACAAAACAGTCGGCCGAATCAAACCTGTCAGGCAGGGACTCGGAAGATAAGGGCTCTGCATGACTTTCGGTTCAGCGACTCCCAACGCCAACGCTAATTCGCGACAAGTCTGAATGGTTGATTCTTCGGCAGCGAATGCGCGGTCGCGCAGTTTTGCCATTTGCCGCCAGGACGACAGCAGTCGTATCAGCATGAATATTGCAATTAGCAACCACGCGCCTAAAAGCAATACAAACAACAGCCCGCGCCGATTGGATGCAACTGCCATCTCTGGCACGTTGGAATCACTAGTCAGATTCGTGACGATGGGCGCTGGAGGTGTCACAGCATCTTGACCTACCGGTTGTACGTCCGGAAGCGTTTCCGGTACGGGAAGGTCTTCAAATACACCATCAGCCACATCAACAAGCATTGTGTCGTTCGATAATTCTGCATTTTCAAGAACATCGAAACTCTCATTTGGTTGCAAGGCCGGCGTTGGCTGAGCCACATCCAATTCACGGTCGATCATCTGAGACGTTCGCCAGTTGTCGGGCAATCTGACCGACCAACCCGATACGCCCGCTTGCGACAGGCCCCAAGTCGCCAAAGGACAGACAAGGACAGCAACCAATGTGGTTCGGTAGATCGCGGATTGCACCGCGGAACCATGCTGCCGCAGCAAATGAGCCGCCAGCGTCCCAAGCAGGATCAATAGCGACGATTGCAAAAACCAGTTCAGTGCGAATTCAATGGCCACAAAGGAAAAATCAAAAGAGTTCATAGCCGTCCCCTATTTCTTTCCGTGTTTGTCGATCAGTTTGCGGATTTCGTTAATTTCCTGGCGGGAAACGCTTTTGTCGTTCAAGAGATGAGCGACCAACTTGGCTGCATTACCACCGAATACACGTTCAACTAAGTCCGAGGTTGCACTTTGTTTGAAATTCTCTTCTTCAACCAACGGGAAGAAAATAAACGTGCGGCCTTCCGCTTCGTGCGAAACGGAGCCTTTTTCCTGGAGACCCCGCAATAAGGTCTGAACCGTGCTATGAGCGATTGGTTCCGATTCGTTGATCGTGTCAGTGATCTCACGGGCAGTTGCTCGTTGTTTGTCCCACAGCACCTGCATGATCAGCAGTTGCACTCGACCAAGTTGAGTAGGCGTCATCCTTCGTCCCCGGAGGTTTGTCGTTTAGTTGACTAAATTTACTCATGTAAATTATCGGTGTCAAGAAAAAAAATGAAATTCAACAGATTTGGCTTGCGCGGATGTTCCCACGGAAGACAACCAAGTATTCATGTAAAGTCGCGAAGCGGCGACAGGAGCATTTGGTTGGTAGGAGTTCTACCGTCGCCTGATCAACAAAGAGCAGTCTGAAGTTTGGGCCCGTGGAGGTTCAATCAAAATCCATGGCCCGCAACCAATCTTTAAACGGAGGGCGGAAACAAGAACCAGTGTGGTTGATCGTAGGGTGAAATCCTGAAAGTGGATGTTCCGACTATTGAAGAAGTAAATGGCCTCGAAATCCCAATACGAGGTAGTCTGCCAGAGGATGTCGAATTTCCTGTTCCTGATGAGCCAAAGCCGTAGCAATCAGGCTCCCACAAATTACTCAGCGCCCGCTTTCGACAATAAACGAACGACTCGTTGAACGGAATGCTGCTGAAACCAATCTCGCCAAAGACTTCGACCTCGGTTGCACCGGGTTCAAATCGAATGGCGAGATTTTCGTTTCATCAGAATTCGATTGGTTCAGCTACGCGCTGAACACAGACTCTTTGCCCAGTTCTTTTACCAACAGGTAGTAGAAAGCCGGTCGTAGTTTTTGGCGATTGGCTTTTCCAATTTTATCGACAGCAGTTTCGAGTGCTTTGTCCAAGCTTGCGTCGTTATTGCAGCCGAGTTTGGTGACAAGGAACTTTTGCTTGATGCCGTCAATCTCTGTTTTGTCCGAGGCTGCGACCATCAAGGAATCTTGATTGTAAATTGAAGGACCGAGTGACTTTGCAATCGAAGTCAACAACTCAGCGTTAGGTTCGACACCTTGGTCTTTAAGTTGCTTTTCGCATTTTGAATATACGTCGTCAAATTTGCTCATGGGAGGCTCCAAGGAAGGAATGAGGTACGAAAGGTTGGGACACAACAGGAAGGGCTGGGCGTTGAGCCACAACGGCCTGAAATCAGGATGCGTACAATCCTAAGTTTTTCAGGCCTGAGCAGACAGTCCAACTTTGCTGTCAAAATAACCAACTGTGCTGTCAAAATAAAATCCAACGGCAAAATGCAAGCAATCGTTGCGAAAGTGTTCATCGGATGGAGAACAACGCGCGAGTGCCCGGAAGTGCGAATCAATCTTTTTCTGCTGTGGCCAAGTCCTCTTCGATCGTATGAATAGCCGTTTTCACGAACAGGTACAAATTGGGCTGTTCGGCCTCCTCCTGCCCTGAGTCGTATGTCATCCCGCCAGCCAAAACGACTCCGCCGTTTGGACAGCGGACAGTCGTGCTCAAGCGGTAGGAAACATAGGGCCGGCTTTCGAGTTCAACTGAAAACGATTCGCCTTGTTTTCCGGCGGCTACGATCTTGGCCGTGTCCTGCGTTTCGGATTTAACATATTCGTTGACCCTCGTATGCAAATCAAGAATCACATATTTTCCGCCTCGCGTCGCCAGTGGAGAAGCTTGCAACGCCGCACCTTCCTGGAATAACGAACGTTCTGGTTGCAAGCCGGCCACGGATTGCTCGATGTAGTCTAAGTCCTGGTCTTCTACTTCCAGCCGCTTGCCTTCAAAAGACAAAATAGGATTCGCGTCGGTGACAACGAAATGCTGGCGACCTGAAACGGTATGCAGCGTTTGCCCGTTTTGGCCACACATCGACGCTGAATAGGCGATCCGCTTATCGTCGCTGACCTTGGAGTAAAACTGGCTCCACTTCCGTTCATTGACCAGGCCAACGACAGGGTTCTTCGCATCGCTTTCCAGCAGATCGGCAATGTCGGCTGACGTCGCTTCGACCCAATAAGCTTCCAAGGCAACTGTTTTCAGTTTGCCCCACTGCTCGCGGAAAAGATCCAGCAAGTTAGCGATTTGCTCATGCATGGGCTCAGTCGCCGAAATAAGCAGCGTGTTCCCGAGAATACTGACGGAAGCGTCTCCGTTCGCGTCATCCCACTCGTCCGGTGAGACCGTTTGCTTGACCGCATTGACCAGGCTCTCGACAGAAACGCGAGCGGATTGAACGCTGGTAGGTTGCGGCTGTTGTTGAGCGAGCGGACGGGGAGGCAAACTAAAGATGCCTCCTCCACCACCACCAAAACCGCCGCCGCCAGAGATGCTGCCCCTTGTGCTGGCGACCGGGAAAAGCTGGCTGGAATGACGGTGGAAGTCCTTGGGTATTTGTGCTGGATACTGGGGAGCGACTGAGAAAACATCACTCAAGTCATAAAACCGAATGTTCAACTCATCGACAACCGGATCGGGCTTCGGGCTGCGTTGTCGACCAACCGAACGAACTCTTTTTCCGAACGGATCCTCGTTGGATTGCAAGTTGCTGATCCTGCTTTGCAATTTACGCATCTGTCGTTGAAGCTCATCAAGGTCTTCACCTGGCTGGCCGTAAATTTCTGATACGCAAAACGAAGACAAGAATGCTGCCACCATCAAGATGGAGCATTTCAAATAGGTCGAATACATTGGCTCTCCGAAAAACAGACGCGCCTTGCCGGTCTGTGCAGTTGCAAAGCCTATGCCAAATCAAAACGCGGTTTCTTCCGTATCTTTGACAGCCCCATCCACCTGCATAAGCATTTTGATACAGGTTGCGTAAGTAGATGTTGCAGAACGCAACAGCGACGGTAGTTCGGTGCGAGCGATG
>CAZXLW010000050.1:0-25949 GCA_964641465.1 uncultured Pirellulaceae bacterium | reverse complement strand
AGGCGAGACAATCGTTAGCAAAGCAACTCTGGTGCGAGCCCGAGGTGATCTTTCGAAACTCCGTCAGCCAGCTCGAGGATTCGAAATTGAGTTCCTGTTACTTCGAAGATTCCCAGATTCGTCGCGACTTTGTGAACGACCTGCATTCCCGTTAGCGGCAAGTCGCATCGTTTCAGCAATTTGCAATCGCCACCCTTTGAATAGTGGGTCAACATCACAATGATTTGTTTGGCACCGTGTACCAAGTCCATGGCACCTCCCATCCCGGTCACTTTCTTCCCCGGGATCATCCAGTTGGCCAGATTGCCTTCAACGTCAACCTGCATCCCGCCCAGGATACAACAATCAATGTGCCCTCCCCTGATCATGCCGAAACTGGTTGCACTGTCAAAGAAGCTGGCCCCGTCGCCGACCGACACGGTTTCCTTCCCGGCGTTGATCAGGGTTTGAGAAACGGTTTCCCGGGTCGGGCGACCGTTGACTCCAAGCACGCCATTTTCCGATTGAATGGTAACGTTTTTTGCAGCCGGGATTCGTTCGGCAACCAGCGTGGGCATGCCGATGCCAAGATTGAGACTGGAGTTATCGCTCAGTAGTTTGACGACTTGATCTGCCAGGTCAACTTTTGACCAGCCAGCGGGTATTGGTTTTGTATTCATGCAACCAATATCGCATGTCGCCAACTGCTACCCAAGCCTACTTAGGCAAATGAGCCGCCTGCTCCAGACGACGAGCAATTTTTTGCAGCTCCGTACTGGTTAGTCGAATGTCTACGCTGTGAATTGCATGGTTGACCATGTTTTCCCGCTGCGTGGCGTCTGCCCAGCGAACATTGGCCGCGCGGCTCAGTTTGTGAAGCGGATCAAAATACAGAAACAGTTCGTTTGGTTTGACGTTCGGGGCTCGCCAGATCGAGATACCATTTTCTTGATCGTAGTACTCGTAAGACGCCACGTGTCGTTTGCCACCGCCTCCAGGTGCATCACAAACAAACGTTGGAGTATTGAACCCGGCCGAGCATCCGCGAACCTGCTTTTCCAATTCGACGCCTTCAGCCAGCGTGGTTCGCAAGTGTTCACATCCAGGCACCATGTCGTGAATGTAGACGTAGTACGGTTGGACGTTCATGTAACACAGAGCCTTGTTCATGCTGATCATGACATCAGTCTGATGATTGACGCCTTCCTGCATTACCGCCTGGTTTCGTACGATGACTCCTTCCGCAAACAAACGGTTCATCGCTGCCTGGCTCCATGCCGTTATTTCGACAGGAGAAGAAAAATGCGTATGAATAACGACCGCTTTGCCTTTCTCTTTGCCCAAGCGGTGAACATCAAGGAATGCCTCCAGCCATTTTTCATCCGAAGTGATCTTCTGTGGCAGGATCGCGATCCCTTTCGTTGCGTATCGAATTCGACGAACATGGTCGATGCCCAGCAGGCGTTCGCCGATCGCCTTAATATGCTTCGCAGTCATGTTGAAAGCATCGCCACCGGAAATCACCACGTCTTCAATTCGCTCGTTGGCTTCGATGTATTTAAACGCCGCCTCCGCTCGTTCAAGATTTGCACCGTACGTTTGCTTGTTAACAGTGTCCGTTGAGCCACCGATGATTCGACTGCGTGTGCAATACGAGCAATAGACCGGACAAGTAGTAAGCGGCAGGAACAGGACCTTGTCCGGGTAGCGATGAGTCAACATCTCGACTGGTGAGTCGACATCTTCGTACAACGAATCGGCCAGGTAATACGGATGGTCTGGCAGCATCTGTGACGCGATTGGCAAGAACTGTTTCCGTAAGGGATCGTTCCGCGGGTTGTCCCAGTCAATCAGCGAAAACACGTACGGCGTAATCCGGATATTCATCGGGGCGATCTTGAGCCCTTCGTCGATGTCCGCCATCAGGTCTTCGTCGATGCGGTGCTTTAAGACTTCCTGAACTTCGGACAATCGCTTGACAGCGTTCTTGGACTGCCAAAGATGATCACCAAACGTCTCCCGAGAGACGTCCTTCCATGCTGGAATCATCTGCCAGAATTCGTCGTCCCGAAAGTTGCGATGTTCGGTTGAGGTCGCAGCTGAAGATGCAATCTGCTGAATCATGACATTGCCCTGGTTAAAATTTCTGGTCGAATTACCCAACATCAGTTTACGTTGTTGCATGATGCCAAGGCCAGTATTTCCTGGCGCGTTGAAAAGACCGATGACGTCAAAAATGCGTTAGCCCCAGAATATGGTCGTCATTAGCCTGACGCACCGATAAGCCGGGAATTTCCGATGCGGTAATCAGCCAGCAGGCGACTCATTTTCCGCGTAAATCGGAATTTCGATCGTATTTTCATAATCGGACCCTTGGAAAATCCGCTGCACGAAAACACCAGGAAGGTGGACATCTTCGGCCGGGATGTCGCCGAGTTGTACCAGTTCTTCCACTTCAACCACCGTCGTCCGGGCGGCCATGCCCATGAGCGGGGAGAAATTCCGGGCCGTTTCCTTGAACCACAAATTGCCATACGAGTCGCCCTTTTGAGCTTTGATGATGGCAAAATCAGCATGCAGCGGCAGCTCCAAGATACACGGTCTGTCGAACTCGCGGACTTCCTTCCCTTCGGCAACCAGCGTCCCGTAACCGGCTGGCGTAAAGAACGCGCGGATCCCCATCCCGGCTGCTCGAATCCGTTCTGAAAAAGTTCCCTGCGGCACAAGCGTCACATCGACTTCCCCTGCCAACATCTGTTCTTCAAGGTCAGGGTTGCCACCGACATACGTGCAAGTCGCCGAAGTGATCTGCTTATGCTTCAGTAGCTGAGCCAGCCCTTTGCCTGAGTTACCAATATTGTTCGAGATAGCGTGAATGTTCTTCGCGCCTTTGGAAACAATCTCTGTGATGCAATTCTCAGGTATGCCGCACAACCCGAATCCACCACTCATTAAAGAGACGCCATCTTTCAGATCAAACAAAGCGGCCTTGGCGTCGTCAAATATTTTGGATTGAGGCATGGTCTTGCAGGTTTCTGTTTGCAACAGGTTCGGTTGGTAATTCTCGTTGTCTAACGCAGCTGAAACGAATGCTCGACGTAGTTTTCGTCGTGCAGCTTGTCGCCCCGCCACATCATCACGTTACCTTTTACCAAATCACCGGCAGCACCTCCACAAGTAACTGATGGATCCTGCGAATCGGATTGGAAGTTGGAGCAAATGCTTTTGGGGTAGTTCTCGTGATCGTTCATCAAATCGACCATCGAACCAAAATCGGTCACGCCCGCGATCTTCTTCTCCAGCAAATCGTAACGAATGTAGGTCGTCGAATTCTGCGCTAACACGGCTTCCCGCTTTTTCATTTCCTCGCCAAGGCAGTGGTTGGTGTGGAACATCGTTCCGATCTCACCTTTGTCCTTGTAGTCTACGCGATCGTTCAAACCTGGGGCGACTTCCCACATGTCCGCCTGGTCTTCAAACGCGATCAAATAGTTATGCCCCGAAGTCTTCGGTGATTCGGTCAGCCATTTTGCCATCGAAGCGAAGTTTTCTTGTTCCAAAACGCGTCGAACGATTGCTGGCCACATCGCTCCGACTGTCGCACCATCTGTGTTGATGTTGTTGACGCCAAGCATGCCACCGTGCGAGTTGTAACCCATCATGCCAACGCAACCAACGACGCTGAACGCAACCACTCGACCATCATTGGGCCGTGGAATATCAATACAACAGACATAGTTCTTCGCACTGCCGTGCATGTCCCAGGTCTGACCGGCGATCGGATTTTTTCCCGCGTTGGCATAGGCGAGACTGCAGCCCTGATCCGGAACATGAATGTCGCGAAAATCTGTGTAGTTGTTGACCACGACGATGTCTGCTTTGGAGACATCGGCTCCGTCGGCGATTCCTGACAGCTCTTCACCAAGCTTGGCATCAAACAATTGAGTGATCTTCCATTGCTCGGCCGCCAGTCGCTCAATCCGCGCGTCATTCAGCCCCGGATTTTTTTCACGCATCAAGTTGGTCCGAATCTGGGCCAATTCTCGAATCCCGGTTCGAAAGCTCTCTCCGTGCTTCAGTCCCCATTCGCGTGGGGACTCACTAGCCTCATATTTAATAACTGGAAAACCACAGTCAGTCATCTCGCGCTCAATTCTGTTGTTTCATTGTTTCAGCAAACCGAGCCAGAGCATACGCGTCCCCGTCCCATGTACTTATCAACAATAATGGATTGTCGGCATAAAAAGAATCGCCAGTGTACGCTAACGCCATTTGTCCGCCCAACCAGGCAACTCCCGCATCAGGTAGTAAGCCTTCCTGCCGGCTCAATTGCGATTTAGTTCCAAATCGTGGGCCAGTTTCGTTGAAGATGATCGGCACGGAGTGAGCCCGGCAAGCCGCAACACAAGCAGCCAACTTCTGCTCCTGACCAACAAATCGTTCGGTTTGTACAAACAGTCCCAACCATTGTTCCGTACTCAGGCAAGACTCGAGTTGCTCTTCAATTTTGTCTGATTCGAGGCGAGTCGCTTCAAAAAAGGCTTCACCAACGCCGGACAACGAGCGGGAAAGAAAACTTCCTTCGCCAAAATAATGACCGGCGATTGTCAGCAAACGATTCGCTGGTTTGCGTTTCATCCAAATCGCCTTGGCAATCTTGTCGATAGATTCTGACAAACTGCTGGCAGTGTAGATCCTCCGTATCGATCTAGGCAATGTTTTAGCCACGAATTGCAAGTCATCGAGAAAGCTACCAGTCGCAAAATTGGAGAGGCAAACTTTGTTCACGATCGTCGGCAAGTTCCGGGCAACGAAACACTCTGACAATTTGCCAGTATCCAACGTTGCAAAGGGAAGCGTTTGGTTTTTCGATTGTTCCCAACTCAACAGCATGCGGTAGTAGAGACAATCCCGATACTGGTCGTTGTCAGGGTAATCGTCGAACAAGTGCTGCGTTTCATAACCACCAAGTCCAAGGTTAATCGCCCACATCCCACGCGCATGCCTGTCTCGATTCCGACCGTGAACCGCACTAACGCCCATATCAGCAGCCAGCAAGGCGATGGCGTTCTTCATTGCGGTTCCGGTGCCGCCGCGAAACGTTTCGGCAACCGTCAAGTCGAGCATGTAGAAAACGTCTTCGTCGTCGACATATGGGTCTTCGGGGACTCCACGTTCTTGTCGGAACGTACTGAGCGGCCCACAAAATGCCATCGCGATAATTTTTTCTTCGGCAAGAACAAGGATCGCTGGTGTTTGGACTGTACCGTTGAAAAGCGAGTCGAACTCTTCAGGCGGGCTTCGTCTTGCTGGCTCGTAAACATCGTCCTGCATCCGAAGAATACGGTCGCGAAACTGCGAATAGTTCTCTGCGTTCAGCAAGACGATCGTCAGGTCCTGTCCGATACCCAAACGCCGCAATTCAGCCTGCAGGTAATCCGAGACATCAAGCGGCGCTGCAGTTTGGCCAGCTAAGCGGCTGAATTTGTTGCTGACAAACCGTTCGTGGAATTCGTAGCTTGCCGACACGCTTGACTGAGCACGTTTGTTTACATCGACGCTGGCGACAGAACTGCTTTCCACTTGTCCTCGGCATTGATCAAGACATTGATCCAACTGTCGCCATAACACGTCGAAGCTTTGATCACGAAAAGCAAGGCTTAATCGAAACCTGGCCGTTTTTTGACCGGCGGAATAAAACAGTAAACCATGGTTAAAACGGTTTCCAACAAACTTGTTCAACGAATCGGCGTCTAAGAAATCGAAGGCAAAAGCCAACCCTTGCGATCTTGGGTTTCCAATCAACGATTCATGCTTTGCTATCAACTTCGGAAGGCGCAGCTTTACCTCAGCCTCCATTTTTGCAATTTCGTCGTCGAATTGTTCTATCACCGAAGCGACCGCATAGCCGCGAATGAGCGAAGCCGGGCAAAACGTTTCCTTGAACGGTACGGGCTGTTTGCTGATGACGATTCCGACCTGGGACTTCTTTGCACAGGCAATGGCATCAGGTCCGGTCGCATTCCCCTGTTCGTCACTCAACTCAAACTGCGAATGCCAAAAAAACTCGCTGCCCAGATGGAAACCAGTTTGCACTTCGTCGTACACCAACGGAGTATTGTATTGGTTGGCCAATTGCAGCAGCCGATTGTGAAAACGAGAGGACGAATACCGATCGCCACCTTCGCATTGCATCGGTTCAATCAGAATTGCAAAGAACTTCCCACTGCTCAGGTGTTGTTCAATTGCCGCAATGGCATTCTCTTCTTGCGCAACAACGTCTTCGTCACCGTGGGTGAATGGGTACGGTGCAAATGTCGTTTCGTATCCAGGCCAGGCAAATGGTTCTCGTTTCTTCGCATTCCAGGTCGCAGAAAGAGCAACCATCATCCGGCCATGAAACGCACCTTCAAAAGCCAGCACGCGGTTGGCTGATTTGTTCACTCGGTTGGCAAAGCAAACCCCCAGCGAAATTTCGACCGCTTCTGCACCCGACGAGCAAAAATGCACGTGGTATCCCGATCCGGTATCTCCCAGCAATCGCTTCAACAAGTTCCGATACGAGTCGGCGATCGCTTGAATGTTCTTCGTGGTGTAGTCACCGGTCCACGCTTCAAGGTGATGGCAAGGTGCAAAAAGTGGGCCAGCGTTAAAGCCAAGTCCCAGCGTGGCAATTTGCGAGCAGGCGTCGAGGATGAATTGGTCGTTGTCGGCTACCGCCAACAGGCTTCCAAACGACCGCTTCAAATCAACCAGAAACGGTTTCTTTTCGGCAACGATCAGCCCGGAGTCATAGACCCGTTGCAGTTTTGCAACGGAAGCATGATCGGACGTACTGTTGATTAATTGAGTAGATGCCATGAGGTTCCGTCGCCGAAGGATGTCGGCAGCCATATCAAGATCTGAAAATCGCAAGCCACAACATGATGCCGATATAGGCTAGCGTCGCCAAACCACCAGCAACAATACCAAACCAGCACCATTTTCGCCTTTGAGGGCCATTGATTGGCTTAGCTGTCTTGCTGCCAGGAACGAAATGGATGTTTGGACAAACTGGAATTGTAGTACCGTCCGTCGTCCGTAACCTCTTCACCAACCCAAGCGGGTTTTTCGAAAGTCTGGTCTTCGGATTGCAATTCGATTTCCGCAACGACCAAGCCTTCGTTCTCGCCGAGAAACTCGTCGACTTCCCAGCTATTACCTGCGAACTCGACAACACGACGGTTCTTCTCAACCAGTGGCTGCTCGCAAAGCAGTTGCATTGCCTGCGCGTCTTCCAAAGGAATCTCGTACTCGAATTCGTCACGAGTTGCACCTTTGGTGATCCCTTTGATGGTAAGCCAACCAGTGTCGCCAGCCACCCGCACGCGCACCGTTCGTTCCTTATCACGATTGAGATAGCCCTGAGAAAAATAGATTGGCTCAGCCGATTGCCACTCCAAGCCAACCACCAGGAACTTCCGTTCAATTTCCTTCGCCATTTCAATTCCTAGCCAGTTGGAAACGAGATGTATTGTGGTGGCACATGATCGACCAGCCAGACACCGTTCTGCGAACGATAGAACTTGATCGCATCAGCGTCCATACGTTTGGAATCAATTGACAAGATCACCGGCTTGCCACGCCGTTTTCCAACGACATTCGCTGTTTCTGTATCAGGAGACAGATGCACGAATTGTCGTTTGCGAGGCAGCAGTCCCTGGGTTCGAATGCTGTCGATAAATTTGTCGACAGTGCCATGGTACAGAATGGCGGGCGGTTTGACTGGTTCCAGCCCCAGATCAACATTGACCGAGTGACCTTGGTTTGCCCGGATGCGCAACCCATCTTCGCTGATCGCGAAGCGTTGCTTGTCGTTCTCACGAACCGCGCGAACTAACAGCTCACGGTCCAACCGTTTGCCATTGGGATGGGAATTGGTTGCCTTGAGCAAATCCGCGATAGCCACCCAGCCAGATTCGTCCAGTTTAATGCCGATTGTTTCCGGGCGATGACGTAAAACCAAGCTCAGAAACTTACTGGTCGAAACAAGTGCCTTGTCCATTCTACAAATATCGGCTTAATAGACTCCGACCGTCGTGGACGAAGCCAGCTCATGGTAGGGGCGAACGCCACTGACGCCGTCCCAGGGATACAAATCAAACGGAGCTTCCCGCTCGCCTTCATCTCGTTCAAGAAAACCTGGCACAAAAAATTCCTGAGTCAAAGTCGTTAACTTGACCCGCCCTGTTTCCCCATAACCGACAACGGAATTGGTGTCATCAAACTTGACCACCTCCGTTACTGCCCGTGGTTGCGGAGCATAGTACGAGATCTTGTATTGTTCATCGGCTGTCACAGGTTTGCTGCAGGCCAAACCCATCAGCGTGTTCCCGTAGGTCGGGGTCATGTAGATCCCGCTTTCTTCCGGCGGTCCGCCGAACAATTCTTCAACCGCGTATCGCGTCCACTGAGGAGTGAACTCCGTGCCCCCAGAAAAGATCCCGGTGATCCCAGTTTCCGCCAGCGAAGTTCCGCGCTCCTCCAGCGCCAAGCACAACGAGTCCAGCAGCTTGGGTGTTGCGAACAGGCACTTGATGTCGTGCCCCGCCGTCAGGATCGTGATCGCCTGTGCGATACAGTGGTTCTTGTACTCTTCCAGGTGTTCCATCCAGCCCTTCTTGATCAGCTTCACGACCCAGCGGGGATCGAGGTCGATACAAAAACTGATACCGCCACGGAATTGAGCCATGTGTTCGACGGCGAGTCGCAGGCGGCGAGGTCCAGACGGTCCTAACATCAGCCAGTTCCCGCCGCGCGGGAAATACTGATCCGGTAACGTTTCACTGAACAGTTCGTAGTCGATGCGAAAATCGTCAACAACAACACGACTCTTCGGAATGCCCGTCGTGCCACCGGTCTCGAATACGTACGTCGGGCGGTCGGACATGTCGTTCATCCGCCAACGTTCCACAGGGCCGCCTCTTAGCCACTCGTCTTCGAACAAAGGGAACTTCTTCAAGTCTTCAAAGCAATTGACTTCTTTCAGCGGATCGAAATTCAGCTCGGATTTCTTCTCCAACCAAAACGGGCAGCCAGTCGATTCGTGAAAATGTCGCTGAACGGTTTCGTAAGTATGTTTGTCCAAGGCCTCTTTGGCCTGCTGAACGCGGGAATCTAAATCCAAATCAGTTGACATGCGATAAGCCGTACCATTAACGCGAAAGTATTCAAACAAACCATTCTAGTGCAACTTCCACTCAACTGTAGCGGTAGTAGCGGCGTTTTTTCCAAACGAATTGTTCTCAGCCATTGTTCAGATCAGCATGGTATCTAATGACCATCAATCCTTCGCAGCCTCTTGCTCGTATTCTCGCCATGTCAGAATTTTCGTAGCAGGCAGTGGCCAGTCTTTTTTCAAATCTTCGCCGCCATCATCGACCCAGTTCTTGCCAAATGAATAGAGCTTGAAACTGGACGTATCCTCGCTGCGTTCGAACGAGAACGGTGTGTTCGAATACGAATCTACCGGGACCTCGGCAAGGTATTGGGGTGCGAGCTTATCCAAACTGTTCGGATAAATTCCGTTGTCCAATTTGTAAGACTCCAACGCCAACAGGATCTTGACCATGTCGTGCTCTGATGCATAACGAGAATACGCCGCGTCCACTGCAATCATGGCTGGTATCAGCATGTTGCCAAGAATTTTTCCCATGCATTTACCTTTTGCTTTTCGGCCGAGAACAAGAGAGGTTACCATCTCGGTGGGAATATTTGCTTGTTCCTTTCCCATGTCCGCTTCCCATTCCGCAAAGGCTTCATTGCGTTTCCGCGGATCATCGATGCTGGCAAGTTCTCCAAGCTTGTCGTAGTTTCTGGCAAGCTCTTTGGCCGCTTCGTTCATGTCCACTGCGTTCCACGCGAACTTCGGAACGTAAGACAAATCGCTGGAGTTGCCCATGACCCCAACCCCGTGCCTGGCAATCGCACCGATGGCATCCAGACCCGTTAACCGCTCGCCATGTTTCACATATTTAACCAATCCAGTAATCCGAGGCAGCGAGGCAATCTCGTCCTGCATTTGTTGAAGTTGTTCCGCGTTGAGACTGCCCGACATCGCGGCTGAAATCACCGCCCGGTTGGCAATCGAGTCGATCGCAATCGCCACCAACATCTCGACAAGAGTCGTTCCTTTGCTGGCCATGGCTCCGATGAAATACGCGACGAAGACATCATTCTTCCATGCGGCAAAATCACCTTGTTGAAGACTCTGGTTCGCGCGAATGACGAATGCCCGTGCTAAATCGCGATAGATCTGTACGAATCGCAAATCGGAACTAATCAGGCTGGGGAGGCTTCCTCGCTGGTTGGCTACGATGGGATAGTAGTATTTTTGTTTCGACGTGGCTGTGCCTGCCACTGCAAGCGGCACGGAAATGTCATTTAGCCAAGTTGCGAGATCAGGGATTTCGTCCGTTGCCCATCGGTTTACCAAGGCGAAATCAACGTGATCAAAGAATTTTTCGAAATCAATTCGACTCGCGCCTGTGCCTTTTTCATCGGCAGAATGCCGTTCTTGTTGCCATTGCTCATAGCTGACGAAATAGTCGCCTTTGTCTGGCAACCGTTCGATTCCGAGCCGTTCAAAGAATTCATCGCTGATTGGTCCCGCTCTTTTGTCGACGTCTGTGCCAATGGCGCGGACAAGGGGGATGAATGCGTTTTCTTGAGGAGTGATTCCCTGCGACCGAAGTTGGTTCATTGCCTCAAGGAAGTCGATGTCGCCGTTTTCGTCGATTGGCCAATCAGTAACGGTACTTCCCGAGTCGATTTGAATCGCCGGTTTGCCTTCTTGTGCACCGCTACCAGCGAAATTGATTGAGCCCCAGACGGCTATAATCGCGACCATGCCGAGGAAAGAAAACAGCAGGAGCTTTGCGCAACTAAATTTCTTTTTCATTTCGCTTGCGAACGGTTTGAGCGGTCACTGAACGTCAGTCACTCATTATACCAGATTTCGTAGCGAGGATTTATCTGAGAACGAAACCGTTTACTATGAAAAGCACCCTTCGCAAGACGCTAGTTTTTCTCGACGTCCGGGCCGTGCCCTTTGCGTTTCAGATGCAAATGCAAGTAATTGGCCCGCTCAATGTTGCGTTCAGAGGTGTTGAGTTCCGTTTGTCGGATTTTCTGCAAATGTGCAGGCTGCGTGTGTATCAGCAATTTGTTCAAGACTGGTATTTCCAAGTCGTTGATCAAGCCGAGGTTGATTCCCATGCGAACTTGCGACAACAGATACAGGGTCTCTTCGCTGGTGATTTTTTGCGCCGTTTGCAACGTGCCGTAAGCTCGGCTGACTTGATCGAACAAATCGTGTTGCTTCTCGCCACTGATCAAATAATCCCGCGCCTTGCGTTCGTAACTCAGAATCGACGGAATGACATCGCCGACCTGCTTGATCAATTCGTCTTCGCCTTTGCCCAGCGTTACCTGGTTGGAGATCTGGTAAAAATCACCCATCGCCTGAGAGCCTTCCCCGTATAGCCCGCGGACCACGAGGTTGATCTTCTGCAGACTGCGGAAGACCTTTTCAATGTGCTTGGTAATAACCAGAGCCGGGAGGTGGACCAAGACGCTAACACGGACTCCCGTTCCGACATTCGTCGGGCAGGCAGTCAAATATCCGAGGTTCTTGTGAAACGCATAATCAAGGTGCTCCTCGATCACATCGTCAATCTCGTTGATTTGATCCCATGCTCCATGCAGATCCAAACCGCTCCGCATGACTTGCAGTCGCAAATGGTCTTCTTCGTTGACCATCAAACTCAGGTTCTCGTCCTGGTCGATGGCGACCGCTCGTGCTCCATCGGCATCCGCATGTTCGCGGCTGATCAATTGCCGCTCTACCAGGAACTGCCGGTCAAGGTTTTCCAGGTCGGCGACATCAATGAAGGTCAGGTTCTCCAAACGCTTGTCACCGGTAAGCCGTTCTCGAACAACGGACTCGATTGTCGCTCGATCGAAATCGTTGCACCGCTGGATAAACGGAAAGTCCGCCAGATTGCGAGCAAGGCGAATCCGACTGCTCATCACGATATCGGATTCGGGACCGCTGCCCTTAAGCCACTCGCCACATCCAGTTACCAGGTCATCAAAAATCAACTGCCTTCTCCCTCAATAGAGTTGATTTGGTCACGCAACTCGGACGCCCGTTCGTAATCTTCGCAGTCGATTGCTTCTTTTAGTTCACGTCGCATTCGAATGACCTTGGTTCGAGACTCAGTACCCTCGCCGCAACGATTAGGCAATTTACCAACATGGACCTGCCCGCCGTGTACGTTTAATAATAGTGGCTCCAATTCACTGCCGAAGAACTCATAGTCATGCGGGCAGCCAAGCCGACCTTTTTGTCGAAACTCGAAAAATGTAATCCCGCAGACCGGGCATTCTTTGGAGTCCAGCTCTTTTAGATCTTCAGCTGTTTGTTCCAGCTTCAACTGTTGCTGCAGAAACCCCATCGTCGTCGGTGCGGAAGTTTCGGTAGCCGCCTCTTCCGGTTGCAAATACGACTTGGCACAGTCTGGGCACAGATGCAAAGCGAGGACTTCACCAGCAGAAAGATCGGTGATGTGGAACGTGGCTGGCTTTTCGCACTTCTGGCATTTCATGTTGTTGCTCTACATTGTCGCGATGGACTTGCCAGAATAATGACTGGGTTACGAAAATCTTACGCGTCAGTCGGGATAGTTTTCAAGTGTGAAATGTGATTTCCACAGGTACGCCATTTTTTTAACAGGATCGTTCCGCACCGGTCTTGACGAAGTCGACAAAGCAGTCTTTCGACGCCACAGGGCGCTCCAAACCCAACCAACGGCGAGTAGATGGTCGTTAAACAGATAACAGTATCTTCAGTATTCCGTGGTGATTCGAATACGCCCGATGCAACCTAGTTCGGCATTTGGGACTGATTCGCGACATTCGATGAAACGGCGAATTTCAATGAATTCCCGAAAAAAGCTCTGCCAGCACCCTCGGCTGTCGCCAAATTAATGCAATTTGCGTTCTTTCGCCCAAATCGCCGGTTATAATAAATCTTGGAATTAACGTTCGGGAATTAATATGGATGCCCTGCTCAACCAGCTTGGGGCAGCTTGTTTGTGGAGAATTTGCACTTCGTGTCATTCTTTGACGTTCGAAGATCGACATACCAGTTGCCAATCACATATCCCAATCGAGTGGAACCAGAGAGGAACGCAATGAAGTCATTTTGTTTAACCATCGCATTGTCGATGACACTAATGCTGTCGACAGCTTGTCTAGCTCAGACTGAAAAAGATTCAGCGAGCAAAGCTGCCAAACCAGCGGCGACGCCAGCTAAGGCTGTCAATCCTGCGTGCGGCACATGTGCCGAAAGTGCAGCTGGCGGTTGTTGTACTCCAAATTCAGCTGCCCAGTCTCCGATCCTGCTCGCATTGGACCTGGACAAAGACGGCGAGATTTCGGCTTCGGAAATTAAGAACGCAACCGCGTCGCTTTCCGCACTCGACACTGATGGCAACGGGAAATTGTGCCGCAAAGAAATGTTCACACGGTCGCAATTCTCTCAGGTGAATTCTTCGGGTAAATCTGGCCTGCAGTTGGGCGTTACCATGGAGTACTACGTCGAGAAGATGGTCGTCATGTATGACAAGAACGATAACAATCGTTTGGAAAAGTCAGAGATGCCTGAGACCATGCGCAGTGTATTGCACATTATTGATGAGAACCGCGATGACGTGCTGACGGTCGGCGAGTTAGTGAGAATGAACGACACTATCGCGGCCAATGCTCATTTGATTGGGAAAGAGCCAGCGCCAACGACAACGACTCAGGCAACGCCAACGACTCAGCGGAAGCCTAAGAGTAACCAAACCCGACGTGTGAACAAGTAATTTAAAACACGTAGCGAAGAAAATTTACAAACGGAATGGCTCGGCAAATCGTCGAGCCATTTCTATTGGTAGACAGACAGATTCCAGATTCAGCGAACTTGATAAGCAACATGAACAAGCCTCGAAAGAACAACACTTGGTGTTTCGTAATTCTTCTTGTCCTGTCCTCGATGGCTTTGCCAGATGGGATTCCATTAGGTGCAATGCCCGTTCCTCAAGACACGGACAAACGCCCACTGGAACACGAGGACTACGATCGTTGGAATGCGATCGTCGGTACGTCCGTTTCTCGTGACGGAAAATGGCTGGTCTATACGTTGCGAGACGGCAAAGATAAGGCCACGCTGAAAATCCGTAGCCTCGATTCCACCAAGGAATACACAGTATCGCACGGTACCGGGGCCAGGATCTCATACGACAGTCGACAAGTTGCCTATCGAGTAGTTCCCGATCCTGAGTTGATCAAGAAACTCAAGAAAGAAGAAAAGCCAGAAGCTGAGCTGCCGAAAGCTAAGTTCGAAATACTTGATCTGAATTCTGGTCAGACGTTCACCATGGAAGGCGTGAAGTCATTTACCATGCCGCGAAAGAACGGTGACTGGATCGCAATCCATCTGGAATCGCCCAAGGAAGATGCCGGGGCCAAAGAAACCAAAGCGGAAGCGTCTGAGAAGTTTGAGATCACCGTCGAAGGATTGAAGCGGCCAGATAAAAAAGCGAAGAAAAAGGCCAAGGAAAAAACCAAGGGAAAGAAGGCTAAAGAAAAAAAGAAAGCTGAAGCCAAAGCAGAAAGCAAAGAGCAACAAGAGAAAACGAAGCAGGGAAAAGCTTCAGAAGAAAAGCAAAACAAAGAAACGAGTGCAGCGACCAAGAAGGAACAGGAAGCTGAAAAGAAAATTCTGGAAAAGAAAAAGAAGAAAAAGAAAGACGGAACTGTTCTGGTCGTTCGCAACTTGAGTACCGGCGTCGAGCAGCGAATTCCTCAGGTTGCCAGTTTCAGGTTTGATGAATCCGGAACCACACTCGCCTTTGTTACTTCGTCCAAAGAAAAAGGTGAGCAGGACTCTGTCGGCGTGCTGGATCTTTCCAATGGGAAGCGTGAGACGATTCTCAAAGGAATGGGTAATTACAAGAACTTGGTTTTCAACATGGAAGGCAGCAAGCTCGCGTTTGTTACCGATCGAGACGACTACAAGTCCAAAGACTCGAGTTGGTCTTTGTACTTGTGGAAATCCGGACAGGCGGAATCGAAAAAGATTCTGTCTGCTGGAACCGAAGGTTTGCCAGAAAACTGGTTGGCTTCTTCAGCCGCCGCCCCGTTTTTTGCTGAGTCCGGCAAGTACCTGTATTGCTACTCCGCGCCCAAACCAGCAGACGCTGACGAGGATGAGGATGCGGAGCCACAAGCGAAGTTAGACATTTGGCATTGGCAAGATCCGTTGTTGCAGCCACAGCAGTTGTTACAGGCAGAGCAGGAAAAGGATCGCAGCTACTTGATGGCGTACAATCTCCGCTCGCGAAAGTTACATCAGCTCGCGGACATAGAAGTGCCCGATGTTTTTGCTGACGCGGAACGCAATTCCGACATTCTGGTTGGAATTTCCACTGAGAAATACCAAAAGACCATCTCCTGGGACATGCCTGGCTATCGGGACGTCTATTTGATCAATGCCCGCACCGGAAAGCGGAAACTGGCTCTGGAGAGACTTCGGTCGCAGCCGCAAATGTCTCCGGATGGCAAGTTTATCGTTTGGTGGGACACGGAGAGTCGAAACTGGTTTTCCATGTCGACTGGCTCGGATGATTCCAAGAACAATCTCACAGAGTCGATTAAGCATCCACTCTTCGATGAGCTCCACGATACTCCCAGTGACCCGCCTCCGCATGGTATCGCTGGCTGGACTGAAGACGATCGCCGGATGCTGGTCTATGACCGCTATGACATCTGGGAGCTGGATCCGTCTGGCGATAAACCGCCCGTGTGCGCGACCAATTCAGTAGGTCGTGACAGCGAAATTCGATTCCGTTTCCGTCAGTTGGATCGGGAAGCGAGATCCATTGATCCCACTAAACCGATGGTTTTGACTGCCTTCAACGAAGACAATAAGGAAAGCGGTTTCTACTGGCTCCACTTGAGCAAATCGAAACCGGAAGCGGATGATGATTCAAACCTTGAACCAATCGTGATGTTGCCCGAACAGGTAGCCGGTTTACAGAAAGCTCAGGATTCGGATCGAGTCATCTTCACCCGTAGTACTTTCCGCCGCTTCCCGGACATTTGGAAATCAAATCTTGAATTTGAAACCGTCGAGCGGATGAGTGAAGCCAATCCCCATCAAGATGAGTATTCATGGGGAACGGTTGAGCTTACTAGCTGGACGGCAACCGATGGCCAGGAAATTGACGGCATGATTTACAAGCCCGATGGATTTGATCCTGAAAAGAAGTACCCGTTAATGGTTTATTTTTACGAGCGAAATTCAGACAACTTGCATCGCCACTGGGCTCCCGCCGCGGGCAGGTCGATCATCAATTTCAGTTTCTATGTCAGCCGCGGATACGTGGTGTTCGTTCCAGATATTCCCTACACGACGGGAGAACCAGGACCAAGCGCAGTGAATGCTGTCTTGCCAGGCGTTAAGCATGTTGTCGATATGGGCTTCATTGATGAAAAGCGGATCGGCACGCAAGGGCATAGTTGGGGAGGTTACCAGACCGCGTATTTGGTCACGCAAACGGACATGTTTGCCTGTGCAGAATCCGGCGCTCCGGTCAGTAACATGACAAGTGCTTATGGCGGGATACGCTGGTCGTCGGGCCTCAGTCGCATGTTTCAATACGAGCGGACTCAAAGTCGAATTGGGGATACGTTATGGAACGCTCGCGACAAGTACATTGCTAACTCGCCGCTGTTCTTTGTCGACAAGATCAACACGCCACTATTGATTTTGCACAACGATGAAGACGGTGCCGTTCCGTGGTATCAAGGCATCGAGATGTTCGTCGCGATGCGGCGTTTGGAAAAACCAGCCTGGTTGTTGAACTACAACGGCAATCCGCACTGGGTCATGGGGCGAGAAAACCGGTTGGATTTTGCCAAACGAATGCAGCAGTTTTTCGATCACTACTTAAAGGACGAGCCGATGCCCGATTGGATGGCGTCTGGTATTCCAGCAGTCGACAAAGGCAAAGAGTTTGGCTTCGAGTTTACCGAAGCTGAGTCGGAATCCGAAGAGTCAGAGACCGCTGAAGAGCAACAAGCCGAGGAAGCCGCAGCGGATGACCGTCCAAGACGCGTAAATTGAGAGGTTGCGACAAATCACCAACGTGCGGCTCGGGCGATACCAATCACGCGTTATTAGCTTGCTTGCTCGTGCAGCCGTTTGTCGACGCGATAAGCAACGGCACCTATCAGATCGAAGCTGACGTCAACTTAGACGGCTCAGTCGATCTGTTAGATGTGCAGAACTTTGTTGCGATACTGTTTGATGGATAGGTTTTAGACCTACAGGAACTTCTTCAGAAATTCACTGGTCGCTTTCCAGTAATCGTCGCTATCCGATTGTTTTTCCCACAAAGCTCTGGAACCATGGTTGCCTGCCGTTTTCGGAAGGAACTTCATTTTTCCGTCAGCTTCAATCGCGTCGTAAATTGATTTCCAGTTCTTGTATTCATTCTTAGCCGAAGTGATGAATGCGGGTCTTTTGATCTTCTTGGCCGATTGCGTGATCCAGTCACCTGGTTTGTTTAAGCGACCAAAATACTCGCCCGGTGCGAATGAAAGAGTGCCGTCGACCAGCTCGGGATGTTCACCTGATATTCGCAGAACCAAAGCGGAGCTGTAGCTGCTGCCCCACAGAATCAGTTTTCCGGAAGCATAGTTTTCTTTGGCGTACTTGGCCGCTGCAATAATATCTGGCTCGGCATCAACGTAACTGTCGCCCTTTGCCGATTCCTTGGCCCGAGTGGACGTCTCGTTTTCGACCCCGTTGACTGGTCCGCCCGAACGTTGGTCGATAGCCATGCAGTTAAAACCCATTTCGTTCAGCTTAGGTGCGATCTCACGATATTCCCCTCGCGAAAAACGCGCCTGGTGGCAAAGGACGATAAATGGAGTCGCTTTGTCTTCGCTTTTCAAATAAAGATCCGCCGTGATCTTCAACCCGTCGCCAGATTCAAATTCAATCTGTTCAAATGCCTTGTCCTGACCGTTGGACGTGGCTGAAATCCCAAACAGGCAAATTGCGAGGGAGGCTAGAGATATCCGGATGATCTGATGGGTGCACATGGCTTGTCTTTCTTTGGACTGGTGAAATGGCTGGCTGTTCGACAGTCACACCATGATCGGTGGCTGGGCTGGCACCGTCAAGTCTCGGGTGCATTCGGTACACCGGGGTACAAACGAGGCACAAGCCGGTCGACACTGCAACACGTTGTGAACCTGTGGTGACAGCGGTTAAGATCTTGCAGGAAAGGTAGATGAATGGGTTATCGTAGTTTGCAAGATTGTGTTCGTGATTTGGAGAAATCCAGTCACTTGATTCGGTATTCCGATCCCGTCGATGCCCGGCTGGAGGCAGCGGAAATCCAGCGTCGCGTCTATCTGTCCGGCGGGCCCGCAATCCTGTTCGACAATGTGATCAATTGCCGATTCCCAATCGTCAGCAATCTGTTTGGGCAACTGGACCGTGCCCGATACATATTTCGCGATACGTTTGAAAATGTACAACGGGCGATCCAACTCAAAATGCGACCGGAACAAGCTCTCAAGCATCCGCTGAAATACTGGCGGGCTCCGTTCATTGCCTGGCAGATGCAGCCAAAGCATGTTCGTTCCGGTTCGGTCATGAAGAACAAGGCAACGCTCTCTGATTTGCCGCAGATCCAAAGTTGGCCAGACGACGGCGGCCCGTTTGTGACTTTGCCCCAGGTCTATTCCGAAGACGCCGCCAGCCCCGGCTTGATGAAATCGAACATGGGTATGTATCGCGTTCAATTGGCTGGCAACGAGTACAAGCCAGATCGAGAGATTGGTTTGCACTATCAAATCCATCGCGGAATCGGAGTCCACCATCGTCACGCGATCGACGCGGGGCAGCCATTCCGGGTCGCCGTTTTCGTGGGAGGCAACCCGGCCATGACGGTGGCTGCCGTGATGCCACTACCCGAGGGCATGTCCGAGTTAACTTTCGCCGGCGCGCTGGCGGGGCATCGGATCCCGATGATTCGGCAAAGCGAAACGATGGCTTTGTATGCCGATGCGGATTTCTGCATTGTCGGAACGATCGACCCGGACCGCTTGTTACCAGAAGGCCCGTTCGGTGATCACCTCGGGTACTATAGTTTGCAGCACGACTTCCCAGTCCTCAACGTCGAAGCCGTCTACCATCGCGACAATGCGATCTGGCCGTTTACCGTCGTCGGTCGTCCGCCTCAGGAAGACACAGTGTTTGGTGAGCTGATCCATGAACTTACCGGACCAGTCATTCCAACTGTTTTACCTGGAATAAAAGCAGTCAACGCAGTCGATGCAGCCGGCGTCCACCCGTTGTTGTTGGCGATCGGCAGCGAACGTTACGTGCCCTACCGATCGACGACCGCTCCGCAAGAACTGTTGACGCAGGCAAACGCGGTGCTTGGTCAGGGCCAAATGTCGTTAGCCAAGTACCTGTGGATCATCGACGAAGCGTGCGACAAACAGTTGGATATCGAGGACATCGAGGCCTTCTTGATCCGATGCCTGGAGCGAGTGGACTGGAAAAGGGATCTTCATTTCCAAACGCAAACCACGATCGACACACTCGACTATTCCGGGACCGGGTTCAACCTCGGTTCAAAAGTTGTCATTGCTGCGGCCGGACCGAGCCAACGGAAATTGCCGACGGCAGTCGGAGCTGTCGATGCCGACTTGCGTTTACCGGATGGTTTTTCGAACCCATCCGTCTGTTTACCGGGTGTGCTTGCCATCAATTCGCCAGCGTGGTCCAGTGATGTGGAGGCTTCGCGCGGGCGAGTCGAAAGTTTCTGTTCGTCGTATTCGAAGCAGGATCCGATCAACCAATTCCCGCTGATTGTTCTTGTGGATGACGCTGAATTCACCGCCCGCACGCTGAACAATTTCTTGTGGGTCACATTCACTCGCAGCAATCCTGCCACGGATGTCTATGGAATCGGATCGTCGATCGAGCACAAGCATTGGGGCTGTGCCGGGAGTCTTGTGATCGACGCCCGAATCAAATCTCACCACGCGCCTCCGCTGATTGAAGATCCGACAATCACAAGTAAGGTCGATGCGATCGCCTCTCGGGGAACTCCGATTTCGCGCTATTTGTAGGTTCAACTGCGCAGATTATGCGGGCAGTAACACGGGTATTCCGTTGATTTCGGCTTGGATTCGTGACTTCGTTGAACGGGGGAAACGTACATTTTCATAGCTCCATTCTGTACGATCCACGTGGACACAGTCTGTTGAAACGCAGCTCAAATTCGAAAGATGCGAAAAATGCAAAACTCAGAATCATCCAACGCCCAGCTTACGGACGGCATTGAATTCATTGGCAACGAAACCGATTTCTTGTGTCCAGTCTGCACTGATTCCAGTTTGGTTGTTAGCAGCTTAAACGGAACGCAAGTTTGCGGCTGCAAGACTTGCAAAGGATTTCTCGTCGACAGCGTTTCCTTTGGCGCTTTGGTTACCACGTTGCGAGTGGAATATCGGGGCGCTGAGGACATCGTACTCATGAATTCGCGCGAGTTGGACAAAGTGATAAACTGCCCAACTTGCTTCAACCCGATGTACACTCATCCGTATCACGGTCCCGGAAACGTTGTGGTCAATAGTTGCAGTGAGTGCCAACTGAATTGGTTGGACGAAGGAGAGCTCGCGAAAATCATACGAGCTCCCGGCAAACGCGGTTTTTAAACGCGGCCAGATCGAAGATGGCGGCGAGAACCAGAAGATCGTCAAACCTGATGAAATGAATGAAGGGTTCGTAGTACTTGGCTAAGCCTCCACCGGCAACGTCAAACTCAAATCCGGTCCAGTTTCTCAACCGTCAGTTCATTTTTCGTTGCGCCAGTGTTCACCGTTGATGCTGGTTCGAACAAGATCAATTCGACCTCGTCGTTCGCGATCGGCTTGTGAGGCGTCCCTTTTGGGATCACCACAAATTCACCTGGGTGTAATTCCAAAGTCTGGTCTTCCAGTTCGATGTTCAAAATGCCTTTGGACACCAGAAACATCTCGTCTTCGTCGTCATGTTGGTGCATGACAAACTCGCCTTGCAACTTGGCAACTTTGACTAGCTGTCCGTTCAGCTCAGCAACGATCTTGGGATTCCAATGTTCGCTGAACGAATCGAACTTCTGCTGGAGGTTGACTTTGGAGATGCTCATTTATCAATATTGTAGGGGCTAGCGATTTCTTCTTCGACCGAACAAAACTGCAAATGTGACGCAACCAAATATCGCAGAAGAAGGTTCGGGGATGGTGAAGAAATTCAACCTTCGACTTCGGTCAGTAAAAAAAGATTCACCAACATAACCACCATACTGGTCATCGAAAAAACCAGCCGCGAAGACCTGGTCCGCTGCAGCAAGAGTGTAAGTGTCTGCCACCAGTAACGTTTGCTCGCGAGAACCTAATAGGATCGTTTCTTGCCTGCTGTTTGTCAGGGTAACTCCAACTTCATTGCCGTAAGGATCATTGGTCGAGTCGTCGAAGTCGATTCCCAGTCCTGTGGCAAGGTATGAATCCGTTAGAGTAAAAACCAGAACACCCGATGCGAATGCATCGGCGTTACCAATTCCAGCACTGAAAGCGCTAACGCCCCAAAATAATTCGTATTGGAAGTCGCCAGCAACCGGATCAGCGTCCGCCTCAATCGTCACAGAGGCGGACGCTTGTTGGAAGTCTTCGATTGGTGGCCCTGAGTCCATCGCGGATGCAGAAGCATTCCCGAAATCAAATAGACCATCCGCATCCATATTGTCTCCGGCCACTGCATTCAGGTCAAAGCTGATTGTCTCGGTGACAATGTCTCCGAAGCAGATTGACGGCAGCAATATAAGGATTGAGCAGACCAACGCTTGCAGCTTCATTCCACCATCTCCATAAAAGTTCGCGAAAGAGTATTCAGCTCATCTATGGTTGCACAGTTTGAGCCGTTTGCAAGTTTTTATGTCGCTAATTCACCGGGAACCCACGTTTTCGCAGCAACGCTTTAGTATCAACGTCACGTCCGCGGAACTTGCGGAATCCTTCAGCCGGATCAATCGTGTCGCCGACGGACATGATGTTGTCGTACAGGCTCTTGGCAGTTTTCGGGTCGTAATACGTACCAGCCTCTTCGAATACTTCGGCTGCATCCGCAGTCAAAACATCCGACCACAAGTAGCTGTAGTAACCTGCCGAATAGGCATCGCTGGAAAACAAGTGGCTGAACTGAGGCGTCCGGTGTCGCATCACGATTTCTTTTGGCATCCCGAGTTCTTTCAGCGCATCCTTCTCGAATTGGTCCGGGTCGATTTTCACGTCGCCGGCCAGGTGCAGTTTCATGTCGACCAATGCACTGGCCAGGTATTCAACCGTCGAGAACCCTTGATTGAAAGTAGCCGCATTTTCAATCTTTTGCAGTAACTCTGCCGGGATCGGTTCGCCCGTTTCATAATGAACAGCGAACTTCTTGAGAATCTCAGGGGTCGACAGCCAATGCTCGTTCAATTGTGAAGGAAACTCAACATAATCACGAGCAACCGACGTCCCTGCCTGCGAGGGATATTGGCAGTTACTACACAGCCCGTGCAACGCATGACCAAACTCGTGGAACAGCGTTACCGCATCGTCCCATGAAATCAGAACTGGCTCGCCCGGTTTGCCTTTTACGAAATTCGAATTGTTGCTGACGATCGGAGTCACCGGACCGTCCATGTTTTCCTGGATCCGATACGCCGTCATCCACGCGCCACTTCGCTTGCCGCGACGAGCATACGGATCAAAATACCACAGGCCTACGTGCTTCCCTTCACGGGTGACTTCCCAAACTTCAACGTCCGGATGGAATACCGGGATATTGCTCAACTGCTTGAATTCAAAACCATACAGCTGACCGGAAGCCCACATCATGCCGTCTCGTAGCTTGTCCAATTGCATGTACGGCTTGACCTGATTGAAGTCGAGATCGTACTTTGCCTTCCGAACTTTCTCGGCGTAATAACGATAGTCCCAGGGTTCGATCGTGATTTTCTCTTCATCCTGATCGGCGATCGCCTGCATATCGGCGACTTCCTGTTTGACGCGGGCTACGGCCTTGGGCCAAACCTTCATCATCAAGTCCATCGTCGCTTCTGGAACTTTCGCCATCTGCGGTTCCAATCGCCAGTGTGCATGCGTTTCATAGCCCAGCAACTTTGCCCGTTCGGCTCGCAGTTTCAGGATCGCCGAAATCGTTTCGTTGTTGTCGTGCTCACCACCGTTGTCACCTCGACTATAGTAGTTCTTCCAAATCTGTTCGCGAAGTTTACGATTGTCGGCGTAGGTCAAAAACGGATCCATCGAAGATCGGGTATTGGTGACAGCCCAGCCGCCTTTTTTCTCGCCGTCTTTGCCCAAGCTCTCCGCCGCGCTGGCCATCGCGTCAATGATACTCTCAGACAGCCCCGCGAGGTCGTCTTTGTTGTCGATCCAGGTAACGTAGCCGCCTTCGTCAGCCAGTACATTCTGGCTGAAGCTGGGGTAGAGCCCAGCCAGAGTCTCGTTGATCTCGGACAATTTCTGCTTGTCACCCGCACTCAGCTTCGCGCCTCGACGAACAAATGTCTTGTACTGATCGTCAACCAACCGTTGTTGCGCGACAGTCATTTTGCTCAACTCGTCACTGTTGTTGATCGCTTCGATACGCTTAAACAGCTTTTCATTCTGCGTGATCGAATCTGCAAACTTGGCAAGCTTGGGAGAAACTGCGCGTTCGATATCAGGAACATCACCCAGATTCAGGTTCGAGGTGTGGACGCCGAAAATGGACTGCAGCCGATTCAGTGCTCGACCTGCGTTTTCCATTGCGATGAACGTGTTTTCGAACGTTGGTGGCTCGGGGTTATTGGCGATCGCTTCGTATTCCTTAGTCGCCATCTCGATCGCAGCGTCAAAAGCTCCGTTGAACTCTTCGACTTTGACCTGACGCCAAGGCGGTACGCCTCCGTGCGGTCCTTCCCATTCATCTAACAAGATTGAATCCATGGCTTTCGTTTGCTTTGCAGAAATGATGTCGTCGTTTGCCCTGCCGATTGGTGCAAACAGAACGCTAATAATCAACCAAATGAGTGGAAATTGGAATGACTTGAACATGTTTATGGTGAACTCCTGGACTTGGCCGTTCGCTAATGCGGGTTAATTTCGTCGTCGCCTATTTTATGGCATTCGGCATTGGACGCCAATTGACGCGAAAGATTGCAAGATTTCTGGCGAAAGTCCAGATTCGCATCGGGTGTGATATTCTTGCGAATGCTACGTTTTGATATTCTGAATTCAGTTCTTGCCCAAGACACCAGATCAGACGGCCCCGGCCCCACCCAATTTCGACTCGGTATGACACAATCATCCAACGCATCGCTTGACGACCTGCGGCAGAAAATTGACAAAATCGACCGCGAATTAATCGCATTGATCAACGAACGCGCCAAACAGGTTGTCGAAGTTGGAAAGATAAAACGCGATTCCAGCATTCCCATCTATGCGCCTCATCGGGAAGCGGCAGTACTCAAGAAAGTTACCCAGCTGAATGAAGGTCCGATTCAGGACCGGACAATCGAGGCCGTCTACCGCGAATTAATGAGTGGCAGTTTTGCACTCGAGCAGCCGCTGCGGATTGGTTACCTCGGACCGATTGGCACGTACAGTCATCTAGCGGCGACGCGTCAATTTGGTTCCAGCGTCGAGTTTGAGAACTTGCGGGCGATCGACGGTGTGTTCGAAGAAGTCGCCAGAGGGCATGTCGATTATGGACTCGTGCCGATTGAAAACAGCACTGGCGGCGGTATCACCGAAACGCTCGATGCGTTTATGTCGTATCACGACAAGCTGAATATTTACGGCGAAGTGCAATTGGAAGTGCATTTCAGTTTGCTGGCCAATTGCAAGCCGGAACAGGTCAAACGAATTTACTCGAAATCAGAAGCGTTGTTGCAGTGTCGTAACTGGTTGTCGACTCAGTATCCGCAGGCCGAGAAGATCCCTGCCGAAAGTACAGCCGCTGCGGCCGAGCGAGCCAAGGACGACAATCGGAACGATCCGTCTGTTGGGTCAGCTGCGATCGGAAGCGTGCTGGCTGGTGAGATCTATGGACTGCACCCGTTGTTTGATCGCATTGAGGATCGCACTTCGAACATCACTCGATTCCTGATTTTGTCAAAGAGCGAAACGGAAGTCTCCGAAGACGACAAGACTTCGATCATGTTCACGACGGACGACCGGCCTGGTTCCTTGGTCGACGTATTGAACGTCTTCAAGCGATCCAACGTCAACCTGTCACATATCGACAAGCGCCCGAGCCAGGCCGTCAACTGGGACTACACATTTTTCGTCGACGCCAGCGGCCACCGCAAAGACTCCGGCTTCGCCGAAGTCCTCGGCGAAGCCCGCGCCCACTGCAAAGTCCTAACCGTCCTCGGCAGCTACCCCCGCTGCAAGCGAACGTTGTAAGCTCCAACGGCGTTCAAAGCACCACATCGCAACAACACCAACATTCCCGACGCCCGCCGACAGGCGCAATCGCCCAGTCACGGTTTCCAATTCTATTTGACGTTTCGCGTCGGCAATGACTGTGCTGAGCGTCCCGCGCGAATCGCTATCCGTCCCATCGCTTCTATAGCGGGCGCCTACCGACGTCCATTTGACAAAGCAGACGAAGCAAAACTAAGTTCACGAGGAATCGCCAGCGAAAATCGACTAGAATAAAATCCGCAACTCGCTTACATTAGTACCCACAGCCAACGACTATAAACACACATGGGGGTGTGGCGGAATTGGCAGACGCGCTAGATTTAGGATCTAGTGTCCTTTGG
>CAZXLW010000049.1:31616-40883 GCA_964641465.1 uncultured Pirellulaceae bacterium | reverse complement strand
TTACTGACGGTGCGGCAGTTTTTGACATCGACAGTACGATCCAAACATTGACGATCCAGATCTCGAATATCCAGGACGGTGCCGACGAAATTTTAAACTTGACTTCCAATCCGAATATTGGATCGTCCTACACTGCAGCGACAGGCATGTTAACGCTGTTTGGAGGTGCAGACGCAACCAATGCCGATTTTATGGCAGTGGTCAATTCATTGACTTACCAGAATGTTTCAACGACGCCGGACACAACGACGCGTACGATTACCTTTGTTGCCAACGATGGAGCCAGGGACAGCATCGTGGCGACCTCGTTTGTTTCGGTGACAGACGATATCACCGCACCGACTGCGGTCAACAACCTTGGTAGCACCGTCAATGAAGGTGGATCCGATTTCATTGAGATCAGCGAACTGTCTTATTCAGATGATCTTCAATCTTCGGGCGACATCACTTTCAACGTTACATCGGCGACCAGCAACGGATTCCTGGCGTTTGCAAGCGATCCTACAACACAGATCATAAGATTCTCTCAGGACGACATCGATAACAACAACCTTATCTACGTTCACGACGGCCTTGAAACGCTCAGCGACAGCTTTACGTTTACCGTAGATGACGGACAAGGCAACTCTCAGGCTGGCCAGATTTTCAACATCACGGTGATTCCGCAGAATGATGCACCAAATATTGCTCCCGGTCCAGGAAACCTGATATCGAGTGAAGATCTTCCGTTGGTGTTCAGTTCAGCCAACGGAAATCAGATTGAGATATCCGATTCCGATGCCGGTAATTTTCTAATTGAGGTCACGGTATCAGCTACCAACGGAACGATCACGCTTGGTAGCACGGCCGGGACCAGCATTTCCAATGGAACGGGAACGAATGATTCGACTGTAACGTTCCTTGCTACGGAAACGATAGCCAACGGAGCATTAGACGGTCTCACTTTTAACCCGACAGAGAATCATACTGGTGGTGCCAGCATCACGATCATGACGAACGACCTTGGAAATTCTGGGGCGGGTGGCGCGATGCAGGATATGGAAACTATAAACATCACGCTAAACCCAGTGAACGACGCGCCAGTCGCGGTCAACGATTCCTTCACGGCAACCGAAGACACGCTGTTCACAGGGACTTTGCTTCTGAACGACTTCGACGTAGAAGGCGATACGCTCACCGCAACACTCGTGACCGGGCCAACCAATGGAGCACTGACGCTGAACGCCGATGGCACCTTCGACTATACGCCAAACGCGAATTTCAACGGAAGCGATTCTTTCACGTATGAAGTCTCTGATGGCAATGGCGGTACAGCACAAGCGACCGCCAGCATTACCATCAGCGGTACCAACGACCTGCCGGTCGCGGTCAACGATTCCTTCATGACCAACGAAGACACGCCGTACACGGCGACATTGGGTGTAACTGACCTGTTGCTCAACGACACCGATATCGACGGCGACACGCTGGCAGTGAATACATCGGCCGTTAGCGGGCCTGCCAATGGAACGTTGACACTCAACGCCGATGGCACATTTGTTTACACGCCAAATGCTAATTTCAACGGCACCGATTCCTTTGTCTATGAAATCACCGATGGAGCTGGCGGAACGGCTCGAGGTACAGTGAACATTACGGTCAGCCCCGATAACGACGCTCCGACCATTGACCTGGATGCGGACGACAGTAGCGGCACCAGTGGACTTGACTATGCTACTTCATTCACGGCCGGGAATGGTCCAATTTCGATTGTTGATGGTGGGACGATTGAGGACGTCGACAACGTGATTCACTCGTTGACGGTCAATATTTCCAACTTGGCGGATTCGACGTTGGAATTGATCCGATACACTTTGCCTGCAAACATTGATAGTTCTGAAGATTTTGTTAATGGTGAATTCGTCTTCACCAACAACGGAATGGCAACCAATGTCGATTTCCAGGTGCTGTTGGACTCGCTGGCGTATGAGAACCTTTCGACCATGCCAGATTTAACGACTCGCGTTATTACCGTTGTCGCCAACGACGGTGTTAGTGACAGTGCAATTGCCAGAGCGTTTATCGACATAACAGGTGATTCCGCTTCTCCAACACTCGTTAACAATGCCGGAGGGACGATCAGTGAAGGTGGTACGCTGGTGATTGGTAACAATGAATTGCAATACGATGATCTGCAACCAGCAGCGTCGATCAATTACACGATCACCAGTTTGCCGAGCAGCGGCTTCCTGGCATTGTCGAGCGATGCGGGCACGCCCATCATGAGCTTCACGCAAGCTGATATCAATTCCGGAATCCTGACGTACGTCCACGGCGGAACGGAAGGGGCATTGGACCAATTCACGTTCTCAGTGGATGACGGACAAGGCAATCAGGTGTCTGGGCAGCTCTTCGATATCACGGTCTTGCCAGTCAACGATTCTCCGTTGTTGATCAGTAACGAAGTAGCCATCGTGGACGAAGGTCAGTCCGTCACTATCACGCCGTCTATGTTGAGTGCGGTCGACGCTGATGATGTCGCTGCCGAGTTGACGTATACGCTGACTTCCAGCCCAACCACTGGGTCGCTCTCTGTTAACGGGGTAAGTCTGTCAATCGGCGATACGTTTACTCAAGACCAAATCGACCAAGGGCAGTTGAGCTACGAGCATGACGACAGTGAGAATTTCATTGACCTGTTTCAATTTTCTTTGGCCGATGGCGGCGAAGACGGTTCCCTGGCACCAAATGGGATTTTCGTGATCGCAATTAATCCGGTCAACGACAACCCAATTTCCATAGTCAACGACGTTGACTCTGCTAACAACGAGATTCAGGAAAACAACTTGTCGGGAAGTCAGGTCGGTATCACGGCAGCTGCCAGCGATGTTGATACGGGCGACTCGATCAGTTACAGCCTGTTTGACAATGATGGAGGGAGATTCGAGATTGATGAAGTGTCTGGTGTCGTTACTCTAGCGGGCAGTGTCGATCGCGAGACAGACGGTGCAAGTCGCAACATCACAGTTCGGGCTACATCGACCGACGGAACATTTAGCGACGAAGTCTTCGTAATTGATATCGTCGATGTTGATGAATTTGACGTTGATGTAGTCTTTGATTCCGATAGTTCAGTCAACGAGATTAGCGAGCAGGCGGTGGCCGGTACGCCAGTCGGTTTGACTGCATTCGCCAGTGATCTGGATGCGACAACAAATGCGATCACGTATTCGCTTGACGACAACGCTGGTGGACGATTTGCGATCGACGGTGTGTCTGGCGTAGTCACGATCGCCGACGACACGCTCATTGATTTCGAAACAGACGAAAGCCACGCGGTCACGATTCGGGCCACAAGTGACGATGGCAGCTCGGTTGCTCGGATCTTCAACATTGATGTGCTGGACTTCAATGAGCATGCTCCCGTGATCGGCAACCAGGTGTTTGATGTGGCCGAGAATTCTACCAACGGCACATCGGTCGGCAACGTTGTGGCTTCGGATGCGGACTCCAGCCAGTTGCTCAGTTACTCGATTACCGGCGGTACAGGCGTCGGCATTTTTGCAATCGACTCGTTTACTGGAGAAATCACCGTTGCCGATGGAACGCAGTTGGATCATGAGTTGATTTCGACCTACACCTTGGAAGTCGCAGTTACTGACGACCTGTCGCCGGTGCTCACTTCAACGGCGACAATGACCATCAATGTCTCGGATGTTAACGAGGCCGCTGCGGTGAGCCTGACCAACGTCGTGAACTCCATCCAGGAAAACACGGATACATCCAACGGGATTCGTATAGCGGACGTAAATATCATTGACGATGCGTTGGGCACCAACCTGTTGTCCCTTACCGGTGCCGACTCGGCGCTCTTCGAATTGGACGGAGATCAGCTGCGATTGCTCGCTGGCGTTGACCTGGATTTCGAAACATTCACTCAACTCGACGTGACAATCAGCGTAGACGATTTGACGATCGGAAATACAGTTGAAGATACGGTCTCGCACTCGTTGGCAATTACAGATGTCGCGGATTCCGCGCCGGTAGTCCAGGCTGGGCAGGTATTCAATGTGCTTGAGAACAGCGTGAATGGAACTCTGGTTGGTGGACTGGTCGTGAACGACATTGACTCGTCTGGCCCATTTCAGAATTTCACAATTCACGCTGGCAACGAAGCGGGGCTGTTCGAAGTCCAAACCGACGGCACGATTCGCGTTGCCGACGGTATGAATTTGGATCACGAAGCGGCTTCGCAACACAATTTGCAGGTGTCTGTTTCTGATGGAAGGTCCGAATCGGCCATTGAAACGGTTGTTGTGACCGTTGCTGATGTCAATGAAGCACCGACTGCGGAAGGTGAGAGTTTCACAGCGATCCAGTTCGATCAAATTGTGGTTGCGCAGTCGAGTGGCTTGCTGGCCAATGACTTTGATCAGGATTTTGGAAATGCGTTGGAGGTCATTCTGGTGGCCGGACCTGCCAATGGTACGCTTCAGTTGAACTCGGACGGTTCTTTCGTCTACACTTCGAATGGTAGCTTTTTCGGAACTGATTCATTCGCGTACATTGCATCCGATGGTTTGCTGACAAGCGATCCTATCACGGTTCAGATTGATGTCGCACCTTTGAATGCTATGGCAGACAATCCCGGTAGCCAGCCTGATGGTGATAGCGGTGACGGCGAGGTCAATGACAAAAGTGAAGTAACAAATTCCGATTCAGATTCTGAGACAGAAACAATTTCGACATCGACACCGGTCAGCACCGGGCAAGCCCCAAATGGAACGGGAACACAAATTGAAAGCGTAAATGGTGGCGAGAATGGTGAAGGGGCAGTTGAAAGTACTGCTGAACTAGAAGGGGTTTTTGCGTTCCAGGAAACTGGCGAAGACGAGGAGGAAACTCAAGAACTGGTATTGACGCTTGGAAACAGTAGCTTCAGGGCCTCGGCCGTGTCATACAACACTCAGGCAGGCGGCGGCGTTTTCGGCGGCTTCAGGAGTTCCTTTGCGATCGCTGACGTGCCATTAAGCATCTTTAGAACCGTTACTGATGCAACGCCAGTGGTAGATGAGAGCTTCAACTTCGAAGATTTGGCAGTTGGTTCGACTGCCATTACGACGACCAGTTTGACTGTGGGTTACGTGATTTGGATGCTGCGTGGAGGTACGTTGTTGGCCAGTTTTGCTTCGGCATTGCCAGCGTGGACTTCCTTTGACCCGCTGACAATCGTCAAGGACTTTGAAGAAAATGAAGATACCGAAAGCCTGCTGAACATCGTCAAGGGCGAGAAGAAATAGGTTCGTAATTATTCCATGGCCTCGTTCGTCTTCGGTGCCGCGCGAGGCCGCTTATCGGTACTAAAGAAAGTGCGATTAGCTCAGCTCGCATCTGCAAACAGCGACTTGAGTGCGTGTCAGCTACTTGAAATAGCTGACGGCATTGTCAAAGATCACTTTCCCCGTCGATAGCCCGTCGATCGCGCTGGGTTGCGTCCAGCTCGGGTGATTCGTCTTATCGAGAAAGCGTTCGGGATGCGGCATCAAGCCAAACACCCGCCCTGTTTCGTCACAGATTCCAGCCACGTTGGCTTGCGCCCCGTTCGGATTGAACGGGAATGGAACGTGTCCATTCGGTCCGGTTGGTTTGCAATACTTCATCGCCAACTGGTGGTTGACTTCCAGATAATCCAGCACTTGCTTGTTCCTGGTCATGAACTTGCCTTCCGCATGTGCAACGGGCAATTGTAAGCGATCGACATCATTCAGGAACACGCACAGTTCATTGTCGATTGCCAGATGCACCCAGCAGTCGCGATACCGGCCACTGTCATTCCATGTCAAAGTCGCCGGTGGCCCATCGAACTCGTTATGAACGAGCAACTGCGCTTTTAATAGAACCTGGAATCCGTTGCAGATGCCAAGGATCAGTTTCCCGTCCTCGCGAAACTGTTGCAGTGCGTCTGCCAGGTTGTGTTGCAGCTGCAGCGCGAGGACTTTGCCGCCGGAGATATCATCGCCAAACGAAAATCCGCCCGGCACGCAGATGATCTGGAAGTCATTCAGTTTCTTCGGCGTGCTAATGATCTCATTGACATGGACTGCGTTCGGGTTGGCTCCGGCCCGTTCGAACGCGTGCGCAGTTTCTTCGTCGCAGTTGGTGCCTGGTGATCGCAGTACCAGTACGTTTGGTTTTGCCATTGTGTCGTATGCTTGTAAGGTTGTTAATTGATTGCGGCGGAAAATGCAAATTCGGTTCGTTGGTTAGTTCCAATCCAGCGGAGTCAGCCAACTTGTTTTCAGTTTTGAAGTTTCAATGTCGACCACGCGTTCTGCGCCGGTCAAGACCTGTAATTTGGTTTCCTCGGTCACTTCGCCGATACGGCGAGCCTGTTCTGCGAACAAGTTTTCGAACTCTTGCACGTTTTCCGGTGTGACTTCGCATAGCAATCGGCCATTGGATTCGCTAAACAGCAGTGTTGCCGAGCCGAGTTTCGAGGAACTGGAAATGTTGTCCAGCTGAACAGACATGCCAAGTCCGCCCGCGAACGCCATCTCTGCAGCCGCAGCCGCCAGGCCGCCTTCGCTCAAGTCATGGCAGGCTCGAACGAGTCCCTCGCGAATCGCTTGATGCAATGCCAAATAGTTGTCACGATTTCGAGTCGCGTCAACGGTCGGAACATGTCCGCCCGAATTTTTGTTCACCAACGCGTAGTGCGAGCCACCCAAATGGTTTTCGGTCTGCCCAATCAGATAAACCGCGTTACCAGCCTGCTTGAGGTCCATCGTGACACACTGCGAAATGTCTTCGACTTGCCCCATCGCGCTAATGAGCAACGTCGAAGGAATCGAAATCGTTTGGCGATCACCTGACTCGTCCGTGTAACTGAATTCGTTGTTCAGGCTGTCCTTGCCACTGATGAACGGCGTCTTGTAATCAATTGCCATGTCGTGGCAGGCAATCGCCGCTCGAACCAGTGAACCAAGTGTTTCCGGTCGATCGGTGTAGCCCCAACAGAAATTGTCAAGGATCGCGATACGATCTGGATCCGCACCGACGGCGACGCAGTTGCGAATAGCTTCGTCGATACTGCTGGCTGCCATGTGGTAAGGGTCGATGTCGCCAAAGTGCGGGTTCATGCCGCAGGCGATGGCCAGTCCGCGGTTGGATCGCAAGTGCGGTCGGATGACGGCCGCGTCACTCGGTCCGCCCTGACCGACCAGAGGTTTCACGACCGATCCTGCCAGGACTTCGTGATCGTACTGCCGAATGATCCAATGTTTACTGGCAACGTTCAGACTCCCCAAAATCGCGAGCAGCGAATTCTCGATGTGTTGCTGATCGTTGTCGTTGACTGATTCGTTGACGCTGTCGTCCGCAGTTGTACTCGCTTCATAAACAGCCGACCGAACAATCGGAGGCCGCCCATTGTGCAGGAATTCCATCGAGAGTTCTGCGACTTGTTGATCTTCGTACTTCAGCGTCAACTGGCCTGTCGGTGTGAATTTTCCGATCGCCGTTGCTTCGACCGATTCGCTGGAACAGAGTTGCTGGAATGCGGCCCAGTTCGATTCAGGGACTGCAAACACCATCCGTTCCTGCGCCTCCGAGATCCAGATTTCGGTGTAGCTAAGCCCTTCGTATTTCAACGGTGCCTTTTCCAACCAGACTTCCGCGCCAATCTCTTCCCCCATTTCCCCGACAGCGCTCGAGAAACCGCCGGCTCCGCAATCGGTTACCGCGGAGTATAGACCCAAGTCCCGCGCTTGCAGCAGCACATCGAGGACCATCTTCTCCGTGATCGCATTCCCAATCTGAACCGCACCGCCAGATTCAATTTCACTACGGTCTGTTAGTTCAGCCGAGCTGAAAGTCGCACCGTGAATTCCGTCCCGTCCTGTTCTTCCACCGATCGTGACGATCAAATCGCCTGGCTGCGGTTCTCCGAACGATTTATCGTTCGGAATGATTCCCACGCTGCCGCAAAACACCATCGGGTTGCCGACGTATCGTTCGTCAAAATAAACGGCGCCATTAACGGTTGGAATGCCCATCCGATTCCCGTAGTCGCGGACACCGGCGACAACTCCGTTCATAACGCGACGCGGATGCAGGACTCCCGGCGGCAGTTTGTCTTCCGGCGTATCCGGCGGGGCGAAACAGAACACATCCGTATTGCAAACTGGTTTCGCGCCCAACCCGGTCCCCATCGTGTCGCGGATGACACCGCCGATCCCGGTGTTGGCTCCACCGTAAGGTTCGATTGCGGATGGGCGGTTGTGGGTCTCTGCTTTGAAGGTCACGTTAAACTGGTCGTCGAACTTGACGATCCCGGCGTTGTCCTTGAACACACTGACGCACCAATCGTCTGCTCCGAGTTCTTTACGCAGCGTTTGAGTGGCCGCGAAGATCGTTTCCTTGAGCATGTTCTCAAATTGCCGAGTTCCGTTCTCGTCCCGGTACTCAATGCGGCCAGCAAGCGTCTTGTGGCTGCAGTGTTCGCTCCAGGTTTGCGCAATCGTTTCCAACTCTGCGTCGGTCGGATCGCGATCGAGCCCGCGGAAGTGTTGCTGGATTGTCTGCATTTCGACCAGCGTCAAACTTAATTGCCACTCCTTGCTGATGCTCTGAAGCTGCTGGTCGTCCGCATCCAGCAACCCGACCGTTTTTAATTCAAAACGATAAGGTTGACCAAGTTGGATTTCGTTCAGGTGCAACGGCCCCGTGACCAGCGACTCGATCGAATTGTTGGCCAGGATCGTTTCGAACTTTTCCAGTTGATCATCGTTCAACTTGGAAGAGACAAATCGTCGAAAGGTGCGGATCGCAGTCACGTCGTATCCCAATTGTCGAACCGCATATAACGCAGTCTCGGCTTCTGGGTCCGTGACGCCTGGCTTGGGCAAGACGTAATACAAATCGTTCTGGTCGAGATTGACACGGTTCAGCGAATCATCGCCTGGCCGCCCAACGAAGAACTCTTCAACAACCGTATCGGCGAATACCGTTCGCCCAATCTGCTCAATTTCGGTTGCCGAGATTTTCCCTTGGACAAGAAAGCCCCGAACAGCGTCCACAGAGATGTCGCCCAGCCCAGCGAGCCGACATTCCTCGCTGACCAATTCGCCGATCCGGTCCTTGATTCCATCCATGGGCAACAAATTTATCTGCCAAAGTGTTCCCGCATCCGTCTCTTCCCGTGATGAAGATTCCACAGAAATTGCTCCTCCACTTCCGTCTGGCATTCCAGCCTCCTGATTTTGCGTTTATCAGCCCGTTTATCAGCCC
>CAZXLW010000049.1:23342-31516 GCA_964641465.1 uncultured Pirellulaceae bacterium | reverse complement strand
AGCCTCCTGATTTTGCGTTTATCAGCCCGTTTATCAGCCCAAAGGTGAGCCCAAAAAGTAGGTTCAAAAATGAGCCTCATAAGCTCAGCGTTCGAGCGTTATTGCGTTCCATGCCGATGCGACCAATTAAATTCGCCAGCTTCCCGCTTCGAATCCTTTCTCTCTTCAATAATAATGGACAATCAGTTTTCCATTAAGTGCCCCACGAAACGGTTTGGCGATGAAAAGTTGTTTGGGATGTGTTTTGTTGCTGTTTGCCAGTTCGTTGGCTTTGTCAGATGATGACGATTGGGCTAATGAGAAGATGCGTGCCGAGAAGTTACGGGGTTCGATCGGGGCGGGGCGAGAATGGTGGAACGTCCAGCATTATGACCTGTCTGTGGCGTTCGATATCGAAAACAAGCAGATTTTTGGAACCAATTCGATCGAGTTCCGAACCGTGAAGCCCGGTAAACGGATGCAAATCGACCTGCAACCTCCGCTCGAGATTTCCAAGGTCGAGTTTCAGGATCAGGAACTTTCGTTCGAACGCGAAGGAAATGTCTATTGGGTCGATTTCAAGGAAGAGGTCGCTGCGGACACCGAAGCGGAGCTGAAAATCCATTACGGCGGCACTCCGGTCGAAGGCAAAAGGCCGCCATGGCAGGGGGGCCTCACCTGGACAAAAGATGAAAACGATAATCCGTTCGTGGTCACGACGTGTCAGGGGATCGGGGCCAGTATCTGGTGGCCGAACAAAGATCACGGAGCGGACGAACCGGATCGAGGGATGGATATCCGTTTGACCGTTCGTGAAGACTTGTCGGCAGTTTCCAACGGACGTTTGAAGTCCGTTGAGAAAAACGAAGACGACGGGACGAGAACGTTTCATTGGTCAGTGGTCAACCCGATCAACAACTATTGCGTGAATGCGAATATTGGCAAGTACGTGAACTTCTCGGACAAGTTCCAAGGCGAGTTTGGGGAGCTGGACCTGGACTACTGGGTGTTGGAAGGACAACGGGAAAAAGCGATGAAGCATTTTCGCGAAGCGCCACGAACGATTGAAGCGTTCGAACACTGGTTTGGGAAATATCCGTTTTACGAAGACAGCTACAAGCTGGTCGTCGTCCCCTACCCTGGCATGGAGCATCAAAGCAGCGTGACGTATGGCAACGGGTTCAAGAACGGGTTCGGAGCTCGTGGAGATTTAAGTGGGACCGGAGTTGGGATGAAGTTCGATTTCATTATCGTGCACGAATCTGGCCACGAGTGGTTTGGTAACAACGTCTCGATGCAAGATGCGGCCGATATGTGGATCCATGAAGGCTTCACTAATTACTCGGAGAACCTGTTCATTGAATTTCACTTTTCGAAAGAAGAAGCTCAGACTTACGTAATCGGTTGCCGGAAATTGATCCGCAACAAGACACCGATAATCGGTGAGTACGGTTTGAACCGGGAAGGTTCGGGCGACATGTATTACAAGGGCGGCAATATGCTGCATACGATGCGGCATATTCTCAATGACGACGAGAAGTGGCGGGCAATTCTGCGCGGAATCAATAAGAAGTTCTGGCATCAAACCGTGACGACGCAACAGATCGAAGGCTACATCAACGAGCAAAGCGGGATCGACTACACGAAGTTCTTCGATCAATACTTGCGTGACGTGCGGATTCCAAAGCTTGAGTATGCAATTGATGGCAACAAGCTGGATTACCACTTTGCCAATATTGTCGATGGGTTCTCTTACCCGGCATTGTTGCGCGTGAACGGCAAGGAGCAGCGGCTAATGGTGACTAGTGAAAAGCAGACATTTTCATCGGAAAAGCCGATTGAGAAAATCGAGTTAGATCGGAACTTCTACTACGAGTTTGTCGATGGAGCGAAAGACAAAACGAAATCCGAGAATTGATGACTCACCAGCGGTTTGCCCGCGCCTGCTCTTCTGTTGAGGCAAGGGCATGTCGATTCTGACTGATTAAAAAAGTTGTCAGCGTGTGCTTGGTGTCATCGTGCGATTGAAAATCATGGCATCGAATTTGTTCGGCCAAACGGAACGCATCCACGAATAGCCGAGTGGTCGGCTGTATAGTTCCTTGCCCAACCATTCGGCGGCAGCGTTTTTGTTGTTGTCAGTCAACGGAACCAATGCATTTTCAAGTTGGGCTTGGAAGCAAACGTCTTCCAGCGTGCCACCGACCGCTTTGTCGATGTTCCAGCTGGGTCGAAAGTACGTGCCAGCTTTGCCGTCGTAGGCCGTGAACCCGATCGTGTACAACTTCGAAGCCAATCGCTTGTGCGCTTCGTGCCCCATCTGAGTTATCTGGCTGTAGTCGACTTTACCATCCGGCGCTTTGATCTGTTGGATGTTGCGAACGATGTGGAAACTGGCAGCCCAGACAATAATCTTGCGATCCGGATATCGCGTGGTTGCCAGCCAATTCAGATTGTCAGCCATCTGGGCGTCACGACCTTCGATTCCCGCCCACTGTGCATCACCAGGATCGCCATGGTGCCATTTGTAAGCTGCATGCGCGACCATGCTTTTCAGCTGTTGCTGCCAAAATTGCCTTCGTTCCGCCGCCACGCCATTGGCCGCGGCTCCATTCAGATGAACTTGGATTTCATCGGCAAGATCCTTGAACCGCTGGTTGTCGCCGTCAGGCACTTTTCCACCCGCCAACAGTTTGATGTCTTCATAAAAACTGGATAGAGACTCCGCTTCCGCTTCGAACTTCGAATCCGCGACGAGTTCCTTAAGATCGTCGATTAAATGTTGCGAAGACGCGCCAGCCGTGTACTGGCAATCGAAACCGGCCAGTTCCAACGGGCGAGTTCCCGAAGCTTGTTGCTGAAGATAATCCCACAGCGGTTGGGTCTGTCGACTGCCGGTCCAAATCCCAAACACTCCCAAGCGCGAAGCTACCAGCCCGTTTTGGCCAGCTTTGAATGCTTGCCATGAGCGGTGGCAATCGTATAGACCGCTTTCAAATGCCAATACATCAAAGCCCATTTCCTGATGCAGGAATTTGATCAGGCGGATTTTTGTTAAGAAACACTTGCCGTCGCCATGTGATTGTTCACCAAGTTGTACGACCTGGGCGTCTCCAATCAACTTCTTAAGCGGTTGTAGATCTGAGAAATCTTCGTCATCAGGATCGACGCTGCGAAACTCGACCGCGTTCTGCTTGACCCACTTTACGTGTGCAGGATCCGCGGTCGTTGGTTTCGGTGTCCAGCGTTTGTTGGTGCTTACTGAGCTATCTTTTTTTTTACGGCTACCGTTTGAATCTCGGTATCCTCGACCGTTGTCGAGACACGAGCCGCACCATTTTTGCTTTGGATCATTAACTCAATTTCGTCGCCAGTATCGAAATAGGGCATTTCCAACTCGCCATTTGCGTCGGTCTTCAGAGTGAACTCCTGAGCCGTCAATGGGTAAATCAGATGTTGATTGCCGTCGCTACCTTTGCGAGTAACTGGCAGAACGCTGGCCATTGAGAGAGGCTTACCGTTCATTTCGAATCGAAACTTTCGAGACTTGGCGGCACCGAGCTTAAACTCAAATGGTTCCAAGGCACCGCCTCTATTCTGAACGTATTGACTCTGCATCAACTGTCCTTCAGCCAAAACTGAAACAAGAATCCCATTTTGACCATCATCGTCGTAGGCATCGGGCAAGGTGTAGCTGCCGTCGGACGCAGAAGCACCGTGGTAGGCACGCATTGTGAAACGATTGTTTGGCCAGGTCTTGTGAGAGACGAGGACGTTGGCATCAGCAACTGCTTTGCCATTCGAGTCGGTAACTTGGACAACAATTTTATCTTGAGCAGACGATCCTGTCGCTGCGCTCTCCCTGATCGCCTGTTCGGGATGTTCGTTGATCGTCAAACTGAGGTTTGCGATTTGCCCTTTGCGATGTAGGCCGATCGAAATTTCATCTCCCGGTTGAAAAATATTCATTTTGACTTTGCCGTCTTCGTCAGTAACCAAAGTCAATTTCGACGAGCTCGCGGGGTAAATGAAATGTTGGTCGCCGTCTTTGGTCGTTCGCGTTTTTGCAAACACCCGTGCCTTCTTCAGCGGAGTTCCGCCCGGATTGATTACGATGGTTTTCTCAATTGCTTTGTTCAACACAAATTCAAGAGATTCTGTTTCTTTGCCAGATTGGTTTTCTACGTAATCGCTGACCATCGCGTGCCCGTCGGCAACGACTGTTACCAGGAATTCCGATGGCTGGTTCAGATAGTACATTTTCTTGAAAACGAATTTGCCTTCGTCATTGGTTTTGGAAGCATACGTTTTCAAGCGGAACCGATTGTTAGGCCAGCTCTTGTAGCCAACAACGATTCGGGCGTTAGCAATCGGTTCACCGTTTGAATCATTGACCTGGCCAATGAGGTCGCGTTTCTTGCTGCTCTGGTACGCGTGAGTAAAATCAACCAGCGATATCAGAACCAGCAACGCAAGACCTGGTACGAGCGTCAAATGCAACTGGGAAATGTGAGAACGTGTCATCACTATCCTTTCAATAAAGTTTCCGACTGCCGCATCGGTTGTTTTTCTGTTAGTAGCTGTTTTCAGTTGTTTCTTGTTCGAATTTAAGCTGGCAGGCTGGGTCGTTGAGTAGCAGGTCTCTCATTTCGAGTGCCCCAGTGAGCGGATTGTTGACTTCGATCGTCAATTCATCTTCCAGCTTAGCCCAGACGATTTCCAGGACACCTTCCTCGTCGGTCGCCAGCTGCAATTGACGATTTGATTCTGGGTACAAGAAATGTTCGTCTGCACCATTCATGCGCGTGACCAGATGGATCGGGAAATGGGCAATTGGCTGGCCGTCAACACCCAGTACCTTCAACTCGATCGTTTGAGCCTTAGCCAATTGGAATTGGAATTGGAATTGTTGCAATGATTTAGATTCATCGCGTGACTGAGTTACCCATTGGGATTGGAATGCGTACCCTGGCTTCACGATAGTCACCAAAACTTCGCGGTCTTTCCGATTGGGCAGCACGTTGGGATAGGAGAAGTGCCCATTGGCATCAGTTTTTGTCACGAAATGCTGCTGTCTGTATTTTTCGTTGGGCCATGTCTTGGTAATGATGAAGACATCCGCATCAGTGACAGGTGTTCCATTTTGATCGACCACGCTGCCGGTGACGTCTGAGTATTCAGCCTTGGCTTTTTCCAGTTGTGCCGCCAACAGGCTGTTTCGGTTCCGTTCCTGGAACACTTGATAGCCCAACAACAAGACGGCACCAGCAAACAAAGTAAGCAAGGCGGCTATTGACCGATTTAGCCAGATGCGATTCCCGTAGTTGATCCGCTGGCATTGCTGTTGAATCGAGGCTTGCGAGCCGAAGGCGGCACGAGCGGCAGTCTCGGCTTGTTGATACGTTAATCCTTCGGCGCGCAAGTCTGCAATTCGACACTCGATGTGGAATTCCAGTTCGTCTTCAATGTCCCGGTCGATTTCGTCAATCGTTTGAAAACGGGATAGTCCCAATGGATGAGTCAACCAGTTCATGCCTGACCTCCAGTCAGCTTGACACGGAATCCGAGCACTTGGTCGATTGCTTTAGACATGCTTTGCCACTTTTCGACCTCAGCTCGCAACTGCTTCTTCCCATTGGTGGTCAGCTCGTAAAACTTCGCACGACGATTCGATTCGCTGGTTCCCCATCGCGATTTAATCCAGCCTTTTCGCTCCATGCGGTGCAATGCGGGGTAGAGCGACCCCTCTTCCACTCGCAGGAATTCTTCGCTGACCTCGGTCAGATGTCGAGTGATCGAATACCCATGCCGAGGCCCCTGCCGCAGCGATTGGAGGACCAGTAAATCCAAACTTCCCTGCAATATCGAGTTCTTTTTGTCTGCCATTTCCAGTTACCAGTACATGTTAGCCTAGAATGTCTAGGGGTATGGTAAGCGGCTCCCCTAGAATGTCAAGGGAAAGGTTGCAGAATTTTTATGAGTCAAGAATTCTTCCGTCAGATACATGCTTTGGACGAAGCACTGAACCCGTAGAGCGAGCTTAAAGACAACGGCACAACATAAGAGCTAAGAATAAGCAGTTTAACGACTAGCCGGCAGGCGTCGGCGTTTTGTGGTGACGGAGCGGACACGGTCGCCTGCCGGCTCGTCGTTAAACTATTGCAACAAACCGTACGTCGGTAGGCGCCCCGTGTCCGGATCGATGAGCGAGTTGGCCAGGAGCGATTGATTTGAACCGCTCGGCAGGCCTTACCGGGCAAGGTCCGACAGGCGTCGCTCATCCCAGGATTCAATGGTGCCATCCTGGTCCTTGTCGATTCCAATGCGAATCTTGTCACCAGCAGTGAAATGCGATTCGTCAGCTCGCCCGTCGTGATTTCGATCAACGTCCCGATACGTTTCTCGCCCCAAGTTGAAATAGATCCACGTATCTAAGTCCTTGTCCTGATTTGTATCGAGAAAGCGGCGCAACGTGTTTCCTGCCTGGTCGGTGACTTCAAAGCCAGTTTTTGTTATTTTCAGGTCCAGAAATGTCAGTGACTTCGGTTGCGAGAAAACAGCATCCTTGGCTTGTCTTGGCTTGTAGGAAAACACCTTTTTTAACGTTTCGAGATCCTTGTCGAGTTTCCGTGATTTTTTTTCCGCATCTGGCAAGAACTTCTTCAGCGCGGAGATCTTTGCTTTCAACAATTGAACTTGAGGATGCGAGTCAGCGAATTTCTGTTTTGCAGCTTCAAGAGCCGCCGTCATTTCATCAAGTTCTGAATAAATTTGGACATTAAATAACTCTTGATCGTCCGTTGGAGATTTTAAGGGCCCCTCTTGCGTATGCGCTTTCCAGATTTCGAGCTGAGATCGCATATTCTTGACATTCGGATGATCTGCCCCAAGTCTGGCCTGGGCCATTTGTAAACTCATCTCCATTTCAGCAGTACGATTTTCTGCCTGATCAACAAGTTGCTTTAATTTGTCTGTTTCTTTCACGGAGTCATCTGGCTCCTGTTGCGTATGCGCTTTCCAGATTTCGAGCTGAGATCGCATATTCTTGACATTCGGATGATCTGCCCCAAGTCTGGCCTGGGCCATTTGTAAACTCATCTCCATTTCAGCAGTACGATTTTCTGCCTGATCAACAAGTTGCTTTAATTTGTCTGTTTCTTTCACGGAGTCATCTGGCTCCTGCGGCAGTTCGATTTCCGCTGATACTTCGTCGTCTGATTGCAAGTCCTGCCTGACGACGACCGTCTCATTTTTTTCAGCTGGGCTTGAAGCCATTCCACTTAGCCCAACGGCCCCAATCGTAACCAGTCCTAGCGCAGTGGCTAACGATGCTTGAACGATTCCGAGATGCATGGCAGAAAGTCCTTTAGTTAAAGTGAATTGAATCAGGTTTGTATTGGTTGCCGTTGCTAATTTGGACGTGGTCGCCGCGCATTGACCGTGGACCGCAGCCGAAAGTTGGCCAAACTGCTCGGCACCCAAAGATTTGGTCGTGACGCCGCCTGCAGATACCAGAATTGCGGAAAGTCCGATTCCTTTTTGCATCAATCTGTGTCGCAACAACTTTCGAGCGCGGGCCAAGGAAGCCTTGATCGCGGACGTGGTGGTGTCGAGGTTTTCTGCTGCAACAGATCGACTCATGCCGTTAAGATGACACAAGACAATGACATCGCGATAACGTTTTGGCAGCCGAGAAATTTCCAGGTGCAGTGTTTCATACTCCTGGGCGTTGGCAATGGACTCCCAAGGTTCTTTGGTCAGCGCTTCAAGATCGCATTCCAGATTGACTTCGCGTTTGCGATGTATACTCCGGCGGCGACTTTGACTGGTTTTAACAGCGACGTTATGCAGCCAACCCGCGATCGAATCATGCCGCAACAGCGATCTCGATTTCTTGACCAGCAGCACAAAAACCGCCTGGGTAGCGTCCTCGCAGTCTGCAGGATTCCAAAGGAAACTTCGACAGACATGCATCACCATCGGCGCGTGTCGCCGCAGGATCTGTTCCAACGCTTGTTGATCATCGTTAACAACAAACAAGCCCAGCAGCTCGTTGTCGCTGGCTATCTGATCTTCGGCGAAGTGGTTCATGAACAAACTTTTGGCGAACAAACATTATGGAGAGTCGAGCATCCTGCCGAGATAAACCCAGCTGGAGGCCTTATCTTTCTATGTCTTCCCAATCCAGCTCGGCC
>CAZXLW010000049.1:0-23242 GCA_964641465.1 uncultured Pirellulaceae bacterium | reverse complement strand
AGATAAACCCAGCTGGAGGCCTTATCTTTCTATGTCTTCCCAATCCAGCTCGGCCCTTAGTATTTTCATTTTTGCCCGATGATTCAAGGAATTGACTGAATCATTTGGCATGATATTGCTTTCGCACACGGTTTTTTGTTGCCACGACTGGTTTATATTGCAGTTCACAACGCGTAACCTTCCAGCCGTCCATAAATTAGAAGTGAAATGGAAAATTTCGTTCGTAGAACTGTTCTTAAGTCCATTGGCGCGGCCGGTGTCACATGGATGTTGCCAGGTGGAGCGATGGTGAATTCGAAAAGCGTGGATCGCAAGTTGAAGTTCGGTATTATTGCGGATTTGCACGGCGGATTTGTTCGTGATGCGGAGTCCCGTCTGGATGTTTTTTTGAATGCGGTTAAGAAAGAGCCTTGTGATGGATTGATTCAGCTTGGTGACTTTGCGTTTCCGAATGCAAAGCATCAAAAATTTGCCGACAAATTCAACGCTGCTCATGACACCAGGATTCATATCATCGGCAACCACGAATTCGACTACGAGTTGAAACGCGAGGATTGCTACAAAGCGTGGGGGATTGAATCGAGCTACTATTCCCGAGACGTTGGCGGATTGCAAATCATTGTGCTGGATGGCAATGACACCGGGTCGCCGACGCACGAATCTGGCTATCCCAGCTACATCGGGGGACCGCAGCGTGAATGGCTGCAAAAACAACTCGAGCAATCCGATAAGCCGGTGTTAATCCTGAGCCATCAACCGTTGGCCGGCTCGTGGCCGATCGACAATGCCAAAGAAATCCAACGACTATTCGGAACGCACAAAGACAAGATTCTGCTGTGCATCAACGGCCACAGCCATATCGACCAGCTTGTCGAAGTTTCCGGTGTGCATTACTTACACATGAACTCCGCTTCCTATTTTTGGGTTGGAGGTGAGCATCGGACCGCGTTTTACGCCGAACCGCTGTATGCAATGCTCACTATCGACCCCACCGCCGGCACCATTTCGATCGAAGGCAAATCGAGCACTTGGAAACGCCGCTCACCAGAAGAGCTTGGGTATTTCAAGAACAAGCAGAACCCGCCGCCCGAAAGCGACGTCGTTGCAGAAATCCGTAGCCGAAAATTGAATGCCTGAAGAGGAAGAGCGTGGCGGCGGCGTGTGAAGTATCGAACAACTCCGGCGGCTGTTTGTTGCGGTAGCTTGTGGTTCGATGCATGAGGCTGGTTACCGCAAAACCGGCAATTTTGATTCAACTGCCTTATATTTGGCCCGTCTCAATTCCCAACGCTTTTGCAATTCTGGTTGCGGACTCAAGTGCCGTGCTTCCGTAAAAACCCTCCGGGACACTCTCATTCCCGACACGGTAAACCTGGACAAACCATTGTTCGTTTGACTCACTTCCCGGGACGGGTAGCTCGATTTCAACTTTTGCACAGTGTTGTTGTATCAAATCCAGAACTCTTTGAGTCTCCAGATCAAATAGTTCTCGCGTTTCGGGGCCGAAACTGACGAGTTCTTGCATTTTTACAATTCTCCGGTTTCAAAGGACTCAGCCAATTGTTATTTCATTTCGGTCATTTGCAAAGTCCCAAATATAAAAAAATCTGCCGGCAAGATGTGGGGAAATCTCGTTTTCCTCCTGGTTTACCAGAAATGAACCTTCGACTTCTCGCCAAAAACGGTCAGTAAGCTGTTCTGTGCTTTCAGTTTTGTTAAATTTTGAGCAGTGAATGACCTCTTGAGAGCATGTAATGAGATTTTCGGCTGTACACGGACACGTTTTGATTTTCGCCACCGTCTTTTTGGGCACGTCCGTCCACTATGCCGAAGCGTTTGGGCGAGACGTTGAACGAGCATCCAAGCCGCTGAAAGTATTTATTTTGGCTGGTCAATCCAACATGCAGGGGCATGCGAAAACGCATACGCTTGAACACGTTGGGATGGATCCCATGACGAAACCTATTTTCGAGTTGCTTGCCAATCCAGACAACTCGCCAAAAACGTTTCCTGACGTCTGGATCAATCTGTTGTCCAGTGACAAAACGAAAACCGGGAACCTTACTGCCGGTTTCGGTGCGGATGACGGAAAGCTGGGACCTGAGTTTGCTTTCGGCGCGTACATGCAACAGATGGTCGGCGAGCCAATCCTGATCATCAAGACTGCTTGGGGAGGTAAGAGTATCAACACCGATTTTCGCTCGCCGAGTGGTGGTGATTATGAATTTTCCGAACAGCAAATCGAGCGATTCAAAAACCAGGAAAAAGATCTGAAACAAATAAAAGCTGACAAGAAAGCTGCCACCGGCAAATACTATCGCTTGATGATGGAGCACATCAAAGCGGCATTGGCCGACATCAAATCGACTTACCCGGGTTTCGACAAGAAGCAGGGATATGAATTGGCTGGGTTCGTTTGGTTCCAGGGTTGGAATGACATGGTGGACAACGGGTTCTACCCCAATCGGAATCAGGCAGGCGGTTACCAGCAGTACGGAAAGCTGCTCGAACATTTCATCCGGGACGTTCGCAAAGATTTAGCTGTACCTGATCTGCCGTTTGTCATTGGAGTAATGGGAGTCGGTGGTCCGACGGACCAGTACGATCAAGATCAGCAGCGTTACAAACAAATGCACCAGAACTTCCGCGACGCGATGGCAGCACCGGCGAAGCTGCCTGAGTTCAAGGACAATGTTGCTGCCGTCTTGACAGAAAAATTCTGGGACCAGGAACTCGCGGCTTTACGAACGCGTCAAGCGAAGATCGGCGACGCGGTTCGAAACGCAAGCAAAGAATCCAAGCTGGATGGAAAGACTCGCGAAACAATGAGAGAGAAGCTCATGAGCGAAGAGTTCTCAGAAGAAGAACGCGATATCATCGCGAAAGGTATCTCGAACCTTGAATACCATTATCTTGGTTCAGCAAAAATCATGACGCAAATTGGGAAGGCGTTTGCGGAAGCCGTGCATGAGCTGCAGAACAAGTGATTTGTTCTCGAATACTTGGCTGAGCGTCTTTCTTCACGGATGTTGCGTGCCCCGCAATCGGTCCGCCAAACCAATACAATCATCACGTTACTCAAGGCTTCCCCCAAGTTGATATATTTTGCAACCGAAAATTGTTGCCAACTAGTTTTGATGCCGAATGTTAGTCTTGAGAACGCACCATCCGATTGGGTAGTGTTTGATGGTAATGGAGACTTTTTGGGAGAAGAAAAAATGAACGGGTATTGTAAAGCACTATGGAACGACACCGCTGGATTCATCGTTTCAGTTGAACTGATTCTGATCGCAACGATTGCAGTAATTGGTCTGGTCGCCGGACTCACTGCGGTTAGAGATGGAGTAACTTCTGAGCTGTCTGATGTCGCTGGAAGTATACAAGATCTCAATCAATCTTATTCGTACAACGGAATCACAGGCCACTCTGGATCTGTTGCTGGCTCAGACTTCACTGACAACCTGGACTTCTGCGATAGTACAGACGATGCAGTGGGCGAAGCAGATAACTGCATCACGTTTGACAGAGCACCAGAAAACGAGCTAGGTGCTACCGGTCCGGGTGGATTCTAGAATTCAGCCGCACACCAATTGTTTAAGATAAGACGTTTTCTAATCAGAAAGCGTCTTTTTTTTTGCCCAATACCTAACGTGGCTAAGAGCATTTCTTGATTTTGTTTGCGGGTGCCTTGCGAAAGTTGCTGGCTCGGCGATAAGCGATAGGCGGCTTCCAGCGATGAGCCTGAAAACAGAGGCTGGAAGCCTGCCTGGGCCACTCAGTCAAGTCGTGCAAACGAAAACGGAGAATACTTGAGTCTAACGCTTCCGTCGAACGATCAGACTGGACGCCGAAAGTAACAGCAACGTAGCTGATCCCGGTTCGGGAATCGGCGCCGTAGAGACTCTCAGGTTGTCAAAAAAGACGCTGTTAGGATTATCACTGCCGCCGAACCCGACAAAGGTAATCGATTGAATTCCCTCCCCAGAGACTGAGTTCGTCACTGGATCGTTGTTTGGATCGCCGTTGCCGCTCAACGTAAGATTGCCAGTGAATGATGTGACATCTGTGTCGACGATTGTCCCGGTCCCGTTAAGTCCCGAGAAAGCTTGCAGAGTGATCGTATCCGGGTCCTCCGCAAAATCTCCCGCATCAATCGAAACTGAGATGACGTTAGATGAAAAATTAGCAACGAAAAAATCACTCTCGGCAAAATTAGCAAACGGAGAAAGTGCCTGATCTCCAAAAGAAGCCGGATAGGAATTGTCAGAGTCCGGGACTGCGGGGCCGTTAAGCACATCAAATCCTACTCCTGAGGATCTTGAAATTTCAACCGATAGACCAGACGCTGCATCCAACACGGTGAGTTCGGTGAGATTTCCATTAGAATTCCCATCCACGGGCTCTGATTCAAAATCGAACAAAATTATGTCCGCAGAAGCTGCACTGGCAATCAAGCCTACAGCCAAAAAAACTAACCCCTTTTGCATAGTCCAAATACCTTTTAACCAAAACATGAAGCTCTCCAATAATCTCGTATTTGTAAGACTGAAAGAACTCCAGTCCCGCCAACCGAGGATTAAATGATTTTCAGAATTTTTGGTCAACCCGAATAAAAAACCACCACTGACGAATTCGTTTTGGTGATAGAAAAATTCGGATGGCGGTAGAAATATCTGCGACGCTCGTCACGGTGGGACGAGCAAAACCGTCGAGCTATGGTTGTGGCTTTGAAACGCTAGCTGGTTTTGCTGGTTCGAACTCGATGGGGGATTCCATGCGCAAGTTGGCCTGTTCCCGCTCCGCCTGTTGCCGCTCCCATTCGTGTCGAGCACGGTAATGCCGTAGCCAATCGACATGCTCAAAGTTCTTATCGCGGGCGACTTGTTCTTCCGGACTTTCGATCGGACTATCTCTCGTTCCGCGAGGTTCAGCGTAGTAATCAAGAAACTGACTATCAAGAAACCGACTATCAAGAATCTGCTGCTCGGCGTCTTGGTAAACCTGCCGAAAAACCTCCCGTGAATACAGGTGTTGTGACCGTATTCCGTAGGGGGCTCCTGGTTGTAAGCTACTTGTGTTGAAGGAGCTGTACGGTCGGTTGTAATAGTAAAACTTGAATGTCTGATACGGATAGCGCTGGTGTAAATCTCCAGTCGGCAGTGTGCGGGAGAAGAAGCGTGCTCGCTGTGCGCGCGGCAGCGCTGCACTGTCGCAGCTGGCGTCTGCTATGTCGTTTTGCCCAATGTCCAAGCCGTTTTGCCCAACTTCACTGGAGAAATGATAGTGAACTGGTTGCTCTGGGATCGGATGCTGAGCATACGCGAGAGAATTGAAAAAACATGTTCCAAAAACGAGAGATATAACGGTTGTAAATATTGTGCAATCCATAGCTTATTTGTCGACGCATTGCTCAACTTGCAACAATCATCTAACGCTTTACCGAACAGGCAAGCTAGCGTTATCTTTGCCAGCATTTCTAAACATGATTAAATAGCCGCCAGTATTTCTGACCTAGCCACACTTTAGCAATTCTTGAAGAATGCCCCCCGCATGAGGGAAATCCTGGCGGGTATTCTCCCTCGCTCAACATTGCAACATTTGGCGGCATTGATGCACAATAAGGCTTGGTCTGTGGTGGTGCGAACACTCATTGTCTTTTTGACGATGTGTATATCGTTTGCGCCTGCGCCTGTTGCCGCACAGCTGCTGTCCGACCCTGCGCTCCCAGACAAAGTCACACCACTGGAATCTCCCTCAAAGGATGCCATTGCCAAAGAGCAGGCCCTGATCAAAGAGATCTATGACCCCGAGCTTCTGTTGCGCGTGGAGCCAGCCCAATCGAAGATCATCAAAACCAACTACCCAGTTTCAAGGACGGCAATCAGTCATCCAAACATTGTTGACATTCAGATCTTTGGCGAAAACGAGATCGAGATTATTGGTAATCAGGTCGGCGAAACGACAATGACGTTCTGGTTTGACATACCAGGGCGGGGAGAGCAAGTACTGCGGTATTTTGTGATCGTCGACAATGCCAAACAAGTACAGCTGCGTCGCGAGTTGCGATACAAACAGCTGCAGTCCAGAATCAATGAGCTTTTCCCCAACAGCCAGGTCTTTCTATTCCCCATCGATGACAAAGTAATTGTTCGCGGGCAGGCACGCGACTCGGCAGAAGCAGCTGAGATTATGAGGCTGCTGGGCACAAATAATAACATTGCCAATAACCAGGGATTTAATAATGGATTCGGCAATGGTTTCGGCGGTTCTAACAACGGATTTGCCAATCGTAATTTCAATGCGAATGGATTTAACGGAGCACAAAACCGACCGTTTGACAGCCCGGATTCCAATAACTACATCAATATGTTGCAGGTGCCTGGTGAACAGCAGGTGATGTTGAAAGTGCGAGTTGCCGAGCTGGTGCGAAGTTCCAGTCGCAGCTCCGGGACAGACATCGACGCAATCTTTGGCAACTTTCAATTTTCCAGTTTCATCAGCGGTGGTGGCAACCTGACCGCAATTCTGGACGACGGTGACGTTCAGTTTTTTCTTCGGGCGATTGCCTCGCACAGTTACGGGAAAATATTAGCCGAGCCAACGTTGATAACGCTTAGCGGTAAAACCGCCAACTTCCTGGCCGGTGGTGAGTTCGCTGTCCCGACGACGGTCGGTGTCGGTGGCGTTGGAGCTGCGTCGACTACTTTTCGTGGATTCGGAACAGAGCTGAGCTTCACGCCGACGATCATGGACAAAGACCGTATTCGGCTGGAGGTTTCTCCATCATTTTCGACCTTGAATACAGACGCAACCGTCGGCGGGATCCCGGGCTTGAGCCGTCGTAGCGTTGACACCACCGTTGACTTGCGAGAAGGCCAGTGGCTGGCTGTTGCCGGTTTGATTCAGGACGAACAAGGTGGTGATAGAACCAAGACACCGTATTTGGGCGACCTGCCATTTCTGGGCGGCTTGTTCTCCAGCCAATCAACTTCACGCTTTGAAACAGAATTGTTAGTGCTGGTCAGTCCGGAATTAGTGCACCCGTTGGAATTAGAGCAAGTCCCATTGCTCCTGCCGGGCATGGAAGTCACCGAACCGACGGACGATGACTTCTTCTTAAGACAGTTGATTGAGGGCTACGAAGGGTTTGATCACCGCAGTACCGTTTGGCCGGAGGTTCAGCGTCAGGAAACAGGCAAGCAACGCGACTCGTTCGTTCAACATGTACGATCAGTTGTTCGTCGTAGAATTCGCCTTCACGAAACTTATGTCTGTGGTCCATCGGGGCTCTCGCGATGAAAATTGTAACCCCTGTACATTTCCTTATCCTTTCAGCGACAGCGGTGCTTATCGGCTGTCATGTTCAACCACCCGAAGGAAACGTAATTCAGCCAAGAGTTCTGGGGAGTGTTGTTGACCAGGTTTATCAGCAGCAGGAAGAAAATGCGGAGTACGCAAAATTCATCGTCTACCAGCATGAGTTCGAGATGAATCTTCAAGATTCATTGCGCGCATCGAGCGACAAACGCGATGAATCGGCTTTTACATTCAAGCCCGAGACTCGTATTCGTGGATATCGTTTGACGCCCGACGGTGAGTCACATGTAGGCCAGATTGCCAATGTGATTAAAAATCACACAGCCGGATTCATGCCGTTTGTGGTTGTCGAACAGAGCAATACCAGCAAAAGATGGGGGACGAAACATCGTTACCCCGTTCACGGAAACGACGAACTCGATGCATTCAGGCGACAGATCGTAGTGAATGTACTACAGGCGCTCGGTGTCGAAAACGCAGATCAACTGGTCATCGTCGCGCCGGCGTTTCCGACGCCGCTGAATGCTAGGGAAGCTGCCGTGTCTTTCGAACGAGCGATTTCTAATGGGGGAGCAGGGAATTGATTGTTTGGTTGAGAGTCAATGGTTGGTTTTGCTCGGGAGGCGGGAAATGAAACAACTATCGCATATCCTACTTGCAATCATTCTGGCCACTTCGTTTTGCGGCTGCGCGATGATGCAGTTTTCAAAGTTCAACGATGATGTTCCGGTCAAGAGTGAACTGACTGAAAGACAACGGGAAGATCTGGATATTCAGTTCGGATTGACGCGCATCATCGAGAGAAAAGGTGAAACTGAAGAAGCGAAAAAATCCTACAAGAAGATTGTCGATGCAGACCCTTCGTATTCCGCCGCATTGCATCGCCTGGGTGTTGTTGCAGCTCAACAGGAAGAATTAGAACTAGCCATAGGGTATCTGAAATCCGCAGTGGAACTTGAACCAGAATCCGCCAGCATGCTGGGAGACCTGGGATACGTCTATTTGCTCGATAGCCAGTTTGAGTCTGCTGAAAAATACCTCGCCCAAGCCTTCGAATTGGATTCGAATGACCCCCGCATCACAAACAACCTGGCTCTGGCGATGGGGTATCAACGCAAGATCAAACGAGCCATCAGAATGTTTCGACGCTCCAATCCTGAATCGCAGGCGTTGGCAAATATCGGTTACATTTATTCTCAGCTGGGTGAGTTGGAGCAAGCTCGTCGTTATTTTCACGCAGCTCTGGACATCGACTCGACAGTGCAGCAGGCTGCTTTGGGTCTGCTTGAGATAGACAAACTGTCACAAGGATCGGATATGCAGACTGAGCCAATTTCCGAATCCGAATTGCTGAAATCACAGCTACTCGAATCACAGCCACTTGAAGTCTCCGTCACCAGCCCTGAAAAATCGTGATCATAGTTGCGATCCGCAAAGCCAGTTTTACTGGCTAGATTCCCTCTTCGAATTCATCAAAACATCCAGAAAACGGAAATTACTCCAACAAGCACCCCCATCAGGACTATCTTTTCTCAACGCCCTGATTGGTCTTGATATTTGTTGTGGTGATTGTCACCACCGGGATCATACGGGAGACACAAGGGAGAATGAACAATGAAGAACGTATCTATGAAGCTTTGGAAGGACAACGCTGGTTTTGTTGTCTCAATCGAATTGATTTTGATTGCTACTATCGCTGTTATTGGCTTGATCGCTGGAATGACTTCAGTCCGCGACGGAGTTGTTTCAGAATTGTCAGATGTTGCTGGTAGCGTTCAGGACATGAACCAAAGTTACAGCTACAATGGCGTGACTGGACACTCTGGCTCTACTGCTGGTTCTGATTTCCAGGACAACCTCGATTTCTGTGACAGTACAGATGACGCACCAAACGAAGCTGACAATTGCATCACCTTCGATGGTGCTCCTGTTCAAGAAGGCGGCGACGTTCAGCAACCTACAGGTTAATTCGGTACCTAGAATCTTAGTACCAATACCCATTGATGGGTTGTTACAAGGAACGCCAACACTTGGTTGGCGTTCTTTTTTTTGCGCGCACCTTTTTGACAATCGCGCATTGTTGTGACGATCGAGCTACTGTTGATCGTGTCAATTGTTGTAATCGGACTCGTTGCTGGGTTGTCGGTATCGCGAAATGAACTTAATGAGGTTAGCCAGGCAATCAGCGAAATGGATCAACAACGACGGTTCGTTCCTGGCCAGGTGGACACGGAATTGGTTCGACTCCTCGGATTCTCTTCACAATCCAATTGATCAGAAGATTCACCCCAGTGCGACACTTAAAGGGGGGGTTATGAAACGCGAGCGTCTCTGTCGATCAATTCGACAGTACGTTCAGTAAAACAAACCCTATGCGAAAAAAATCGTGTCGACTGAAATCAAGTCGGTGGTATCCGAACAACCGCTGCAGCTGCAAAACCTGTTGCCCGAAGCCTTCGCGCTGACATGGCATCAGTTCGTGTTTAGCGTGTTTGCTTTATCGCTTTTTGTGATCTTCTGTTATTTGCCCGTTGCTGATTCAGCAACCTGGCAGGCAATCAACGAAGCGGAATTTGAAAGCGTCCAACAAAGAGTGGCCGTCTTACCCTTCTCGACGGGAATGCGATTCACCCCAATTGGCCAAGCTGGCAAGCAAGTCCCTGCGTATCTTTTTGAACAGGGAGGCGCGCAATACGTTGGGCTTGGGTTCGCAATTTTGCAGTTCCTGGCATTTGGATTGTGGGGGTATCTGCTGTACCGAATCAAAACCAATCGCTGGGCAATGGTGGCTGTGGCAGCGATCATGCTGATCTGCCTTTTTCAATTGGATGGTTTTCATACCGGAGTCTTCGGCCAAATTTGTGGTGCATTGTTGATTTTGAGTCGGCTCACAAAATCGACTGCTGGAGTTGGAACTCAATGGAGTGGATCGGGCTGGGGTCGATCGGCCGCCATTGTTTTGATCATGGCTGCATGGGCAAATTTAGATGCCTCTTTTGTGCTGGGGCTTGGTGGACTGTGCTTGATGGCGATCTCGAAATTCTGGGACGAACTGCAGCAAACCAGACAACTCTCAAAAACGTTTGCCAGTCGTGAATTTCAAAAACGGGTTTGGCTTCTTGAACTCGGTTTTCTGGCAACCTTGTTCACGCCTCAAGGAATCGGCTTATGGAAATCTTTGTTTTGGTCGCAGAACAATCCGGTCGTCAGCGGCTTAAGACTCGGTGAGCCTGCATTGCTGTTCAGTTGGACGACGCTGGTAATCGCAGGCTGTTGGAGTATCTGGGTAGCGACCTCCTTGAGAGCGAAACGGTCCCCGGTATCGACCAGTATGATTTTACTGACATCCAGCTCAACAATTCTAGTTTGCCTGAGTCCGCAGTTCGTATTCTGGTTTGTCGCGGTCATGGCATTGGCTATTCTCGACTTGCTTCCAGCTGAATCGGCTGCTGGCAAAGAAAGTCCAGCTGAAAACGGCAGCCGTAACTACTCCTCCGAGGCAAGCAACGATAAAGACTCATTCAAGTTTGTGTTTACGATGTTGACAGGGTTGGCGATTTGGTTGGCATTTAGCTTTTCGCCATTTAGCACGAAGTTTCTTGGCGGCAATGAGCGAACGCCAGAACAGATCGTTGGAAGCTCCTTGCCAATTTCCGGAAAGCACTACCTGGAAAACAACCGGGTAGAAATTCTGCACTGTCCTGTTTACTGGAGTGACTGGCTCTCTGCAGGTACAGCTCAACCAATGATGGTTAATAGTGGCCTGCATAACACTCCGAACATGGTCAATTTGGACTATCAGGAAATCTTTGAAGGCCGTTCAGAATGGCGGGCGATCGCAGATAAATATGCGTTGACTGGATTGTTTGTAGACAAAGCGAATCAGAAACGACTGATTCGCAACCTCCGGAGACGTCCTGGGGAGTGGCAGCAAGTACACCAGGATTCTCATTGTATCGTTTACAGGAGATCGCTATGAAGCAGTTCCTAACAGCGCAGACATTGTTCCTGATTGCGTTTTCGTTTTGCGGCTGGAATTGGTACTCCGTTGCTAACAATCGTCCCACGCTGCCTCGGTTTAACGATGCACCACGGACGATCAGACCTACCTACGATTATTCATTGGTGGTCAGTGATGAGCAGTTGCGCCAGGTGCTTTCCAAGACGCAGCCTCGATTTCTGAAAAAGCCGACGAAAGTAAATTTCATCGATCATGGTATTCGGCTGTGGGGCTCCGATGTCGAATTCTCGGACGATTCCGTCGATGGACCTGAGATGTTGAAATTGCTGTTGGACGATCAGGAGTTTCGAAAAAAGTGGGGAGAAGACGCTCCCGCACTATTGCACCAAACGGACACTGGAATCGGAGTCCTGACCCAGCAAGGTAGAACCACCGTCAGCCATGTAGATCATATGATGGGTACGTTGGCCGAGATTGGTATACCGCTTTCGAAAGAAGTGGTGACGCGAAATGGAACGGGCCATGTTTCCGATCTCTTGCAGGACGCCATTCTAAATTTTCAACTGAATCAACGGGAATACGAATGGACGGCTTTGGCAGCTGCATTTTATGTAGTAGATGCTGCTCCCTGGTATAGCAACGAAGGTCAGCAGATCGACTTCGATATCATGGCGGATCGGATCATGCGACAGCGTCAGCCGTTGGGTGTCTGCTACGGCCAACATCGCCTGTACACGCTGGTGATGCTGTTAAGAATCGACGAACAAATTCGAAACGAGTCTTCTGCGGGACTATTGAGTAGCTCGATGGCAGGCCGCGTCAAAGACTATTTGTTTGAAACGACCAGACGTTTGTATCGAACACAATCGCTGGAAGGTTATTGGGACGGCAACTGGCCCGATACGAAACTCGAAATTCCAGATCCGTCTACCGATGAATTGAGCCGCCGTATCCTTGCGACCGGGCATGTTCTGGAATGGTGGGCGATGGCTCCGGAAGAACTCCATCCGCCCAGGGCTGCGATTGTCAAAGGCGCACAATGGTTGTCTCGAGTGATTATCGAAATGGATCAACGACAGATCGAAAAGAACTACACGTTTTTAACCCATGCCGCCAGGAGCCTGGCGTTGTGGCGAGGAAAATTTGCGGACGAAGTTGAACTGAATTTTCCAATTCAAAGTGAAACAATCGCATCAGCTACAAACATGGTAGGAGAATAAAATGCTATCCGAAATCATTCCACTGATAGCCGTGATTCTGTTTATGGCCTTGGCTCTCGCGACGGATCTAAAGGAACGAAAGATTCCCAACTGGCTGACTGTATCCAGCGCCGTTCTGGGCCTGGTATACCATCTTGCGTTCGGCGGATGGGCGGGGCTGACATTGTCTTTAGGTGGCTTTGCTACCGGATTCGGTTTGCTTCTGTTGCTGTGGCTCACGGGAAGTGGCGGTGGCGGTGACGTGAAGCTGATGGGCGCGGTTGGTGCGTGGCTTGGGGCATTCACAACGTTAATCGTTTTCATCGGCAGTGCCGTTGCTGCAATGGTCTGTATGGTTGCCGTGTTGATCTGGAGCAACAGCAAAATCTCCGATCCCCAATCGCCGGATAGCTCGGCAGCTGGCGCAGTCGCGCAGTCCTCGGTCATGAAGCAAACGATCCCCTACGCGGTCCCGGTAACGATGACGGTCTGGTCAATTTTCTTGTATCAGATCTTCATGGGCTAAGCTGACAAGCGATGCAAAAAAAACTCGATTCATCAACCATTATGCTGGGGTTCATTGCCATTCTTTTTGGCTTGGCTGGAACTTACGCGCTGCGCCAGTATTTGCAAGAGGAACCTCCTCCACCTGTTGTGGAGGCTCCGGCACCACGGCCACCGCAAAAGGTAACGGTGCCCCTTGCAAGCCGGGACATTCAAGCTGGTACAAAAATTTCAATGGACGATGTCGCGCTTTACAAGATGACTCGAGAAGAGATGAAAAAAACAATCAAAGCCCAATCATTCATGACCAATCCGGACCAGATTCTCGGAAAGTTGGTTTTGAATCCGATTAAGAAAGGCAAAACGTTTAATACTCAGGATTTCTATCCGCCAGGTACCGGGCCAGGTATTGCAAGACGAATTCCACCTGGCGCGCGTGCGCTGACAATCATGATGGAACCAACCGGCGCATTGATCGGTTTTGCTGGACCAGGCCAACACGTAGACGTACTTTTTCACTATGGCGTCGAAGGTAGCGTCGCGGGGAACTCTGGAGCCGCCGCTGCAAACGGCTCGAATACGTTTGTTCCGGGGCATCATCAATTCAATCCACCCCGCAATCGAGACTACTTTGGCAATACGATCGGAGCAAGCGGTCCAGGGTTGGGTGCCAGCGAACGTCTGCAGAATGCGACCGTTACCTTGGTGCAGGATGCGGAGATCATGGCTTTGGGGCAAGACAGCACTCCGACCACCTCCGCCAAAGGACTTTCGCAAGCAGAAAAGATCCCGGTGACATTGGCTGTTAGTCCTCGAGATGCTGAAATCCTGCGAGTCGCCGCTGGCCATGGTGAACTTTCCTTGACTCTGCGGGCTCCCAAGGACGCGCAACACGTAGCGTTGGCGGACCCGGTGACACTCGACGAGATCATCAACGTCCGCAAGCATTCGCATCAGATGGTTATTCATCGTGGTAAGAGCGTTTCCCGTTTGAATTTTGCCGGTGGCTCAACCATTGAAAGTAAGTCCTATGGTGGGCAGCAGCAAGTCGACAACACACCGCTAAACCAGCCCAACCAACCCAACGCGCAGCAAAGCCCCGTGCCCGCCGTCAACATCGTCGCGCCGTATCCGTATTGGATGTATCCACCGAATTCCCCTCCAATCGGCCCGCCTCAGGCTCAGTTTAACCCAGCCAATCGCAATCCCAATCCACAGGCAGCGCCGGCAACTCAGCCAACGAACTCACGAGGTTCGCAACCGGGCCCAACCAGCCAGCGAGGCCGCACGCCATGAATGCTGCGTACGAATTGGCTTTTTCGAAGCGGGACACGGTAGCCAACGTGGACAGCGCGGAATTGCATTTTCAAAATGTATTGCAGTTGGTTCACGAAAAAATCGTTGCGAGTCTCGACGTCGCAACGGCTGACGGATTCTCTGATGAGCAGCTTGTCGAAGCACTCAAGCCGTTCGTCGACGAGATCATTTCCGAAGAAAGTATCGAAGTTGAGGAATCCGAAAAACAACGCTTGCTCCGCGAATTGCCCAAAGAAATGTTCGGTGCTGGCCCACTCGAAGTCTTACTCAATGACCCAAAAGTCAGCGACATTCTGGTAAATCATTGTCATGAGATTTTTGTCGAAAGAAACGGCCAGCTCGAATTATCAAATGCGATATTCGCCAACAACACGCATTTGATACGGATTATCCAGCGACTTGTGACGCACGTTGGCCGTAGCATTGATGAATCGAATCCACTTGTCGACGCCCGTATGGAAGACGGCTCTCGGATCAACGCCATTATTCCTCCGTTGGCTTTGGATGGCCCCAAGCTATCGATTCGGCGGTTCGGCAATCACAATTTCGACCTTGCGAAACTGGTCGAATCGGGCGCTCTGACAATGGAGATGGCCCAGTTTTTAAAGGCTGCCGTCATTTCGAGACAGAGCGTGCTGATCAGTGGCGGCACGGGGTCCGGCAAGACGACGTTCCTGAACGCGCTTTCGTCGTGCATTCCTGATGACCAGCGCATCGTTACGATCGAGGATTCAGCAGAACTGAAGTTGCAACACCGTCATGTCGCTCGACTGGAAACGCGTCCGGCAGGCAGCGAAGATGTTACCGAATTCAATCAACGTGATCTGGTGAAGAATGCATTGCGCATGCGGCCTGATCGTATCATTGTTGGCGAAGTGCGCGGCAACGAAGCACTCGACATGCTGCAGGCGATGAACACGGGGCATGAAGGATCGCTCACAACAGTGCACGCCAACGATGCGCTCGACGCCGTCTCCCGGCTGGAAATGATGGTCGCGATGAGCGGTTTGGAGCTACCAATCTCGGTAGTACGACAGTATATCTGCTCTGGCATTTCGATCATTGTTCACCTTTCACGATTACAAGGCGGCGTCCGGAGGGTGATGCGCGTTGCCGAGTTGGTTGGTAGCGGGGGCGGCTGTGAATTGAACGAGCTGTTTGCCTTTCGACCTCAAGGAACTGACGCAACTGGAAGAATGACCGGATCGTTCGAAACGATCAACAAGCCAATTTGTGAAAGTCAATTCAAAGAGCATGGCATTTCGTTGACCGACCCCAATGCCCAGTTGTCGATTTAAGGAAGACAGATTGATCAGCTTTCTTGATATCTCGATTTTCATGTTCTTGACGGCGTTTTCGTTCATCGGAATGTTGTTTATTTCTTTGGTCAAGCAACCAAACGAAACGAAAGTTCAATTGCAACGTCATCCGCTGAAGGTCAAAATCACAAAGAAGAGTGGTATTCAAGACGCGACCGGCAAGTTCGATCGCTGGTTCATCCGGCTTTTGCGACGAGCAAATATTCGAGTCGATCGAATGACGATATTGCTGCTTATTGTTTGTAGTGGCTTGACCGCATCGGCGGTCGCCTTCGTTGCCGAGTTGCCACTTGCGGTTACGATTGCGGCTGGGTTCGGGATCGTCATGCTGGGCTTCGGCTTTTACTACATGCTGATGTTGCGGCGTATTCAATCATTCAACAAGCAATTCCCAGCTGGCTTGGAACTGATGGCAAGAGCGACCAGGGCAGGCGAAAGTCTAGAGCATGCTTTTGGAGTTGCCGGACGAGCAAGTGAACAGCCACTTCGAAGTGAATTTGATTATTGCCAACGCCAACTCAATCTTGGCTTGCCGATCAAAGAAGTCGTCGCAGATCTTGCTGATCGAATTGGCTCTGCCGATTTGAAATTGTTCGCCCATACCGTTGCCATTCATCGTTCGATCGGTGGAAGACTTGCCAGTGCGCTGGAAAGTCTATCGGTTGTTGTTCGGCAACGTGCCGAATGCAATGAAAAACTGAAATCAATGACTGGCCTTGGACGCTTTGCAGTGATCGCGATTGTGGCGTTGGGCGGGTTGGGGCTTACTTACATGGTACTTATGGAACCTGAATACATCGGTAGGCTCACGCAATCAGAACTTGGCAATCAGCTGATTGTTTACGCAGTTGTCTCCGAATTGATTGGATTGGCCTGGGTAGGCTGGTCGTTGAATTCTGAAGTCTGATTTGAGTCTGTAAAGGAACGACAATTCTATGGTGATCGAACTCGCTACAGCAGCATTGTTTGTTTCGTTTACACTGTTCGCCTATCTAATCGGCCGGCGGCTACAGACGAAGAAGCCGGTTGTTACACAGCCTGCGGCCAAGGAAATTTTCGTGCGTCCTGTTTTGGGAGACATGACCAATGCAATGGCAGCGACGCTCCCAATGGGGAAACGAAAACGCAAGCAATTGCAAAAGGATCTTTTGGCCGCTGGGCGCTACCATGCGACGGCGATGGATAATTTTCTGGCGGTTCGAAACACGGTAATACTTATCGAGTTGATAATATTGGCTGCTGCGTTTGCTACGGGACTGGCGGAACGTATTGAGTTGTACGTCCTTGGCGGTGGATTGATCACTGTAATCTTCACCTATTCAATTCCAACCCTGTTGATTGCCAGTCGGGCCAAGTCAAGGAAGTCGAAGATTGAGCAGGCAATTCCAGATGTACTTGACTTGCTGTCGATGGCAGTTGCCGGAGGGCTACCAATTACAGCAGCGATTGAACGAGTCAACGAGCAAGTTGCCAGGTCGTATCCCGCGTTGTCGCGTGAGCTGCAGATCATTTGCAATCAGTGCAGTACCGGTTCGATGGATATTGCTTTTCAGAAATTTGCTGATCGAATTCAGATTCCCGAAGTCGTTTCCTGGGCTTCTTTAATGAAGCAAAGCAGTCGACTGGGAGGTGGTATCGCGGACGCTCTCCAACAATACGCTCATCGGATCCGCGAAGACCGGAATCTTCGCATCGAAAAAGCTGGCAATACAGCTTCGATAAGAATGCTGTTACCTGTCGTCCTATGCATCGCGCCACCGATCTTTGTGATTTTGACCGGGCCAGCCTTGTTGGATGTGCGTGATTTTTTGACCAAGGAACAGAACTCACCAAGTTCCGCCGTTTCCCAATTTAATGACGCTCGCGAACAGATGAAATTGATTGACTTATCGAACGACGATCGGTAGTCCCAGCCGCACGTCGAAAGACAACGAACAACTAATGACTAGACGGACGGTGTGAGATGGAATTCGAAGTCCAAGAGTATTGCACTCCAAGTTTCGATAAGTCGCAGGTTGAGTCGATTGCTCGGCTTGAGCTGGCGGCGTTTCCGGGTAATCGAACTCTGGAAGAACGAATCCAGCGGGTTGCCTCAACGGATTGCGAGCCAAATCATAAGCGGTTCGTGATTTGGCAAGATGGCAAGGCCGTGGCGGCAGCGCGAACGTTTCATCGGGCGGTGTTTGTTGCTGGTGGTGAATTCAACGTGTTGGCGCTGGCTTCGGTCTGTTCGGATCCGGACTTTCGCGGGCAGGGATTGGGGCGCATGGTCGTGACGGCTGCGTTTGGTGATGTCGACAACGGTGCGACCGATTTGAGTCTGTTTCAAACCGGAGTTCCAGTATTCTACGAAAAGCTGGATTGCAAGTTGATTGAGAACGAGATTGTGAACCGGAAGTCGTCGAAGACCGGTTCGCCGTTTGACGATAAGCACGTGATGATCTATCCAGCCAGGTTCGATTGGCCCGCAGGAACCGTCGATTTAAATGGCGAAGGATACTAGCGGTCCGTCAAAACTGAACGTCTGACTGACCACTTCCGCTGTGACGAGAAAACTACAGCGATTTCAAAAACTCAACCAATGCGTTTCGATCGCTGGCCGGCAAGCTCCGGAATGACTCGGCTGATGCTGCCCCTTCGCCACCGTGCCACAAAATTGCTTCTTCCAGCGTACGAGCGCGACCGTCGTGCAGGTAAGATTCCTGACCGCCGACTGCTGCGGTTAGTCCAATGTTCCAGAGTGGAGTTGTCCGCCACTCGGCACCAGTCGCATTGCCTTCGCCCATGTTGTCGGCCAATCCCGGCCCCATGTCATGAAGCAGCATGTCGGAGAAAGGATGAATCGTCTGGTCTCGAAGTTCAGTCCACGGATGAAACTCGCTGGTCGTCAGCGTCGACGTGTGACACTGCGCACATCCAATCGTTGTGAAGACTTGCTCACCCCATTGAACTTGCGGATCAGCATAATCACGCTGCGCTCCAACCCCCAGCGTGCCGATGTATCTGGTCATTTCCGCTAACGCATTGTCGTCCAACTCGACCGGTCCGGCTGCTGCTTCGCCATCCAGGGTTGGATAGATAGATGTGGAAACGCCAATGTCCGTGTTCAAGGCGGCAGCGATTTGGTGAATCAATTTGGCCTGGCTGGCTTTGAATCCGAATCTTCCCAATCGAGAATCACCAGTCTCCGGATCCTGAACAACTTGAATTCTCCCTGAAATGCCGTCTCCATCAGCATCATCAGGGTCGGCTAGTGCCATGATTGTCGATTCATCGATCGCTTCCAGCAAACCAAGCCCCACCAACGGAGCAGCGATTCGAACTGAGTGGAACGTAGGTGTGAATCCGGCGAACGAATAATTCGGTTGCCGCAACTCATACGGCTGACCATCTGCATACTGTCCCGTCGTCAATGTGTAGTCGGAGACGATAGCTTGGGCTTCCGGTGGGCCAGACGTTATGTTTGGTTGAAGGACTGAGCCGAATATTGGATGCTCGGTTCCGCAGTCATCGATTCCAATTCGAATCACCGATTGATCCACTAACGTTCCCGTTGCCGGCAGCGAAGCGCGGCCGTTGTTGACGTGGCAGGCAATGCAGCTGCGCTCAATGTATTTCGGGCCAAGTTTTCCGACTTGATTCTGGAAAACTGGATTGGGTTGTTCGGAATGAGCTCCGTTGCCAAAGTCGGTATGATGCAGCCGGCGTCCAAGCACAAACGGCTGTGCGCTGACGGGAGCGAGATGTCCTGCCATCTGTTTGAACAGGTTGTCTGGTTCGTCGGAGTACTGATAGTGCACGGTCGTGCTGCCGCCCAGCCAGGTCGACTCGGGGAGCGGGAACGAGTCCTGAATCGGACCGATGCCTTCCCACGGCTTCAACCCTTCGCCAACAATGTAAAGGAACGCGGTCCCGTAATAGTTATCTCGTCCATTGGTCGGGTTGCTGAGAAACGGGCTGAATTCAAACTCCATCCGGTCGCCGTTTGCAATTGGCTGCCCGGTTTTCGCATTGAAGCTGAATGTCGTCGTGTACTGCGTCGGAACCACTTGCGTCATGCCGACGTTATGGAAGTATTCGGCTGGTGTGTTCAGGCCACGGAAAAAGGCGCGAAAGTCTCGTGTGTGCAGCGGGATGATCGACTCGGTATTGATCGTGATGCTGTTTCCACCCATGGCCACGCGATCCACAATCTCGATCGAAACCGTTCGCTGTTCCCAATAGAACTCAAGGTAGTGATCGTAGGCTTGGAATTCGTCTTCGCGAGCATGTCGGTCGCGAACTCGATCGCCGATCCGAGTGATCAACGCGTCGGTCGTTTGGATGTTTGTTTCTGGTTCCAACGTCGTGCTGGAGTCAAAGAGAGGAACGATGGTCGGTGTCGTGTTGTCGCCAGACAGCGCGGTAACAAACGGATCGACATCCAATAAATTGACGTTGCCATCCTGATTGAGGTCAGCTTCGTCTTGAAACGTTCCGTTGCCAATCAAATCGACGAATGGCTGAACATCTAACAGGTTGACTGAACCGTCTTGATTCACGTCGCCAGGCTGAAACTGTTCGGCAAACAGACCGCCGGAAAAAAGAGCTGAAAACGCCAAAGAAGCCAGTGTTAACAGGGCAATTCGAAGTTTCATTTGTATGACCTTCATAAGGTGGGAACGGTACCACTAGCATAGCAAATGTAGGTGCGATGACCAAACAGATTCTCCACTGTAATCAATATCGGCGACTTTCACGGGTGACTCGAATATTTAGAATTCGTTGCGCACTTCACATATCCGGACATGTGGACGGAAATAGTCCAATTGAATGAGACGCCTACTTCTTCAGCAACAGGCGCTTCCAAAAGCGGCTGTAGGGATGGACCTCGTCAACGACTCTCGTCCCTTGAAAAACAGGGCGGTCTTCGTTGGCCCATTGGAAAATAGAACCTTCCAGATTGAGCACGCCGGTTATTCCGGAATTCATAAGTTCCTGAGCCGCTTTGGCAGAGCGGTAGCCGACTGAACAGTACACGACGGCTTGGATCTTGTCTTGCTCATTCGTTCCATCGTTCTGGTTAGCATGAAGTTGGATTTGCCGAGCGACCGCTGCCGCGTCTGGTGTATGGATCGCGTTTTTCAGATGACTTACGTCAAATTCGCTCTTGGCTCGCACGTCCAACAGGATTGGATCGGCTTTCGAATCGTCATTCAACCAATCTGCCAGCGCGTCGGTCGTAATCGTCGGGACGTTCGGGAAGTCCCGTTTTATTTTTCCGAGGATGTAGTTCCAAAGTAGTCGCAACGTCAGTTCGATCCTTTCGACTGCAACTGCACCAGGTCGACGTCGCCGCGAGTCGTCAAGCCGTTTTGATGGAGTAGTTCGGGCGCGTGTTTGACGAAAAACTCATCGCACCATAAGCAATGGTTTCCCAACTCTCGACTGCGTTGGAACCCGTGCGATTCTGAAATGCCCATCGACTCACCCATCGCTTCCGGTCGGCCTTCGTTCAACGCCTGGTAAACCGGATGTTGGCTGCAGCGATCGAGCATGTCGATCAAAGGCTCTTCCAGCAGTTTTTGCAGTGTCGCTTCGTCCAGCAAGTCACCGTTCGTTTGCACCCACATTTCAGTCCGTCCGCCGGTCACTGCGGTTAGTTCCTGCAATGCCTGGAAGAGCAAGTCGGGCCATACCAACACCTCGCCACCAGAAATGATAATTCGCTCAACTTGGCAACGATCAGGTTTGGGCAAGTTCGTGATGACTTGCGAAACCTGCTCCGCGTTCAGTCCCGGTGCGCCCGGTTGCGAGTCATTGTAACAGTGCGGGCATTTCTGGTTGCAGTCGCAGGAGATGACCCAATAAATAGATTCCATACGTATGCTCTTTGGCTGGGAATTCCAAATTATATCTTGCTGAATGCGAATCTAGAAGGTCGTTCGTCAATTGTCCAACTGTTGTTCGCGGTCTTTGGCTTCTTGAAGAGCATTGATGGCTTGTTTGATTGTAAAACATACGTGTACGATATTGTACGGATGGAAAGCTCCTGAATGGCGAAGTAAAGTTGACTGGCCAGTTGAAAACAGAAAACCCTGAGACTTCGTTGCTGCAGGCACTGATTCCTGTTGTTGTTCTGACCGCTCTCATTGTCTATGGCTTGATATTGCGTCCGTTGGCATTTGAACAGCCGCAGCTTCCGTTGGAAATTGTTTTCATTCTTGCCGCGACTGCGACGGTGTTGCAGCTGCTGTTGACCGGGCACCGCTGGCCTGACATTCAAGACACCATCATCCGAAAGTTTCAAAAGGCGTTGCCTGCGTTCTTCATTCTGTTTTGTATCGGGATGGTGATCGCAAGTTGGATCGTCAGTGGAACGATTCCAATGCTGGTCTATTTCGGACTAAAAAGTATTGACCCTGCGTATTTGTACGTGCTGTCCTTCATAGCTCCGATCATTTTTTCGAGCCTGACAGGGACGAGTTGGGGGTCGGTCGGGACGATTGGTGTCGTGTTGATCGGGATCGCGATGGCATTGGAGGCGAATCTGGGGATAACCGCTGGTGCTATTATCGGTGGAGCCTATTTCGGTGACAAGCTTTCGCCGTTATCTGACACCACAAACATGGCGGCATTGGGCGCGGACGTAGATTTGTACGATCACATTCGCTCAATGCTGTGGACGACGTTGCCGTCAGCTGTGTTGGCGGCCGGGATTTATTTCTGGATGGGAACGGTTTACCCACCTAAAGTCACCGGTGGGGAATTGGAGCAGTTGCAACCATTCCTGAAAACTGTCGACAGCATGTTTGAGTTCTCATGGTGGCTGTTGTTGCCGCCGTTGATCGTCTTGTTGGGTTCATTGTTTCGAATGCCGACCGTTCCGAGTTTAATTGCATCCATCCTGGCCGCCTGTGTCCTGGCACTTTACTTCCAACCGTTTTCACTGACCGACGTCATTGCCTCCGTTCATAAAGGCTTCGATGTCGAAATGGCAAGTTGGGTGGAAGAGGTTCCGGAGAAAGTTAAGATCCTCTTAAATCGCGGCGGCCTATACGCACTCAACGACCCGATCATCATTGCGTTCATGGTATTTATTTTCATCGGTGCGATGGATCATATTCGAGCGATGCCAACGGTCGTTCAACGGTGTCTTAGTTCTGTCCGCTCTCCGCGTCTGACAATCCTTGGGACACTTTTTCTAACGGCGGTGACCAACGCATTCACGTCCAGCCAATACGCGACCAGTTTTATTATTGGTGATGCATTCAAGAGCAAGTACGACGAACAGCAGATTGACCGGAACGTGCTTTCCCGTTCACTAGAAGACACCGGAACCATGATCGAATCCCTCGTTCCCTGGCACCCCTCCACCATCTACATGGTCACAACTCTAGGAGTTGCCTGGGGTGACTACTGGCATTGGCAATTGCTATCGCTGATCAATATCGTGGTCGCCGTTCTGTTGGCTTCGCTAGGCATCGGCCTGCGAAGCACACGCGACAGTGATGACAGCCAGATCATTTGAAAGTGATTCCGAGCCGATGATCAGAACGGACTACAGAAGAACCGCTAATAAACGCCAATGGACGCGAATGAAAACCGTATTCTCCATTCGCGTTTATACGGAAAGCGCCGGGCTA
>CAZXLW010000048.1:13410-41068 GCA_964641465.1 uncultured Pirellulaceae bacterium | reverse complement strand
CTTCGCTCTCAAATTGGTACCCGAGGTCGCAGACACTTGCAGATGGTGGCGTACAAGTCAGTAGACGATCCCAGCAGCTTCAAGAATCTGACTTTGACTTCAATCGGCAGCTTACCTCATGCGGCGACTAAATCGTGCGTGCAGACACTTTCACATGATCGAGCGAACCACAAATCGGTAGTATTCGTCGGGTCCTTCCGCTGCGACGCCATACCCAAAAAGATACTTCCGCCCCGTTTTGTACAAAAGACACAGTTCGTTCGAGCTTTGCGGCCAGTCTGTCAGCGAAACCCTTCAATGCTCGGCGGTTTCTGGGATGTGCTGACGCTGGCACTGTCGCGACTGTGCCGTGCCAGTTAATCCCCAGCGGTTTCATGGTCTCGCTGACGGTCAGTCGCCGTTGCTCATCCTCTGGCAGTTGCCGAAACAAACTCAAAAGTTGCCGTTCGATCACCGATAGCGTCGGATTTGGCGTCAGCTTTTTAACAATGGTCGGATTTCCCTTGGTTTCAGCAAGGTTTTCATGGCGAGAAAATCAAAACCTTACCTTCCTGTCGAGACTTCAGTAGAACGTTACTTCGACGGCGAAACTGCGGTTGTTATTGCATGGGGTGATTGGGACAGAGGTTCGGGTGTTGAAGGGCGACGACTAGTATGGGGACTCTATTGGAAGGCGATGGCAGAGTTTTGGCCGGCTGCTCCAGTGCATCAGCGGCAGTAACGAAATCCTGATTCGGATCGGTTCTCAAGAATGAATAAGACTAATCACCAGCAAGAAACGGTCGTCCTGATTCACGGGCTCGGTGGCAACCGTACAGACATGTGGCCTATCAGCAGACGGCTCAAGCGGCTGGGTTTTTCAGTTCATAACTGGAGCTACCGAAGCATTGGCAATTGCATTGAAACTCACGCACATCGACTGGGCAAATTCCTGTCTGATTTAAGTCGTGATTCGTCCAACCCAATTCACCTGGTCACGCACAGTATGGGTGGAATTATTGCTCGCGCCATGTTGGCCGACTATGAATTCGAAAACTTTGGCCGAGTCGTCATGCTTGCCCCACCCAACCAAGGTTCTCACGTCGCCAGAAAGCTGACGCGATACATTGGTTGGCTTACGCCAAGCCTCGGGCAACTTTCAGATGCCCCCGGTAGCTTCGTCAACCAACTTCCCAACTCTCTGGCGAAAATTGGAGTCGAGTTCGCGATTGTCGAATCGACAAAAGATCGAGTGATCGTCCAAGGCGGAGTCCACCTCGACGGGCTCTGTGATTATGCGCAAGTCGACGGCCATCATGGAGTGCTGACTTGGTACCAGGAGACCGTCAACTTGGTAGAAAAATTCTTAATCCACGGTCGGTTCAATGTAGCCGATGACAAATGCGAAAACGTACACAAGCGACAGCCCGCTTCCGCTGTAAATGCATGAGGACCAGCTGGACGCGATCGCATTTTCGAAACGTTCGCGAACACAATTGGTGTGAGTAATTTATGAACCGGCGGGCTACGACTCTGGGGTAGTCTTATTGCCCCACATTCCATCGTGCTTTTGTATTTTCAGATCACCGAGCACTTTGCACTGACAAGCTAATCGAAGCCCAGAGCCAGACCGATGCGGCGGAAAATTAAGCCTCCATTTCTCTACTTTGGTCTGCTCAGAAACATTCCCCTCGATTTCAACGGCGCAAGTGCCGCAGGTCCCCAACCCTCGACAATGAATAGTTTTAGCGACGCCGTTGTAGAGCGGAAGCTTTGCACTGAGAAGTACTTGCCTCAAGTTCGCGCCTTCCTCACATTCAATGAGCTTGTCTAGAAAAGAAATTTTGGGCACCGATACTCACTCATTACGGGATTAAAACGATAATTTGTGTGGAATTCTATCGAGTCTTATGAACGGATAATGACAGGGGAGCAGGTGAGGGGAATCTCAATCAAGAAATGATGTCGTTGACCACCTGGCCGTGGACATCGGTTAATCGAAAATCGCGGCCTTGGAAACGGTGCGTTAACCGCTTGTGATCCATCCCTAATAAATGCAGCACCGTTGCCTGAAAATCATGAACATGGACCGGATTCTTCGTAATCGAAAAACCGAGTTCATCGGTTTCGCCGTAAACACCTGGCTTGGCACCGCCGCCTGCCATCAGCATCGTGAAACAATCGGGGTAATGGTCGCGACCGAGCAATTCGCTCTTTGATGTCCGTCCTTCGCGAAACGGTGTCCGACCGAACTCGCCACCAACAATGACCAACGTCTCGTCCAGCAAACCGCGGCTCTTTAAGTCTCGAATTAACGCAGCCACCGGCTTGTCCGTGGCCGCGGCTTTTGTGGTCAGGCCATCGGCCAGGCCGGTGCTTTTCTCGGTCCCATGAAAGTCCCAACCCCAATCAAACAACTGCACGAATCGGACTCCTTGCTCAACCAACCGTCGAGCCAACAAACAATTGTTGCTGAACTTTGCCGCTCCTGGTTCGGCACCGTAGTCCGCGATCGTTTCCTTCGTCTCTTTGCTGATATCCATCACCTCTGGAACCGAAGCTTGCATCCGATACGCCAATTCGTATTGAGCGATGCGCGTGCGAGTTTCCGGATCCGCCAATTCGTCCGCCTGTATCTGGTTCAAACGGTTGAGATAGTCCAGCGTCGTTCGCCGCAGCTGACGGTTCATTCCAGGCGGATTGCTGACGTACAGAACCGGGTCCCCCTTGCTTCGGCATTGCACGCCTTGGAAAACAGAAGGCAGAAACCCGCTGCCCCACGCGTTCTTCCCTGAACTTGGTTGCGACCCGCCAGAATTGAGCACAACAAATCCGGGCAAGTCTTCGTTTTCACTTCCCAGACCGTACGTGACCCAGGACCCCATCGAGGGCCTGCCCTGCCGCGGCGAACCGGTGAGTAACATCAACTCAGCCGGTGCGTGGTTGAATTGATCCGTATGCATTGACCTGACAATGCTGAATTCGTCAATCACTCCCGGCAGGTTGGTCAGCGCGTCGGAGAGCCAAGCGCCGATCTTGCCATGTCGAGCAAACTTCCGCGGCGTACCCATCAGCTTTGGTGTTCCACTGGTGAAGGCAAAGTTCTTGCCTTTCGTGAATTCCGCCGGGCAGTCCTCACCGTCCCGTTTGACCAGTTCCGGCTTGTAGTCAAACAGGTCGAGATTAGGTGGAGAACCAGCGAGGTGAATGTAAATCACATTTTTGGCTTTGGCATGATGGTGTGTTTGCCGAGGAATCTCGTCCACTGATTTAGCTGACCCGGCTTCAGCAGGCTCAGCAAGTTGATTGCTCAAGTAGACCCCGGCCAACCCAAGCGGACAGGCCTTCAAGAAATGACGCCGTGTTGCCGTTTGGATTTTCTCGTTGTTCAGACGCTCCAGATCTCGTTTCATGGTTCACCGTTTCAAAAACATTTCGTCGAGATTCAGGATCGTATTGGCGACCGTCGTCCAAGCCGCATGTTCCACCCAGTTCGTATCCTCGGGAAGCGGATTGAGTTCGTCGTTGGCAAACGTCCTGGCAACCTCGGGCTGCGACTCGAAGTGTGTTTTTGCTTCCTGATACAATGCAACCAACAGTGTCAACTCACTCTCCGTTGGACGGCGAATCAAACATCGTCGGAATGCAACTTCGGCTGTTTGTTCGGCCGTCTGTTCTTTCGAGTAAACCTCGCGCGCCAGCGATTGGGCAGCTTCCACATAAACCGGATCGTTCAACGTCACTAGTGCCTGCAAAGGAGTATTGGTTCGCAAACGTCTGAGCTCACAGACTTCCCGATTCGCGACATCGAAAGTTACCATCGACGGATAAGGGCTCGTTCGTCGCCAACGCGTATAGATCGCGCGTCGGTAGCGATCTTCCCCAACACTGTCCTTCCAATCCGCAGTTCCACCACCGAACGAAAACTTCAATCCTGATTTTGGTTGCGGCGGCTGGGTCGGTGCACCGTACATCTTTGGGCTCAGCAATCCGCTACAAGCCAACGCCTGGTCGCGAATCATTTCGGCGGTTAGTCGAAATCGTGGTCCACGTGACAACAGCCGGTTATTCGGATCTTGCTTCATCTGATCTTCACTGGCAGAGGATGATTGCCGGTACGTAGCCGAAGTCACCATCAGCTTCAGTAGAGCTTTTACGTCCCAGCCACTTTCCATGAACTGGCAAGCCAAATAGTCCAGCAATTCCGGATGCGTCGGCAACTCTCCTTGCGCCCCAAACTCCTCACTGGTCGCAACGATCCCGATGCCAAACAACTGCTGCCAGAACCGATTCGCGATGACCCGGGCTGTCAGCGGGTTCTCTTCGGAGACAATCCAGTTTGCCAATGCGAGGCGGTCAGGTTCACGAGCCTGCAGCGGATGGAATGCTGACGGAGTCCCGCGCTGGACTTTCTTGCCGTGATCCAGGTAGCTGCCGCGAATGTGGACGTGCGTTTCACGATGCTTGTCAAGCTCCTTCAGGATTGGGACCGTCGTTTGCGGTTTGATCGAGCGGACCTTAGCCTTCAAACGGTTGACTTGCTCGGATCTGGCAATATTTGGACCATGCTGTTGTCGATAGAACTGATCCAGTTTTTCTTGTTGCTCGGGAGTGTGTGAATCTTTAATCGCGATGTCAAAAATTTCTTGGGGCAGATAGGAGACGGTGAATTCTTGAGGCTTCGCGCTGGCCGTCTCGATTTGTTGACGCCAAACTTCATCTCGCTCGGAATCTAGAATGGAAATCTGGACACCATCCAAACGGCGATGCAGATTCTCCGTGCGATTCCAGACGACGATCCGGTCAATGTCGTAGTCCCGATCAAGTTCCAGCTCCCACCACGGGTCACGTTGCGTAGCGGTGTGGGTAACAGAAGCTCCGGCGTGGAAATCACCGTCGGTATTGCCATCAATCGCCAAAGCTGCTGCGCCATCGTAAGCGGTTGAAACTTGCTTGGCCGTGCCCAACCTCGCGACGTTCTGCTCGCCGACGAAGACTTCGACCTCAGCCAACGAAAGGATGGATTTCGGTTTCGGCAACTGAAATCTCACAAACCGCCCGGAAACTTTGTTAGACCGACGAGTTCGTGCGATTGCCTCCCATTGCGACTGTTGCGGCGACAGAAACTTCTTTTTGTCCGTTTCAGAACTTGCGTCCCATGCGGCGATCTGTGATTCAATGTCAGATATTTTTTCTTTCAGCTCTTTGATTTCCCGCTCCTGTTCACCCGAGAAAATTTCCAGCAGCGGAGCATCGGTCGGCAGATCGTTGTCCGCGGTACTATTGAAGAACGCGTAAAACTGAAAGTACTCTTCCTGTGTGATGGGGTCGTACTTGTGAGTGTGACATTGCGCACAACCCATCGTCGTACCCATCCAAACCGCCATGGTCGTGTTGGTCCGATCCACTACCGCGACACTGCGGAACTCTTCGTCGATCGTACCACCTTCCGTGTTCGTCGATGTGTTTCGATGAAATGCCGTCGCGACCAATTGCTCACGACTCGGGTTCTCCAGCAAATCACCCGCCAATTGTTCGATCGTGAATTGATCAAACGGTTTGTTGGCGTTGAACGAACGGATCACGTAATCGCGATAGGCCCAAATTTCCCGCGCACGATCCTCGGCGTACCCTTTCGAATCCGCATACCTGGCATGATCAAGCCAGACAGCTGCCCATCGTTCACCAAACGCTGGCTTCGCAAGGAAGTGATCGACCATCGACTCGTAATCTTCCTCGCTGCCATCGCGGAACAATTCGTCGGCCTCTTCGAGTGTCGGCGGCAATCCCGTCAGATCCAAAGCGAGTCGGCGGATGATCGAAACCCGATCGGCTGGTTCAGAATGGTTCAGCCCACTATTCGACAATCGTTCAGCAACAAAATCATCAATCCGATTCCTGGACCATGGATTGCGATTACCAGATTCAGCCAATTTCGTAGGCGGTTTATATGACCAGTGTTTCTCGTACTTGGCACCCGAATCAATCCATTGCTTCAGCAATTCGATTTCGTTCTGAGAAAGTGCTGCTCCATGTTCCGCGGGAGGCATCCGCAAATCTTCGTCAGCTTCGGTCACTCGCAAATAGAAATCGCTGTTTTCCGCGTCGCCGGGGCTGATCGCAAATTCAACCGCAGCTTCTCGAACGTCCAATCGCAGTCCCGCTTCACGACTCGACTCGTCAGGGCCATGGCAAACGAAACAACGCTCAGAAAGAATTGGCTTGATGTCTCGATTGAAATCAGGCGCGGACTGATTTTCGTCCCAAGCCAGGGTCAGCAAAGATACAGCAACAAGTGAAAAGATCTCGAGCACGTTCAACCAAATGGATGCGACTTCCGTTATCTGCATCGAATTATAATACCACCGGCCGACAATGTCTCCGCAAAACCCAGTGTCTGATTCAAAGATTCGGCGATTGCGCCACGCGAACTGGTGTCCAGTCAGCCAGAGTTATATAGGGCAATAAGACACGAGGGACACTGGCTGAAGCGCGGCGGGAAGTCTCACGCAAAGGCGCGAAGGCGCAGAGATTCAGTGTCGATCATGTCCTTTGCGTCTCTTTGGCTCTGCTTGAGATTTATAGGCCGTTCACCACTCTTGAAACGCCAGATTTCATGAGTTCTTCCCCAAAATTCATCAACAGTCCAAGCCTACAATCAGTCAGTCGTAGATATGTCAGCAAGGTTTTTTTATGAACAGGAGCGACCCGTACCACCGATTTCAATTCGATGATCAATTTTCGATTAACAAACAGATCAACTCGAAAGCCAACATCCAATTTTACACTCATCTGTGTCTATCCGTGGCTGCAAATTTTAGCCTCGGATTCGCACTGATCTACACAGATTCTCTCTTGGACGTTTGGCGACGATAAATCACGCACGCGTATTTAGCGATCATACTTGTCACGCAGCTGTTGCAACTCCGCCTGGATGATTTCGGCTTCTGCAGATTCGCCAACTTGTTCGTAGTAACGCAGCAGACGTTGGGCCGCTTCGATCATCGTATCGCCTCGGGCCAAAGGGTGAATAGACTCTTCTTGTTTTTTTAACGCTTCGTATCCTGACTGCAGTAATGGTTTAGCAGCTTGCAGATCACCGATGCCCATCAGGGCTTCACCCAGCATCGAGCGTAGATTGGGAGGCGCAGCGCCTTCTGTGTTTTTGGCTTCAAAAATTTCAATCGATTCGGCAAGTAACGGTTTGGCCATCTCATAATTCTTGACATGCAAACAATCGAGCCCAAGGTTAGTCAGCCGGGATCTTAGTTTGTCGGACATCGGTTCCAAATTAGTCCGATACTTGCTGAGGTCCTGGTCTGCGATTGGTTGAAATTTTTCGATGTAACCACCCCGGGCATAAGCCGCTCGCAAACTTCGGCGATAGTAATCATGGCTAGCTATCCGTTGGTCAGACGCCAGAGCCGGTTCGAGTTTTTCGATCGCGGCTTCATAGTTTCCTGCCCAGCAATAACAGTTGCCTAGTTCGGCCCTGGCATTGAGCGTTTGTAAATCGTCAAAACCTCGACTCTCAATTAACGCATCGACCAAAAGCGAAAAAGGTTCGATCGCGTCGTCGTATTTGCCCCGATTCAATAAGACTCTTGCCAATTTCCTTAACGTCTCAAGGTAGTTCGGGTGCGAAGGAGGCAGACTTTCACGAGCCAATTTCAGGGTTTCATTCAAAATCGCGATCGCACGATCGTAGTTGCCTTGCTCATAGTAAACTGCCGCCAGGCTTTGCCTGATTTGTAATGCCTTGGGGTGGTCGCGATGCAGTTGGTCCTGGATCCCCTCGTAGGCCTGTTCCAACAACACCCTCGCCTGATCAAATTGTTTGAGACTGTAGTACGTTGCGCCCAAATCGTGCATTGTTGTGTAAGTCAATTCGTGCGTCTCGCCATGCCGGATCTTTCGCAATTCGAAAACTCTTTTAAAAACCTCTAACGCCTCATCCAGTTTTCCTTCGGCGCGGTAACAGGACGCCATACCACTGAGACTGATCAGGGTTGCATGATGTGTTTCGCCGAGAGTATCCGTTCGACGTTGCAACGTCTCCTCCAACAAAGGGAAAGCCTCACTCGTTTTATTTTGAGCCAAATAGCATCGGGCCAGCTGATCCATCGAAGTCAAAAGGTCATAGTCGTTCTCGCCAAGAACTTCTTTACGAATTTCCAGCGTACGTTCGTATATCGGCTGTGCCAATTCAAACTGGTCATTTGACATGAATCCATTCGCCAGATTGTTCATGCTGGACAGGACTCTGGGGTCGCTTTCTTCAAGCTGCAGTAACCGCCTGGATAATACAAGTTTACATAGCTCAATCGCTTCGTCGTTCTTTCCCAGATATTGAAGATCCACCGCAACCTGGCTGGTCGCCGCCAAAATATCAGTATGATCTTCTTCCAGCTGATCTTTATAGATTTGCCGAGAGAGTTCGTGTTGTTCCAGTGCGTCTTGATAACGCCCCGCATCCCGATAGGCCTCTCCGAGACAACTGATACTGGCCGCAATCAGCAAATTGTCTTCCGTCAAGAACTGCCGCCTGATTGCAACGGCTGACTCGGCAAACTCGATTGCCTCGGTTGCGAATCCAAGGGCGATCAGAGATTGTGCAAGGCTCGTTTTGAGATCCGCTTCGACCAGCGGTTCTTCAACCATGCCCTGCTCCAGTTGGCTACCGACCACAATCAACCTCTGAGCCATCACTTCGTGCAGCGGCTGACTGGAATGTCCAATTTTCTTGAGGTCAAGATCCTCGAACAACCCGGTTAGCGATTGTGTGAATTTTTCGATCTGGTGGCGGCGATTTTCAGATTGCCGGTTGGCTGCTTTTGTTTTGACGAGTTGTGCATCAGCTCGTTTGGCATGTGTATCGGCAGCACTCCATTGCCATAGCGAGACTCCCAGACCAATCGCGAGGCTGGCAAACGCAAAGACCAATGCAGAGCCAAGTGCTGTATTGCGACGGAACCATTGCCGAAATCGTTGAGTAAGGCTGACGGGTCGCGCTGTAACAGGGCGATCTTCCAGCCACGCGCTCAAGTCGTTTGCCAGATCGTGCGCTGTGGCGTACCGCAGTGCGGGTGATTTGGCCAGGCACTTTTGACAAATCGCCGACAAGTCGCGTGGAATCGAACGGTCGATTCGATTGAGCGCCGGTGCAGGTTCCGACTCGACGGCCCGCAGTGTCTGCAGATGAGTGCTTTTCTCGAATGGAAGTTGACCTGATAAAAGCTCGAACAAAATCACGCCCAGCGAATAAATATCAGCCGCCGCCCCGATGTCAATTTCCCCTTTGGCTTGCTCCGGTGACATGTATGCCGGAGTTCCGACGACAACGCCTTCCTGGGTGAACGACTCTTCGGTAGAACCAATTTGTTTTGCAAGTCCAAAATCAGTGATCCGAGGCAGGCTGTCCATCGGTCCTGCCGAAGTTGAAGTATCCAGCAACACGTTGGCCGGTTTAAGGTCTCGGTGAATGATCCCGCGTTGGTGTGCATGCTGAACAGCTTCGGCAAGCTGTTGAACGATCGACGCCGCGAACCGCATATCCACAGTCCGTCCTTGATCCCCAAACCACGAGGCCAAATCTTCGCCTTCGCAAAATTCCGAAGCGATGAACGAAACAGGCCCAACATTGCCTGACTCGAACACCGGAACGATCGCTGGATGGCTGAGCATCGCAGCGGCCCGGGCTTCTCGTTCGAAGCGAATTTTTGCTTCGGCCGACTGCAACACATGAGCCTTGGGAATCTTCAGTGCAACATCACGATTCAATTTCGGGTCGCGCGCCCGGAAAACCATCGCGAATCCGCCCTGTCCGACCGTTTCGAGGATCTGAAAACGACCAAACGTCTCGTTAACTTCAGCCTCGTCAGAATCCGCATTCCAATTTTCGGCGCGCGTTAGATGGTCAACGCCATCCTCGGTATCGAGTCCATTGGGCAGCTGGACTGTTGAATGATGGTCGACGTGAAGAATATCGGCCCGAATTCGATCCAGAATTGACAATGCGTAACGAGCTTGTTCGAGATTTTCTCTTTCCTCCGCCGACAACACCGACAGCTCAAGTTGGCGGTCGAGCGAATTTTCGGAGGTCGCTGGATCATGTTGCTCGCCAAGTTCATTGGGTTTAGTCATCAAGTTCTCGGAGCTGTTCCTCAAATTTCATCACGGCGCGATACCACAATTTTGTGACGGCGTTTTTTGATTTGTCCATTTTGGATGCAATTTCGTCGAACGATAATTGTTCCAGGTTTCGCAACCGAATGACCGTGGCATGTTCGTCGGTCAAATTTTCGAGCGCCGCATGAAACAGCTCGATCCGCTCCTTGGCCAGAGCTTGGGATTGAGGAGTCGCTTCGGCTTGTTCCAAAGTACGAGCGTGAAATTTACCCGCCTCCGTTGACAAAGATTGATGTCGACGAATGTCTCGTTTCTGCCGCGTCTGATCGCGACGAGACAGGTTGGCTTGATTTTGAATGATCTTATTAAGCCAGCCAAAAAACTCTCTTGTCGTCTGACCCCGGAAGCGATCAAATCCATTGACCATCTGGATCATTGACTGCTGAACGATATCCGACGGTCCGACCCGAGGTCGAACTTCCCGGGCGAGATTCTGATCAGCCATCTGCGTAACATAAGACTGAATCTGATCGACGAGTTCCGAACGGGCGCGTTCGTCTCCCGCTCGAACTCGGTCAATCAGAATTCGGACTGTGTCCAGTTGCAAATTGTCGGAATCGGACACCGGATTGCCTCGACCGGAGTGACGAAATTCAACACCCGTATATTGTACCGCGCCGATGATAGAATTCGCCGTCCAGTGAGACATATCGGTAAAACTAGTGGCCATAGTCTGCATTTCACAACCAAAAACAGAAATCGCATTGCTCGGTGCCGAATCAGTCTTTGCGACTAATTGCTCAATATCTGCACAAACGGTTGCACGTCCAGCAGATCAACCGTTCCATCGCCGTTGATGTCGGCTTCCGCCTGAAAACCTCCGTTAGAGATAAGTTGCACAAACGGACTGACGTCCAACAAGTCGACGTTGCCATCCAAGTTCACGTCGCCGAGCAGAATTCCGGCGCTGACTGCGTTTAAAACAACGTCGTTACCGTCCCCACCAAAGTAATCAATCTCCAAATTGGTATTACCAATCGTCGCGGCAACGCTACCTTGCCCAAGTCCATTGATCGTACCCAAACGATTGCCGTCGATTTCCATGATCGTGAACTGTTGACCTGGTGTCGGCTGAAAACCGTTAACGGGAATAACATTCAACGTACCGGCCAACGATATGTCGTTGAATCGAATTTGATCATGCTGTGATCCCGCTGCCGTGCCACCAAGTTCGATAAAAATCTGAGCGCCGGTTCCGAAATCGGCGTCGCAATCGAACTCGATGCTGCCGATTCCGTTGCCGGGACTGAGCCCACCTGCCAGTTGGACAAGTCCGGTCCCTTCGAATGGAGATGAGCCTGTAACCTGACCCAACGCAAACAGCTGAGTGCCACCGGGAACACTAATCCGATCTCCATTGTTGATGAGGGTCCCGTCGACGCGTCCAACGGAGCCGCCGGCCGGGCCGACGATCATTACACCGTCATTGATCAATTCGATGTCACCGATAATTTCACTATCGCCACTTGAAAAGGCTACTCGGCCAGCAATCTGAACACCAATACCGGCTTCCAGGGTGCCTCCGTCTTCGGGGAAATCAATTTCGAAGTTTGGCGCGACAAAAACTATCCCATCGACGCTAACTTCACCTCCGTTTTCGATGATCAACTCGCCGTCACCATCGCCTCCCACCCCAAGGGCTCCGCAATCCAGGCTTCCGTCTTGTCCGACGCAAATACTGCCAAATGAGCCGGCCATTGCTCCAACCAAAGCAATTCCATCGACAACAACTTCACCACCACTTGAAATGTTCAGCATGCCGACACCCTCGTTGGCGACGGCTAGACTCTCGGTCTCCAGCCGACCACTCAGAATAACATTTGCTGTTCCGTTGGCATCCGGTCCATCTGCGATCGTAACGAAATCAGTGATGTTTGCTATTCCGCCCCGCAAGTCCAATGATCCGTCACCTTCCCGGCCAACAAACATTTCAGGTGCTTCCAGTTCTCCACCAAAAATGTTCACCAAAGCAACCGAGTCTAACGCGTTTGCTATATTGACTTCGGTGCCAGCCGTGACAGTTCCACTGAGAAGGTTCAGTGTTCCTGTTCCACCGAAATGGCCCAGATTCAAACTGCTGGATGATTCCCAAACCGAGCCGGCACCGGAAATAGACGCGTTGCCAATGGAGGCCGTTCCAAACCCAATTCGACTGCGATTCGTCAAGACATTCGCGCCATCTTCAATATCCAAAATGCCAACGCCTGATTGACCAACTCGCAACTGGTCGACATCGACAAGCGTACCCGCGTTCCGGACCAACATCTCTCCTTGTAAACCAGCCTCATTCGCAATCCGAATGATACCGGCAACTTCAAGTATTGATTTGTCCTGTATCGTTAGTTCGCCCGTATCAGCCGTTGTGATGTTCAGGTCGGTCTGGAGTTCAAACACGGTTTGTGAGCCGGTTACAATCATTTCCGTATCTATTGACGGAGACGAACCAACCTTTAACCGATTCCCGCCTGTTAAAGTCATACGCCCAATGACATGGTCGAATTCTTCTACACTTGCATCGACGTTCATGGTGACCGTAATCGGCACACCGACGAAAAATTTGGCTGTGTCTTGATTACCCGGCACGCCGTTATTCCAATTTGCCGGATTGTTGAATAGTGTGTTGGAACTAAAGCCCCAACAGGTAATTACCTGGGCATTTGTTGTCTGAACAAACAAGAGTAACGTGGCGATCGCCAGCATCCACTCCGCTCTGAGTAGTAGTTTTGTTCGCGTCATTTTTTCCCGCCTTAATATAGAAATTGGTCCCGTCTCTATTCATAGGTTCCGTTTCTCCGGCCGGTTAGCCACAGATTCCAATTTTTTATACAAATTCGACAATGCTGTGAATTTGTTAAATCAATGCCATAAAAAATCCCGACGCGCTATCAGGAAACTCCGATGTCCCATGGAACCGATAGGCCGAATTTTTGGTGACAGGTGCCAGTTTGAATCGGTCGTTTGTCGAATTTCCTTGGTTACTGCATCTGGTTCTGGTAGGCAACGACTGCCGACTTCAACGGGGACGGCATCGCAGATCTGGTCACAGCAAACACAACCAGAGGCAGTTGCCAATCGAGATGGCGACGACAACTTGCTCGATTTCCAAGGCGATTTATACCGGTCGATCGGTTGTTGACAAAAACCTTGGGTGCTTCAGCTTGTTTTGCTATACTGAACCAGTCCGACAGCACTCAATGTTTGGAGCTCATCAACCATGCGAATCAGATCCTGGCACTCATCAATACTCGACGGCATCCGTGACCGCTTTCGATTTAAAACTAACAGGAACAGACGGCGTTCGAGGCAAAAAGCAATGTTGCGGAAGACGTTCGCTGCATTGGCGTTTGCAGCGTCGATTCCGCTGTGCCAGCACGCCACTGCACAATGCGACGGGCAAATATTCCCTGGTGAGCAGTTCGCCACAGGAAGCTCTCCACGCAGTGTAGCGGCAGGAGACTTCAACGGGGACGGCATCACAGACTTGGCCACAGCCAACTTTTCCGATGAAGTTTCAGTGCTGATGGGAACAGGTGACGGGGCATTTGCACCCCAGCAGTCCTTTGAGGCGGGTGATTCTCCTTTTTCAATAACCTCGGGAGACTTCAACGGAGATGGCATCATTGATCTGGCAGCAGCAAACATCGTTTCTGATGACGTTTCTGTGTTGCTGGGAATAGGAGACGGGACCTTTGCGACCCAGCAAATCTTCAACACAGGAGATAGACCTCGGTCTGTAACAACTGGGGACTTCAACGGCGACGGCGTCACAGACTTGGCCACAGCCAACCGTGATTCCGGTGACGTTTCGGTGTTGATGGGAAATGGGGATGGGACTTTTGCGGCACAGCAAACATTTGCCGCAGGTGATGAACCGGAAACCCTGCAGACTGGCGACTTCAACGGGGACGGCGAAACAGATCTGGTAATTGCCAACTACGAATCCGATGACTTTTCCGTGCTGCTTGGATCAGGAAACGGCACATTTGCACCCCAGCAAAATTTTGCCGCTGGAGATCGACCCATCTCAGTAGAAACAGGAGACTTCAACGGGGACGGCTTCATCGACCTGGTAGCCGTCAACCTCTTTGCCTCATACGGTTCGGTGCTACTGGGATTGGGGGACGGCTCATTTGCGCCTCGGCAAACCTTTGACTCGGCACCTGCGCAGTCGGTAACGACTGGAGACGTCAACGGCGATGGCATCACTGATCTGGTAACTGGACAGACCGCAAGTGTTTCGGTGCTGTTGGGATTAGGGGACGGGACCTTTGCGCCTCCGCAAACCTTTGCCGCAGGACAAGGTGCTCCGTCTGTAGCGACGGCAGACATCAACGGAGACAGCATCACAGATCTGGCTATAGCCAACTCAAATTCCGGTGGAGTTACCGTACTGCTGGGATTAGGGGACGGCACATTTCCGCCAGAATCCTTTAACACAGCAGGAGATTTTCCAGCCTCGGTAGCATCTGTGGACATTAACGGAGACGGCATCACTGATCTGGCAACTGCCAACCGCTTTTCCGATGATGTTTCTCTGCTTCTAGGCCTGGGGGATGGGACGTTTGCGACCCAGCAACCTGTTGACGTAGGAAATGGACCGCTATCGGTTACGTTTGGAGACTTCAACGGGGATGGCTTTACTGATCTGGCGACTGCCAACAGCTATTCCGATGATGTTTCTGTGCTGATGGGGTTGGGGAACGGGACTTTTGCCCCTCAACAAAACTTTAACGCTGGAGATGGTCCAGGTTCCGTAACGACGGGAGATTTCAACGGAGATGGCATCACTGATCTGGCCACGGCCAACCTCTATTCCGATAACGTTTCGGTGCTGCTGGGGATTGGTGATGGAACATTTGCAGCCCAACAATTATTTGACGCCGGAGATGCTCTGCAGTCGATCACGACTGAGGACTTTAACGGGGATGGCTTCACTGATCTGGCCATCGCCAACATCGTTCCCGCTCCCATTTACGAGTACGTTGCCGGAAGCGTTTCGGTGCTGTTAGGGATGGGAGACGGAACGTTTGCACCCGAGCAAACTTTTGAAACAGGAACCAATCCACGTTCGGTAACGACGGCAGACTTCAACGGGGATGGTATCGTAGATCTAGCCACAGCCAACCGCTTTTCTTATGACGTTTCGGTGCTGCTGGGAAATGGTGACGGGACATTTGCGCCTCACCAGGCCTTTGGTGCAGGGCTGCAGCCAATATCGGTAGCTGCAGGCGACTTTAACGGCGACGGCTTTATTGACTTGGCCGCAACCAATTACTTTGGTGACGACATTTCGGTGCTGCTAGGAACGGGGGACGGAACGTTTGCACCCCAGCGAATCTTTGTTGCGGGAAGTTTTCCACTCTCGGTTACAGTTGGCGACTTCAACGGCGACGGCCTTACAGACTTAGTTTCAACCAGTCTTTCCGACGTTAATGTGCTACTCAACCAATGCGACAGTTTTTTGCTGGGCGATGTCAATCGGGATGGTGTTGTGGACCTCCTCGATATCGCACCGTTCGTTGATCTAATTACTAGCGGAGAGTTCCAGGCCGAGGCAGATACCAATCAAGATGGTGTCGTCAACTTGCTTGACGTTCAACCATTCGTCGACATTCTAACTGGTGGTTAGGAACGGTTCTGATGATCCATGATTCAGTCGTTGGCCGTGGAGTCTCCTGGCTGCGAAAGCAACTCGCGCAGTCGCAGGCAGATCGGACCAACCGGCGTCTCTTCATAGGCAAGGATCTCAATATTCAATTTCGTCATTGTTTTCTTTTGGATGAACGTGTTGCGAAACTGAAATGGCTGAAATCGGAACGATTGACTGGAAAAGCTGAAATCAAACGACGCCAAACCTACCGTAAAAATCTGAATGAACAACTGGCGTCGGGTGCCGAAGACCTTGCATCGGAAATGACTGTTGTTCGAAGTGAGTTCGAACGAAGCGAAAACTCTCCGGTACAGGTTCTAATGAGTCGATTGATGGCCAACGCTTACGACTGGCATAACTATGGCAAGAGCGTGATCGGTAACAAGGCCGACATCGAGCGAGTTCCAATTCCAAGCCTGCGTGCTTTTTATGAGAAGTATTATCGTCCTGACAACGTCATCGTTGTTGTTTCAGGCAAATTCGATCCAAAGAAGGCTGTCGCTTCGGCAGTAAGCCACTTTGGCGCGTTGGAAAAGCCGAAGACTCCGTTGCCAAAGACTTACACGACCGAACCAATTCAGGACGGCGAGCGAATCGTCTATCTGAACCGTACCGGTGAAGTTCCTGCTGTTGGAGTCGGTTACCACATCCCAACAAGCTGAGAAAAACCAGAAAGCAAATCAAGTTAACAACGCTAAATTGAAACACACCAATGACGCTATTTTTCTTGTCTTTGTAATTCATTTAAAAAACTAAAATGTAAGCGAACGGGCGGCTATACCTTTTTACAATCGAGAATTGAGTGTCTCAACCACTAGCATTCGCAGCTACCGCATCGCTGGCGTTAGTTTTCCGTCTGCAGATCAGCCTCGCCAACAAACATCCTGGCGGCCAGCTTAACGTCGCCCAATTCATTGTTACCAGCCTCTATCTCGAACCGGAATCGTCCCTTGGGCCAGTTATTGAGGTACCCAACCTTTTCGTGCCACGCACGAAATTTCCATTTGCCAAGCGGCAGGTTGGGGATCGAAAACGTTCCGTCTGCCGCTGAGACCGCGAAATGTGGGTTGTCGTGGATGAGAAGAACTCCCGTCGCCCAACTCTGACGATTTGATCGAAAACGTATCGGCGTCTTTTCGGGTTTCGACAACATGAGACTTCTCGTCGAATTCGGCGGGAGCAGATAGTTAATCTCCTGGTTGCTGACCGCCATCAGATGAAAGCCAAAACTGAGTGGGTCTGAATTCTTAATCTCGAGCTTACTGCCGGCATTGACCATCAGAACGCGCGGCGAGAATTGACCATTCTTAATTTGCAGCACATGGGACTTCGCCGTTTCCGACTCAACGAGTGGCGATTTGGCGTCCCGGTTTATGGCGAAGACTAAGACGTTGGCGAGACCACCTTCTTTGCCAACCAACAGAGATTCATCAACCGTGCGCGGACGCATGCCGGCCTTTAAATATTCGAGGTAGGAATACTCGACGCCAGAAGGTCGACCGACGTTGTCGCGCTCCAAAGTAGAATCTTTCTGTATCGCTTCCAGCGGCGACGCCTCTGGTTTTGGTGAATCCCCATCGAAGATGAATCTGCCGCTCAAGACACCGAGTTGCAACTCATCATCGGCGACAGGCTCCTGAGCAGGCAGAGCCGTCGCAATCGCAAGGCCGAACAGAACCGAAAGTAACTGATAACATCTCATGTCGCGTTCCTTTCTCAATGCGGGGCGGCGTTTGACGTTCAATCATACCACTTAAACACCAATTCTAAGGTAACGAGTCGGTAACATGGCGGCCTCGCTGACTGGTTCAGCATTCAGGTTGATACCAAAGGAGATATTTACGAATGCTTGCTTGCAAACGCAAAGAGGGAACACTAATTGGTACTAATTTCCGCGAATCAACGCGCGGATGGAAAACGGAAGCCTGTTAGAAGCGCAACAACGAGCGTACCTTCAGGCACCACCGCAAAACATTCAGGAAACGGATTCAAATTAACTGCCGGACAGCAGCTCAACGAACAGGCCAACGTCCAACAGGTTCACGACTCCATTTTGGTTTGTGTCCGCTTCGAATTGATATTCTCCGCTGCTCAACAGGTCGATAAACGGCTGAACATCCAGCAAGTTGATTTGGCCGTCCATGTTGACATCTCCAATCAACCCCGTGGCTGGAACAACAACCTCGACTTGCCCGGAATCGCTATTGAACTGAGCCGTTTGCAAATACTCAGTCCCGTCATGAGTTACCCGGACCAGATAATCACCTTTGAAGCCTCGCACGTCATACTCGCCATCAGAACCAGTCGGACCGTTTTCCATCGTCCACCAATCACCGAACACCAGGTCACGATAAGCCTGCAGCGCTGGACGTTCGGTCCAATCCTGATTGTACAGGGCTGCTGTTGGCAACCAATGAGCTCCTTCCCAGAAGCCCCACATCGTAACCCCTTCCAGCCTGGGATGGCTGAACAGGCTGATCAGATAATTCGTCATCAGCTCCGCGTGATGCTGCTGATCGTAATTCGTTAAATTTCCCTCGTTATCAAACTCGCCGACGTCGATATCGAACTCGGTGACCTGCAACCTGTCGACGAGTCCCGAAAAGCGTTCCATCTGCGTATACATTTCTACGTGCGAATCTGGCAGATTGCGTCCCCAGGAACTTTTGAAGTGGCCCTGGAATCCAATCCCGTCTGGCTGGGCAGCAAACGCTTCCAGATTCAACAGCACTTGTTCGTACTGATCGGCAACAGAACCGCCGTTGAGAATGTTGTCTTCATTCATCCACAGCTCAGTCCCGACAGGAGCCATCGACCGCGCGAAGCTAACGATCGAAGAATAATAGGAGTCTCCAAACAGATCCTCATACGTCGTCGGTCCCCAACCAATCGGATGATTGATCACGTCCCACTCGGTGATCCGAGTACCGACCGTGTCCAACTTGTCTTGAATGTGATCCAGTAAAGGACCTTGAATTTGCGCCGGATCATTGCTCGGGTTGCCGGGACCATATCCGTCGATGCCGCTGAGCGTCGCCCAAGCCAGGTAATGCCCGCGGGACGGAAGGTTGTTTGCGTCGCACCAATCAAGTGCTTGTTCAGCCTGCGACCAACCAAGATATGGCCCCCAAGCACCTTCCCAGGCCGGCCACTTCAAATCGTTCTCAAAAACGACCGCATTGAAGTTCTCCAGAATCTTCTGTCTGTAAATTGAGTTGATGGACGAGTTACTGTTGATAAGATCGGCGACGACCGCAGTCCCCCAGCGGAAGGCATGCCGTTGCATTTCGACTTCGACTTGAGCATTTGGAACTGGCTGGCCGTTGGAATCCAGAACCAACACGGTGATGTCAGTTTTGCGATGCTGTTCAATCCTCTGATTCGCTTCGGCAAAAAAATCTTGAACCGCATACGCCATGTTTGCGTTGCAGACAAACAACATCAACAATACCAAGACTTTGTTTTTCAAATTCATCTTTGCCATTCCGATCGTCGGGAATTTTTTTGTTTCCGTCAACGAATTTAACATCGGCTGACATTGAAACATTCTCGTGGATTGTAACAGTAATATATCTCGATTGTTCGCAAAAATACAATTTGAGTAGTAACCCTAAGCAACCAAGCGTGCCGCCAATGACTATCCATACAAATCACGCGATTTTCATTTTTGGCGTTAATTTTGGCTTAGTCTCTCGACAACTTTCCCCGCAATGGCTTGTCCACTCAGGAACGCTCCTTCCACCCGGGAGCCATTGGCCCAGTCGCCACAGGCACCGATCATGGTTTCTGCATCAAAGAAACATTGTTCTTGGGAAGGTTCTTTTGCCAGTGCGTATTTCCAGCGATGAGATTTACGGTACACGGGCGTCTGGGGGTCGCAAGCTGAAGCCCGCCAGAATTCCTGCAGCATCAGGTCAGCAACATCTTCCGGATCATGTTCCCAGTGTTCGGTCGTCCATTCCGGATTAGCGTGGATGACCAGATTCTCATAGCCAGCATCGCGTCCTGGCTTGGTACTGTTGCGACCAACCCAGGAGAGAAACGAATCATGCACAAACGCTCCGACCCAATCTTGTGCGACTGGTTTCTCGACGGCCACCATTGCCGCCCAGCAAGGTTGCATTTCGATCGCTCGAATCAAATTTTGCAACACGTGACGCTCTGGCAACAAGTCGCATGTTTGCTCCGCCGGAGCAGACGAGATCACCAAGTCAAACACTCCTTGGCATTCACCCGAGTCATCATAAAGCTGGTGTCCCGGCGAGCCAGTTTCGATTCTGGCGATCCGAGTCTTCAAAACAATATTCAACTCACTGGCCAGATGCTTGCCGATCGAGTTCATTGCCGGCACCGAGACAAACCGCTCCTGACTGGCTGATTCAGATTCAACTTGCCCGTTCTTGATCACAACAATCTTCTGACCGGTGTCCGAATCTGGCCAGTTCGCGACATGGCCTTGCTGTTGCCAATCCAACACGCAACGACGAAAGCTGTCATCACGAGCAGTAAAATATTGGGCACCGTGATCGAACTGCCCGAATGCATCGGTTCGCCGTGTCGACATTCGGCCACCGATTCCGCGACTTTTCTCGAACACAGTCACATCGAATCCATGGTCCGCGATTGTTCGAGCCGCGATCAAACTGGAAAGTCCGGCACCGATGATCGCGATTTTTGGTTGCGGCTTTAAGTTTGGCTCAGTCACTTTGGTAATTCACCGTTTGTAATTCTCTCTTGCGATACTCTTCCGGTAGAAACATCGACTCGAAATTTCGGTTTGGTCAAATTGGGTTCTGTTTGACGGTAACTCTAGCAACGTTGACGCCGTTCGCCCAGCTATCACTGATATAATCACCCATCGAACAATCAGCAGAAGCAGATTAATCGGCAAAATCCGTACACATGGAACTCCGTTCCGGCAACTTTGAGCCTTATCAACTGTTGTAGTTGGGGGGATTCTGGCGATAGTCCAGAAAGAAGACGTCAGGAACACCAACCAACTGTTCAAGGATGAGCAAATGCAAACGGTTTATGATCTCTTTCCGCACATCGCAACTATCCGGAACCCGGAAAACTATCCGGATATTAAGGATGAGTTCTTTTGGTCGGTGTATAAGAAATGTGAACCTTACTCGATGATTGGCATCGAAGCGTTCTATAACATCTACAGATCAGTCGAGTACATTTGCAAGAATCGTATCCAAGGCGATTTTGTTGAGTGTGGAGTGTACCTGGGCGGAGCAGTCATGGCCGCCGCGGAATTCCTTAACCACTTCGAGGGCTGTTACCGCAAGATCTATCTGTTCGATACGTTCGAAGGATTCCCTGACGACACTTCGACGACCGATCTGTACGGCAAAGAAGTAAAGTTCGGCAAGCATACCAACTTCATGCCGATCGTGGAAAAAAACCTGGCCAATTGCCACTACGACTTCGACTTGTTCCAGATCATTCCCGGCATGGTAGAAGAAACACTGGCTCCCGATTCGAACATCCCCAATGCGATCGCATACTTGCGACTGGATACGGACTACTACGAGTCAACGAAGTACGAACTCGAACGACTCTATCCTCGACTGGAATCGCGCGGCCTGTGCACAATCGACGACTACGGTCAGTTTGAAGGTGCTCGCAAGGCAACGGACGAGTACCTGGCGACTCTGAAGGAATATCCAATGGGTTTTCGCGTGAATTACAGCGTTCGAGTATTCCAAAAGAGCTAAGCAAACTTGCGAGGTCGACTGCTTGATTGCCGTTAGCGGCAGCAACACACTAGAAGGCGTTTCAAAACCATAGTAGCACGACTCTCCGAGTCGTTTCATCACGATGTTTACGACTCGGAGAGTCGTGCTACTTTCGTAAAATCGGTTTTGAAACCGCTTCTAATTTTCAAGAGTCGGATTGGAATCAGCATTCTCACCGATCATTTGGCCAGCAACTCTGCCGAAGCTGTAGAGTAAAACACTGGCCACTACTACTGCTGCGATGGTTCCTACCACACCGTTGATGAGGGCTGGCATGTACTCAAGCGCAACAAAAATGCCGGCAGCGAGAATTGCCATTAGCGACAGTCGTGACCAATAGGAGTCCGTTAGCAATTTTGCGTAAGGTGTATCATTCATTCGATTCTCCTTTTCCAGTTGTGTGTCTCTAATGTATCTAAAAGCCACGTTTGTATCTAAACGCCACGCTTAGGCCACAAAACAAGGCACCCCAATTTCAGTCAACGAACAAGAGGCCGGGCCAGAATGGCCTCAACATCTCGATAAGTCACTGCGCTGCGAGTCGTTGTTTTAGTTGCTCACGCCTCTTCGAGTTGCTCGTCAATTCGTTGCAAAATGCTAATTTATGCTGCTTGCATGCTTTGGAACACTAATTTCCCGCTGTCTGAACAATAGACTGGCCCGCCAGCTATTGACGAATTGTAGCATACGCTACAATATCCGTAGCCTATGCTACAAAACGGATTCGCGGAGGAGACAATGCCACATACTCAGAGCAAACACCAAGGATTCACACTTGTTGAATTACTGGTCGTGATTGCCATCATTGGAATCCTGATCGGGATGCTACTACCGGCAGTCCAGCAGGTACGTGAAGCTGCCCGCCGGACAACGTGTGCAAACAACCTCCGGCAACTTGGACTGGCCCTGCATAACTTCGAGAGCGGCCTGGGGTTTTTTCCACCTGGATTCACATCGACTCCGACCAGCAACGGCAATGTGCCCGCCGATGTTTTCATTGATCACAGCACGTGGAATGCTGGACCAGGCTGGGGCTGGGGAACGCACTTGCTACCTTATATCGAAGGTGGAAATTTGGTGGATGGACTTGACCTGAATCGGCCGATCTGGGCTGACGAAAATCAAGAGTTAGTCCAATCACAGTTGCCGGTTTATCTGTGTCCGAGTTCTTCCGGAAGCTCGGAACCACTTGTCGTGGTCGACGCAGCCGGCAATCCTTACTCCCCTGGCGATAGCGCAGTCGGCAGCCCCATCCATTCGCTTCACGAAAGTGGCCCATCCGCTCCTCCTCCACTCGTTCTGGGGCGATCACATTACGTTGCCAGCCATGGGCAGGAATCGGCCTGGGGCCCAGAAGCCGGTTCGGATTTGACCGGTACAGTTTTCATTGACATTTACTCGGCCACCACCACCGAGATCAATATCCATGGTGACGTTTCGCGAGTCGCCGATGGTCCGTTTTATCGTAACTCCAAAACCCGCATGGCAGATGTTACCGACGGTACCACCAACACAATTTTCCTTGGCGAGCATTCGTCCAGGCTCAGCGACAAGACCTGGGTCGGAGTTGTTCCCGGCGCGACTGTCCATCCGCGATTTTCCAGTCCAGAGAACGGACCTGACGGGGCAACAACGCTGGTGCTGGTTCATGCCGGTCCGTCCGGTGGCGAACTGGATATCACCGGTTTCCCGATCATCCACCCTGTTAACTTCCCAACCTATCACGTTGGTCAAATGTACGCAGAACATACAGGCGGCGGAAACGTAACCATGGGCGACGGTTCGGTTCAATTCTTCGCTGAAACCGGAGACTTGATTACGTTTGCTGAACTAAGCAGCATGAACGAGGGCGAATTAGTAGGAGGTTGGCAATGAATCGCAACGCTTTGATATCGACGTTGGTGATTGCGGTTGTCGCTGCAGTCACGTATTTACTGTTGCCTGCAGGCTACGGCAAAGTCAGCCCGCGAACTTATGAATTTGCGAAAGCGCTGTATAGCGCGTGTCTGTCCAAGAGCGAAGCGCGGATTGCACAAGTAGAAACGATGTTGCACGACGAACTGGAAACGGATTCTAAAGTTCCAGAGAATCAAGCCGATTGGCTAGAGGGAATCGTTGAAACTGCCAGGCAAGGCAATTGGGAATCAGCGGCTAAGCAGGCCAGACGAATGATGGAAGATCAAGTGGAGTATTGAACCGACGCGTTACCAGCCCATCGTTCCCGGGGCACCTTTGAATGGGCCAACGATTTCGGAAGTGATCCAGCCGCCATAAAAGTCGCCTTGCTGAGCTGCGACCCGTTCATCACCGACAAAACACTCGTCAACTTTGCTCGCATAAAACGCGACATGGCGTTCGACTACTTTAAACCGATCCGTCGGTGACAAGTACGTCCAGCCAACCTGCTTGATCAGGCGGTCACCGATTTGCAAATCGAAATAGGTGGCCGATCCCTTCCATTCACAGAAACTGCGACCGTTCGCTGGTTGCAGAAATTCCAGTCGAATGTCTTCCGGAGGTACGTAATATACCGGAGGATGGCTGGTCTCAAGGACTCGTTGTGATTTCGAACTGTCGGCGATCACCTCACCACCGACGACGACCCGAATGTGTTTTGAGCAAGGTTCGACGCGTGGCGGTCGCGGGTAATCCCAAACCGATTCCTGCCCAGGTCCGGGCTTTACTTTTTTCATTTTGCTTTTGCATAGGTGCAGAGATGAAAAAGTAAATCTAGCATCCACGAATGAACACAAACAGGCGCGGGATCCTTTTACCACGAAATACACCAAACACACGAAAATTTCACACACGGTATTTTTAAAAAACACAATGTGGTTGAAAAATACAATTCGCGGTAAAACGCGAGCGACTACAGCAAATCGCTGGCCAAGTCCGCCAATGCCGACCGCTCACCTTTTTCAAGAGTCACGTGGGCGTAGATGGATTCCCCACGCATGCGATTGATCAGATGGCTCATTCCGTTAGAAAGAGCATCCAGGTAAGGCTGGTCGATTTGATGAATGTCACCAGTAAACACAACCTTGGTACCTTCGCCCGCCCGCGTGATAATCGTTTTGACTTCGTGTGGAGTCAGGTTTTGGGCTTCGTCGACAATGAAGAACATCTTTTGCAGACTGCGACCACGGATATAGGAAAGAGGCGTGATAACCAATCGTTCCTCCTCAAGCATTTCCTGGATCCGCAACCTATGCTGATCGTTCTTTTCAAACTGGTGACGGATCACATTCAGGTTGTCGAACAGCGGCTGCATGTAAGGTTCCAGCTTGTCCTGGATATCACCAGGCAGAAAGCCAAGATCGCGATTGCTGAGCGGAACAATTGGTCGCGCCAACAAAATTTGCTGGTACTTCGTCGCGGTTTCCAATGCGGCCGCCAGCGCGAGGAGTGTTTTTCCTGTGCCAGCTTTTCCGGCAATGGTGACCAGCTTGATTTTCGGATCCAACAGGGCTCGCAAAGCAAAAATCTGCTCCGCGTTGCGCGGTTGGATTCCGTAAGCAGTTACTTTGTTGACTCGACGAAACGACTCGTTGTCTGACAGGTAGGTAGCCAATGCAGACTTCGAACCGTTTCGTAGTACAAAATTCTCGTTGGCGACTGGCTCTTCGACACTGACCACATCGGCCTGTGGAACCATTCCAATACCGTTGAAAAATGGCTCGATTTCTTCGCTCGCGACACCTTCGATCAATCGCTTGCCAGTGTACAGTTCATTGAAATCAGCAACTTTGTCAGCCTCGTAGTCTTCGGCTGTCAAACCCATCGACTTGGCCTTCATCCGCAAATTAATATCTTTGGAGACCAGAACAACATTGAGGTCCGGTTGTTCTTTTTGCAGCCAGACCGCAGCATTCAGGATACGGTGGTCAGGCACGTCTTTCATAAACGCGGATTTAATTTCGTCATCCAGCCGAGGCATCCAGACAACCCGCAGGTTCCCCAAGCCTTCGCCGCGAGACACGCCATTCTTACTCAGGATCGGCCCAGTCATCGAATCCAGCGAGCGCATGAATTGCCGCGCCTGAAAATGAATGTCTTCGTTACCCCGTTTGAATTTGTCTATTTCTTCAAGCACAGTGATCGGGATGATGATGTCGTGTTCTTCGAAATTCTCAATGCAGCGTGCGTCATGAAGAATCACGTTGGTGTCCAGGACGAACAACTTCTTGGCCATATCAGCAGGCCCTTGCGAGTGAATCAGATTTTCCGACATCAGTTTACTCCGAAACTCGGTTGCATTGAAACGCCGGTATTCGCTGCCGCAACATGAACTAAAGCGTGCGGAACAGAGGTGGTCGCGATTGCTGCAAAAACCATTTTCGATTCGTTCGACGCATCGAACGCTCAGACAATCGGCCAGAAACCGGCTACGCAAATATAGGTTGCCGTTAAGTTACCCCCGAAGAATTCCAGTTGTACGGGTTCGGCGTAATGATCCGGATTGGAGGGCTTCAAACCGCGGCTTCCCTTGGTTCTGGCAGGCGAAAGACCAGCGGGGATCCTCGGGAGGTGAAGGCTCGTGCCTCCCGGAACCCAGTCAAACTTTTGGACAGCCAAGCATTAGATGGGTTGCAAGCCGTCGCTAAACATGTCACCATTTGGTGTCATGAACAAGAAAGCTCAAGAATCAAACGATGTGATCTGGAAAGCGCTGGCTGATGGTACGCGGCGCGAGATTCTTGACATCTTGGCGGAACGGCCGCAGACGACGGGGGAACTGGTCGCCAGGTTCGACCATTTGTGTCGCACCAATGTCATGAAACACATTGAGATTCTGGTGAAGGCGAACTTGATCATTGTGCGTCGCGAAGGCAGGTCACGTTGGAATTATTTGAATCCGGCACCCATCCAGTCTGTTTGCGATCGCTGGGTCAGCAAGCATGTGAAAAAGATGGCTTCCGCGATGTCGCGACTGAAGAAACACGTGGAAGAGCGCGAGCGTAATCAAGTTCGCAAAACAGAAAAACCAAAACCCAAACAGAGGCAGAAAAGATGACTGGAGCTTCGGTATTACCGGCGAGTTGTTGCAAATTCGAATTGGAAATCGCGATCGACGCGCCGCAAGAACGAGTATGGGGGGCATTGTTTTCGGATATTGCCCATTGGTGGCTACCCGACTTTCACATGGCGGGTCCGGATTCCAAAATCACTTTCGACCCTCAGCCAGGTGGCCGGGGTTTGGTTGAGGACACTACCAACGGCGGAGGTTTGCAATGGTACACAGTACAAATGCATCTGCCGGACCAGTTCAAAATCTATCTGATCGGTCACATCGCTTCGGATTGGGGCGGTCCCTGCACCAGTAGCCTGATGTTGGCTGTCGAGGAAGCGGAGTCTGGCTGCGTGCTGAAAGTTGTTGATGCCCGGCATGGGAACATCGACGAACAGCAAGTGCAATCTTCCAGCGCAGGTTGGGCGCAATTGTTTACGGATGGTCTCAAGGCACATGTCGAAGGATAACGGGCGTCGAGATAATGCAGGATCAATCGCTGGATAGCTTGTTGGAGAATTTATCGCCTCGTTTGAACAGAGGTGAGTTTGTGTTTTGCACGATCGGCAATGAGTCAGATTTCAATTTGGCGGATTCAATCGCTGCGGGCAATGTCTTGGGCACGTTTGTTGAAGCGGAAGGTACCACATTGATTCTGCCAACACAGACAGCGGCTGATGCGGGTTTGAATTTCGAGACGGTGTTGGGCTGGATCACACTGGATGTCGATTCATCGCTGGAAGCGGTAGGCCTGACAGCGCGTGTTGCAACCGCGCTGGCCGACGAAGGAATTGCCGCCAACGTTGTGGCCGCTCATTTTCACGATCACCTGTTCGTCCCCCACAAGGATACCGATCGAGCAATGCAAGTCTTGCAGAATTTGGCTCGGAGCGCCGTAGAAAGAAGGACCGGCAAGTAAACCACGATGCTCAATGCGTCGCAACCATCGTTCCAGTTACGTTGCGACAACGCATTGCGTTCGTTTTACCGCAGGCGCTTTGTGTTTAACGCATACGTTGTGTTTAACGCATACGTTGTGTTTAACGCATGCGATAACCGAGTTCGCCAAGAATGCCTCGGATACGATCT
>CAZXLW010000048.1:0-13310 GCA_964641465.1 uncultured Pirellulaceae bacterium | reverse complement strand
CGATAACCGAGTTCGCCAAGAATGCCTCGGATACGATCTAAATGATCGCCCTGAATTTCGATCGCGCCGTCCTTGCTCGTCCCGCCGCCTCCGCATTTGTTCTTGAGCATCGTCAACAGATCGGAAATCTGCTTTGGGTCATCGGCAAGCCCACGAACGACTGTCATGACCTTTCCGCGCTTGCGCTTCTCGACAACAACTTTGAGCGTCTGTTTTTCGGGCGGAATGGAAGGTTCAGGAATCGGTTCGCACTGGCAATCGTCTACCAGTTCGTTGCATCGCTCACAACGCGGAGGAATATCAAACTCGGTTCCCTCAAACAGTCGCATCGTGTCTACAGTCCGTGCGTCCGCAGATTATTGTTGCGTACAAATCGAATCATCTTGTCGGCCAGGTACGCACCCATATTCTCGTGTCGGCTGCGGATGAACAGATTCCCGGCTTGGCCAGCCTTCAAAGTGGCTCGGTCTTCCGGATCGAACGCAATTTCAATCGGAACTCGCGGGTCCGTCAACATCAGCTCGCCGCCTTCATCAGTTTGTGGTTCGCCTTCTTCAACCTGCTCCCGCGGCACGACTGCCAGTGGACCACCGTTGCTCGCCGAGAACGCCGGGTGAGGCAAGTCATCCCGGGCACGCGGGTTTACTCGCTTGATCAAACCTTCGATGACTTCGTCTTTGTCGCGGCCCCAAATGAACAGATCGACTTCCTTCCCTTCGGTGTTCTTTAACCAGTTCACATCCTGCTGACGCGCCAAAGCGATACCATGAATTTTTTCAGGATCACCAATGGAAAGCACTTCGTCACCAGGCTTCAGGTAAGTATCCATTTTTTCGTTCAGGTCAAAGGCCATCACATTGCCATTGCGAATCGCACGAATCTCCAAATTGGCCAGCGAGTCTTCGATCTCGGCCAACCGCTTACGTGACGCTGCGAGGTACTCTCGTTCCAGTTTCAACGAAGCGATTTCTTCTGTTTTTAACAACGACTTGATTTTCAATTCCGAAATTCGAACATCAATCAACAGTGATGTGTACTCGGAATCCAATTCCGGATTCTCCAGGCTCACCAGCAACTGACCGTCTTCGACATAGTCGCCATCCTTAACGTGGATCGCGCGGACGAATCCACGCGTCTCTGAGCGCATTACTTTGTGTTCATCGTAATCGACCACCAATGGAGCCGAGACCACACTGGGACTCGGGCACAGCCACAAGAACCCGGCTACCAACAGCACGGTAATTGCTGAGGCCGACGCGAACCAGGTACGATTCGGTTCTTCAAAGTCGGTTCCTTGCAGGATGTACCAGACACCACGAACCAGCGGCACCAGGAACCAGAGCGCCAAAGAAATCATCAGCACGATCAGCCCGAATCCTTCCATGACGTTAGAGGCTCCGAGAGACAGGCTGACGGCAATCAGAAAGAACCAGATGGTTGACATGAATCCGTACAGCCTGACAACCAGCGATCGCCAACCAGTTTCCTGCAACTCTTTGATCCTGGTTCCAAAATAGATTTTCTTCAGCACCGACTGGAAATAACTTTTCCCGTGTGTTGAAAGATTAGGGATGTCCAGAATATCGGAAAGGATATAGTAGCCATCAAATCGCATTAACGGATTGATATTGAACAATACCGTGGAGACCGTCGCGGTCACGATTACATTGCCCGCATGAAACTTCCACGGACCTGGATCCGACCAAACCCAGATACAGCAGGCGATCGCCGCCAGGAAAAGTTCGATCAGGATTCCAGCTGCGGCCGTCAGGACTCGTTTCCACCTGGATTCAAATCGCCAGGAGCTGGAAACATCGACGTATGGCATCGGAATCATCAACAGCAATAAAATTCCGGAACTGGCGACGTTACCACCGTACTTTTTACAAACGATAGCGTGGGCCGTCTCGTGCAGGAATTTCAAGACGATCCAGGCCACTGCGTACCAGACCAAATCCAACGAATCGAAACTGCTGATTTGTAAATTTACAAAACTCTGCCAGTTCAAAGCCAGCAAAGTAAACCCGTAGATCACGACCAGACACCACAGGATCGCCCCACCAGCACTGACCAACCAGCCCAGGAACTTCTCTGCTTTGGCGACCAGCGCATCGGGTTTGAACAACGGGATCTTCAACATGACTGGATTGATCCAAGCCATGGTTCGAGTGAGTGCTTCCCGATCATCTTTTTTCGCCCGGCGACTTGCCGAACTTGATAACTCTGTCTCGACCAACCCGGATTCGATCGCCCACTTACAGATGTTGGCAATTTCGCGTTCATCGAGCGCGCTCTTTTTCAACAGCGTCGCCATCCGCATCAACGCGTCGTTAACGGTTCGTCGACCGTTGAGCATCGACAGGAACGTGTATTGCGGGACGCCGATCCGGAAGAACTTCCCGGTCGCTTCATCTTCAACGATGTACCAGATATCGTCAGCTGTCTGCCGCATGGCGAAGCGCAGCCCGGCCCGGGTCTTCAATCGAGCTTGACCAAATTCAAAAGTTTGTTCGTTAAGCATTCGAAAAAGGGCTCAGGAGGATCTTGTAAAGTTACTAGCGAGTCTAGTCAGAACCACTGGTTTGTTTTGAGAACTCAAAGCGTCTTACCACCACGTTAACCGCGACCGGACGTGGTTCACTGGTTTGTGGAACAGGCTCCAGCCGAGTGATCGTTTGTCGCAGTCGATGCGAACACTGCCTTTCATACCGGGGCGGAATCGTTCGTTTTCGTTTTCGAATTTCAGTTCGGCGATAAATACATTCTTGGCATCGCGAATCACACTGCGAGGATGGATCTTTTCGATAGCAGCCTTCAGCGGTTCCTCTTCGTTGCCTTCGATCCAGATTTTGACTTCATGCCCCTTTTTCACCTGGGCAATTTCATCAGCCGGTATCTCAATCTGTACTTTAATCGCATCGATCGGGCCGACTTCGAACAGGACCTGCCCGGTTTCCACCGAAGAGGCCTCCGAGCGTTCCAGCGAACCGCTGAGCACCACTCCATCAATCGGACTGCGAATCTTCAAGTTATCATTCTTAAATTTGAGGATTGATTCCTGAGCCGTCAACCGCTCGTTCTCAAGCTCAGCGAGGAACAGTTTCGGGATGTTCTCTTCCACCAACTCCACTTCCCGCTGCCGGAGCGAAGTCTGCTTTTCGGCAGTCACCCCAGTCAGCTCCCAACGAATGGTTCGTCCGTCAATCTCCGCCAACACCTGACCTTGCTTCACCAAGTCACCCGGTTCGACATAGCCGGACGTGATCAAGCCTTCGAACGGCGCGACGGCGAAACGTTTGGAGATCGGTTCCGTTGTGCAGTTGCAGCGGACCCGATAGGTGATCGGAATCAGCATGAGCAGGATGGTCCCGATGATCGCAAACGGGATCATTATTTTCGTGAACCAGCTCAGCTTTGACTTGAACGCATTGATCGTTCTTCGCAGCCAACTTTTTTGCGCCCGGTGCGAAACCTGGAGTGCGTCAGCGACCGGCATGGACGCGGCTTCCACAAATCGCGAAAACCGTTCCGACTGGATCATTTCTTTGGGACCAGTAAACAACCAGGCTCCGATTTCTTCGCCGTCGTTGGTGACCAGTGGTTGGCTGATGACAGCCTCCGTCTGAATCACGGACGCCAGTTGCTTATGTGCCATTAACAGATGATCGTTCTTTTGCTCAACGGCCGGGAAGACTCCCAGTTCTTCTCGCAAAAACGACTCCCGCAACGCCTGTAGATAGTTCTGATGGGTTGCGGAACCGCGATCGAGCTTGTGAATTCCGGAAACGGCTTGCACTTTCAGCCGGCCTTTGGGCATCGTCGCCACGGCGACGGAATTGCAATTCAGATTGCGGGTCAGTTCGTTGACCAAAGTCTCGGACGCGGATTTTTGCGTCTCGACACTTTCGACCCGCCCGACCAGTTCAATGATGGCGGCCAATGTCTGGATCTGCCATTCAGACTCCAGCGCGAATTGGCCTTTCAGGATAATTCCGGTCGCAGCCGTAACCTTATTGGCAACCTCCACGGCGTTGGCTGATTTGGACTGATCGGGCAGCACCAACATCAGCAGTTCCGGCTCTGCTCCAATTGCAGCAACGCGACAGAAAATTGCCGGTAGCTCGTCGAGGCAGTTTAGCTTCATGACGGTCGGATTGTTCGCCCCGAACATCTCATCGAGCGAACCACCGTGCTCCTCGATCAAATCCAATTCGTTGGGAATACGGCCGAGCTTGTTATTGGTATCGAGCTGCCATTTGTTGTTCTTGCGAATCAGATGACATCCACCGACACCTTTGGCTGCTGTGATCGCCGCGCGCATCAAGCGCTGGCGAGCCGCTAACGGCTGCATGTTGGTTGTCAAAATCGAAAACAGCTCGGCCTGGAGGCGATCGAGCCCGGAATCCTTGCGGACCCTGGCATGCACCGGCTTCTTGTTGGTACCGAGCGTCGATCGTACTTGAGGTTGATTGGAAGTTGTCATTAGTTGGTCTTACTCGATTGAAAATCTCGACCCGCAACCCGCCGACTGTTTTCCCCGTTACCATTGAAGTAACAAACGGTACCGCTGCGGATTTTGTAATCTTGATTGTTGATGGCGACTTCAATTCGTCCGGTACCACTGTCGGGGTCAATGATCGGCGACACATAGATCACGCGGGCATCGACCGGGATGGCGTTTTCCCCAACGAGAACGGAAACTTCTGATCGGTGTTGAATCGATTCGAGAGTCTTTTCGTCGAGGTAGAAACGAACTTTGAGTTCATTGATTCGCACAATGGTTGCGTAGTCCGGCTCGTTATTGGAAACCTGTTCACCGAGTTTCTTGTGGATCCGAGTGACGAAGCCGTTGATCGGGCTACGGATGACTCGCTGTTCAATTTGAGCGGTAATCCGATCGACTTCGATCTGAGCCAGCATCAGTTCGTCCTCAGCACTTTTCCATTCCGCGTATGCGGTTTCGTACTCTGAGACTTTTTGCGACAGTTCAAACGGATTCACATGTCCACCAGCGACCAACGATTCCAAGTTCTCTTTCTGAGCCTTTAACATTTCTGACCGCGACTTGGCAGCATCACGAATGGCCGTCGACTTGGCAGTCGCTACAGCGCGGCGCCGAGTCTGCATGAGAACTTCCGAATTCAGCTTCGCTAACTGATCACCAGCCGAAACCCGGTCGCCTTCTTTAACGTCGGCACGTTGAATCACGCCGGGCTCGATGGTGGCCACAACATTGGTTTCAATCGGCTCGGTGAAGCTGCGCGTCACCCGACCTTCATGAAGCTTCTCGGGGGAAGTCTGCGCCGACGCGGAAACGGCCATTAGCAACAGCATCACCAGCGACGCAGCAGCGAGGCTTAACCTGAACACTGAACTCTGAAGTCTGAACACTTACTTATTCCTTATCAATGGTTTCCCGAACAAGATCCATCCATTTGTCAGAACGCATGAGCGACTGTCTTGATTCGTACTGGATCGTTTCGATGGAGTTCTGCAAGGCGAGCAGTTCCCGTTCGAAGCTGACTTGGGATTCTCCGGTTTGGGCTGAACGACGAGCAATCTTCGTGGACAGCTTGGTTGAATAGTGTTCGACCGTTTCATCGTCGGCAGCAACAAAGAACTGCACGCTGCCGGGGTTCCCCTGCCGGGCACTGCGACCGGCAAGCTGTCGATCAATGCGATACGAAGCATTCGGGCTGTATCCAAGCACGTGCAAGCCGCCGACTTCCAAACTCCTGGTCGGGATTTTGATATCCGTTCCGCGGCCAGCCATATTGGTTGCGATCGTGATCGCACCCCACTGCCCTGCCGCAGAAACGATTTCAGCTTCTTCTGCGTCCTGTAAACCGTTCAAGACCACCGCATCGACGCCGATGGAAATCAGTCTGTCACGGATCTGGATGCTCTCAGAAATCGTCCTGGTACCAACCAGAATTGGTTGTCCAGTCTTGTGACGTTGCTGAATCTCCTCTGCGACCGCGGCCAATTTTGCTTCGCAATCGCGAAAGAAACGAGCCGGCAATTTTTGCCGAATACAAGGCAGATTCGTCGGGATACAAATCGTGTCCATGCCGTAGACGGATTTTAGTTCGCCCGCGACCTGAGCCGCGGTTCCTGTTAATCCAGTAAGTTGTTCGTAAAGCTGGAAATAACGCTGGCGAGTGACGCGGGCAACTGTCGGAGGTGCTGACTTGATCTCAACTCCCTCTTTCGCTTCGACCGCCTGGTGCAGTCCATCCTGCCACGTTCGATCATCAAAGATACGACCTGTGTACTGGTCGACGATCTGGATTTCTCCGTTGCGAACGACATAGTCTATATTGCGTTGGAAGACGTGGTTCGCGCGAAGTGCGTTGGTGATATAGATTCGCCAGGGTCGCGCCAGTTCGAAGTCCTTGTCCTCGATCATCTTGTGACAATGCTCTTCAGCATGGTCTTTGAGCGTGATCTGATTACCAGGCGAAGTCCGCTCAAAATCTTCGTCTTCGACCAAACGCTTCGCCAATTGATGTGCGAAATCGAACGGCACACGATTCTCGACTCCCCGGGCAGCACCACTGATCACCAACGGGGTGACTGCCTCGTCAATCATGACACTGTCGGCTTCATCGACCAGCATCGTGTGATGCTGTTCCGTCTGCATCAGCATGGCTGCGATGCTTTTTCCTTTGATCGCATTGATCGTTCGGCGTCCCAGTTGGCTTTGTCGATTCGTTCGCAGAAAAACCTGATCGCGAAGGTAATCGAATCCAAACTGGTAACCTGGACCGTAGGTAATATCAGTCGCATAGGCCGCTTTGGCTGCACCGATGTCGTGCCCTTCAGGTAATTTTCCGCAACTCAAACCCATCCGTTCCAGGACCGGGGTTACCTCATCCGCATCTCGATGCGCGAGATAGGCGTTGGTCGTGGCGACGTGAACTCGATGCGCTGTCAGTGAGTTCACAGCGGCAGCGGCCGCAGTAACAATCGTCTTGCCTTCGCCCGTCTGCATCTCCGCGACAGACGACGTACAGGATTCGACGATTGCCTGTAACTGAACATCATGTAGCCTGAACCCACAGGCTCGGAAAACTGATTCGGCAAGCAAGCCGGTATACTTTTCAAACTCTTCCTGATGCGGTGTTCGGTCCAGGGCATCCTCTCGGATCCCGACGGCCTCGCTCAGGATCGTGCTATCATCCAATTGCCCGCAGTCTTTTTCCTGGCGGCGAATGCGTGATAGCATTGCCGGAGAATATCTGCGTTGCCGCTTGGACGCGAAACGACGACTTAAAAAAGTGCGAGGGTTCGCTTTTTTTAGAAATGAAACTGGCATGGGCGGCAGCGGGATTGGCCAAAAGTACAAGAGATATTTAGTTTATCTGCGAGTAGATTCTCCGACGCCCCTTTTTTTCAAGCCGGCCACACTGCTTGCTTTCTCGTCACGACTGGATGTGCTTGCACCCAGTTCTACAGGACCTGGAGCAAAATTCTCAACTGGCGGTACTTGCTCGTTGATGACTCCGTTTGGTACTGCCGCGTCGATCTCAAGCGAAGGGCCGCAACTGTCGTCGCATACTCGATTGATAACGACGTTCTGGCAATCCAACAAAGTTCCATTGGCGCGTTTCAGGTTGACGACGGCCAGGTTGTAGATCAACAGTGTGTTCACGTAGATTCGCTCTGCTTCGGTGACTCGTTCCTGAGCGCGCAACAGAGACTCCAGGTTCAGACTGGAGTTTGCGTTACCGTCGATGAAGCGATTCCAACGTTGTTCGATGGTGTGTGCTTCTGCCTCGGCGGCTGCCAAAGCACGGCTGGTCGCCCGAATTTCGCGGTACGAAGTCACCAACTCACGAACGGCGATATCAACTTCCGTTTGGATATTGGCGAGGGCTTGATCGTAGCGAGCCTGCAATTGACGGGCCTCGACACAACGACGTGTGCGGCGGGCACGAGCCAGGCGATTTCCGACTGGCATTTCATACTGAAATCCAACCGAGTAACTGGGAGCTCCTTCCGAGAACTGATCGCCAAACGCTCCGGCGAAACCGCTGTTACCACGAAGACCATTGGCATACAGTTCGGTGACGAGGTTCAAAGCTGGCAACAATTCATGGTCGGCAATACTGAGTCGCGTTGCCGCGCCTTTGATTTCCTGTAGGGCGATTTGGACTTCCGGGCGATGCCGCAATGCCGTTTGAATTTCCGCTTGTAGATCAGCATCATAAAATTCGATCCCTGGTCGATCTACTGGAACCAATTCTGCGATATCGGAACGGGAAAGTTCCGGAGCGTTAATCAAACCTCGAAGTCTTGTTTCTGAGTTGATGACGGCCGTTCGGGCCCGGATCAGTTCCGCACGGCGACTTTCCAAAGCGGAAGATGCCGTGATCAATTGGGTTCGTTGTGCGTCGATGGTTTGTCGATTGCGTAATAATTCTACGATCTGTTCGGTGTTGAGGTACAAACGTACTTGCTGTGCCAGCGTTGCGCGTTCCAGATACAGAGCCCAGTACGCTCGAACGACTTCGATCAGTTGATCCTGAAGCTGAGCCAGGAACGTTTGTTCGGCCACAGCCGTGTCGATTCTGGCCAGTACAATCAGTGAATTGTTGTAGGCAAACCCGCGTCCGCGAAGTAGCGGATGTGAGTAGGAAAAGGTTAGTTGCGACGTGGCCTGATTGGAGGGAACGAAGAACTGCGAGTTATTATCCTGCCAACCGAATCGTTGCGAGACATCGAACTGACCACCATAACGGTTTAGTCGCCGGGCACCACCTTCGACCGAAAAGATATTGTCATTCAGGCGACTTTGGTTTCCACCAGCGATCAACGTATTGGTTACCGGCTCACTGGTATCGGCCCAGGAAGTATTCAGGTAACGAGTCCAGTCGAATGCTGAATCTGCTTCGGTGATTCCGGTCTCGACGATGATCGGGTCTTCTTTGGCAATTCGAATCTGGTTCGAATTCTTGACTGCCAGATAAACTAATCCCTGGATGTCGGTCGGGATGCCCTCGACTTGACGCCGCTGTGCCTGTGAAACATGGGAGTCCCACCAGGGATCAATCAAGTTAATTGTCTTGCCACCGTGGCTGCTGGCGGACGAATCGAGGTTACTGTAAATCGAGTGAATATCAAACTGCTGACGTTCCTGCCCCATGAGCCCTTGCAGGCTGATCAGAGGAACAATCAGCAACGCAAAACAGATCGCTTTTTTACAAAATGAGTACGTTGGAGACACCAGTGCAAACTTTGCATGGCTCAACGCATGAACCATATGAGACAACAGGCTAACGATCCGAAGGGCTCTGATCACGGGTCTACCAATCAAAAAGAGGTTTGCGGGAACGCAGTTCGCAATTGTTCGCGGGCTTGAACATTTGCGATAAAAGCTACTGCTGCTTCAATCGACAACACTCCTGCAAACGTTTAGCAATTCTAAATCGGACCGGTACAGGTCGGAGATCTGTTACAGTTCAACACAACGCGAAAATATGACCAATTTGCGCGCGTCAGGGTTTTCATTACAACGTCATCAACCCCTCTGGAGAGAGGGGTTTTTGTTTCGAAAAATCGCTTTTGCTGAGACAATCGTCAGCGGTATTTCGTTCGTTAGATCTGCTAGTCAACTAAGTGATTGCACTTCGATGGACGATGCAAACCCTGATGTGCAAGGAGGCGCTTTGGTTCCAGCTTTATTCTTCAAGCTGCTGAGTGCGTGTTCCTGCGTTGTTTGTTTGCGATTTATTCGTAACGTCCTTCATTTGCGGAACTAAAGCATGATGAATCCACCGGATTTCAAACTTGTTGTTGCTCATGAGTTTCTATGTCTATGGAAACGTCTTCCGTTCGAAGGCATAGCAGCCACAACTTTCCAATTGCCCTGTGTTGACGCTTCTATCGGAGTGCCAACTCAAGTGCGAATGAACAGCGGCAATGATCCAGCCTTGCGGACCCCACTAAAGTGCTGCATCACTTGTCAGTTTCAAACTTGAACGTGTGTAACGATTATTCCCGTCAGATAACGCCTGGCAAATTCGGTCGTTAAGGCGTTCACAATTTCCCCACTCTCTCTTAACCGGTTTCCCGGTCCGGTTAAAAAAGGTTTAAAAAAATGCTCAATCAAACTAATTTTTCTCAATTCAAGTCGATGATGGAATCGCTTGAAGAACGTGTGATGTTTGATGGCGTTCCCGATGCAACGTTTATCTTGCCTGGATCGGAGACTGCGTCTCAGGTACCGGCCCAAGCGCAACTGGAGCAGGTTGATTTTAACGCACCGCGTGAGTTGATTTTGATTGATGCTGGTGTTGAGGATGGCGACCGATTGCTGGCTGGGATCCTGGAATCCAAAAGCGAAAGTATTCTAGAGGTTCGTTTTCTGGATGGCGATTCCAATGGCATCGACCAAATTTCAGAAATCCTCAGCTCAGCTGATCACAAGTACGACGCGATTCATATTCTTTCGCATGGCAGTGAAGGCTCGGTGGCGCTAGGCAATACAGAACTTTCAACTGACAATCTCAGCCATTATGCGAATCAACTGGCAGGCTGGGCCGACGCGTTAACCGAAGATGCGGACCTGTTGTTCTACGGTTGTGATCTCGCTGGCAATCATGAGGGCGAACAGTTTATCGAGTCGATCAGTGCGATCACTGGTTCCGATGTGGCGGCGTCGGATGACTTGACTGGTGGGGCCGAGCTCGGCGGCGACTGGGACCTGGAGTTGAACGTCGGAACCATCGAGACAGTTGCACTTACCGTTGAGAACTGGAACCATGTCCTGGGTAGCGGTGTGGCTGTACAGCCCGGCAACGGGTCCGAATTCCAGACAACCACAGCAACTACGGACGTGTTCTTCGTTGGTAACAACACCAATGGCAATGGTGATAGCGAATCCGGTTTTAATGCAACCGTCAACGGCGCGGGTGGAACGATTACATCGACCCTCAATTTTAACAACCCGACGCCCGCCTCGACCGCATTCAACGGCGGTACGTTCTCTGTCAGTGATAACACCGTCGGGGATGACCCAACGGTCAACCTCACTACCAACAATGGCTTCCAGTCAGGCACCGCTGGCAATGCAGTTCAGATCGATCCTGTGAGTACAGGTAATGGTACGGTCATTACCACGATCACCTTCGATGTGACTACGCCATCCAACGCATTCGCTGTCGACATCATTGATACTTTCGACGTCGGCAATAATACGGGCGATGTAACACTGGAGTTTTTCGTCGATGGTGTGCTTCAAGGATCTGTTTTTGCACCGGACATGGGTCCCAATGTAACCACAGCCACCTACTTTGATGCCAATGGTGTCTCGCTTGGAACAGGAACGGTAGGTAACGGTCAGGAAAACTTCTTTGGTGTCATTTCCAGTACCAATTTTTCGACCGTTGAAATCGTGCACACATCAGACAACACGGGACCCGGCCGCGATCTATTCGCCCTCGACAGCATTAGATTGGCAAACGTCCCGATTCCAGAGGCTGACCTGGTCACCGTCAAAACACTTGCCAGTGGCGATGCGACTCCTGAGGAAGGCGACACCGTCAGCTTCGACATCACGGTTACCAATAACGGTGGCGATCAGGCAACCAACGTTTCCCTGATCGATTCGTTGCCTGCGGGCATTACCTTTACTGGCAGTTCGGTGACTCAAGGTGTCTACAATTCGGCAACTGGCTTGTTTGATATCGGTACATTAAATGTCGGCCAAAGTGCAACGCTCACCCTGACTGGTACCGTTGATGTGGGACAAGGTGGTAACACCATCATCAACACAACCACGGCAGCAACTGGCGATCAAATGGATCCAACCAATGCCGGTGATGATCTTGATGAATCGATTGATGTCAACGTGTTCCTTGATAAGGACTGGGACGGGATTGTAGATTCTCGGGACGCTGACGCTGATGGCGACGGGATTCTAGATGTCGACGAAGGATTTGTTGGTGAGACAACTACGGCGATCAATTCCGCAAACCTGAATTCACCTGGCTTCCCGCTCAATACGCCCCTTCAAACGGGAAATACGGCACAACTGAACGGGCTGTTTAATGGACTGTTGGACTTCAGTGCAGAACTCATTAACAACGGAATTGGCACCCCCGGATTTGTTGGCGGTATCCAAATCCAGCCCGACCCAATTATTGGGGGTAATTTGCTTTTTGTTCAGCCAGACGGCACAGGTGATTTCCCCGATGATGCTGCCGTGTACACATTCGACTTTAACAGTCCGGTAGACAATCTTTCCTTCATTTCCAGCGGAATTAACTTCGGCGACACGATCATCTTTGAAGCGTTTTTTGAAGGAAACCCTGTACCCGTTACGGCGGCCAATTTTTCCAACTTCACCGATGGCGTAGTTGTTCAGAACGGTAATGAGCTCTTCAATCCAGCGGGAGCTGGAGGTACGGAAGTCGATGAAAATAGAGCAACGGTCACCTTTACTCAGCGAATCGACCAGATCATTTTAACAACGGGTAAAGGCAATGGTGCCAACTCGACGGTAACTTTAGGATTCAATGCGTTTTCAGGTGATGCTGTCACGGGAGCAGGCAGTTTTATTGATACCGATGGCGATGGAATCAGTGATCACTGTGACATCGACAGTGATAACGACGGCATCAGCGATTTGCTCGAAAGTGGTAATGCGGATGCGATTGCAGCAGATACCGATGGCAGTGGCGTTATCGACAACGCAGAAGCCATTGCCGCTGGATTCGAAGATCTTGATGGCGACGGTGCCTGGGATGGCCTTGCCACAACACCTGTCGATACCGATGGCGATGGCATCGCTGACTTCCTGGACCTGGACAGCGACAACGACGGCATCGCCGACGCGATCGAAGCGCAACCAACGGCAGGTTACCAATCGCCTGCGATCGGATCGGATGCTGATGGTGATGGCGTGGTAGATACCTTCGACGATCCAACTGTCGATCATGGTGGCGCATTTACCACGCCCGAAGACACTGACGGCGATGGAATCTTTGACTTCCTGGACGCCGACAGCGACAACGATGGTGTCAGCGACACTGACGAAAGTGGCCTTGTTGGTGACCTCACTGGCATCGACGCCAACGGCGATGGCATCGACGACGGCGTTGCACCCGACAGCTACGCCGACACCGATGGAATTGTCAGCGATCCAATCAACGATCTTGAAAACACAACCGACAACGACACGAGCGATGTTGACTACCGTAGCGTCAACGACAAGGACTGGGACGGGGTTGCCGACCATATCGACCAGGACGACGACAATGACGGGATTTTGGATACCGTCGAATCTCCACCAGTTCTGGGTGTCA
>CAZXLW010000047.1:35337-41703 GCA_964641465.1 uncultured Pirellulaceae bacterium | reverse complement strand
GCCTCTACTTCGTTTGGCATCCCGAGCAACTAACCGAAACGTCCGGACGCACCATCGCGACAAGTTTTATCATCGTTTTTGCCGCGTTGTTCTACACGGCATTGTGCGACGCTTGGTTTCGCATATCCAATAAAGACAAGCAACGAATGCGTCTTGCATATAGCCATGCTGTGAAGAACTTGCAGCTAAAAGCGGTTGGTTGATAAAATATAGATCCAATGAAAAACTACAGGACTCGAATTTGTTTTGCACCGATCTGCAATGGTTTTTGCATGTGAAGCAAATTTCAGAAAAGTTGAACGGCCCCAATATTTTTTTCTTGTGTTTCCAAGAGAATGTGTGATACGGTGGCGGAAAATATAGATTTGATTTGTCGCACCGTTTTTTGGGAGATCGTATGAAGAGGTTTATTCTTTACTTTTCGCTCGTTGTATTTGCGTCCACTACGGCGTTTTCTCAGGTTAGTCCAACCGGATTGGTTGTGGGTGATCAAGGGCCGTTTTTTGCCGGTGAAGATGATTCCACTCTGGCCAATGACAGCTCCTGGTTTATCTTTGACTTGGATTCGGGTTTTGATGTCGATATTGATATCAATCGGACGACTGCCGCTCCGGATCTTATCGCATCCATTTTCTTCGGGGATGTGACTGGTATCGATTTCGGCAATTTATTGGCTGACGATTTTTTGTTTGGCCAGGATTTCGGCGCACTGACGTTTATTGAAACACAGGACGATACAGAAGACGATGCTTTTGGTGGCCCGTTTGGCGATCCAAGGTTCCAGCTGAATCTAGGTCCCGGAAGATATTCAGTATTAGTATCTGCGTTGTCTCCTCTCGAAGGTGGACCTTTTGAGATCACAAGCAACGTAAGCGTCAACGCTATTCCTGAACCAGGCACGTTTGGTTTGCTGGCTGTATGCAGTTTGGCGTTTGTTCGTCGACGACGTTAGTTGATATTGGCTGCACAAACCGGCAATTAATTGATCGTAAAGGCTCCTGATAGTCGGAGCCAGGATAAAAGGGGTCAGCCTTCTGGCCCCTTCTTTTTATCGGCAGAAGATTCAGGCAGAATCATTCGTCTCTGAGTTTGCCTTTAACGTCACTCCCAAAAGTATACCGGCAACCATCAGTCCGCCAACGACTCCGCCTGCGCTCCACAGCTTTTCGGAAATCAAGTATTGGATGCTCGAATACGTCATCAGAAAACAGACTGTTGCCAGGATCAATGGTTCCAGCGGGTACATGGGAACGCGAAAGTTTCCGTCTGCTTGGTTGTTGGGTTGCTTCGGTGCGCGGTATCGCAATACGATCAGCGACAGGCCTGCCAGGCCGAGGAACGTCCAGAAGAAAGGGGCGGACGCTGTGACGATAACTTTGAATGGCTCATCGTATCGAAAGCACAGGCTGAATAGCCCGATTGTCACGATCGCCTGTAACGCGGTGGCTATCCAAGGTTGATTGCGTTGGCCGTCCCATTTTCCCAGCACGCGAATGGCTTCAAAGTCACGACCTGCCGCGTAATAAATTCTGGGACTCGTGATCACGATTCCATTGATCGCGCCCAAACAGGAGATGCAAATCAGCCCAGCGATGAGTTGCGTGCAGCGGTTGCCAATCCAGTTGTCTGGTCCGAGCGAATTTTTTACCACATCCGTTGCGACGGCTGATGATCCGACGACTGAGTCGTAACCCAGGCTGAACACAAATGCGATGTTGATCAAGGCGTAGATCGCCGTTACCGCCAGCGAGCCTAAAATGAGCGCGCGGAACAGGTTCTTTTCCGGGTTGCGAATCTCGGTAGCGACAAACGAGAGATCGTTCCAGCCGCCAAACGAAAACATGATGAACACCATCGCCAGCAGCCACATTGACTCTATCCCTTCGCTTCCGCTGTCGCCCACCAGTTGTGTGCTCATCCCCTGGCTGGCCGGTGCCAGGAAAGCCAGCCCGCAGATCGCGAGGATGCCGATGACTTTGGCCGCCGTCAGCAGATTCTGGATCCATTTTGCCTGCTTGAGTCCAATCAGGCTGGCAAGGCTTAACAACAACACCGCTGCGATTGCAAAGAGTGCGTGTCGTAATTGCGCGGGTTTGCCGTCGCCAGTTGTCGCAAAGCCCAGCAGCTGATCGAAGTAAATGGCGAACGTAAACGCCATCGCGCCGATGTTCCCTGGGCGAATGATCCAAAAAGTTGCCCAGGCAAACATGAACGCCAACGGTCGGCCGAATGCCAGTTTCAAAAAGCCGTAGTCGCCACCAGGCAGATCTCGAAATCTGGTTGTCAATTCGGCGAAGCAGAGCGCGCCGATGACAGTGACAAGACCTCCCAGCAACCATAAGCTGATGAGTGCGGTAAAGTTCCCGGCATGCCGAGCAATGATGGGAGCCGTTTGGAAGATCCCTGCGCCGATGATGGTTCCCACGATGATACAGATCGCATCAAAACAGGAGAGTGTTCTTTGTGGGCCGGTGTTTGTTTCGATTGCCGCAGCTCTTTATTGGGAAAGTGAAAGGAACGATGGCTGGTAGATCTACGGTTGTGATTTGCAGGTGTTTGCCGCTAAATGGCTGGTTTTTCACGAAAAATCAAGATGTCGAGCCAATATCGCGGTCAAATAGTCGAATGGTGTTAGGATTTGGAAACTCAGCCAGCATTCTGCATTGCCCCAAGTCTTTCTGGCCTGTCTTGGCCTCGATCGTCGAATCAAGTATTTTTTTCGATAGCAGCGATCAATTCGCCCTGATCTAGACTTATTTAATGTACTGTATATAAAATTGTTGGTTTATCTCACCCCATCGGAGGTTTTATGCCTAAAGAAGAATCTTTTGAAGTTAACGGTACAGTGACACAAGCACTTGCCAACACCCGTTTTCGCGTTGAATTGGAAACCGGAAACGAGGTCCTTGCTCACGTAGCTGGTCGTATGCGTAAACACTTTATTCGTATCGTTCCCGGCGACAAAGTTCGGGTCGAGCTATCGCCCTACGATTTGACCAAAGGTCGCATCGTATTCCGCGAACGTTAAACTTCTAACTTGCGACGACGCTGCTCAGATGTCGCCCTAATAATTGTCAATTGTCCGATCTCGTTGATTGCTTTGTGTGCCAGCAATAGTTGGCAAAATGCGCCTAGCGTGCGAGAATTTGGAAATCGCCTATATTCGCCAAAACTATTGGTGTCTGGAACCGGTAAGTTTACTGGTCGTCTGTTTTTGATTTTTTTGCCTTGCTGACAATCCTGTGCCATTGCATGGGTATGCGCGTAAGCTGAAAATCACAGACCGATTTTATTCGAACTATGAATTTGGAGAAAACAGTGAAAACGTCCATATACGCTACCGGGAAATCCATATTGGTTGCCCTGGTGCTGACTTGTCTACCTCTGACGATGACTGGAGATATTCTTGCCCAGGAAAAGCCAGAGCCTGCCGCGGTCATCTCGATCGCTCCTTTGGACGAGCAATTGAAAGACGTCGAGTACCTTGCCAAGGCAACCAGCGAGATGTTTGGTGCGATGAGCGGCATGGCTCGGATGCAGGCGGAAGGCTTTTTACCAGGCGTCGATTTCAGCAAGCCGTCTGGAATTCTCCTGTACTTTGACGAAGGCAACCCAGAGCCGAAGCGCGTTGGGTTTTTCCCGGTTTCCAACCTGGATGACATTCTGGACAAAGTTTCCGAATTCGCAGAAGTAGAAGAAGACGGTGATGCATTCACGATCACCCCCGACTCTGGCGATGAAATGCGACTGAAGAGCCAGGGAGATTATGCGTTCGTCTCGGATACACCCGAGTTACTTGGCAGCTTGCCAGCGGATCCGATTTCGCTCGTCAAGGCTGCGACGCAGGAATACAACATATCCGCAGAGCTGTACCCGCAACGGATCCCAGAAAACCTGCGCCAGCAGATGATGGACTTCCTCAAGGAAGGCGTTGAAGCTGCCATGGATGATATGGATGATTTCCAGGCGGAACTGCAGGAAGCGCAGTTCCAAGCTCAGATGAAGCAAATGGAAAGCTGGGTTAATGATTTTGAAAAAATCACTGTCGGCTTCAACGCTGATCAGGGTTCGGAAAAAGTCTACTTTGATGTGAACATGAAAGGCCTTTCCGGTTCAGGCATGGCCAAGAAACTGGCTGCTGCGAAAACCAGTGAGCCTTCTCGATTCGCCGGATTCCTGATGAACAATGCGGCGTTCACGATGCACAACTGTTCCGGTATATCGAAAGAAGACGCGGATCTTTATGCCGAGTCAATGGATAACATGCGCGACTCGATCCTTGATGAGCTCAGTGATGACGATGATGAAGCGAAGGCCAAGATCCTGTCCAAAATCAGTAAGCAACTTACGGAGACGGTCAAGAAGACATTGGCGGACGGGACGCTCGATATGGGTGGCGTTGTGTTTACTGACGATGGATTGAATGCTGCTTTTGGAGCCAAGGTAGTGGATGCTCGAAATCTCGAATCATCCATTAAGGAAATCGTAGTAGATGCAGAATCCGAAATTAAAAACGACGAAGTGGTCTTCAACCTGAATTCGGGCAGCCACGGCGGATTCACGATGCACGAAATCCTTGTCTCGCTTGACTTGGAGGATTTGGACGAGTCGATTGAAAAAATGTTCGGCGAAAAGATTACCGTGCTGCTTGCCATCAATGATGATCAGGTTTACGTCGGTGCTGGTCGAAGTCCGGGAGCAACGGTTAAGAAGGCGATCGATGCAAATGCTGGTGGTGGAAAGAACGCAGAGATGATCGGCCAGTATAACTTTTTCATGACTCCAATCATGAACCTGCTTGCCAGCGTCCAGCCGGACCAGGACATGTTTGAGGCCATGCGTGAAAAGATCGCCGAAGTCGGTAAGGACCGAGTTGGGGTTACCTATGACGTAGTCGGCAACGAAATGAAAGTTCGCGTGGAAATGCAGGATGGGATTTTCCAGCTGTACGGCGTCGCTATCGAGAACCTGAGCGGCATGGGCGGTGGTGGAGCAGACTTCTAAACTAAAGTCGAATTCCATTTGATCGTTGATCAACGAAAAAACGGCGGACCTGTCTTGAATGGGCCCGCCGTTTTCTCTTTCCGTGACCTCAAATTGCTTTTCGATTTGCCAGCACTTTTCATCGATGCTTCGTAGACCGGTGACTTATGGTATGCCAGTAAGTTAAATTGTCCGTTCAAGGGACGTAGCGTCTCCTACTCCGCACTCTCTCTACTTTGTGCAATGATCCAACTCAAGGATAAGAAATGCCTGCAGAATTTTCGTACTCCACTGCAATATTGATAATCGCATTGCTGTTCGCCTCTGCGTTCCTGGGCTTAGTAATTGGCTACTTCTTCTGGGGGTCCGTCAAAGGTCGGCTCCGGCAGCTTACTCAAGAAAATTCCAAACGGCAGGAACACATTAACCAGTTGGCCGGTAAGATCAATTCGATGAAAGCGCAACTCGAGTTGGTTGAATAAACCAAGCCCGATCCTGGTCCCAACGTTTTCGCCACGTGCCCTCCCCTCCCGCTCCTTACCTTTCTATTGATTCTGATATGACTAAAGAACAAATTGCCTCTTGGATGTCTCAGACCCCGTTGTTCACCACGTTGTGCGTAATTGCTGTCGGTCTTTTGCTGGGCTTGCTGCTCGCTTGGCTTTTCTGGCGGCGACGTTATCGGGATTGGAAAGATGCATTGCTCCAGAAGAAAGAGCTGGACAGTGAAACCGCTGAGTACGAGTCTCGAAATCGGTACTTGCAAAACGTGATCGCAGACAAACAAAAAAATGCAGCCGGTATGGACTGGGGCAAGTTCGATTTCGTCTCTCCGGGACTGGCAGTGAAGCTTACAGAATTTGGAATCAAAGATCTGGCCCATTTACAATCGCTGTCGGCAAGTCAACGAGCAAAGCTTGATAGCCGGTTCGCCGTCAATGGTCTTAGCTTGAACTGGGAGGCCGTCGACAGAGCACACGGATCGCTAAGTCCGGCGCAAGATGCCGATGTTGATTGGAGCAAAGTTGAAGGTGCCGACGCTCAGACTGCTGCTGAGTTGAAGCGAATGGGCATCAAGAGTATCGGCGAACTGGAAGACATGTCACCTGCTGAAAGAGTGAAGTTTGAGGCCGAGCTGACGCGTAATGGAATCAGTTGGGACTGGGGCAAGCTCGCCGGCTGGAAAACAGCCCTTGGCCTGCAGAGTTATTCGAACGGTGCTGACTCCAACAGAACGAGCTCTCCTGATTTTCAAGTTACAGGTTTCGCGTCAGCGACTGGGGGAAAATCCAATTCGATTCCAGAGGCATCCCCTCAAGACGCTGCCAGAGAGGTGGTGACAGCTGGCGCAGCAAGTTCTAGCAGTGAAGGATCTGGCAATGA
>CAZXLW010000047.1:32933-35237 GCA_964641465.1 uncultured Pirellulaceae bacterium | reverse complement strand
GGATCGGGCTTGGGCGATACTGGATCAGCTGGCTCAATCAATGTAGAAGAAGTCGTCGCTCGCGATCTCCAGAATACTGAACCACCACGTCTGTTCGAATCCATTCCGCAATGGAAAGATGATTTGACTCTGCTCGATGGCATTGACGATCCTCAAAGTCGTGAGTTGCGAAAGATGGGGATCTACAATTTCGAGCAACTGCACAACTTGCCGCATCTCGAACAGGCCCGTTTGCAAGCTTGGTTCAACAAGAAGGGTTGGCAGTTGGATATGGACCAGTGGCGAATTTCTTCAGAAGGAAACACGCTTAACCCTTCGATAGAATCAATTCAGCACAAGGCCTACGAGGTTTATTGTCACCGTAGCGATCACCAACTTTGGGGAGACGAGAGCACCGATTGGGACCAGGCAGAATGGGCACTGCGGGGCAATCCAATCTGGGGCTACGGTGTTCCACACGACGTCGAAGATTTTGCTCAAACCATGGAGGGGGTGACGGAGGAAGCGCGAGATGAACTCTATCGCATGGGGCTCCATAACCGGCATCAAGTCGACTTGCTCAATGAGCAGGATCGCCGATTGTTAACCAGTTGGTTTGCAGGCCCCAGGTTTGGTGTCGACTTAACCAAAGCCTTTGGTTGGCTGAGTACGCTTAAGCCCGTACCGGAGCACTTGGAATTCGGCAGCCTTTGCAATACCGAGCCAGCTCAAGTTGATGATCTTAGTCGCATCAATGGCATTAGTAACGCAACGGAAAGTGATTTGAATCGACTTGGGATTTATCATTTCAGTCAAATTGCCGACTGGACTCAAGAGAACTGTAATGCGATCTCCGAAGCCTTAGGCTTAGAGGATCGTATTCAACAAGACGCATGGATGCGTCAGGCGAAAATGTTCATGAATCGCGAACAATAATGACGCATTGATCGCACCCTGTTAATTAAAAAAGGCGGGTAGCAAATGCTACCCGCCTTGTTGTGCTTGAAGTGATAGTTAGGTTAGAAACCTTCAGCATCACGAGTGAAGAGGTTGTCGATAAAGCGGTTGGCACGTGGAATGAAACGCTGATCTCTTGGAATCGAAGATCTTCCTTGCGGCCGGTATCCACCTGGACGAAGGCTGCCGGGACCACAATTGTGTCGATTCCGGTTGCCGGAACCGAATTGCTGTTCTGGCATTTCCATGTTCTGACGTGGTCGCGAGATGACTCTTTGGTACGCAGTTTCGATTGCCCGATTGTTTAACCAGCCTGTTGCATCGCTGGGAATCATTGTGAAGGAAATTGGCGTGTAGCCTTCCAGTTCCAAGTCGTCTTCGTCATCATCAAAATCGTCGATTTCTCCCGAATCAGCAGGTGTCTCACCGAGGTAGATCCCGATGCAACCCAATCCATCTTGTCCCACAGCGACGCAGGAATATTCGCCAGCTGGGAGTTCCGGAAATTCGAAAACGCCATAAGCGTCTGTTGTTACGGCTGCATAGACATCATCATTCTGAAGCAGCATGATCCGTGTGCCTTGCAAATCAACAGGCCGTCCGCTTGAGCTTGTCATCTGGTGAACTCGACCGATAACACGGCCATCGGACGCTGGAATTATCTGGTGACTGGAAGTGGAAGTCTGCGGACGAGACGCCGGCAGTTGCAGCGATTGCCCTGCAACCCCGTAAAGTCTTGCCGGATCAGAATCCGTCTCCCCGGTATCGTATCGACCGTAAACTGGGAATTGTACTTCCTGAGCAAAGAACTTGATCCAGTCTGTGTTGATCGTTGTTTCGTTCTGTGTGGCAGTGATTTTCAGGTCCGTTGCCACGCTGGCGTCAGCTGCCGGATTGTATTTAATGACGTTCATGCCAAACGCAAAGAACGCGTTGTCGCCCCAACCGATCAGCGAGTAAACACCTTCCCTGATGTTTGAGAACAGGAAAGTACCGTCTTCGTTTGGCTGGAGTTGAGTTACTTCGCGTCCACGGTTGAGCAGATAGATGGTTAGCTTACCAATGTCGGCGTCTTCAATGCCGTATATTGTACCTGCCAATTTGCCCGATTCATCGGCCATCACCCAGTTGGCTCGTAACGTGCTTTCAAGTCGGTTTCCATCGAAACCATCACTTGCCTCTCTCCAGCCAGCATATTTTTCGTTGACTGTGTTGGACTGTAGTTGCCTGGCAAAGGCCTCGGCAGCTGCAATTGGATCTTGATCCGGAGCGGGTTGAAGCCCGGGCAATTGGAAGGGATCGTCGCCACCTTGAGGCGGTAGCTGGAATGGATCCCCTCTCGTGGCGGAGCCTCTAGTATCGGAGCCT
>CAZXLW010000047.1:0-32833 GCA_964641465.1 uncultured Pirellulaceae bacterium | reverse complement strand
CGGAGCCTCTAGTATCGGAGCCTTGTGTCGATCCCGACTGGGCGATTAATTCAGCTGACGGCATTACAATGCCGACCAACATCATCACGAGTGCGAGACTCAGTTTGGACTTGATTGATTCGATCTTCATTTATGCACTACAGAAAGATTGACGGACGTAATTTGGATTCCGTCGGCGCACGGAGCCTGTGGGGCTCGAACTACGACATACCCCAAAATCGAGATCGGAATATGCTGGCGTCAGAAGCTGGCAGAAAACTCAAATCACTTCCTTTTTCGCAAGGCGGTGGCGGCTTGCAACAGAATCAATTTTAATTGCGATTCCAGCGGATCAAGCAACTGGAAGCATCGCGACGACTAGCTGAGACTCTGCAGGTTTTGCCCGCAATTCGCACAAGCGTCAGTTTTGCACTGGTAGTAGATAGCCGGTTTTTCCGATCGGACTGAGTTAATCCGATTGGTGTAGCCAAGCGTAGCCGTGTTGCCCGACGGTTTTTATATTGCCAACGGTTTTGGCGATGAGGCAACGGTTTGTTCGGCTTATGACTGTTCCAGACGTTCCTCGAGTCGGGCAACCCGCTCTGTCAGCGTCGCGACCGTCTTGGAAAGCTCGGCCACAGCCTGTAACAGGCCCGTATCCTGATTCGAATCCGAACGATTGGATTTTTCGGTTGCGGGCACGGCAGCCGATGCCTGGCCGGCAGACGCGACCGGCGCTGACGCGGAGCCGAGTTCTCGTTCGAGCTTGGCAAGCTCTTCAGGCATGTACAGCGAGTGAGTCACAATCTGACCTCGCCCCGCCGGCGTGAGTTCAATCACGAGCCCTCTGTCGATCAAGGCGCGGACGATCGGTTTCAGTTCCGATTGTCCTTCGATCCGCTCCATTCGCGACGCGCGTGCGCGCAAGTCGCCCAACGTCTGTTGACCTCGCAACAGTAACTCAGCCATCACCGCCAGTTCGACCTTATCGACTCCCAGCCAGTCATATAGCCGATGCTTGTACTTCGACTTGCGCCCATCGCCTTGAATCTCGACGACTGCCCCGAGTTCTCGGAGGTTGTCCAGCTGTTCGTCGACTTCGTCCAATTCCAGTTGCATTTGCGGGTGCCGGTTGCTTTTCTGGTTGGACGCAGTAGTAATCGCATTCAACGTCAAAGGATACGAATCGGGAGTTGTCTTGGCTTTCTCAGCCAATACGCCCAGCAGTCGTCGCTGCACGCGCTCGATAGGTTGCCATTTTGTTTCTGGCGATTCGTTTTCCAATATTTCGTTTTCCATTGAACTCTCCCGTGGTCGCCTCCTGGTTGAGATGCGACGCTAACACGGGGCTAAATTTCGAATCCAAAATTAAAGCCCCTTCTTTAAGTGGTTTGTAACGGCGTGCGTGGTCTGATGGTTGGCGAAAACCATGGGCCAGGAAAGTGCGCCGAGAGTCGTTGTCACAATGCGAGCGATCGAGTTTTTGGTAGATCGAATTACCGGTCTGCCGATCCTCACTTCTTCATAATCCACAGCGCGATCTCTTTAGAAACTAATTTTCCAGAGGTTTTATTAAGGTGATTGCCATCTGTAAATTCGTATTTTTGATTCTGTTTTGTCATGTTCAAATAGCCTTCGGTCAATGAACTTATTTTGCCAATTTTGTCATCAAAATCGGGCATAAGTTCTTGCTCAAATTCCATCATTTTAGGATGTACGGGCATTCGAACTAAAAACACCCGACCATGATCGTTCAGTAGCTCGATAGTTTTTCGTAGGTATTCGAATCGAACGGAAGAGAACTGATAATGAGGCAACATCTCTTCTCTGTATAACTCTATCTTTGAATGCAGTCTTTTCTCAACAGCTACAGGGCTCATGTCAACACTAACTTCCAGCCATCCATCTTCATGAAGTAACAATTGCGAACTTCTTTGGTCCAGTGCCTTGTAATATTCTCCTCCCAGATTGTTTAGCAGGTAGAGGAAATTTGGATTTGAATTTACAAACTTGGTGTTGGCAAGACACGAGTCTAGTTCTCTGAAACCGCTAGTCCAGTTTGGGTCATCCGTCTTAGAAGAAATGCTCCACGGATCAACTGTTACGATGAATGTTCCAGGTGTGTTTCCTTTCTTAAGTTTGCGTTGAATGCTGTTGAAATAAATTTCACCGAAGGGACTGTGACTAGCTGTAAATGCATAATTGAAAAACCGAATTTGGCATAAACTATTCAAGACCTTGGGCTGTAATCCCTGAGCTGCTCGCGATGTGCCAATGATAAGGTTTTCCTGTTGGGGTGTTGTGAACCTTAAATAAAAAGGATCTATCTTTCCATTGGCCCTTGAGAGGATGAATAAGAAAGCTCCCAAAACCAACAAAGCAAACAGGGTCAATTGAAATATAAAACGCTTCATTTTATCAGAATTGAAAATAGATGAATTCCTGCTTGGAGCCACTGAACAACAAGATCGTTAGAGCCAGCACGAAATAAAACAACCACCTCAAAATCTTGCTCCGTTTCAAGAGTAAAAGTGCAAGTGCATGTTCACCTCTTCGACCGGACCATTCCACTACAACACAAATCAAAATAAACACAAGAGTCAAAAGACCCTTGGGGGATGTGATTAATTCTGGGGTGCTAAATAAAGAAGGAGTCGCAATGCCAGCAACGTAGGAAATCGCATGCGATATGTTATTGGCTCTGAAAAATATCCACGCAAAAACCATCAGCCCGAAAGTCATCAACATCATCAGCAACTCGTTGAGATTGGGTAGCTTTTGGTTGCAAGCAACAATTTCGAGATGGTTCCTGTTCTTGCCCGCCAACAATAAGGGCAAGAAGTAAAGAGCGTTCAACGCTCCCCACGCGATAAATGTCCAATTGGCTCCATGCCAAAAACCACTAACGATGAAAATAATGAAAGTGTTCCTGATTTTCATCATCGTATTGCATCGGCTTCCTCCCAGAGGCACGTACAGATAGTCTCGAAACCAAGTGGAAAGTGAGATGTGCCAGCGTCTCCAAAATTCCGCCACATCTCTTGAGAAATAGGGAAAGGCGAAGTTCTGCTTAAGTTCAAATCCAAGAAGCCTTGCCGTGCCAATCGCTATGTCAGAATAGCCAGAGAAATCGCCATAGATTTGGAAAGCAAAAAAACAGGCACCTAGTAACAGAGTGCTTCCATTCAATTCTGCTGAATGATCGAAAATTTGATTAACAAATCCAGCACAGTTGTCTGCCACAACTACTTTTTTGAACAAGCCCCACAAGATTTGGCGGAGGCCATCTACCGCCTTACCGTAGTTGAAATTCCTTTGACTGAAAAACTGCGGTAAAAGGTTGGAGGCCCGTTCAATGGGGCCAGCCACCAATTGCGGAAAAAAACAAACAAAGGCAGCAAAGGAGACTAAATCGCGAGTGGGTTCCAACTTTCTTTTGTACACATCAATTGTGTAGCTTAAGGTTTGAAACGTATAGAAACTGATACCGACGGGTAAAATAATATTTAGCGAATTGCCAGGAATTTTTGCGCCAAAAAATGAGAAGGCTGCGACAAAATTCTCCTGAAAGAAATTGAAGTACTTAAAAAATCCCAAGATACCCAGGTTAGATATAATGCTCGTCCACAGCAGCAATCTTCTCCGACTTTCATTTTTGTCGTTGCTCGCCAGTTTCCACCCAACGGTAAAATCCAAAAGCGTACTGAAAACGATCAGGGACAGAAACCTCCAATCCCACCAGCCGTAAAATACAAGGCTGGATACAACGATCAAAAGGTTTTGAAGTTTCAGATTTTGGTTCGCAACAAACCAATAGAGCAGAAAAACAACTGGCAAAAAAATTGCAAAGTCTAAAGAGTTAAAGAGCATTCTTCATCTTTTCAACAACTGATTCGGCTGAAAAATCTTTAGGTTGAGGGAGTAAAATTTCGTGTGCCAATTGAATTATACCAACGCAGAAATCAGACGTCTTGCAATAGTGGCGGGATCAACAAGTAATAGTTGAAAACGAAAAAAAAACAAAAGGGGCGTTCCACTTTAATTTCCTCTTTTAAGCTGTGCAGTTTTGATTGTCGACACGACCGACCAATACGCCGAGCAGTCGTCGCTGCACTCGCCCGATAGGTTGCCATTTGTTTTCTGGCGATTCGTTTTCCAACACTTCGATTTTCATTGAGCTCTCCCGCACGCATCCGGTCCTTGAATAATGATCGAGCTGGCTAAGCCCCTGGCATGCCCTTAGCTAACCCCTATTGGCTCACGCTGTGTCTTTGTGATAGCTTCGCAAGGACCATGAGCGACAAATACAATTGGATCAGGAACGTTGCCCTCGGCGCTGATAACAGTTTTTCGGCGATCCTGCTCCGGTCTCTGCTCCGATTGCTGTCCCCAGTTTATCGCCTGGTGGTTGGGATTCGCAATTGGGCGTTCGACAAACGCATCCTGCCGATCCGAAAAGTCCCCGCGCCGGTTATCTCGATAGGTAACTTGACTGTCGGTGGAACGGGCAAGACGCCGATGGTGATTTGGCTTGCCGAGAAGATCCAGTCAAACCACCAGGTGGCAATCGTCAGCCGAGGTTACGGTGCAAAAGCCGGTCGACTGAACGACGAAGGGCTTGAGATCGCGCATCGGCTGGATGATGTTGTTCAAATGCAGGACAGGAATCGGTTTCTGGCAGCTCAGCAAGCGATCGAACGCATCGGAAATGAGCGTCGCCCGGTCATTTTGTTAGACGACGGTTTTCAGCATCGCAAGTTGCATCGTGATTTGAATATCGTTCTGGTGGATGCCACCAATCCATTTGGGAATGGTCGTTTGATTCCTGGTGGGTTGCTGCGAGAGCCCATTACGTCGATTCGCCGCGCTCAGGTTGCTGTGTTGACCCGGTCGGATCAAGTGGATCCCGATTGCGCGAAAAAGATCAAGCGGCAATTGTTGCAATTGAATCCTGATTTAATTTGGGCTGAGGCGGCGACGGTTGTCTGTGGGTTGCGCGATTCCAAAGGGCAGGTTGTTGACCAGGAGGCCGTTCAGGGAAAGCAGGTCGTAGCGTTTTGCGGTATCGGGAATCCTGCCGGTTTCGAGTTTTCACTCCAGCAGCATGGTGTCGAATGCGCTGAGCTTGTGACGTTCCCGGACCATCACGACTTTACGGAATCCGATTTGCAAAAACTTGTTGCCAAGGCCAAAGAGTTGCATTGCTCGTATGCCGTTTGCACCGGCAAGGACATGGTCAAAATACAATCGCTCTCGTCGACTGATTCCCAGATTCCTGTCCTGGCGCTGACAACCGAGATTGCGTTTTTAATTGGCGAGCAGGAACTGTTGGCTGCGGTTGAGCGAACCATTGCCTGATCGTGACCTGATCGTCGTTGGCGATAACCAGTTAACGGAACTGGAAAATCTTCGGAGACACAAACCGACGGAATCGTCGTCTCATGGTGGAGCGGTTGGCGGGTAGTTGGGTTTGCTCGTTGATAAAACCAGAGTTCACGGTTTCTGGTTGCGTATCTTCGCCAAGATGTTCTCGCAAGAATGTCGGCCAATAACTGTTCAGCATTTGGCGGCAACGTTCCAGTTTGATCGGTTGCTGTAATGATGGTCCAACCGATGCGAACAGTTGAGTCATCGTTTTCTGATCGTTTTCGTCTAACCAGCGATCGTAAAGTTGCACATTGTCGATCGAGACGGTTCCCTTGCCCATCATGTCGAACCCAATGCGAATTCCCTCAAGCTCTTGCGGTAAGTCGTCGAAGTGAACGGCGAACCGTTTCCATTGCGTTTCGATTTGGTTGTGCTTTCGGTCTTGGACCAAGGAGCCTACTTCCGCGAAACGATAGTAGTTTGAACTTGTGTCCGTGCTTTCCACTGAGATTCGGAGCGGTGGTTGGTTGTTTGCATCAGCGATCTTTAACCAGACGGAAACCGATAGACGTCCCGTCGTCGGAGGTGGAAACGTGTTGCTGCGAATCCACGTGCTTGAGTTTTCCAGGTTGTCGATCTGCAGCGAACGGCGGCCTTGGAATGCATTTGATTGCACCAGTTCGTAAAATTTTCGGTGCTGGTCATCGGTTGTCCAACCGCTGTTCAGCTCTCCCGTTTCGAAGTCAGAGTCTCGTAGCAGGTTAACCGCCGCTACGTTGCCTGCCGTGACGATTTGTGAACGAAGCTGGTAGAACGATTTACTCAAGTCACGCTGAGCATCAGTCGGCATCGTGTAAGAAAGGCTGTGCAGTTTTGTGTCGACCGAATCAACCGAAAATCCAGCTAGACCGAATGGTTGCAGTCTGATTTTCAGGTTTCCCGATGCATCGGTTTCCAGTGATGGATTTTGCGACTTGTCGAGCGATTGCCATGAGTTTGCGGTTGCCTTGTCACATCGGACATTCACACTGACTTCCCACGGGGATCCATTGACGCAATACATCGTCGTTGTGCCGTTGCCTTGGTAGTAACGAGCGACAACCGGGTGGATTTCATCGGAAGTGATTTCGTACGGTACAGGCTCGAACGGGGCATCCGGAAGTTCGCGATATGTTTTCAGGAACTGGCGGAGATTTTCGTCCAAGGCGGTGCTGATCACCAATCCGCCATCGGTGAGCATTCGAGAATCTTGATTCAATAACGCCGTTGCAAAACGTTCTCGATTCCAAATCCCCGCCGGGGTGAGGTGCTGCAATCGAAACAGCGGCGTTGATTGGTGGGGGTACAAACTGCTTCGCTCCAGATTTTCGAAACGTGCCCAGGAGGAGCGATGTGTGAACAGGTTGGCGGGGAAACTGGCTTCTGCAAACCAGTCCTCAAGCAATCGGTTGTCTCGGACCTGGTGCTCGGTTCTGGTTGCCGACAACGGGAGGATGGGAGCAAGGCGGGAAGGCTGCATGAAAGCAATCGTATCGTCACGAACCAGTTCCTGGTCGAACCCCAGCTTTTGCATTGCGGTCATGAATTCAGAATTGCGATAGAGCGACGGTGCCAGACTCTGTGAAATTTCTTCATTGGAAAAAATGTCGACCATCGGCAAATACAACCTCGCGCCCTGGTGAGCACCGACAACAACTTCCGCCAGCTGTCGATACCAACTGGACATGCGTTGCTTCCGCCACTGCAACCACTCCGGATAATGCTCGGTAACAAGCTTCACCCCTGCCCCTCCGGTGTGGGCTGCCAAACGCGTGGGTGGCAGTGTGCGAGAAAACTGGGCGATTGAATTTGCCTGGAATCCGCCGTATCGACTTCCCGGCAACATCGTCAACGTGTCAGGTCGGCAAGTGACCGCTATTCCGGAGTAACTTTGATGCTCGCGGTAACGTTGGGCGACTTCACGAACAATCGCAGTCACGGCTGACTGTACGTCACGGTCGAGCGGATCATATACCGGCAACCCGTCTGCCAATTCAGGATTGATCGGTCGCTGACGCAGGTCGACGAGTTCGTGTTGGCCAGGGATGTCTGTGGCGGAATTGTTTTCCAGTTCCGGCAATCGCTCGTCGAACGTCAGGACGGGAACGAAGCTTAGATCCTCCCGTTCGAAAATCCGGAAGAATAACTCGGCAACATCTTTGCGGATCGGGTCGTGCCCGGCAGTTGAAAATATGCCGCTGTCGTATCGGGGAGAAGTTCTGGTTGTCTGCAACGGAAGCAGCGAGCTGCCTTCGCCGAACACGTTCACATAGGCACCATCCGCACCAATCGTTTTCAGGTACCGAGCTAGTCGCATCGCGCTTTCGTAGAACATAACCCAATCCGTGACGGATTGTCCGAGGTTCGGATCCGCATGTTTGCTGACGCAGAAATTCTCGCCGAACAATGGTTGTTCGTAGTGAACCATGAACTTGCGCCGTGAAAAACTCTTCGCCCGTGTTCCGTGACTTGTCTTCGAGTCCTCGGATGATTTGTTCGATGATTGCTCAAAAGACTCACTCAGTCGGATCTTTCCGAAATACCCAACGTTCTTTTCGCTGCGGTTTGCAACCAGCAGCACAAAATCTTTCCGGTTAGGCCAGAATACAAACTTGTGCGAACTCGTGTTGCCAATGGTTGTTGTCTGCACAATCGAATCTGGAACTTCGAACCCGGAATCGAAACCGAAATTCGGCACCTGCCCGGTTTCGTCTGGTTGCAGAATACTCAGCCCGAGAGACATCGGTTTTCCGTCCGGGTATTCAATCTCGACAACATGTGGCTTGCCGGGCTGGTCTACCGCCAGCGGGATCGCTTGCCATCCACCCTGCCCCAACTCGATGTTTTGTCCGTCCGGTGCTGTCGTGAAGTTCCCGGTCGCACGATTTGTCCGAATGCCAACGAGCCTTGAAAACTGGTCAAGCTGATTGTTGATGTTCCGCAAGTTCGTCGGATTTATCTCGGTTAGCAATTGCTGTTCGTGCTGTGTTGCCAGCGATTGCCGGTTGGGATCGACAACGACAAACTGAACTTCTCGGAAGATCAGTGGCGTTGCTTGCCGCTTGAATCGACCTGGCGAATCATTCGGTTGTACGAGCGTCAGCTTCAGGTTGTAAACGCCCTCTGCTTGCGGAACGGATACTTGGTGTGTCGTAAATTCCGATGACCTAGTGCCCGCCGGTCTGAGCGATACAAACTCTGCATTCTTTGCCGGGGCGTTGCTGCGAGCAGGTGTGACTTCCAGTCGGCATTGCTCAATGGGAACACCATTGGGCGGTATCCAGTTGGCGCGGAGGGTGAAAGGGAAGCTTTCGCCTGGCTCGAAAATCAGATTGGCTCGCTCCGTTTTAAACTGCAGCATGTCGCCCGGGGCACGGGCTATTGAGCAACGGTTGTCTTGTTGGTCCAGCGTGAATACCTGTTCGGAATCCAAAATTTGTTCCAATTGATATTCTTTGCTGACCGCCGGTTCATTGGGAGAGTTCAGTTCAATTAAGATTTTGGAATTCTGGTTGCCGACGATGTCGATGTCAAATCCTTCGAACGTCGATTCTGTACGAGTTGCGATCGAGACTTCTTGATCCGAGAATGAAAAAGCACTCGCCGAATCGGCCATGAATCCAAGGATTGACGGATTCTTGAGTGTTCCATTGGCGACTCGTATCTTGCCTCGCCAGGTTTGCGGCATCGTCCCGCCCCAAGTGATCCGCAGCCTGCTTCGGACGGGCGTGGCAACAGCAGGACCTGTTTCAGTTTTCGTTGCAGCCGGATTTGCAAACGAAGAATCCGGCCCTGGCTGGTTTTGGGTCTGAGTTTGGGGTTGGATTTGGCAATGTGCAGACGTACCGATACACCAGTTTGGAATCCAAACGAAAAAGAACAGCAGGATTGTTGTTCGTAATATTTGACTGGCCATCGTCGGACTTCCTTGTCCGATAGGAATCGCGATGCGAAAACAATAACCGACTCATGCAAGCCGGTTGTGACCTGCGTCGTCATGGTCCAAATAGGGCGACGAAGCAGAGTTGGTAACTTTACTGATCCAAGTAATCCGTAGCCAGATCGCGCACGCTAGCAAAGAAAGAAAAGCCGACCCAAACTGCGGGAGGGCTTTTCTATTGTTCGTGGCTTGCCAGTGCTGGCAACGAATCCTGGCTGTCAATCGAACCAACGATGGTTACTCGGCGTCAGCCAGGTACTTATTGCAAAACTGAAGGATTGCCTTGTAGCCCAGAAGTTGGTTCTTTTTCTTGCGGAATCCGTGTCCTTCATCATCAAATACGATGTACTCGACTGGAACTCCGTTCTTCTCCACTGCCGCGACCATCTCGTCCGATTCGACTTTCAAAACTCTCGGGTCGTTGGCTCCTTGCAACACCATCAACGGTTTCTTGATGTTGTCCGCGTGGAAAAGTGGCGAGATCTTTTTGAAGTATTCCAGATCATCAAAGTCTCCCAATTCCTTCTCCAAAGCTTTACGCTGCGCTTCCCACCATGGTGGAATGCTCTGCACGGTGCGATGCCAGTTGGTCACACCAAAGATGTCGACTCCGCAATCAAATTCATCCGGGCGAAACGCCAGCGCCGCGCACACCATGTAGCCGCCGTAACTACCGCCGATGATGCCGATCCGCTCCGGATCAATGACTCCCGTGTCGACGAGCATCTTTTTGCAGTGGATGCAATCGTCGAGGTCGCCTTCACCGTGCTTCCGGTCATCCATCTGTTGAAATGATTTTCCGTAGCCGCTGCTCCCTCGATTGTTGATCGCATAGACCGCGTATCCGTGGTTCACCAGGTATTGGATCAGTGCGCGATAACCGAGTCGCGATTGTCCGCCGGGACCGCCATGGACCCAAACCAAACCAGGGACCTTGGTATCCGCAGACGCGTTCTTCGGTAAGTACAGGATTCCAGGTATCGACGTCTTGTCAAAAGACTCAAAGCGAACGACATCACCGTTAACGAGCTGATCGGCGTTGATTTCTTCGTTCAATGAACGAGTCAACTGCTGTGGTTTTTCGGCGCCCCATTTGTAGTAAAACAGGTCGCTTGGCATTTTGCCGCTGGAAACATACATGCTGACGTGTTGATCGTCATCGGAAATCGACAATCCGGCCAGGCTGCCACCTTCGACTTTTGGCAATTCAACCGGTTTGTTGGTGGCGTATTCAAACAGTCGGTACACGGTCCTTGAATCTTCGTTGGAGCTGTAGCCAAAATATTTCCCGCTTTTGCTGAAGAAGCCACCGTTGATGTCCCAGTCCAGTTCCGCAACTTTTTCGACGGCACCCGACGCCAGTTCGTATTTCATCAGGTAGTTAAATTCACTGTCGCGATCGGTTGTGAACAACAAGTGTTTGCTGTCTGGAGTAAACGTGGAAGCACTGTGGTTGATGTTGCCTTCGTGTTTGGAGATGCATTTGGTGGTCTTGTCTTCGCGGTTGTACAAGTAGATGTCGCTGTTGTCGCGGGTGTCAATTTTTGACAAAGCCATGAACTTGCCGTCGCGAGAGATCGAGCCTGGGAAGAAGCCTTCTTCGTTCTTGAAAATCATTTCGCGTGAATAATCAGACGCCTGATACTCGTACACGTCGAAGTACTTTGGATCGCGTTCGTTGGTCGCCGCATAGAACGACTTGTCATCATGCGCCCATCCAGCGAACTGGGCTTTCAGATTCTCTCCCGGTGTCAGGTCCTTCTGCGATCCATCCTGTAGTTGCACAAACAGATGGTTGAGCTCGTTCCCGCCTTGGTCCGCTGTGTACAGGAACCGTTCGTCTTCCGGGAAGTAACCGATGGCAAAGATTGAATCGACGTCAGAGTTGGTTAGTTGCTTTGTGCTTCCATCGGCGATTGTGACTTCGTAGGCATTGAAGACGCCTGACTCATTGCTGCTGAGCAGGATCTTGGTGTTGTCCGGCGAGAACGACGCACCGGAATAGCTGACCGTCTTCAAGAACTGCTCGATCGTGTACTGCTGGTGGTTGTCTTGTGCGAGCAGCGGCTGTGCGTTGAAGCCGCTGGTGCCTGCCAGTACCGCGATCACGGCAAAACAGGTTGTTATTCGTTGGGTCCAATACGTCATGGTCATGCCTTTGCTGGATTTGTGGAAGTGCGTCGAAGCCGGCTTCGGGCCAGCTTGGCGTCTCAAGATATGGGCGGTACCTCATGCTTGCAAAATCAGTTTGCGAAATCTCGTAAAAAAACGCCTCAAAATTGCCGGACACGTTCGGTCCATTTTCTGCCGACCAGAGAAACCTGAGAACCGATCGGCGTATTTGGACAAGCTGATTGGGACCAATTGCGCTTCGCGGCCGTTCGCTGCTCGTTGGACGTCCACATGGGCGGACCAGACGAGTCCACGGCTCAACGAATCATATCCGTATCAGTCAAACCAAATGAGGCGAACGGACAATGATTCAACCACTCAACACTACTCAGTTTTCCAGTGCAAAACCACGCGGCGGTCTACAAAGTGTCGCTGACCTGTTACCTCGATTGATCGAGCTGTACGAAATGCAGGCGAATGCTCGACGACAGATCGAAGAAGATGATCTTCGTCGACAGTCAATGTCCAAGTCGAAAAACGCCCAGACTACTTTTGCCTGGTATCAGTAACGGCAAGATTCTGGACGACGTGGAACGTACATGCTTGGCAATGCGTATATGTTCGCTGCGTGCCACGGAGGGCACCAGTGTTCGCAGCCGCCTGTCGTTCAAGACACGGGCGCTTGCTTCCGCAGCCACGATTGGTTGGTCTTAGCCACTTCCCATGTGCATTGTCACGAATGCTGACCGGCTACGACGGACGGGTTGGTGTGGCGGCTGCGGTGTTGGGCCTGGTTGCGCGGAGGCAGCAATCGACGGGGCATACGTCATGGTTGGGCGGATAGTTACCGATTGCCAGTTTTTCGGTTCCCGAGATACGTTCCAGGATCAGGTGTCGGATCATTTCGACGAACTTCGGATGAGTGCCGACTGAGCTGGCTCGCTGCATGCCGATTCCCAGTTCCTCGCATTTCTCTTTCGCCTCGATGTCGAGGTCGAACAAAACCTCCATGTGATCGGAAACGAATCCGACCGGCATGATGACGACTTGCTTGGTCCCCTTTCCGCCCAGAGTATCGAGGAAGTCGCAAACGTCCGGTTCCAGCCAAGGTTGAGTAGGCGGGCCGCTGCGACTTTGATAAACAAGATCCCAATTGAATTCGCCGACTTGCTCCATGACTAAACGACAAGTCTCCAATAGCTGCGTCGCGTATTTGCAATTGTCAGCCATGGAATTGGGGATGCTGTGCGCGGAAAACAGGAAATGCGTTTCGGCTTTCAACTCCTCAGGGATCTGATTGAAAGCATTCATGACTTGATCGACCGAGGCTTCGATGAACAACGGGTGGTTGTAGAACATTCGCAGCTTGTGAACCTCTGGTGCGTTTTCGCCAATTTGCTCCTGGGCCTGGGCAATGTTTTCGCGGTATTGGCGACAACCGGAGTAGCAACTGTAGGTGGATGTGAAAAAGGCCAATGCGTTTTTGATTCCATCATCCCGCATTTTGGTCATTTCATCGGTCAGAAACGGGTGCCAGTTTCGATTGCCCCAATAGACAGGCAAGTCGACACCGTTAGCCTTCAGATCTTTCCGGATGGCATCCAACAGTTGTCGGTTTTGCTCATTGATTGGCGACACGCCGCCAAAATGCTGGTAGTGCTCGGAGACTTCCAGCATCCGTTCCCGAGGTACGTTGCGGCCTCGCAATACGTTCTCCAAAAACGGCATGACGTCATCCGGGCCCTCCGGTCCGCCAAAGGAAACCAGCAGTAATGCGTCGTGTTCTTGAGAAGTTGTGTTCATTCTTTGTCCTGTAAAAATGTCGATCCGGTTCTGTTCGTACCGTTATTCAACGTCCAACATAACCGGATCGTCAGCATTCATTATCTTATTGGCGATATCAAAAATCGTGCTCGCATTCTACGATATCGTGATTCCTTGCTAACCCGCTTCCGAAGTGAAATGTTTGATCATCGCCAACACAATCGACAAGCTTGGGACCGTCTGGTGCGAGACGGCAACCGGTTTGCCCAACCGGCCAAGGATTCAGATTTTGCGGATCCGCTGAAGACAGTGGACGGGCCTGGTTGGCTCGGTGCGTCGATTGCCGGACAACGAGTTCTGTGCTTGGCTGCCGGCGGAGGACGGCACGGTCCGATCTACGCGGCTGCCGACGCGATTGTTACTGTGGTGGACTTGAGCCCTGAAATGTTGGAACTGGATCGAGCCGTCGCCAGGCAAAGAGGGTTCACTTTACGAACGATTGAAACGTCGATGGAAGATTTGTCGATGTTTCACGATTCCAGTTTTGACATCGTTATCCATCCCGTCAGTACGTGCTACGTTCCTAACGTACGTGGCGTCTTCGACGAGATTGCTCGCGTGATTCGCGTTGGTGGTGTGTACGTTAGTCAACACAAGCAGCCGGCCAGCTTACAGGCGTCTTGTGAACCGAGTCCCGATGGCTATGTATTCGAACATCCGATTGGAATGCCGGGTCCGTTACCCAGGGTCACGAAGTCGAACCTGGTCCGCGAGCAAGGGACTGCCGAATACGTTCACGGCTGGCAGGATCTACTGGGTGGCATGTGTCGAGCCGGATTCGCGATCCAGGATATCATCGAGCCTGCCCACGCCGACCCTGCTGCCGGCGCTGGTTCGTTTGGACATCGCAGTTGTTATGTCGCTCCCTATATTCGTATCAAGGCTGTTCGGAATGAGCAGCCAGTCGTGAACCGCTCGAAAATTATCCACCCAGAATAACGATCATTTGATCGACGTCGAGTAAATTGACTACGCCGTCAATGAACGGACCGACATCGAGCAAGTTATTATTGCCGTCGCGGTTCACACCGCCGAGATAAATTTCCGCGATGACCGGGATGAAATAGCCGCGAGCCAACGTCTCGCCAATCCCGACGTCATTGGCTAGTGCTTGTGAATGCGTCAATTGCGGCGTTCGCCGACCTTGAAAATGGTGGAAAAGCTGTCGACATATGGACGCAAGTCTTTCCCAGAACTGGCCTTGTTCCTGATCCGCAGACTTAACCGTCTGGCCAATGTTATTCATTGGAAAATGGCGACAAGAAGTGCTAGATTATCAGGCTCCAAACATCAGAGATTATCACGTATGCGTAAATACTATTCGATATTTTTCCTTGTTTCAGTTTGCGTTTTGTTGCCGAGTACAATCGCGTTTGGCCAGATCGTCGTTGCACCGCCTGGTGATCGGCCAAATATTGTGCTGATCAATCTGGACGATGCGGATGCCGAGCTGCTTAGTCCGCAGATGTTGCAAGACTTCTTTCCGAGCATTCGGAACATGTCCTTGAATGGACTTCGATTTACCAACATGCACGCCACGACGCCGCTCTGCGCTGCTTCCCGCGCGGCTCTGTTTCGAGGCCAGTACGCTTTCAATACCGGGATCAAGTCAAACAACCCGGACTTGGATGTCAGTAACGGGTTTTCCGGCGGGTATCCTGAGTTCGTAGCGCGAGGTTATCACGAAGACGAATTGGGAGTTTGGATGCAGCAGGCCGGTTACCGCACGATGCACGCTGGCAAATACCATCACAATGATTTTGACAGCCGTGTGCCGCCGGGTTGGGACGACTTTCGACTGACGGCGGGAGCGAAGTATTATGATGCCTCCAGGTTTTCCAATGATCAGAACCCGGAAGGACGTTGGATGGCGACAGGCAGCGACAGGTATGTAACGCATGTGCAGTCTGATGATGCCGTTGAGTTGATCAACCAACAGGCAGGCAGGGACCAGCCGTTTTTCCTGTACGTTGCCCCGTTAGCTCCTCATTCTGCCAATACATTTGATCCCGCGGACCGAGTAGAGCCCCAGTATGAGAACTTTGCCGCTGGCCATACACAGCTAGCCACACCTGATCTTTATGAGCTGGATGTTAGTGACAAGCCGCACCATCTGCAGTTCAATGTTTCGGAACGCGTTCGGGAACGTCAACAGGATGACTACATCAGTCGAGTTCGCGCGATTAAATCCATTGATGACATGGTTGGGCGAATCTACAACGCACTGTCCCAGATTGGAGCGTCTGACAACACGTACGTGTTCCTGACCAGCGACAACGGTTTCCAGCTTGGACATCATCATTTGCAAAACAAAACGGATCCTTACAACCGAACGACGAATGTTCCGTTGTTGGTGACGGGACCCAATATTGGAGCGGGCCAGTCGCATGACCATTTGTTGGCCCATATTGATTTGTGCCCAACGATTTTGCAGCTCGCCCAGTCGACGATCCCTGAATCGGTCGAGGCGAAATCATTCTTCCAGTTGTTATTCAATCCAACACAATTCAATCCTGAAACGTGGCAAGACGGAATTATGATTGAGAACTGGATCAGAAAAGGGCTGTATGGTCAAAGAGTGGTTGGGTCCTATGTTGCCTACCGAAGCCATCATGAAGTCTTCGTTAGTTGGGCTAATCGGACATTCGAATATTACGATTTGCAACAGGACCCTTATCAATTAAACAATCGCTATGCGTCGCTTTCGACGCCTGACAAGCAGGATTTGAGACGCAAGGTAAGGCGCTTTCGAACGAGGCGTATTGAGCCAAATACGACTATTGAAAATGAGTATAAATCCCGGATGCAAAACCGGAATGTGCGACTGCGCGGTTACGCCGAAGACGACGCTGGAGTTTTCGGTACGCTGGTTACCGTAAGAAGTCAGACGACGGATCGTTTTTGGAACGGGGCGGAATGGCAGAATGATTGGTACGGCCATTTCATCGAAGCCAGGAATCGCAACCAGCCGATAACCGTTTGGGATTTTAGAACGCGACTGGAGACTGAGACTGAATCGGGGATGGATTTTCTGCTGTTCACGTATCGCAGTATTGATTCGGACGGTGAGTTGCCTCATCAAGTTGAGTTTCACGTCAGTCCGGTGGACGGAAAGTCGCCGTCGGCTCAGTTCCGGAACGGGAGTTCTGACTTGCTGTTTGGCCCCGATGTTGTTTTAGACGGAAGCTATTCTGAAGGAGTCCAATTTGCAGGAGCGTTCGTCACGATTCGCAATGTAGCCACGAACGAGTACTACGATGGCAGTGGGTTTAGAAACGGCCGTGTTAACCTGCCAACGACTCTATCCAATGGTTCGCAGTGGCGGCTGAATGTGGAGTTGCCACCGGGCCGATATGTGGCCGGAGTCCGTGGTCTGGATGCAGCCGGGAATTTTCAACACCCGGCTGATCTCCATCGCTTCAGAGTGGAATAGCAGATTGCGAAAGCACCGATTCCAGCATCGCCGTTGCCCCAGTCGTTGGGCAACGGTCGCCAGCACATTTTGCCAAATCTACATCTTGCAGCTGAGTCCGCCGGCGGCTGGAACGTAGACGGTGTCGGCGTAATCCATAACCATCCGGTCAGAGCTGAACCGCCAGGCCAAAGTAGCAATCGAACGCATCATGCGCTTGATCCACTCACGTGGTATCCCGTCGATATCGCGGTGGTAGTAAATCGGCTGCACTTCGTTTTCCAGTACGCGATACAAGGATTTTGCGTCTCGAGCATCGGTGACTTCATCCGAAACATGGCTCGTTCCGTCACCGATCCCAAAGCCGTTACCGCCGTCGAATGCTTCTGCCCACCAACCGTCGAGGATGGAAAGGTTCAGGCCGCCATTCAAAACGACTTTCTGCCCGCTGGTTCCAGATGCCTCCAGCGGACGACGTGGATTGTTAAGCCAAACGTCGACGCCTTGTACCAGGAACCGGCAAACATTGACGTCGTAGTCTTCCACGAATACAACCCGATGCCGCAGTTCCGGGTCCATGCGTAATTCTGCGATGGACTTGATGAACTGCTTACCCGGCTCGTCCTTCGGATGCGCCTTGCCGGCAAAGACCAGTTGGATCGGCCGCTGCGAATCGTTTACGATTGCTTTGATACGATCCAAGTCATCAAAAATCATGTTGGCTCGTTTGTACGTTGCGAAACGACGTGCGAAACCAATCGTCAGAATACTGGGGTCCAACACCGTGCGAGCAAATTCAATGTCCGCTTCGGAGTCGCCTCTCCGACGACTTTGCGCGATCAAACGTCGTCGCACAAATGAGATCATGACTGCCTTGAGCGTGTTGTGCAGCTCCCAGAGTTCACCCGGGTCGACTTGCAGGATCCCCTGCCACATTTCCGGCTCACCAATACGATTCTTCCAATTGTTCGGGAAGTGTTTGTCGTACAGCTGCTCCATTTGTACGGCCAGCCAGCTTCGCGTGTGTACGCCGTTGGTGATGTGCCCGATTGGAATTTCTTCCTCCACTCGCCAAGGCCACAGATGTGCCCACATGCGACGCGACACGCGACCATGCAATTGGCTAACCGAGTTTGCAGTGCGCGACAATTTGAGCCCGAGTACTGTCATGCAGAACGATTCACTGTCGTTTTGCGGGTCGACGCGGCCGAGCCCCATCAGTTGTTCTTCGGACAGCCCCAGTTGCTCTCGCAGCGGGCCAATGTGCTCTTCAACCAACTCTGCACTGAAACGGTCGTGACCAGCAGGTACCGGAGTGTGCGTTGTGAATGCTGTTTGCGTGGCGACTTCGCGAACCGCATCATCGAAGCTCAGCCCATCGAGATGCATTTGTTGTCGAATGACTTCCAACGTGCTGAACGCACTGTGGCCTTCATTGAGGTGATAGACTCCGGGCGTGATTCCGATCTCGCGAAGTGCCTTGACTCCGCCGACGCCCAGAATAAGTTCCTGGCGAATTCGAACTCGCTCGTCTCCACCGTACAATCGGCTGGTCAATTGGCGATCTTCTGGCGCGTTGCCATCCACATTGCTGTCCAACAGAAACAAGCGGACTCGCCCCACCTGCATTTTCCAAACCTTCGCCAACAGGCTTCCGGTCTTGGTTTCCAGCTTGATGGTGATCGGATCGCCGTTCGGATTGGTCGCAGGCTTGATCGGCAGATTTTCGACTTGCGTGTCGATGTACTCTTCACCCTGGTAACCGTCTTTATCCAAGTGTTGTCGGAAATAACCCTGAGCGTAAAACAGACCGATCGCAACCAGCGGCAAACCCAGATCACTCGCGCTCTTGATGTGGTCGCCAGATAGAACTCCCAAACCACCTGAGTAAATCGGCAATGACTCGTGAATTCCAAATTCGGCCGAGAAGTACGCCACTGGTTTGGAGCCCAGGATTCCCGCGTTGGTGGCTCCCCAGGTGTTTTGCCCCTGCATGTATTCCTTCAGGCGACGGTAAGCCTGATTGATTCGGCTGAACATCACCATCTCGTTGGCGCGTTCGTAGAGTCGCTCCGGCGTGAATTCACGCAGCAAAGCCACCGGGTTGTGGTCCAGCTGCCGCCATCTGACGGGATCCAAATCCCTGTATAGCGACTGGACATCCGGGATCCATGACCACCACAAATTGCTGGCCAGGGCCATACATTTATCGTACAGCTCATCAACGGTGGTGCCGTCTTGAGTTTTAAGCATCTTCGACTTTTGTTCTGTAGTTAAAGACATGGCTCGACAATCATTGGAGAAAACTGGCAATAGATAAGGCCCGGTCTCAGCTGAATGGGGTCAACAGGGATTGGGGCACTGAATAGAATAAAGATCATACGCGATATACGGTATTACGTCAGTTCCGTGTCTAAGTGCTATCGGCAAGTGTGGAATCGAGAGTTTGGCTGCGAAGGCTCGTCGGAATAATCCGAAGTCGTTCGCCTGCCAAAAATTGCGGGTAGCCGCAGGCTGGTTCGATAGGCGGCTGGAAGGCAACAGGAAAGGCAGAAGTTTAACATTTTGGAATTTAACGAACTTTACGGAAGATTGGCTTGTGCATCTTCGGATGTAGACATGACATCTAGCTGGCCCCAACAATCACTCGATTGGTGTGCGGAAGCTGGGGTGTTCAAGTGGTTTATTCCGGAACAATGGGGTGGAGACGGTTATTTGCCGACCGAGATCGCAGACGGCTATCTCGCATTGGCCGAATCGTGTCTGACGACCACTTTCGTGATCACCCAGCGAGCAGCTGCATGCAAAAGGATCGTCGCGACCGAAAACGTACCGCTCAAGCAGCGATTGCTCCCTGATCTGGCGGTTGGGCAGTCGTTTGCGACCGTTGGGATTTCACATTTGACGACCAGCCATCGGCATCTGGGGAGGCCAGTCCTGGAGGCGACTGCTGTCAACGGGGGCTGGAAGTTGAACGGGTTCAGTCCATGGGTAACGGGCGGTGTGCATGCCGACCATATCGTGTTTGGTGCGGAAATCCGCGCGGAAACAGGTGATGCCCCCAAGCAGCTATTGGTTGCGGTGCCGACAAGCGAACCCGGAATAAAATGTTTGCCCGGGCAATCGCTGGTGGCATTGTCGGGAAGTCACACCGGGAGGGTCGAGTTGCAGGACGTGATGGTGCCCCATGAACTTGTGTTGGCGGGCCCGGAAGAGCAGGTCTTGAAGGCTGGGAAAAAAAATGCGGCAACCGGCAGTTTGCAGACTTCGGCACTAGCCATCGGGCTCGCGTCGGCAGCAGTGAAGTTCGTCTCGCAACAGGCCAGCCAGCGTGAGAATCTGGTCGCAAACGAAGCAGCCTTGCAGCAAGAGCTGGCAGATTTGCGTTCGAAGCTATTGGCGATGGCCGATGGGATTATGACTTGTAGCAACGAAGAGCTGCGGACTGCAGCCAACAGCTTTGTCCTGCGTGCGACCCAATCGGCGTTGGTTGCGGCCAAAGGGGCTGGGTTTGTGGCCGAACACAATGTGGGTCGGTGGTGCCGGGAGGCCCTGTTCTTTCTCGTTTGGAGTTGCCCGCAGAACGTCAGCGATGCAAACTTGTGCGAGTTCGCCGGTATTCAGTCCGCGTGACATTCACAGGCCGCCGATTCAACCGATTGTTTAGGATATTCCGATGACTGACAAAACACTCGTCACTTGGCATCAGCATAGCGTAAAACGCGAGCCTGGTTGCGTAGTCTGGTTTACTGGCTTGAGCGGCAGCGGCAAGAGTACGGTCGCAAATTGTGTCGATGCAAAACTGGCCGAAATGGGACGACCAAGTTTCGTTTTGGATGGGGACAACATTCGGCACGGACTGAATGCCAGCCCGGAAATTTTGGAGCCAGTCCATGGTGCTGAATTCGCCAAGCGGTTTGGGTTGACATTTGCCGCTCAGGACCGAGAAGAGAACATTCGCAGGATTGGCTGCGTGGCGGAGATTTTCTGTTCGGCAGGCACCCTGGCGCTGACCGCTTTCGTGAGCCCGTATCGCAACGACCGCGATCTCGTTCGGAAGCTTGTGAATCGTGATGGGCAAAAGAATTTCGTTGAGGTATTCGTCGACACACCAATCGAGATTTGCGAGTCACGCGATCCCAAGGGCCTGTACAAGAAAGCCCGCGCAGGTGAGATCATGAACTTTACCGGAATCAATGCGCCTTACGAAGCTCCCGTAGAACCGGAAGTACATCTGGACGGTGCAGCTGAACTGGAATCACTGGCCGATCAGGTCATCGCCTACCTGAAATCCATCGGCAAGATTGCAGAATAATAGAGCCAGTCGATATAGCTCAAGCAAGATAGAGTGAAACGCTATTGTTTCGAAATTCGCTGACGTTCTTCGCGTTGGCTGGTTTGAATCGTCGAGCGACCGGAAGCAGCCGGCGGGATCGCCGGAATCGCGTTAGGGTTGTGCTGAGCAGTTGCCGCCTGCTTTTTCGCAGCTTGTGCCTGGTTGGCCCGGTTGGCTTGGTTGGCCTGATATCGCGAGCCTCGCTCGTAGACAGTCCCGGCAATTTTCACGAACTGATCTCGTACTTGCTGATCAAGATTGGTGAGTCGGTATGCCATCCGCTGGACACCGGTTCCGTTCTGCTCGGTTGTTTCATTGAGTCGTTGGACAAATTTAAGAGTCTCAACAAAATTGTGATCGGCCGTTGGACCGACGATTGGATTAAGCGTCTTGGCAATCAGTCCTGCGGTAGCATTTTCAACTTTGACAAACACATCGAGTGAATTGACGGTCTTTGGTTTTCCGTTTGCGCCTCGCTCGTACTTGGTTTGCAAGATCATGACGCATCGTCCATGCAATTTGCGTTTCAGCAACGGGCCCGCATACGTGCCTTCGGCGTAATAGATGTTTTTGTTTTGGGTGCCGTAGATCAGCTCAACGTCGCTGGCAGCACCCACGCCGTCGTCGGTTTTCAATTGAAATGGTCCGGTGCGGTCGATCGTCATCCGGGTCACGCCCATGATCTGCCAGATATTGACCATCACTTCGGGATAGCGAACAAGGAACAAATACATGTCCGGATCGACGTCAATCGAAGTGACGGGAAGCCGCCGATAGATACTTGGTTTCTCCAACACCGGGCCGATTTTGGTCTTGGACGCTGGTGTCAGTTGATCGAACGGAACCGCCTTGAGTGCCTGTTGGCGAGCCTGTTTGGAGCCAGTTCCTGCGGTCACCTGAGCCACGCAGTTTGCGCAATTGGGGAGCGCGAACAACAAGGTGAGTGCCAATACCCACAGCTTGATGGGAGACAGGAGAATAATGGGTCTTCCGATCATTTGTTTTCCAGCAGCAATAAATCTGTTAGCGGGAACTAAGACCATTGCGTGAGATTCGTTCAAGCGCAACGAGTGAGGCAAACAATTGCTTGCACACACTCACCACCATCCTCCCGATGGAACCGATAGAGAAATATTCGGCTGGCGAACGCTACGGCGGACAATCTTTTTCAGTCCGAGTACTGTTTACTCCTCCTTTGCACATTTCGTTCGTGGCTATCGGAAAATACCTGCTGGCAAATTGCCGCCGGGAAAACCCCCATGTTGCCTATTGTTGCAATCGCCGCATGCTCACAAGCCGAAAATTGTTCGGAGCCGCTCACGTGACCGGTCCCAGTTCCTCGCCGCAGATTCGAAATCGACTTCCATGAACCTGAGATTTTCCGGTTCAACCCGAGACTTCTGCGTTGAATTTCGATTGAGAGGAATCTGAGCACTGCGGCCTTTGGCTAACGATTGTTCAACGCTGGTGCTCAAGAGAAACTCGACTAGTCGTTTCGAATTGTCAAGATTGGGCCCGTCTTTGAGGATGCAAAGCGTGTTCGGGATAAATAAAGTGCCCATCGATTCGGCGCCTTGGTCAGGGAACACGATCGCGACCGGGTTGCCTTGTTCAACCTCGATGATTGCATCATCCGTATCGGTCAAGCCAAACGCGTATTCACCTCGTGCTACTTTCACGGCGACCTGTTTGTTGCCGCTTTCAACGTTGGTGTTTTTGGCGATCTTCTCAAAAAACTGGTCTGCCTTTTCCTGTCCCCACTGGTCGTAAAGCACGGCTGCGTGTGTGGCAGTCGTACCAAACAGTGGTTTGGCGATTCCGCAATTGGCTTTCCACTGAGGGGCAATCAGGTCCTGGATCGAGTCCGGCCATTGTTCGCGGTCTTTCAGGAGTTCGGTGTTGATCAGGAAGACTCTGGCGCGGGCGGCGAAGCCGTACCAGTCCGAATCCGCCGAGTAAAACTGGCTCGGATACCCTGCTTTAGTCGGGCAATCGTAGACCGCCAACAAACCCGCCTGTTTCAAACGTAGCGTGTGCAAAATCTCGTTGTTCCAGAAAACATCACATCTCTGACGATCACGTTGCTGGATAATTTCGTTTGCCAGCCCAACTGTCTTGTTGGATTCCTGGTCGAACTTGGGCAATACTTTGATATTCGAAGCTGTCTCAAATTCTTTTAGAATCGTCTCACTGAATTCGCGGTCTAATGCACAATAGACGACGACTTCGTTTTCTGAAGTCGACAGGCAACCACTGGACGTAAAAATGGAACCGCTGAAAGCAGCCAATAAACAAACGCTGACAAGTCGGTTTACAATTTGGGCGCTAGACTGAATGTACCGGCGGTGCAGCCAGGAAGATGAATCGTTCATGCCATCAATCATATCGAGGGAACGTGTTTAGTTCGAATCATTTTTGTGATCCTTTTCGAGTTGTTGCTCGCTGGATGTTCGTGATTGTAAGCATCAGTTTACTGACCGCCGGCCCGCTGGCAGCCCAGACCGCTCAAGATTTGGCGGCAATGCAGAAAATCAACCCGCGTCAACGGGCTCCACTGGCAATCGAAAACGGTCGTCTGGAAGCCCATAACATACGAAGCGAGGTAAGCGACCATTTGTGGCTGATGACTGATATCAATGGCGAGGAACAGGTCGATGATCTGAATCAGGTGTTTGATGCCGCGGTGCCGCATTGGTGTGAGTACTTCGGCATTGATGTTCGAAAAGCCGCCAAATGGAGAATGCGAGGAATGGTCATTGCTGATCGGGAGCGGTTTGTTGATGCTGGCCTGTTCCCGGATTCGCTGCCAGAATTTCCAACCGGGTATCAACTCGGTCATGAGATGTGGATCTACCTGCAGCCGGGCGATTATTACACGCGGCACTTGCTGCTGCACGAAGGGACGCATGCGTTCATGCAATGGTTTCTGGATGGAGTTGGTGCTCCCTGGTATTCCGAAGGGATGGCGGAGTTGCTGGGGCTGCATTCATGGCAACAAGGAACTTTGAAAATGAATTTCCGCCTGACCGCTCGGCGGCAAGCTGCCTATTGGGGCCGCATCAAGATCATCAAGCAGGAGTGTCGTGACGGTGAGTTCCTGGAGCTGGAACAAGTCTTTGATCTACCGGCAAACGCGTTTCGGTCGGTGAAAGGGTATGCCTGGAGTTGGGCGGCTTGTGAATTTCTTTCCACGCATCCTCAATCAAAGAAGGCGTTCGCCGATTTGAAACGGTTTGCAAACCTACCCCCAGGCAATTTCAACGCCAAATTCATACGCTCGCTTGGTGCGAATCGAAAATCGCTGGCGCGAGATTGGCGGTTGTTTGTGCATGAAATCGACTTTGGTTATGACGTTGCCGGTTGTGTCGTGGGAAACGCGTCGGCCGCAACGGCGGCAGAGGAAGAGGCCGGCCAATTTGAAATCAACACTCTACGCGGCTGGCAGAAAACGTCGCTGAAGGTCCAGTCAGGTGAACGGTTTGCGTTCCAATCAGATGGCCGGTTTGTTGTTGGCCGAGAAGATGGGGAGCCGTGGCCTTGCGAATCCAACGGAATCACAATCGAGTATTATCGAGGGCAGCCGCTGGGAAGTTTGATGGTCGGTGTGTTGGGTGCCGACAATGAGATTGAACATCTCCTGGACGCTCAGCCAACGTCTCAAGTTTACAAGTGCCCAGGCGAGGGAACATTGTGCTTTCGAATCAACGAGTTTCCTGGTCGGCTGCAAGACAACGAGGGAACGATAAGCGTGAAGGTCAAACGCGTCGAACAATGAAGCTTTGAGACTTAGCCTTGCGTCTCAGAAGCCTCTGCTTGTGATTCCGCGGTCTTTGCTTCAGCCGCCGGTGCTATCGCTTGATCTTTCTTCTCGCTCGCTTTTTTCTTCCGGGCTTGTTCGTTCATGCGAGCCAGGTGGCTGATCGAATCGCCCCGGCTGACACTTTGGTTATCATCCTGCATCGACTGCCGCAACTCTTCGGCGTCAGCGGTTTTGCGTCGCAACGTTTTTCGTTCGAACTTGACTTGCTGGATGATTTCCTGCTCACGCGTCTTGGTGGCTTGTTTCAGAGCTTTCAGAGAGCCCGAGTCAATGTCATCGACGCGTGGAACTTCCTTGCCAGCTTTCTCAAAGTCCCGGTTGTAGCGTCGCGGTTGGCGGTGCCGCAGACCGGTGATAGACATCACCAGATCAAAAAGCTCACGAATGTTTTGCCAGACGCTGAGAACGGCATCGACTGGTGTCGTCACCAACCGTTTGATCTTACGATCGCGTTTTCGCTTTGAACTATCTTGCCACGTCATTAGCTGTTGCCCCGAAATCCCAAGCCGTCATTGTATTTCAATAATTGAGAATTCAAAACAAATTTGATCCGATCACGGGGCTTCGACCGAATTAACGTATAGATCGCGCCGGGATATGTGTTTTGGACTGGAAAAAACGCATGTTTTTATTTTAATTGGCGAGTTCTTCGCAGTACCGCACGCTCCTAATATGGGGCAAAAATCAAATCCCTGTTTTGCAGAAAAGACCATGAATCTTCTTTCAACTCACGATCCTGAAGTATTCGCCTCGATTTGTGACGAAGCCAAACGCCAGCACAATGGACTGGAAATGATTGCCAGCGAGAATTACACCAGCCCGGCGGTGATGGAAGCAGTTGGCAGTGTACTGACGAATAAGTACGCGGAAGGCTATCCGGGCCGCAGGTACTACGGTGGCTGTCAATTCGTTGATGTTGTCGAAGATTTGGCGCGGGATCGAGTGACCAAATTGTTCGGCGCGGAGTTCGCGAACGTGCAGCCGCACTCCGGGTCGCAGGCAAATCAGGCGGTTTATATGACTTGCCTGAAGCCGGGTGATACCGTGCTCGGATTTGACCTGGCCCATGGCGGTCACTTGACGCATGGCATGAAATTGAATCTTTCCGGTCAGCTTTATAACTTTGTGCATTACGGCGTCGACGAAAAAGAGAATCGGATTGACTTTGACCAACTCGCGAGCGCTGCACGTGAACATAAGCCCAAACTGATCGTTGCCGGAGCCAGCGCCTACCCGCGCGAGATTCCTCACGGGCGATTCAAAGAAATTGCCGACGAGGTTGGAGCTCTGCTGATGGTCGACATGGCGCACTATGCCGGGTTGGTTGCGGGCGGTGTGCACGACAATCCTGTCGATGTCGCGGACTTTGTGACAACGACAGTTCACAAGACTCTACGCGGACCACGGGGCGGTTTGATTCTGTGCAAAAAATCGGCTGCCAAAGATATCAACCGCAGCGTGTTTCCTGGAATGCAGGGCGGACCGTTGATGCATGTGATTGCCGGCAAGGCCGTTTGCTTTGGCGAAGCTCTCAAGCCGGAGTTCAAAACGTATGCCCAGGCAGTCGTTGACAATGCAAAAGCTTTGGCCAACGGATTGCTGAAACAAGGTTTAACATTGGTCAGCGGCGGGACGGACAATCATTTGTGTCTGATCGACGTTACGTCCGTTGGATCGACTGGCAAGATCGCTGAAGAGGCGCTGGATAGTTGTGGCATCACGGTCAACAAGAATATGATCCCGTTCGATAAACGAAAGCCGATGGATCCCAGCGGTATTCGTGTTGGTACCCCTGCGTTGACGACGCGAGGAATGGGGCCCGATCAAATGAGCGAGATTGCGGGCTGGATGGTTAAAGTCATCCAATCACCGGAAGACAAATCGGTTTTGGACTCCGTTCGTTCCGAAGTCGAAGCACTTTGTCAGCATTTTCCCGTCCCCGCGGCCCCGATAACGGTTTGATACTGACTAACGGTCCGTAAAAACTGAATTGAATGGTTTTTGGGTGCCATGCCATGCCATGTTCACGCCTTTCCAATTCCTTTCCAACGCCTTTTCCAATAACAAGCCAACTCCCAGCAATGGCATGCTTACGCTAGAGATGAGGCAATGGTCAACGCGGCGTGAGCATGCTTGGTCCGTACGGTACACATAATCACGATCGCTCGCGTAAACATGGCACCCGTCAATTCAAGTTTGATGTGCCGCTAGGACCGTCCGCCCCGCTAAATGTTGCGAAAACGCTGCCAGGAAGCGATGCCTATCCGATTCTCGATTCTGCGCATGAAAAAAGCCTGCATGTTGCATGCAGGCTTGGTGATTCTCAAATTGCCGACTTCATTACCGACCCTTTAGTTCCCAGCGAGGACCAAACGAAGCATCGTTTGTTTGTTCGAATCTCGCTCGAGAATTTGTCGTGATCGATTCTACGTATACAGGGTCAAACTCGGCACGTCCCCAATCTGTGTTCAGAACGAACGAGTTGCTGCGTGGCACGCCGGTGATGCTGTCCCCGTTGCTGAGCACAACAATTGCTCCATCTTCGCCGTCAATGTGGAATCGAATTCCAGAAATCTGGGCCAACGCAATGTCCACTTCACCGAACTTCGTGTCGAACTTCATCGAATCGGAAAGTTCCAGAATGCCAGCCATTGTTTTGTTTCGGCTGGAGAGCTTAACAAAGTGCTGCATCGGGACGGCTGCTCGATCCATTGGTTCGTCGCTGGGAGCCATATCTTGTGTCGTGCTGCCCAGTCCAAGGTTCGGTGAGGATGATGATGATGACGATTGAGCGTAGTCGAGGAATACGCTGGCGAACTGACTGTCGTCAGGCAAGTCGACTCGAATCGGCTTCTGTCGTGCCATTTCGATCAGGTCATCTGTAAGACTGATTCGGCAGGCATTCCCGACGACCGAAACTTCAGCACTAACAGGAGTCGCTGGTTCTGTCGAAGCGCCAGAGAATTGCATGTGGACCGCAGCGATCTTCCCGACAGCTTGTGCCGGTAGATTCGAAGGGAGTGTGCCCAATGATTTTAAATTGGATATAAGAGCGTCGTTCAGAGTCATCACAAATCGTGAGTTCTGGTCAACTACATCCTGTTGGGCCGGCACTGACGAAACAAGGGTCAGAATACAACTGACCAGTACCAAGAGCGAATATTTCATTTGGGAACTTCCTCCATTCATTGAAACGCAACATTCAGTCGCGAAATAATTTTTGTTTGTTATCTTTGTCTTTGTAGCACCCACTTGGGATTTTCTACACCGCTGGGAACCACGTCTATTGAAACGTCACGGGTTAATGAGACGATTCTGTTCGATTCAATTTTTTCGTCGCCCCAAGGCGTTGCGAACTCAATGATGTCAGGCCAATTGTGTTTTCCGGAAATACTATTTCCGTTACGAAGCGTTATGTTAGCGGTCCCAGGTTCTTCCAGGTCGAAAAAAATCGCTTCGATTTGAGAAAAGGGTAATTCGACGTCCAAGATGTCGTTGGTAATACGAAAACGGCTATAGCCCGCAAAGTCAACGGCTACTCCGTTGTCCGGTTTTAGTCGCAAATAGTATTTTTCGTTGATCGCCCGGCGTCGCACCGTAGCTACCGAATCCAGCCCCGGCATGATTCGGTTCGTCGGAACCAGGCGAATCACTGAAACATTGGACTGGTAGATCCCGATCCTGATTGGCTGGTATGAGAGCCGATCAATGACTGAGCGATGTACCGGTACAATTAACTCGCTACCGCGCAATTGAGTGTTGCTCCTGATTTTCAATGTCTGAGGCTTAAACGACTTTGATTTAAACAGCAGCAGTGACTTGACGGAACGGTTGGGAGTTGGGACACGAACAACGATGCCCTGCCCCTGCATGAACCGGGCCGCCATCGGGTCAGTCACCAGTGACTTCAGGCGAACGCTATTGGACGCACGCTGTCTTCTTCGGCGTGGTTCCAACGCAGGTTCCGGGATTGGTGCAGAAGTGTCATCCACTTGCACCTGAATCGCGTCTTCAAGTGATCCATCGGAAAGCGCGTCTTCAGAAAATGATTCGGAAACATCCGGTGAGTCGGAAATTTCCAACGAAAGCTCGTCCTGACAATAGACGCAAATTGGTATCGCAAAAATCAATGCAATGCTCATCACACTGTTTTTAAACGATACCATTTACTTATCCCCGTATATTCACGCTGGTCAGCTCGAGAGCTTTTGCCAAGTAACGTTACCGATTTTGTTGGAATCGCTGATTCGTAATTGGCATCGCAGGCGACAGGTTCGAACGCGAATTCGTTGGCGCTGAGCCTCTTGAGTAACGCCAGCCAGTACCGCTTGAGTCAGTGAAGAAGCGACCGTATTGACTGGTTGAAAACGAGTCGATTGCTGCAGCACTGATGTGTGCCTTGCCCCAGGTTGTTTTGAGGTGCAACTCACTGAGATCAAGTGTACCAGTGATCATGTCGCCATTGCTGAACGCAAGTACAGCAGAACCATCGCCACCGGCATTCATTTTGACAGCTTCGATCTTGTCGATTGGAATTGTCACGTCGCCGAAGTCGGTGTTCATTTTCAATTCAGAGACTTCGATCATCTGACCAGCCAACTGCTCAGACTTAGTTACTTTGACAAAGAACGTACGACCTTCGTCTTGCGCAGACAAAGTTGAGTTACATGCGATTGCAAGAATTGCAACCAAAACGAGATTACAGGATTTCATTTTTTGACCTTTTTTAAAGCATTGTGTTTTACGGAGAAACACAACGATTATCGTCAAAAGATTTTTGACATCAAATGAAATTCAGGCATTTTCTTAACTCTGGCCACGCAATGAATCCCAAGCTGCGGGCCAGTCAAGTCGTGCAGGCGAGACAGTTCAGGGGGCTAAGCGAGATTTGCGCCACTTTGCCGGTTGTCCAGTTTGCGTCGAATAGACGATCCTGTCATGCAATCGGTTACTGCGTCCTTGCCAAAACTCAAATTCTACGGGTCTGATCAGGAATCCGCCCCAGTTCTCCGGCAAAGGAATGGTTTGTCCCTCCAGGTCGTTTCGCAGCGTTGCGAATCGTTGCTGGAGCTCTTCACGTGATTCCAGCGTCTGCGATTGATTTGAAATCGCGGCACCAATTTGTGAGTCACGCGGACGCGAGTGAAAATACTGTTCCGACGTTTCTCGCGAAGTTCTCTCGGCATCGCCAGCCATGCGAACTTGACGCCCCATGTGCGGCCAATTCAAGACGATGGAGCAACGCGGGTTTTGGGCCAGTTGTCTGCCCTTGGCAGAATCGTAGTTGGTGAAGAAGCGGATGCCTTCTTCAGTGATCCCTTTGAGTAAAACAATTCGCGAGGAAACATGGCCTTCGCCGTCGGAAGTTGCCAATGTCATGGCGTTGGTTTCAAACCACTTTCCGGGCGATCGTTCAGTCGCGAGGACTAACCAAGCCTCTAGTTGTTGCAGGGGGCATTCAAGTAATTGCTGCTCGTCGATGCCTTGATCTTCGTATTCTTTGCGGATCGCTTGATAATCCATGGTCGGTTGGGCCTGTGATTTATGGGGTCGACGGGGCTATAATTCGATAAGTGACAATCGTCAGTCGTAAGCGTTCCAACTGCGGACTGCAAGATCCAATCAAACATCAGCAAGAAATTGAAAAGGCTCCCATGACCTCGACCGAAACTCTTTCCAAGGATGCCATGCGAACAGAACGTGATTCGATGGGCGACGTACATGTCCCCGCTGAGGCGTATTACGGTGCACAAACTCAACGGGCAGTTGAGAACTTCCCGATTTCCGGTTGGACAATCCCCGCAGAAATGATTCATGCAATGGGACGAGTAAAGCATGCGTGTGCGATTGCCAATCGCGATCTGGGTAAGCTCACGGGAACTGGTAAGAACCCTCTTAACGATTCCCAGGTCGAAGCCTTGATCGCCGCAACCCAGGACGTCATTGCAGGCAAGCTCGATGCTGAGTTCCCGATCGACGTGTTCCAGACTGGATCGGGAACGTCGAGCAATATGAATGTCAATGAAGTGATCGCCAATCGAGCAATTGAACATTCGGGCGGCGACCGATTCGATGCCGAGAAGCCAATCCATCCGAACGATCACGTGAATATGGGGCAAAGTACTAACGATACGTTTCCTACTGCGATTCACGTGGCCGTTGCCTACGAGATTCGTAACGAGTTGGTGCCAGCGTTGCAGAAATTTGCCAAAGTGTTGACCAAGCAGTCCAAGGACTGGGAGCAGATCATTAAGATCGGCCGGACGCACTTGATGGATGCGACTCCATTGACTCTCGGGCAGGAATTTGGAGCGTTCGCGCGGCAAATGGAACTTTCGATCACACGTGCCGAATCAGCACTGCAATCCGTGCTTGAATTGCCAGTCGGCGGAACGGCGGTCGGTTCAGGGATCAATACTCATCCGGAGTTCGGTAAACGTGTCGCAGCTGTGCTCGCAGAGCAAACGGACATCCCGTTCATTGAAGCCGTCAATCATTTTGAGGCTAACGCGCAGCGCGATGGGTTGGTTTCATGCCACAGCCATTTAAAAACGATTGCTTCTACTTTGTTCAATGTTGCCAACAACATCCGTTGGTTGGGTTCTGGCCCGCGTTGTGGCTTCTATGAAATTGCATTGCCTAGCCGGCAACCGGGAAGTTCTATCATGCCGGGTAAAGTTAACCCGGTGATGTGCGAAAGCATGATGCAGTTGACGGCGCGGGTGATTGGCAATGATCAAACGATCACGATCAGCGGTGCCGCCGGTGGGCAGTTTCAATTGAATATCATGATGCCAGTGATGGGCCACACAACACTTGAGAGCATTCGGTTGTTGGCCAAAGGCACGGACGCATTCGTCGAATTTTGTGCAAACGAGATTCAACCCAACGTAGAGGTTTGCGAGTCGTTTGTGGAAAAGAGCTTGTCCATGATCACGAGCTTGAATCCTTATATCGGATATGAAAAGGCGTCCAAGTTGGCTAAGGAAGCGTTCCAGACTGGGAAGACGATTCGAGAAATTTGTACCGAGCAAAACATTTGCTCGGAAGAAGTTCTCAAAGAAGCATTGGATCCGATGCGAATGACTAAACCGCACGCGTGATTTTGGATTGAAACCGGTTTCGACGGTTGGAATTCATATTCGCGCAGCCAATATATAAGTGGGAGACGGCGAATACCTGTTTAGGTGAAAAGCGAACCAGAGCAACGAACGCGAACCAAGCGAACCAAAGCGCTCCGAACGTGTCATCAATTACGAACAGTGTCGCGATTTTGAAACACCGGATGTGGATTTGGGCCGAGATTAATCACCGTTCGCGAACAAAAGTACGGGGAAACTCGTAATGATGCTGTGTTTTTCTGCATTTTTGATGCTTGGCATTTGTTTTGCGAGTACAGGGAGAGGGAGTAACGTCGTCTACCTTTCGACATGAATAATAAAATGAGCCAGAATCCAGAAGAAGAGTTCGGTAAAACAGCAGACGAATCGCAATCCAAGGCGACTCGGATCTCGGATACTGGCGGCAAGTTGGATTTGGAGAACTGGTTGGCCGGTGAGCTGGAACAGCTCGAGCAGACGTATGTTCACTTTGTGACCCCAAATTCGACGCGAAAATACTTCACGCGTTAATCGACGGCCTGCGATTCAATTTTTTCGCGTCTAGCTCGTTCGGTCTATCCTTCGATCATAGAGTGTTTCCCAGGTACCATCTTCCCAGATAACCCGTACGGAATTCTGCCCTCAGCCCAAACGTTTCGTTCCTGTCGTTCGCCTGATCAATTATTGGCGAAGCGGGTCTAAAGAATTGTTCAAATCTTGGAGATGATCACGTGTGGGCTTCATCTGACCTATCCAATTGATCTTGCTGGGTTTAGCTCGCTGGAATCGCTCGATTGCAAGAAAAATCAATCGTTTTGGCTCGAAAATTCGCTACGGTGATCATCTTCCACTCGTACCGATTACAATCTGACGAGTTGCGGCCGAAAATGAGAATCGACCGTTT
>CAZXLW010000046.1:34207-41767 GCA_964641465.1 uncultured Pirellulaceae bacterium | reverse complement strand
CCCATGGAATCGTTGACTTCTTTGAAGCCGTCCATATCAATCAGAAACAGCAATAGCTTGTCGTCAGCGACAGACTGAATCTCGTCTGCCAACACGTTTTGAAACTGGAAGCGATTCGTGAGACTGGTGAGCGAGTCCGTTGTTGCCAGCTTGTGCAGCACCTTGCCTTTTTTTCGAAGCGACTCACTTAGATCGATTAAGGATTGGGTTTTCCTTCGGTAGTGCGCCTCAGCCTGTTGGCCACAAAAGTAGACGCAAAAAGCTATACCAAGAGACAGTAGAAAACCCTCCAGGCGTTCGTTAAAGGTTGCCGACACCCCATAAACAGTCGTGTAGTAGATTGTGAAATGAACCAACGTGCCGAAAAACCAATATGTCGATTGCCTGATACCAAACAATTGCGACGCAATAGTAATTGCAATTGGGAAGAAATAGATTGCCGGTTCCAAATCTATATGGGACGTCGCCACCAGGAAAAGACCAGTGGCTGACGAAACCATATAAGCATTCATCAGCTGGCAATATTTTCGCGACCTACGGTGGTAAATTTGGACCAATGTGCCAATACAAAGATGCGAGAAACAAAAACGTGCCGCCGGAACATAATCTCGCAGATAGAGGAAGACCATGAAGAAGGCCCACGTCGCAGATACCACTTTGAGAATGAGCCAAACGCGTTGCGCGCGCAGATCGAGACCATCATCAAGTAGATGATTTTCGGATATCGCATGCGCTGAATGTGGGGGCTTCGCCAAGGTGTCCATCGCGAAAGGTTAGGTCATCGAAAGTAGTCGTCCCCCACATTGAAATAGCAAACTACTGACGCTGGATGGCTCGGCGCAGAGGATTCCGATTATTCCGTTTAGCGGGAGTGAGACGACGACAGTGGCCAAAGGTCGCTTTAGTTCGCTTCCAGTGCAACAAGACAACGAACAGCTGCTTTGGCCGGTGCGTTTATGTGAAACGCCTGGGGTGCCAACTTGCTCCGAACTCCTTCCGGCTAGTCGTTAAACTGCTGGACGCTTCTGGTTGGTGGTTGACGATTCGAACGGTTGCGCGGACTTGACACCCCTGACCGTTTCATAGAATATCCGCAGAACCTTTGAATGGATGCTGGAATTAAACTTTGGAGCAATGATGGAAATGTTGTTAGGCATCGCGGTTATTCTTGCCTTCTTCGCTTTTGCCGGCGCGTTGATGTATTGGGCCCATGTCGCCCACAAGAAGCGAATCGAAGGATTCGAAAAGGAAGCCGAAGCGATGGGACTAAAGTTCACTCAGCAGCCAGACGATTCAGTTGCCCAGCGGCACAACCAATTCAAGTTATTCAACCGAGGCCGACGCCGACGCATCAATAATTTGATCGAAGGGGATAGCGGGGATGTGACTCTGCTGATTTTTGATTATCGGTTCACGACCGGAGCAGGAAAAAATTCTCGTACTCACACCCAAACAATCGCTTCTTTAAAATCATCACAGTTGAATATTCCCAGCTTGACGATTCACCCGGAGGGCTTTTTGTCTCGAATTGGCAACAAGATGGGATTCCAGGATATTGATTTTGATTCGAACCCTACGTTCTCCAAGATGTTTGTGCTCAAAGGTGAAAACGAAGAAGCAATTCGCAGCTTTTTAAAACCTCCGATGCTGGAATATTTCGAGGCTCAGCAAGGTATCGCTTTAGAAGCATCCGGCGACACGCTATTTTTCTTCACCCCGAGCCGAACAATCAAACCAGACGAAATCAAAGATCTTTTGTCACGGGCTTATGGGGTTTTCGGGGTCCTAACCGAACAAGCGTAGCATCAAACGTGAATCGTCTCGTTATAAAGTCATGACGAAAGGGTCGTCGCTTGACTGCGAGTTTTTGACGGTATCTTTTCTTTCCCGGTTCTTGCTTTTCCGGTTTCAAACCTGCTCAAATCTACTTGGCGTTTGAAAGCAGCGATCACCGAGGGCTGTTTCGACAAACAGCAATATCTCCCCTGTCCTAAATCAAACTTACAAAATGTTTGACATGGACGTTCAAACACTTTCAGGTCAAGCACTTACGACAATGTGCAGAAAAACCTGCACAAAAACTTGACACGGGCCGAATAAGTGCAGTATTATCTGCACTTCTAGTTATGCGGAGCCATCCATGTCAAAATTCACACCCGGGGAGCTGAACGTCATGCGTCTGCTTTGGGCGCAAGGTGAAATGAAGCCCACCGAAATACAGGAACTGTTTCCAGAAGACATTAAGAATGCCGCACTGCGGTCTTATCTGACAATCCTGCTTGAAAAGGGACATGTTACCAGACGTAAAGTCGGCAAGGCATTTTACTACAAGGCAGTCACGCGAAAACAATCTGCGTTCAAATCTACTTTGAACAACATGATCGAAACTTATTGCGAGGGTTCCATGCAGGAACTGATCATGTCATTGATCCGTTCTGAAAAATTGTCCGAGCAAGACCTCATTGAACTTCAGAAAGTTGCAGCCGGCGAATCCGGTAAGAAAACACAGTTGACGAAAAAAGCTGCGAAAAAAAACAAACGGAGCAAATCATGAACAACTCCTGGAATTCTATAGCCACTCGCTTGAACGACTTGGCAGGCATCGTCTGCGAAACACAACCTCTACTCATCGTATTGGTCTTGTTGCTCAAGCTGACAATCCTACTAGGGCTGGCTTGGGTGTTTCATACCTGGGTCGGTGAAAACCGACCTGTGTGGCGTCGGCTGATGTGGAGAACAACCTCTGTCGGAATGTTACTATTACTGGTTCTGGCGACTCTACCACCATTGGTGTCGTTGGATATTCTGCCAGGAGCCAACGACAACGTTGATGCGGTAAATATGATTGCGAATTTGCCGACCGGCACGAATTCAGCGAACAGTAGCGAAACAACCAACCAGTCCAGCAATACAATTCGGACCTTACCAACAGAAGACAATCGCCAACCGGTCACGCCCGAGCCGCAAACGTCAAACGCTAACAACCAACAATCGATTCAACCAGGAAGTATCAAAAGCAAGCGAACCGGTCTGGCACGAACCAGGATTCAATCGAAACACAATTTCGTTTCAGCCAGACCGCAGATGGCTCCCGCGTTGACAACCCGCCCAACTCCGGACAACGTTCCTGCACGTTCGGTAGAGCCGGGAACTGGTTGGTTATCAGGTTGGTTTTCTTTAGCCAGGATTTTAACGATCGCATGGATTGCTGGCTGTGCATTCGTACTGGCGAGAATCGCAATCGGCTGGTATCTCCTGCGGTGCATTCGACGCGAATCGGTACCTGTTCCGACCAAGCTGATTCAACTGACTCAGGATATCGTGGACGGAATGCAGTTACGCACTGTCCCCCAAGTGGCAGGATCGCCAAGAGTCGAAACGCCATGTCTTGCTGGTCTGGCAAACCCAGTCATCTTGCTTCCAACTTCGATCATTGACAGGCCAGGCGATGCAGACATGGCTTCAATGATCGCTCACGAGTGTGCTCACTTGGAACGCAACGATCTGCAATGGAATGCAGTTTGGCATGGATTCACTGTACTGCTCTGGTTTCATCCGCTCGTCTGGCGTAGCCGATTGGCGCATGTTGACTCTTGTGACGGCGTCGTTGATGCAAGAGTTTCAGGCCACTTCAACAATTTAGAGCAATACTGTCAAACACTGGCTCTACTCGCCTTGCGGGTCAAGGCAACAATCCCCGCCACCAGCCTGGGTATGGCTCGCAAATCGACAGTCCGCAAACGAATCGAAAAACTGAATAACGGATTCGCTGCAATCCAACTCTCTCAGCGAAAGGCTAGAGTTTTCGTCGGGCTTGCCACGCTTCTGGCGCTGCTGCTGGGAACCATTGGCGTTTCTCGAACCTTTGCCGCAGCAACAACAGAATCGAATTCTACTTCCGCTGGAGTTTCCGTTTCCGCGAAAGATGAACCGGTTCTTAATGCATCTGCAGCAAAAACAAGTCAGGAGTTATTGCCTTCCAAAACCAAAGCCTGGTTCTCCATCCCAAACGCGACTCGCTTGGACGAGAAATTCCTCAAAACACAACTCGGCAAATTGACTCAGAGCAAAGAACTGGCTCCATTCGTGGATAGCTTGAAAGGTCAGCTCCAAAATTGGTTGAATGACAAAAACGCCCGCTTTGGCTTAAAGGTTAAAGACATTCAAGGCGTTCGGTCTGGTGAAATCTGTATCGCCGGCGTTCTGCCCAACCAACAACCAGCCGGCAGGGTCGCACCAGATTCGCACGGACTGGTACTGCTGGTAGACGTCTCAGGCAATCTCGACGAAGCAAAAGGCCTGATGACCAAGTTATCGAAGGAGCTTATTGAACGCGGTGCAACCAAAGAAAAATTTAACGTTTCAGTGGACGCCCAAGTCTCCAAATGGAAGTTCCCGAATAAGATTCGAATCAAGAAACCCCGTTACGCTTACCATACGATCACCGGTGGTTGGTTGCTGTCTTCGGATAACGAAGCTATTTTCCGCAAGATACTCCGCAAGCTGGTCAACATTGACAGTGTCAAGAAAGACCAGACCCTGGCAACGCATCCTGCGTTTCAAAACGTGATGAACAAAATCAAGCTACAGGGAATCAAACCAGACGTTTCCTGGTATGTAAATCCGTTTGGATACATCCAGTTGGCTCAAGCAGTTGCCAGCGAACGGCAAAAATTCAAACAAAAGAACAATGATGACTGGGCTCGCATCCTGCAGCTGATCGGTTTCGATGGATTCAAAGGCGTTGGTGGATACATTGCCTTCGCCACCGAGGATCATGAATTGCTGCACCGCACATTTGTGTTCAAGCCAGTCGAGGCTGCCATGAATATAAAACAGAAACGTGTATTCGGCATGCTGGATTTCAAAAACCCCAGACAGACACTGCTGACACCACCAGCATTCATCTCTGACAAAGCATCCGGTTACTTTGGTGCTTCCTGGAATATGCAAGCTGCTCTCAAGAACGTGGGACATGCCATCGACACGTTCGTGCGAAAAGAAGGCGTCTTCAACGACACCCTCAATGACCTGCGTCAGGAGATGCAAGTTGACATCACGAAGGTGGTTGACAATTTCGACAACGAGATCATGGTCATTTCCGATTCGGAAATGCCTATCCAAAGTGATAGCGAACGGATCGTGATTGCGATTCGATTGAAGGGCAATCCTGACTATGTGATCAACAACATCAAAAAATCGTGGCCGCACCAGCACGAACTGTTTCAGTACCAAGGTAATACGATTGTTAAAATTGACGAGTCCATTGGCGAAGAAGAATTGGACGGCGGGTTTCGCGACCCGTTCGAAGACGCAGATGAACAATTTGAAGAACAGTCATTCAGTCTTTTTGAGAACAGGTTTTGTGCAGCCGCTGGCGATTACCTTTTTGTTGCCAATAACTTGGATTACCTGAAGGTTATTTTGCATGCCCAGTCGACGACAGCAATCGCCGATGCCAATGACTACCAGCGAATCGCCAAGTCGTTGGAAAAAATCACCGACGGCACCAGGATCAGCTTCCGTCAGTTCTCACGACTCGATCGCGTCGTTCGTCCGAACTATGAATTGATGCGCACTGGCAAGATGGCAGCCAGCGGTACTATTCTGGCTCGATTGATCAACCACCTGTCTGAGGCCAACAAAGACGATCCGGCAAAAAGGAATCGAAAGATTGACGCTTCGAAACTGCCTCCCGACTTCGAATTGCACGTCGCCCCTTACCTTGGACCGTCTGGCTGGGTAATGGAATCGACTGACGATGGTTGGCTTTTCACGGGAGTCGTCCTCGATCGCAAACAAACGAACAAGTAAGCAGACACCAGCTGGGAAAGCGTTGACGAAGAAAGCCCGATGACTACCGGGCTCGATCGCTCGTTAGTTGCTTACTTTTCGCCCAAGGTCGGTGTGAGTACCTGCTGCGTTCCGCTTTGATTTGAAGACTTTGCCATTTCGGTAACCCGTTGCAAAGCAACTTTAAGGATTCGATCTTCGCCGGCAGAGTAAGGCACAAAGTAATTCACTTCCTCATCCGGTTCGACACCAATGCCTTCAATAATCGCACCGTCGACGAACTGCTTGAGCGAATCAGCCGATGCGACCGGAAACATCAACGAGTTCCCAGACGGCAAGTTCGCGATGGTGGCACCTGTAACCGCACCCGCGGTCTTCATACCAACGACCAGTACGTGATCGTGTTTTTTCAGTAGATACGCCAGCATCTCCTTCGCGCTTCGCGTCAATCCATCAATAACGACTACAACCGGCTTGTCCAATTTTGCAACCGTTTGATTCAGAGACGTTACTGCCGGAACGATTCCTCCTCGACCGCGCAGGTCCATAATCAAACCATCGCAATTCGAAAACTCCTCACCCAGAATCTTTGAGAACTGAGTACTAATCCCCATCGACATCAGGTTCCAGAATCTCAGATAACCGATGTTCGATTTATCGCTTTCGAGAATCTTTTTGCTCGCCAGCATCGCATTCACAGTACTCGGGTCCTTCCCGGTGACCAATGTGACGAGTTCAGGATCATCGAACGGAGTACGGGCAAAACCAAGCGATACTTCTTCGTCGATATCCGAATCGATGGAAAACAGCTTATGGCGAGCTTCATGTCCAGATAGATCAAGCCGTCGCGACTGAGCGATCGGAACATTATTGATCGTCAAAATTTCGTCACCAAGCTTCAATGCCGAAAAGTAAGACGGGCTTCCAGGTTTCTTATCCACGATAAAATAACCAACTCGACCGTTGATATTGTGCCTTTGCAGAACCAACCCGATCGAACCTTTTGCCCGATTCGAAAACGCCAAACCAGCGCTCGCCGGAATGATCGCCGTGTGCGAAACGTTGATCTCATCAAGAATTCGATTGAGCGCTTCCGCTGCTTCACGAGGCGTCTCACTCTTGCGAACGGAATCTGCCATCCGGTCAGCCATTTCGTCCATCAATTCTTCGCGGCCTGTTTCTTTGAGGTGCTTCTCGATGATTCGATTGTTTCTCAGACGGCGATAGATTGCCTGGATGTCGACAAACTCTTTGCGAAAAGTCTCGACATTGAGCCGCAGCCGCTCTTCTCCGCGTTGCACGGAAACCGCCATGTTGGTATCCGGTTCGGTTTTATCCAACAGCTCTCCAAGTTCTGTCAAAGCCGAACCAGGAAAGCTAAGATCGCCAATCTTCAATATCCGGTCATGCTTCTCGAACGGCGAAGATTCAACAACATGCTCATACACATTGCTCACAATCAACTGTTCATCCTCAAGCTCCAGGCGAATTCCCAATGAACAACCCTGAAATGTATCGAGTTCATCTGCCGGGTAAGGGACTGGATCGCTTTGCGCGTTCGCGACCGACGCTGACAACAGCACCAAGAGCGCGACGCAAGCAGAGAATTGAAATAGACTTGATGCGTTGAGCTGATTTTTCATATTGTTGCCTTCGTCTTAGTCATTCTCTGATTGATCAATCGAATCATTCTCGTCTGCATCCGTGCCCGACTGATTCTCTGCTGGATCCAAGTTCGCTGCTGGATCCTGATTCTCTACTGGATCC
>CAZXLW010000046.1:0-34107 GCA_964641465.1 uncultured Pirellulaceae bacterium | reverse complement strand
CTGGATCCTGATTCTCTACTGGATCCATGTTCTCTACTGGGTCCATTTCAGCGTCCTGATCTTTTCGCCTGAACGAATTTGCCAGAGCGCGGAAATCGTTGATGTACTCACTTGACTCCGATACCACCCACCCATGCATCACGTAGGTTTCCTCAGCGCCAAACAACACAACCGTGTAAATCATGATTGGTTCACCGCTCAGTTGATCACGACCAACGGCTAAGAACTCGTAACCGCCCAAATTGTCGATCGTGACTTCGCGTTCTGAAGAAACCCGGTGAACTTCGAATTCAGGAATGGGAACGATCAGGCTTCTGGCGAGCTTCTGTCGATAATCTTCGTCGTTAGGCAGTTTTACCATTGAACGGCCGGCCTGAAAAATTGGCTCTTTCGTCGACTCCACTGGAAATACACCCGTCAGCGTAAAGATGACTTTGTCAACAAACCCATCTGTCAAAACCAGCCGATTGGGTTGGATCGTAAAATCCACGTCTTCGCCGGGCGGTAAACGCGTTTCAGCAATCTTGATGTTCAACATCGAACGCAGTAGCTCTTCAGCGAATTGACCTTCCTGCTCGCCAGTCAACGCGGTCGAAACAATCCACGAAAATTCATCATCGCCAAATGCCGTTATGAACTTCGCAACCTTCTTCCCCTGAATTTCGTCCCGGATGCAATAGAACACCCCCTCACGCCCATCGATATTAATTCGTTCCGAGTACATGATCGCGCTCCCACCTTGGTAAACAGCACTGGAAACAATCTGTTGCGTGGTTCTGCTCATCGAAAACGGATTGGTCAAAATCAACAACGTCGCTAACGACCGTTGCTTGTCTTCACTCACAGCTCGAAAGCCAGTAAACCGATCAGAGGGTGACATGTTTTTCGGTTGATACATTTCCAAACCAGCCGATTCAAACTTATGCAATTCCTCGCCATCAATACTGCCTCTCAGCAATTGAAAATTCTGACGCATGCGACTGGAGATTTGATGCTGTTCATAGTCCTGGTCAAAAAGAGGCTGGAACCCACTGGCCGACACACTCGTCTCATCAGGCGAAGAAGCTTGAGTTTCCGCCGCGCCTTGCTTCTCATCCGAATTGGATCCGTCCGCATCCGGACCTTGCTGACAGCCAACGGTCTGCAAAAGAAGCGCGAACGTGCATAAGGAAAACAGGATACGTCTCGACATGAGTGATCCGATTGTTGAAATGAATTAGGTTCGTCTCGCAGCAACGCCGCGAGCGCAAATGTGAACCTTCATTATAAAGAGAAATGCCCGCGAATACACCAATCCCGCGGATAATCAATCGATTCAGACAGACATTCCCAGCACCAACAATCCGGATAATCGGAACATGTTGACCGCGAACGAATTACAGGTCGAATCGAAAAGTCTTCTGTGCCAGTCGCATCAGTCGCTGGCCGACCGTCTGCGAGCCAGCCCGGACTTTGGCGAAGCCAGTGGTTCCGTCCGCCAACCGCTCGTCCAGGCATTCAAACGGTACCGATACCTGGAACGTCGAGCTCTGAGGAATATCCTCCCCATCCGCCGATTGTATTGCGACCAAGGCACCGCCGAAGCGGCTCGACAAGGCCCTGGGGACCGATTTCATCTTGGTAGTTGAAATCGTATCTATCTGGGCTTCGTGAGTCACACCCGGTGTTGCAGACGGGAACAGCTCAACTTCCTGCCCGCTTTGGACAAACTCAATATCGTTTTGATCGATCGTCAGCATCGCTTCCAACGACACGCAATCCGGAACCAAGCGACCGACCAACGTACCTTGCTGCAGATAACAGCCTACGTTCCTGGCGTCCGTCGGGTACCCATGCCAGCTGGGCAACACTCCATTCTCAGATTCGGACTTCGACGTATACGCGGGTGGTATCAACTGGCCGGCAATCGGTGACTTGATGGTCATCATTCCCAAATCCTGCTGACGTTGCTGCAAGTCAGACTGCGCCGATTTCAATTCAGCAAACGCCACGGCCGCTTCATCTGCAGCTTCGCCGGTGCGATCCTGCAGCGACGCGCTTTTCCAGGTATCGAGCCGGGTTTTCGCGAGCCGAACGTCACCCTCCAGTTTCGTGATCTGCAGATCCAGTTCTCGATTGTCCAATTTCACAATTGGCTGCCCGGCAACCACTTGCTGGCCAGGTTGCGACAACACCGCCTGTAACGTGCCAGGCATATCGACGTAAACGTTCTTCGCGTTGCGAGGCTGCACGATAAACGAACAACGTACAAAATGTGGAATCGGAATCATCAAGATCCCGATAACTGCAAACGCCAGTACCAACGAAGAAATAGCAACTCGACTTCGATTCACAGAACCAAACCTCCCGGGAACGGAAAAGAAACGGTACGCCTGAATCAATGGCATTCCGATCAAACCCCAAATCGCAAACATCGCGATGAACTGACCAATAATCTTGACGCCGTAAGGTTCCAATAGCGAATACAGGAACCAGAAAATTGAGAACGTGATAAACCAGCGGTACAATACCGCTGCGACACTGTACAGCGCAAACAACCACTTCTTTCTGGTTGGCAGGAACGGGTCGGGGCGAGACTCAATTCCCATCGTCCAACTGGCAAGTTGACTTTGCAGGATCGACGTAGATTTTTGCCGTAAGTTAGGAATCTCCAACATGTCGGAAAAAATGTAATAGCCGTCATATCGTAACAACGGGTTCCCGTTGAACAGAATCGTACTCACCGACGAAACGAAAATCACGTTCAAAGCCAATTGATTCACAATGCCCGGTTGGCTGAACCACCAAACGAACACGGCTATCGCAGCCAGAATCAATTCGACGTACATACCAGCGGCTGCAATTGCCGCTCGCTTCCATTTACTCGGCAACGTCCAGGAATCACTAACATTGCAATACAGACATGGCGTCATCACCAGAAACATCACGCCCATCTCATGACACTGACCGCCATACCGTTTGCAGGCGATCCCATGCCCAAACTCATGAACGATTTTTGTCGTTGCCAGCACGAGAGCCAGCCAACCCCAGTTTTGAGCGGCAAAGAAATCGTGAAAGCCAGGCAGTTTCTGCATGAACAATTCGAAGTGAGTGAACAACAATCCCGCAGCCGCGATCCACAACATCACGACGGCACAGAACGTCGGCCAGGTGAACAGCCAACGGAACAAGCCATCCATAACGTTTAGCAGCCCATCTGGATCGAACCCTCGAAACCGAACTGCCAACACATTGGTAAATGTACTCTTCAATTCCTGAGTTGTTCGTTCTTTGCTGCGTTTCTGCAGCTCGACACCTTGCCCCGTCGCATCAGACACCAGCAGGCAATTTCGAAACATCATGCCAATGAACTGGTAAAGTTCCTGCAACGAAATTTTCTGCGGAGCAAACTGATAATCAAACGCCAGCTTGATCTGCTCCGGAGTCCGCGTCCCATCCAACATTTGCAAAATCGCGTACTCTTCTTCTTCAAATCGAAAGTACTTCAGGGAGATAGGATCTTTGAGAACCCAATAGTCGCGTCCCTGATAGCTTTGCCGACGCGCAGAAACATCGGCACGCATCCGTAAGTTCAACGGACGGCTAGCGCTGGAAACAAGGGCGGAGGATTTATCGGTGGTTGGCATATTTTTTGTAGATTCGGAGGCGGACTCTACAAAAAATGCAGACAACTTCGCAATCGAACTTGGTGAATATCCGACTGCAAGCATGCTGGCAATCAATCGGCGTTCGCAGCAACAACACGCCGAGCAATTACCGAAAGTCGCTGATCGCCCCGTCTGGTCAGCAAAATCGTGGCCGATTCACTGCCCTTGAGCTTCAACCGCTTGTAGTTATCAACGATATGATCCGGCAACCCACGCTTTTTGACTTCGAGTTTCCCAACATCAAGCCGTTTGAGCACGTCGGCGACCTTGGAGATGCCGCCAGTTGTCGTTTCAATGATTTCGAATGCGGCCAGTAATGGCGAGCTAACCAATTCGTCACCCGTCAGATAGACGTTGCCCGTCGAAATCCGGACGAGGCTTCGCTCACGAGCCAAATCGTCAACTAAATCGGCAGCCAACACAACACTGTGCGGCTCGTACAGATATCGGCACAATTTTTCATTCGTCGCAACCTGCCGCTCGGCATCTCCGACGCTGGTAAACCCATGCGAACCAGCAGCCGTCAACACCGTCGCGGTCCGCATCCCCGCCCCCCGCGCCAAATCACCCAGCCAGATAACTTGCTGTTTGCACTCTCGCGAATGGCCAATCCATTCCAATTCGAACTGCTCAGTATCCAGCTCGGGACAACGAGTCGCCGGAGCGATTTTGATCGCCAGCGCGTTAGCACTACCTGGTAATCCTAAAATGTCCGGCAACGGTGGCGAGAATTTTTCTCCGCGAACTGCTTTTCCAGGCGCACGTCGTTCCGGGTCAATGTGCACGGCATCAAAATTACTCAACTCCGCAGATTCGAACTGTCCGACCGAAGCCACCGCCGCCAAACCGTGTGCTTCCAAGTTCGCATTCGCGTAGGCAACGGAAAGCTCGTCCGAATCAATTCCTGCGACCTCGGTTTGATCAAGCTTTGCCAAACTGATCAGGTCCCCGCCTACTCCACAACAAACGTCAGCTATCCTGTGCATGTTATCAAAACGTTGCGATTTGAACGTCGCGATCTGCTGATCAGTAGCCATCTCTAACGCCCGGCGTGTAAAGAACATGTTCCCGGCATTATTGAACTTACGACCAGCTCTCGTCCGCAACTGGGCAAGTTCGACCACTAAAGCCGACTGCTCCGGCGAGATCTCCTTTCGCAAGTTGCTCACAATGCGTAGGATATCATCTCCCCGCTCCAACTTCAGCTGAACATCCTTCAAAAGGGGGGCTGCTTCGTTACCTAACAGCCATCGGAAATCAAAGTTTTTCGTGGCCACTCAATTTACACGCTTGATTCTACGAAGCACCAAAAACATCATTATCGTATGACTACTCTTCTAGACGAATTGATTCTCTTCCTCAGGCTGGCCCACGGCTTCAAGGAACGGCTTATGCTGCTTGATCGTGACCGAGCTTTGGTCATGGCCGCGTCCTGTGCCGCACTCTACCAACTGCCCGCCGTAGCCGAATTTTGCCGGCAACTGATTTTACAAAACAACCACGGGCATATGGTTCGACGATGGGGTTCAATGGCGGAAGCATTGGAGGATGCTGACTTCATCCATTTTCTCAAACAAATCAGGCGAAAGCTACCGGTCGAAGTCGCCGAATCTAAACTGGTCGAAACTGGCTACGAATGCGACGTGCTACGCAACGATTATCCTGATGACAAAGACTATGTAGCGGCAGTGATGGGAGTCGACGCCGAGTGGCTGGACGAAAATTTTGGCCAGGACTCTCCCAACGCCGGTTAAGGCGCAAACACGAACGCACCAATCTGCTTCGGATTCCGGTAGTGGAATGGATGGCACCCCTGGCAAAACCTGCACAGCCGTCAGACCGAACGCAGTGCATTCACATTGCAGTTGTCAATGATTCCGGACACAAGTCAGTGCTACTGCTATTCCGACGACGCGATCTGATTTTTTAAATTGTTACGCGACTGAGGGAAATCACTTCTCTGCAAACTGCTATCACCCGATATCGAAGGTGTCATTGTTTGTAATTTGGTGAAATGCTGATGTTTGGACGCAATGCAGTTTTTCTCTTGCTGCTGGCTGGAGCGGTTGTCGGGCCCATGTTTTACTTCAATGGGGTGCCGAATATGTTGTCGGTAAGCGATGTCAATTACTCTAACGGTAATACGGCCACGATACCGGCGGGCAGTCCCGCGACGTTTAATCTTTCTCCCAACGCCATCACGCATCCGGTATCCACGATCCAAGTCGCGCCGCAAACTCCATACAACGAGATAAACCCGGCCAGAGTCAACGCGTTTGCGTCTCCACCAGCGTCACCATTTCCGACCGATGTCGTGCTTCCTGGCAACGCGAATGGTCCTGACTTCAACGCAGTGCCACTTGAATTCATGCCGGTCACAAACCTTGGTGAGATTCTACGGTTTGACGCCAATCCATCCTGGGTTCGACAACGTTGGGATCGCGTTTCAGTCGTCAAGAGCAACGGCGGCCTGAACGGGTTTCGGGTTCCGTTGGTAACCGGCGTGAACACGTCCGATTTGTTTGGCTCGTTGACGTACTTTTTCGATTCAAATCAAAACGCCCAGAAGGTAACGTTTCGCGGTTGGACAGGAGACCCCGATGGCCTGGTCCGATTTTTGACTCAGCATTACAAGTTTAAGAAACAGCCGACTTCGGCGGCCGGTTTGTATATCGCAAAAAGCTGGCGAAAATCGACCGGAGCCCTCTATATGCAGCATCCGAATCAAATTAGTTCCAACAATCCAACTCAACAAGTTGCGATCTTATTGGAAATGAATAACCCGGATGGACCGTACGAGCTAAGCACAGAAGTTGCCTCAATGGTTTTTAATTCGCAACGTTAAGTTGTAACTTTCACGTGTTTTTTGCTTAACAAACTTCGAGCGTTTTGCGACAATTTTTCCACGGTTCAACTGTTCACAGTTTATCCACTTGTTGCACATCTTTCTTTCCTGTGAAACGTCACGCTTCATAGTAAAAAGTAACGCGTGTAATCGCCGTTTCTGCGCTCGTCTGGGAAAGTTTCCCTTTTTTTGAATTCCATGGTTTGACACTACTGCTAGCGTTCATAGAATCGCGTTCTGCAAAAAGAATTCTAAACGCGTCGCCATCAGCTACGCGAAAATGAATACCACTAGGAATTGAAAATTCGGAAAAGCCTGGGTTATAGGCCGCGATAACCCTTCCTGATTTTCAAAAATGGAGTGACAGGACGTGCCAGTTTCTAATCGGGATATGACTCTTGCTGATCGGCGGACAAAGACGTCCGCTCGGTCCAAAGTCGAAAGCGAAATCGTCGCTTTCCTGATTGAAAAATTGGGCCCCAATGTCTTGGAAATGTGGTTCGAAAACGGTGACTCGATTTCCGTTAGTGAAAAAGCTGTTGCCGTTCGCGGCCCCAACGACTTCCATCTCAATCGGATTCGTACCCGGTTTGCTGACCAATTGAAACTTGCCGTTCGTGCAGTGCTCGGTGGCCAGGCCCAGATCGAATACGTACTTGATGACGTTCACGAACTGGAAAGTTCACCAGCCGATTCGGCCGGCGCTCCAAACGAAGCTGCGACTGTGTTGACGTTGCCGACTGAGACATCTGCAAGACGGGAACCGACCTCCTCCCAGTCCTCATCCAATAACCGGCGTACGGCCAGAGGACTGGAAACTTTCTGGTTTGGTGAAAGTAACTTACTTGCCGAAGCCGGCGTCAAGCAGATGTTTGACCACGTCGGCCAGATGTCACCGTATGTAGTCTATGGACCAACCGGCTGCGGCAAAACGCATTTGCTGGAGAGCATCGTTTTTGACGCTCGCCGCAAACACAAACTGAAACGTTGTGTCTACTTGTCGGCGGAACAGTTCACGAATCTGTTTGTCGAAGCACTTCGAGGTTCCGGCCTGCCGGTGTTTCGGCGGAAGTACCGCGACTTGGATGTCCTGGCGATTGATGACGTTCAGTTTTTCGCTGGCAAGAATGCAACATTGGCCGAGTTTCAATACACGGTCGACAACATGATTCGAAACGGCAAGCAAGTCATTCTGGCGTCTGACCGCCCTCCGATTGATTTAGGAAGACTCGGTTCGGAAATAACAGCGCGGATGATGTCCGGGCTCGTTTGTCCCTTGAATTATCCGGATGCAGAAGGCCGGGCAAAGATTGTACGTGAGATTTGCCGCCAACGGGGGTTTTCGATACCGAACGAAGTAGTCAATCTGATCAGTCAAAACCTGGCCCGTGATGTTCGGCGTTTATCGGGCGCGATTAATCGGCTGCATGCACTTTCAAACGCTTTGGGCCGTGAAGTGGACGTCGAAATTGCACGTCACGCACTGACCGACCTGTTTTCAATTAGCCGAACATTGACTTCGATCAACAAGATTGAAAAGGTAGTTTGCGAATTTTGCGGCGTGAAGCCGGCGGACCTTAAATCCAGCAGCCGCCAGAAGAAAATCAGCTCCGCCCGGATGCTGGCCATGTACTTGTCACGACGGCACACCTCCAACGCGTGCTCTGAAATCGGCGATTATTTCGGTGGCCGAAGCCACAGTACCGTGATCGCCGCTCAGCAAAAAGTCTCTGCTTGGATCGAGAGCAATCAGCCAATTGATTTGCCTCGGGCCAAATATCCTGCCAACGATGCAATCACGCGCATCGAAGCTGACTTGCGAATCGGCTAGAGCCCCAGCGCAAAATCTTGCTCTGGCGACATAGGACTTCACGTTCGTGAAATTAGTTTGCGACTGCGCTCAATCCAAAAATGTCGCTGAATCTAATTACGCTGGCCACATTTCCTCTCCGACGCTAGCAACTCTAGCGGATTCCCCCACGTCTACGACGGCAAGTGTTATTGACCTGCGTCTCGAATGCCACGAATATTCCCGCCCAACTGAAATCAACCAAAACGCCAACAACCACGTGCGTCTTTGCATCAGGTAATCCGGCGTCAGAAATAACATGAAACACTTTCGACACGCCATCTGGCTTTCGTTTAAGTACAAATGGTCGATTCTCGCGTCAGTCCTATCGTCACTGGCAATTGCGTTCCTGTTTTGCATCAGCATCTCAACTGTGTTCCCAGTTGTGAAAATTGTTCTCGAAGGCGAAACCGCACCTGTATGGGTTGCCAATGAAATCGCCCGCGCGACTAACGAACGGGACACGCTTGCTGATCAAATTGCTGGCCTGAAAACACAGGCTGAAAATGCCACGGAACCAAAGCTTACAGCTCTCGAAAAGGAAATCGAGCAAAAACATCACCGCATGGTTGCCGAACAAAAAGCGCTATCGTGGTATGAAAAGAGCCAGCCATATGTCGACAGCTATGCACCCCAAACACCATTCGCGACACTTGTTTGGGCGATGGGGTTCCTGTTGGTTACTGCGATCCTCAAAGGCGTCATGCTGATCCTCAGCACGATTGTTGTCTCAAAAGTCTCTAATCGTACGATCCTCGACATGCGCAGGATCTATTATCGCAAAGCGTTGGAGATGGACCAACGCAAGATCGAGAACATGGGTACGTCGTTGATGATGACGCACCTATCGCACAACATGAACATGATCAGCGGCGGTCTGCGAGCACTGTACGGAAAATCGCTCCGCGAACCGTTCAAGATGGTCAGCTGCCTGATCGGCGCAGCAATGATCTCGCTTCCTTTGTTACTGATCTCACTGATTGTCGTTCCTGCAGGTGCTTATGTTATCAACAGCCTGGCTCGACGCATGAAAAAAGCCATGCAGTCGGAATTGGGTGGAATCGCCGAAGTTTTCCAGACACTCATCGAGACCCTCAGCTGGCTCAAGACCGTTCGAATTTTCAATCGCGAAAACACGGAAAGAAAGCGATTCCGGCAAAACGCCGACATCATGTACAAAATGTCGATGCGGATCGCAATCTACGACTCGCTGATTCGGCCAATTACAGAAGTCCTCGGCATCCTGGCAATCGCGTTATCTATTCTTGCCGGTTCGTATCTTGTCCTTAACAAGACGACGATGATTTTTGGGATCCAAATTCTTGGTCGACCGTTAGAGCCCAGCCTGCTGGTTCTGTTCTACACGCTCCTGGCTGGTGCAAGTGATCCGGCTCGCAAAATGAGTGAGATTGTGAACGTTTTGATTCGCGGCGATGCCGCATGTCGCAATTTGAAAAACACTTTCGATTCGCATTCCGCTCCACAGAAGTTTAACGACCAGGTGGTCGTTCCATTCCACAGTGAGAGCATCGAGTTTCGCAACATTTCCTTTGAATACAAAAAGGATCAACCCGTACTCGAAAATGTAACGCTGAAAATTCCATTCGGGCAGGCCGTTGCGATCGTCGGAGGAAACGGGTGTGGGAAATCGACTTTGATGAACCTGATCGCCCGGTTCTACGATCCGCAGAAAGGCACAATCCTGTTGGATGGTTCGAACATTCGAATGATGAAGCCGAAACGTTTGCGGCGACAGATAGCCTGGGTCACGCAACAATCGGTACTGTTTCGCGGCACGGTGGCTGAGAACATCGCCTACGGTCTGAAAGATGCAACACCAACACAAATACTAGATGCAGCGCGGGCGGCTCTGGTTACCGACTTCCTGCCCAAACTGGAAAACGGGTTGGACACGCAAATTGGAGACAATGGAACGCAACTTTCCGCAGGCCAACGGCAGCGAGTTGCTTTGGCCCGAGCCATTATTGCCGATCCTCGTATTTTGATTCTGGATGAAGCGACCAGCCAAATGGATGGCAATACCGAACGGCAAATCCACGATTCGTTACGTCGCTTCATCAAGAACCGTACCACCTTCATTGTGACTCACCGCGCTTCCACACTGGAACTTGCCGATCGAATCATCGTGATGGACAACGGTAAAGTTGTCGGTGACGACACAGTTAAAAACACCAAACAAAAATCCGAACACTTCCAATTCCTGTTCGCCAGATCAGCTTGATGCCTACGGTATAGGCAGCACCGGCAGCACCGGCTAGCGGAGCGGGAGCAGATGGTATTCCATCACCAAATCCAACGTGGTACTGTCCCGCGTTGATTCCTCAATGCGGCGCTATGACATGCCAAACCTAAGAATTTTTGGACGTTCTCACGATCGGGGGCTTCCCGTTCGCCCCCGAGTCCTGTTCGTCTCCCACGAAGCCACTCGCACCGGCGCGCCGAAAATCATTCTGAACATTCTCAAACGGTTTCGCGAAGCTTGCGACATTGATTGTGAGACCATCGTTCACGATGAAGGGCATCTCCTGGAAGAATTCAACCAGAGTTCCGAAGTCCACTGCCTGCGGCTGCCGCGCATCCGGTCAACTGAATTGCAAAAGCAAGTCAAAAACATTGTTCGCAGAAAAGACAACCGACACCCTACCGTCGCGATCTGCAACAGCATGGAATCACGATTCGTGATGGAACAGCTGAACGATCTCGGTGTTCCTGTCATTGCTCTGGTCCATGAACTTCCCTGTTCATACACCGATGCTGACTACGAGCTGGTATACGAACACACTTCCAAGATCATTTTCCCCGCCAAGGTAGTCCAGGAAGCGACCAACAAAAAACTCCCGATACCATTCGGCAAAGACATCATACTGCCACAAGGTTTGCTGAATCCGTATTTCGGGCAATCAGTGGATCGAGATTTGGCTCGTGCACAAATTCGACGCGAATTGTCGCTGCCACGTGACGCATTCGTCGTCCTGGGATGTGGAACGCTCGACCTACGCAAAGGTATCGACCATTTTGCCGCAATCGCACGCAACGTGGTTCGAAAAACAAATCACAGCGACTCCGTTCACTTTGTTTGGGTTGGTGAAGGCCCTCGTTGGTCACACTCACCCTTGCATTACGTCCAAATTGACCTGCGTCGTTCACAAACGGCTGCGCATGTGCATTTCGTTGGCGAACGCGAACATGTTGATTCATACTTCGCAGGAAGTGATATGTTCCTGTTGTCTTCGCGGGTGGATCCGTTCCCCTGCGTCGTACATGAAGCGATGGCGACACAACTGCCTGTGATGGCATTTGACGATTCGGGCGGTGCCGTAGCGGCGTTAGCAGATGGTGCCGGGTTTGTCGTGCCATACGCGGATTACGAACTGGCAACTAACATCATTTGCGCTTTGGCAAATAATCCGGGGATGGCTGACGGCATTCGCCAGAAAGCCTTGCACAAGGTGCAAACTGAGTATCGATTCGAATCGTACGCGGACAAGATCATCAATTTGGCCGAAAATATTGCCGGCGCAACGTTTCGCCCGGCGATCAGCCCGCATCAGCATGAGGCACCACCAACCTCAGTCGTTAATGCTGCTGCCTGACAAAGTCGTAGACGCCTGCCACGCCCTTGGCCATACTGATCTCCGAAAGTTCGTCGCGTTGACGCGTCACTGAACTTTCGCTGAAACTCTGCCACTTCTTAGCATCGCCAACGATACTCGTGACCTTTTCGGCCAGATCAGTGGCTGAACCCGGCTTGAAAATCAGGCCATCGACGCCGTCGCGAACAGCTTCCGGAATCCCTTCGACATCGCTGGCAATGACGGGGACTGCTTGAGCCATCGACTCCAGCACAACCATCGGCAGACCTTCACCGAATAGACTTGGCAATACGAACAGGTCCATCGCTTGGAACTGCGCGTTGATGTCTGATTGGAATCCGGTCCAAGTGATCATTTCTTCGACTTCCAGCTTGTTGGCAAGCTGCTTTACTTCCGCTTCGTATGATTCGGTCTCAAAACCGCCGACAGCTCTCAAGTGCACGTTGACGCCAGCCGCTTTCAAAAGCTGCAAAGCTTCCAACAACGTTTCGATTCCTTTACGCGGGCGATAAAGCGCCATCGTTCCGAGCGTCCAGACGGAATCTGGTGCAGAACGAGTCGGCAAATCGTGGCAACAAGGGACTCCGTTGCGAACGACGTGCAATTTGCTTTCGTCGTGACCGATCCCCAGCATGTACTGTTTGAGGCTTCCAGATACGCAAATCATCGCATCCACTGACTTCAAGCACCGCGTTTCGACCCAGGTATTAATCCGATTTCGGAAACTTCTTGTCGAGTCGCGTCCCACCGGCGAATGAACATGGTAAACAAACGGAACCTTTAGCCGCTGCGCAATCATCGCGCCAATCATTAACGTACGAGGCGTATGGGCGTGGATCATCGAGTATCCGTTTTCCCGTACAATCCGACTTGCTTCTCGGGCAACAAATAAATCGAGCGAGTTGCGCATGTTCAGTTCGAACAGCTCTGTTTTCGAGCTTCGAACGTCCTTGAACTTACCAGGTTTCAGACACGCAAAATCAGCCGAATAGCCGAATTCACCTATCGCCAAAGCCAACAGATCCTGCACCCGTTCCGCGCCCGCGAAATGCTCACCGTTAATCAAGTGCAATACTTTGAACACTTGATTCGCGTTGGCATCATCGTTCGGTGTTGTTGTTTGAAGTTGGAGGCTGGAGGTCTGGAGTGAGTCAGTTTTCATAGGAATACACGAGCTGGGGGAAATCAGAATAACTGCAGATTTTCGTACTTAAACGTATCTCGCAATTCGCAAGGAACCTCGAAAGCATCCGATTCACGAACGACTTTCGCGTCCGCAGCCTGACTAATCCTTGCGACCCGAACTTTTCCATCAACTTGAGGGAATGCCGACTATGTCTTTGGAGGCAATTCGAGCAGGCACTCGCCCCACTGACCTTGGTTTTCGTCGATCCCGACGGTTACCGCTGAAACCCCTGCGTGACACCAGGCTTCCCGATCCAACATCAATCGCTCAGTAAAGTGCTTGGCGATCAACTCAGCAGTCGTATTGGCGATAGGCAGGATGACGCAATCCTCGGCAGGAAAAACCCAGCGACGGTTCTCGAACGTCGCTTCTACCTCTTCGTCGCCCGAAGTAACTTTGATTGTGGGATGAAACTCAGGCAACAATACTCGGTGATCTAACTCACCGGCAATTCCAGCTAATTGATCACGAAGCGCGATAAAGTCGACGACGTACCCATGTTCATTTAGTGATCCGACAACCGAGCATCGAACGCCATAATTGTGCCCATGAAGCCGCTCGCAGATATTGCTCCCGAAAGTTATGAAATGAGCCGCACTGAATGTTAACTGCTCCTTGAGCAATTCAACGCGATATTGAGTGTTTGGATTCAAGTCTTTTCCTTTTGCAATTGATGCCATAGACCTTGCAGATCGTTTCATCAGAAACTCAACTGGTTATCATACAGAACCAACATTGAAACCAAACCTTGGGGCAACATTGAAAACGATAAAAACGGCAACCGGTGAAGTGCCCGTTCTCGGTTTAGGGACTTGGCAATTGCAGGATGAACAAGCGTATTCAGCCGTTCGGTCGGCTATCGAATTGGGATATCGGCACATCGACTGTGCCTGGATCTACGGAAACGAAACCGAGGTCGGACACGCGATCCGTGATTGTATTCAAGCCGGAACTGTAGAGCGGGACGAACTCTGGATAACTTCGAAACTCTGGAACGATCGCCATCGCCCGGAACATGTTGAGGACGCGCTCAAAGAAACTTTGACCAGCCTTGGGCTCGAATACCTGGATTTGTACCTGATCCACTGGCCTGTCGCCCATCAACTGGGAATTGCCAGACCTGAAAAAAATGACGACTACCTCCCGCTGACTGAGGTCCCACTTGCGGACACTTGGAAAGCAATGATCGACGTTCAAGCGAATGGGCTAACGCGCAGCATCGGTGTTTCGAATTTCAGCGTCAAAAAGATCGACCAGATTGTTGAAGCAACCGGGAATTGCCCAGCATTTTGTCAGGTCGAATCACATCCCTTCCTGCAACAAGATCAGCTTTTCGAGTATTGCAATGGACATGACATTGTCTTTGTCTGCTACTCGCCACTCGGATCGGGTGGTCGCCCAGATGCGATCAAACAGCAAGACGCTCCAAACTTGTTTGACGATCCAGTCCTCAAAGGCATAGCTGAAAAGCATGAAATCTCACTCGGACAAGTGATGCTGGCGTGGTCCGTTTGCCGCGGCTCCGTTCCGATACCAAAATCCGCAAACTCCGATCGCCAAAAAGAAAACATGGAAGCGGCGAATATTCAGTTGGACGACCAGGACATGCAACAGATTGCTAACGTGGAAACAAGTTACCGATTTGTCGACGGCAAGTTCTGGGAAAAGAACGGAACCACTTACACCGCCGCCGGCATCTGGGAATAAAGGCGGTACAGTGGAACTTGCTCTAATTGAATGGCGCGGTGATCTGTTCGTTGGCGATCGCGACAAACAGGCCTGCTGTTACCAAGTCGGCGGTAGTGCCCGGGTTGCGCCGATTTCCATCTGACCTCAGCCAGAAATCAAGTTCCCCAACCGCTGTTTCGTACTGTTCGCGGTTACCTTCGACAAGCTCGCTGAGAGCCTTACACGCCATCATTTGAGCTTTCTCGTTCACTTCGTCTCCACACTTGCGTTTAATCAAACTGTCGCCGTAACGAGCCAGCATGGATACGTGCGCGTAAACGATCGCACGATTGATGGATTCAAATTGCTGCTGGCCGGCAGCCAGCAAAGGCACGACGTCTTCAAAGACCTGCTGAAAGTTATTCGAATATTGCAGGGCCACTTGGTCCCGGTCGCTCGAAAATGCCATCGCGTCGAGGATGCTTTCCGGGGCTTGCTCATTCACGTCCATTTGATCCGTATCACCGAGGCCACCAGGATTCACGCTGCGAATCGCAGTAAAAATATTGGCAGCATCTTCGGGACCTGTTTCTTTGAGAAGTCTTCGCACAGCGGTCGACGACAAATCTCCATCGTTGGCGGCAATTGTGAGCGGACAAACGAGCAGGATGATTCCCAGGTTCGTATTTACCGACACCAAAGATTGCGTCGCGCGAGTCGCGTTGAGAACCAACAGTCCTAACTCATCCGTCTTGCGAGAATCGATTGCCTGCCCCAGCAACTCCGCACTAACGACAAAATCGTTCAGAGACATGTCTTCGAAATCAGCACCACGATGAACGTTGCCCGGCTTGGGAGCACACACCTCAAGCAGGCAAGCCAACGACGCAATTCGGCCAATCGAAAGCTGTGTCGAGTTATTTTCTTTTGCCATCGAATTGCCTTACGAATTGATCGGTCAAGTCACAAACCTGCTTCACGGCGTCCTCAACCACGTAGTGCCCTGCGTCCGTGATTTTATGCACTTCCGCGTTAGGCCAATGGGAAACAAAGCGGTCTAAACATTCGGGACGAAAACACCAATCTTTCATGCCCCAAATCAAATTGATCGGCAGCGATTTAAGACTCTGAAGTCCGTTTTCGATATCAGTCAGCACCTGCCAGGTGCGGTGATTCTGAGCGAGCGGAATATCTTCGACAAATTTGTGGATCGCGATCCGATTCGACCACGAGTCGTAAGGCCCGATAAGACCTTCAGCAACAATCGCATCGAGTCCACCCGGCTGTTCAGATGCCATCTTCGTGGCCGCGCGGGCGAAAGCGTTGAAACCTTGGACAGCGATTTTGCCGATCACGGGCCAGCGACAAACGCGAATGCGAAATGGTATGTAAGGAGGCGGGAAGGCGCCGGTATTGAAAAGCTGAATTGCCCGGAATCTTTTGGGACAACGCAGAACAGTCCCCAATCCGATGGCTCCGCCCCAATCATGAGCCACCAAAGTGATTTGATTCAAATCCAGACTTTCGACAAGTTTCTGAAGATTGTCGATGTGCCGCTGCAAGCAATAATCGAATTTCTGCGGCTTGTCGCTTAGCCCGCAGCCAAGATGATCTACCGCAATAGCCCGGTTGTCACTTCTTAGTCTTTGAACCAAATTCCGATAGTAAAAGGACCAGGTCGGGTTTCCGTGTACGAAAAGGATCGGATTCCCGTTTCCTTCATCAACGTAATGCAAACGATGCCCACCAACGTCTGCAAACCGCGAAGTGAATGGATACAGCTCGCGCCATCTTTCCGATCCTGGATTCGTCTCCTCGTTCAATGAGTCTGCTCGGTTCAGTTCTTGAATTGCCTGTCGTCGAATATTAACAACTCAAGAGTCTAGCAAATATCTTGTGCACGTACATGCGCCAAGTCGTCGTCGTTGGAGTCAATAGAAACGTGAGCGCATAAAAAATGGCACCTTCGGAGGATGGAAGGTGCCAAACATGACTGGCCAATTCTCGCGAATTGACTATGCCACTGGAGGTTCGGTTGGAGGTCCGCCAGCCGGCTGGGCCTCGATAGTCTTCGGAGATGGTCGAGATGGTTGGCTGTCGTCATAGTACTTCGCACCATAACCATAACCGTAACCATAACCATAACCGTAGCCGTTGTATGCGTATCCAGCTCGGTAAGCACCGTATGTGTACTGCGAACCGTAACCAGACTGAGCTCCCACACCGTTGACAACCAGACCGACAATGTTCGCACCCAGGTTTCTCAAGATGTCAGTCGCACGTTCAGCACTGATCTTAACGTTCTTCTTAATACGCAGAGTCAAAACAACACCATCAACTCGTGCCGCTACTGGACATGGGTCGGTAACCGCGAGGAGCGGAGGTGTGTCGACAATTACGAAGTCAAACTGTTCCCGAAGTTCTTCGATCAGGTCCTTAACCTGTGGCGAAGTACTCAATTCTGCAGGATTGTTTGGCTTGGCTCCACAAGGCATGACGTACAGTTGTTCAACTTCTTCACAGTCGAACACAACATCTTGCCATTGCGTTTGCCCAGTCAGAATCGTCGCGAATCCTTCCTTCGAGTTAATTCCGAAGGTAACACCTTGGCGTGGACGTCGCATATCGCCGTCGACCAGCAGAACTTTCTTACCCGATTGGGCAATCGAAACGGCCAAGTTTGCGGCCATTGTTGACTTACCATCACCAGGCGTTGGGCTGGTAACCTGAATCACTGAACTCTGAGTTCCCTTCGTGTTGAAGAACAACGCTGTTCGAACCGCACGAAATGCTTCAGAGGATTGTGATTTGGGCCGGTGATATGTACAAACGATCGGGTCGATCAAGGAGTTCTCGACCAAATATCGCTTGCTCTGACTGATGACTGGAATGTGTCCGATCAATGGCAGGTTCAACTGCTTCATGATCTCATCAGGATTGTGGAATGTCTTGTCAGCCAAATCGACCAGACAACCCAAGCCAAAGCCTGACAACATGCCGAGCAATCCACCGATACCGAGCGATATTGGCAAGATCGGCCATACCTGCTCACCAACGCGGGCAACCATCAAGTTGTTAAAGTGGAAACCTTTCTGGTTCACGCCCGCATCCATACCAGTTGGAGCGATCTCGTGAACTTTACTCTTGGCCATATCCAAGAGAGAACTGATTTCACCAAGTTCCATTTCCTTGTCTTGAATTAGCTTAGACAAACGCTGAAACTCGAGAGCTCGTTGGTAGTGGTCTTCATGTTTTTCGTTAGCGAGTTGAAGATTACCACGAATATCCTTAATTTGCGTATCGAGCAAATCTGACATTCGTGCCAAAATCACATCGTCTCCTTCGTCTAAACCAATTCCAGTTGAACTGTTTGCTTCACGAAACTTGCGAAGAGATTGAACCTGCGCTCGCAGTGACTGTACGTTCGGATGGGTTGGACCAAACCGCTGAAGGGCAATCTGCAGCTGGATTTCCGCGTTAGTTACTTGCCGCTCCATTTCGAAGCCGACTCTGAGCATTTGCCCGTTATCACCAATTGTTGACGAAATCAACTTTTTCTCTTGACGCAGATTCCAAACCTTACTGGCCATGGCCTCTTCACCACCCGCGATGGCAGCGTCAACCCTCTGTTTCTCAGCACTTAACTCTTTCAAAACAGATTGATAGCTCTCAATTTCGCTGTGCAGGCTGATCAGAGCAAGCTCGTGAATCGTTGAACCATTTTTTACTAACGGAGCATTCACTTTCTTCCGCAAATCAGCAATCTGTTGAACTACGTCAGCGTAGTTCGCTTCAAAAGTAAGCTGAGTGTTTTTCAATACCTGAATGTACTCTTCAGTTTCGTTTTCGTACTGATTCTGCAGGTGATCGTGGTAGGACTTGATCACGTTATTCAAGATTGTCGCGGCATCCTGCGGATCTGTTGATGTGTAACCCATCATGTAAATCATTGGATCCTCACGATCCGGGCTTACCTGCAAGTCTTCCAATACCAAATTGACGACTTCTTCTTTTGCCAAATCGACAAAAGAATCAAGAACGAAAAGGTTGTTCTTTTCGAGACAGTTTTCGATCGTCGAGTACTGCACGATAGATCGGTCATGACGAATATTGAGCTTCTCCGAATCAGGAAGCATCAAATCAGTCCTGGCAAGTCGCAAAGCGACTGGGTCTTTTGGCTCGATACGAATGTTAGCGTTACTTTCGTAAATCACATCCGCTTGAGCGTTGTAGAGGGCACCAAGAATGACGCCTGTTAAAAGTCCAAGGAATATCAGCCATTTACGGCGACTGATAACTCCCCAAAAATCAAAGCTCTGCTGCTCTTCTTCTCCACCAAATCCGGCGAGTACCAGAGGTTGCTGTTGAGCAAGCTGGTTGTTAGGTAGATTTTCCACGGTTATCCTCCAATAGTGGCAAAACAAAGTTCTTGAACCGAAGTCCGTTGAGTCAAAGACTCAAAGTATGACAAGTTGAAACGTTACTCCAGTGACGTTACGAATCCCAATATATCAAGAGCGTTGCAAACCTCAAGATTCTAATTTCCACTCTTTCTTAACATTTAATCCTAGCGGCCGATTATTTTTCCTAATCGTTCCAGCCACGATTAACCGGACATTTAGTCTTTTGTATTGCGCAACCCAAAACGCTCGATAACGCCCGCAAAACGCAGCAAAAACCGGTTTCCAAACCAAATTCAACGACGTTGCGTTTTGACAACAGCACTTAAAAATCAAGCCAGCGATTGTTAAAGTTCTGTTCATGAAAACAACACCAATGATGCAACAATACGATCGAGCCAAGCAGGAATGCGGAGATGCTCTGCTCCTCTTCCGAATGGGTGACTTCTACGAACTGTTTCATGAAGACGCAAAAGTTGCCGCGAAAGCTCTCGGGATGACACTGACCAGTCGAGACAAGAACTCGGAATCCCCGGTTGCCATGGCGGGTTTTCCGCACCATCAACTTGATTCATATCTTGGCAAGTTGATCAAACTTGGACATCGAGTTGCCGTGTGCGAACAAGTTGAAGATCCCAAGACAGCGAAGGGATTGGTCAAACGTGAAATCGCCCAGATAGTTTCTCCGGGCACTCTTACAGACACTTCGCTTCTTGAGCCAACACAAAGCAATTACTTAGCTGCAATTGTCAGCCCAGCAAAATCGTCACCTCAGTTCGGTGTAGCATGGTTGGACATTTCGACCGGCCGATTTTTGCTAGCGACAGTCGCGCCCCACGAACTCCAAGACCTCCTCGCCCGATTAAACGTCAGTGAAATCCTGATTGAAGAAGGAACCGACGAAGAGTCCCTGGGGGCCTTAGCCGACGGCAAGATAACGACTCGTCCCGCTTGGTCATTCGCAAGAAAAAATGCCGACGACTTGTTACTTGGACAATTGAAAGTCCTGACGCTGGATGGGTTCGGCGTTGACGAACATGACGGGAACGCCGTTCGCGCCGCCGGCGGTATCGTCCAATACATCAAAGAAACGCAAAACAACACACTGGACCACATCGACTCGTTAGAAAAGTATTGCCCGTCGGAACACGTCGAAATTGACCAGGCAACCTGGCGGAGTCTTGAGATCAGCCAGACAATTCGCACTGGCAATCAAGACGGATCACTTTTCTCAGTCATCAATCGCAGCGTAACGCCCATGGGTGCCCGGCAACTGGGCATTTGGCTGACCAGTCCACTCAGAAACAAGGCAGAGATTCTTGACCGACAAGACGCCATCGGTGAGCTACTGCAGGAATCAGCGGCAAGAACCGAAATTCGCGCCGAACTGAAAAACGTTTTTGATTTGCAACGTCTTGTCGGCCGAGCAACGACCGGACGTTGCCTGCCACGAGACTTGGCTGCGATTCAAAAAACCCTGGCGACGCTACCAAAGCTGAAATCGCAATTAGGCAAACTCGGCAGCAAACTGACACAACGACTCGAAGTCGACATGGACCTTTGCGAGGACCTCCAAACTGAAATGAAAGCTGCCTTGGCTGATCCATGCCCAGCTCAAATGAAAGACGGTGGATTCATCTGCGAAGGTTACAACAAGGAACTCGACGGACTCCGAAAACTGGCCGCCGGCGGTAAACAGTGGATTGCCAATTATCAAAAAACAATCTGCGAACAAACCGGTATCCCGAGCCTCAAAGTCGGCTTCAACAAAGTCTTCGGTTACTATCTGGAAGTGACCAACACGCATTCTGACAAAGTCCCCACCGACTTCATCCGCAAACAGACACTCAAGAACGCCGAAAGATACGTCACACCCGAGCTAAAAGAGTACGAGGAAAAAGTACTAACCGCCGACGAAAAGGCCCTGATCCTGGAACTGGAATTGTTCAACGGACTCCGGTCGCTGGTCCAAAGCCATGCCAATCGACTAAAAGCAACTGCCCAAATCGTCGCCTACGTCGACGTCTTGGCTGGACTAGCAGAGCTGGCAGCGTCACAGTCTTATTGCCGACCGGAAATCACCGAAGACCATTCGTTAATGATTGTTGAAGGCCGCCACCCGGTGCTTGATCTGATCCAACCAACCGGTGCCTTTGTTCCGAACGATACTGCGATCGACGAAGACGTCGGCTTCATCCACCTGATCACTGGTCCCAACATGTCGGGAAAGAGCACCTACATCCGGCAAGTAGCGCTCATTACGTTGATGGCTCAGATCGGCAGCTTCGTCCCTGCCAAGCAAGCACGAATTGGTATCGTGGATCGAATCTTTGCTCGCATCGGCGCCAGCGACGAACTTAGTCGCGGCCAAAGTACGTTCATGGTCGAGATGACAGAGACTGCCCGTATTCTCAACACAGCTTCCTCACGGTCGTTGGTGATCCTCGATGAAATTGGCCGCGGCACAAGCACGTACGACGGAGTGTCCCTGGCATGGTCGATCGTTGAGTACATCCACGATCACATCGGCTGCCGAACTCTGTTCGCGACGCACTACCACGAACTGTGTGAGTTGGAGTCCATTTTCTCCGGTGTCAAAAATTACTGCGTTTCGGTCCAGGAATGGGAAGAGAAAATTGTCTTTCTGCACAAGATCGTTGCCGGTGCCGCAGACAAGAGCTACGGGATACACGTTGCCCAATTAGCAGGCGTCCCCGACTGGGTGAATCGTCGCGCCGAACAGATCCTCTCACGACTGGAATCAAAACCTGACGCCCAATCGGATTCGACACGAACGAAGCTGTCGGAACCCAACTCGTCGGAGTCTGGTCTCCAAATGACGTTGTTCGAAATATCCGATCATCCGCTGATCGAAAAAATACGAAACCTTGACACAGACAACGTCACGCCGATGAAAGCGTTGGAAATGTTGAGCGAATGGAAGGCAAACGTCGAGCAAGAACGAAGTCACTCTTCCTGAGCCCCGGCAATGGAAATTTCAAAGACCACAAAAGTCGAACGCTCGGAATCCTCAGGATAGACTCTCGTCAACCTTTCCGGGATTTCGATTCCCTCCGCTTTGGCAAAATCTTCCATGGCCTGAGGAATCAGCAGATGCGTCGCAGCAAATTGATCGACCAGGTACTTCGTCTGCTCATCCGTCAACGCCAGATACCCCGCCGCTGAATGCGCCTCGACACCACGCAACTGGCCTATCCGACTCCGCCACTCAACGACACTCACTGAATCCTGCGGCATATCCTTCCAACAAGCAACTTGCGCCCGCTCTGCATGCCAATTAAAAGTCTGATGTTCGACAGGCGCTATGAACACACTATCTGGCTTGGTGTTGGTTCTGACCCACTCGCAAACTTTCAACCAATTCTCATGCGTCGCAGTCGTACGAGCGTCATCGCCCACGTAGGTCGTCAGTGAAGCCTTGTCCGCAGGCGCACGGAGATCATGCTTCGTTTCGACCACCGCGGCTACAACAGCCAACGCCAGGCAGACAGCACTGAAAAGGTACCACCGCCGTTTTGCCAAACTTCGATCTGACACCAACCCACCAGCGAACCGGGCACAAGTCAACGAGAGCCCCAGCGGAATTGCAAAGTCCGAAAATCGGAACCAGTAGTATCGCAGCAACGAATTCGCCCCTTCGGAATACGGCAGATCTTGTCCGGAACATCCACTCAACAAAACTCCACACAACGAAACCAACAGGCTACTTGTACAGAACCACTCCAACCGACGCTGCTGAAGATCCGAATAGAACATGCGAATCACAAACAGCCACGCGACCACCAACACTAAGAATCTTCCCACATGAGCTGACGAGAAATCATCAAACAACTGATGATGGCGAAGCCGTTCCTGAACTTGCACATAGCTGGCTGTTTTCGCGACCTCGGCTTCAACTCCCCAATTCGCAGCGATCGGCGGCACCGCACCCAATGCCAGGAAACCGCAAAAAGCAGCCAATCCAATCACGACTGGTTTGGAAAACTTAAACTTCCCCCCAACCTTGTTTCTTCCTGGCTGCAACAGAAGCTGAGCAATCGCCGAACCTGCGAAACAAACCAGCGCCCAAACTCCGACGATCGCATGGAACGCGCAAGCCAACCCGATGACGGGCCAAAACCAGCTACAACGCCTTTCAATAAACAAGCCGATCGCCCAAACAACAAACACATAGGCGATGCTCTTCCCCTCGAAACCCCCAACCACCCATTCGCCGGCCATATCGAACCGGTTGCTCAACAACACCAACAAAGCAGCCGACACGACGCTCATCCATCGACGGACAGCAAGCACGCGGTTGAGGTACACCCAGCTCAACGCAAAACCTGCCCAACACGCAATTCGTCCACACCAGGCAAACACGCTAAGCGACAAAAACTGGGTCGGCCAACCACACGTGCAATAAAACACCAGGTGTGCGTCTGCTGATTCCAGAAACAAGTCACCGCGGCACCAGTTCGGGTTCCAAAAATGTTTCGCTTTGGTCAAATAGTGCGATTCATTGATGTCCGGCGGAATCGTCGCAGAAAGTGCAGCCAGAACAAAAAAAACGGCAACTACTTCGAGTATGAACCCGGCCTTAAATTTGAAGATTCGTTTGATGGAACTCGTTTGCGAACCAGCCGGCGATTCAGCAGTACTTCGGTTGATTTGAAAAGCGACTGGCGCGAAAATCTTTGGCTGATTCCAAAATCCGAATGCTCGGGCGATCCCATTATTTATTAACACGACAAACTCAACAAACTCAACAAATTCAAATCCAGTGCAGAGCTGGAAAGTTGAACTAACCACTGTGCAAAAACAACTAGGCCGAAACACCGTTGTACTCCTTGGCGTTGGTCACACCAATGCCCATGTGCTACGCATGTGGAAGATGAACCCGCCCAAGAACGCTCAACTCGTGTGCGTTTCGAATTTCCCCGTGGTTACCTATTCCGGGATGTTGCCGGGGGTGATCTCGGGGCAGTATCCAAAATCGGCGATGGAAATCGACTTGATACGGCTGGCCCAGTCCGCGGGGGCTCGTGTGATTGTCGACGAAGTCACCGGACTTGACCACGAGAAACGCCAGCTGTTATTCCGCGACCGCCCACCACTGGCGTTCGACATCATGTCGATCGGCATCGGCTCGCGGCCGACTTTCGCCGGCATCGAAGTTCCGCCCGAAGCACCATTGCTGGCCGTCAAACCAATGCAAACGTTTCTAGCCAGATTGGGTCAGCGACTTGAGCAACTGCGAGGAAAAAACGACCTGAAAATCGCCGTCGTTGGAGGCGGCATCGGCAGCATCGAAATTGCGTTCTGTCTCCACGAGCGGTTTCATGGTCGGCCTAAGTATGCAGCCGAGGCTTTGTCGACCGATTTCAAGCCCGAGATTTCGATCGTTACCCGCGGCTCGCAACTTGGCAGCGGCCTGTTGGATTCGACTTCGCGCAAGACACGACTTGAGTTCGCTAACCGGAACGTCAAAGTCTTTACGGATTCGGAAGTTGTCGCGGTAGACGCTAATGGCCTGCAACTAAAAAACAACAATCGCATTGACGCCGACATGATCATCTGGGCAACCGGAGCTGTCGCCGGTCCGCTGCTTGGCAAGCTGGGTTTGGAAACCGATGAACGCGGGTTCCTGTTGACCAGAGATACGCTCGAAGTCACGCGACTACCTGGCGTATTCGCGGTCGGTGATACCGGAACGATCATCGGCAGCAAGATCAGTAAAGCCGGCGTGTTCGCGGTGCGACAGGGCCCAGTCCTGCACAAAAACATCTTGCGAAAAATAAACGGCAGCGACAATCTGTTGTCTTATCATCCGCAAACGGATTTTCTGAAACTGATCAATCTTGGCAACGACAAAGCCATCGCGGAATACAAAGGACGCAGCTTCTTGAGCGGCTGGAGTTGGAAGCTGAAGGATCGCATCGACGTCAAGTTCATGCGGAAGTATCAGGACTACGCTCCCATGAAAATGACGAGTGATGTCTCGGAAGACGCGGAGCAGGAAATGCGTTGCCTGGGCTGCGGCGGAAAAATTGGCGGCGAAATTCTGGGGCAGGTGCTCAGTGAACTTCAAATCGAAAACCATCCCGATGTCAAAATCGGGCTGAACAATCCCGACGATGCAGCCGTCGTTGCCACGGCAAATAACGAAGTCACAGTCACGACCGACTTCTTCGCCGCGCCGTTTGATGATCCCTACCTGGTCGGCCGCATTGCCGTCCTGAATTCAGCCAGTGATTGCTTCGTGATGGGAGCCCAGCCAAACGCTGCACTGGCCATCGTCCAAATCCCCACCGGCCATCCACGTGCCCAAACGCAGGTGATGCGGGAAGTGATGACCGGGAGCGTGGAGGAACTGAACCGGATGGGTGCCGCGATCGTCGGTGGTCATTCGATCGAAGGCCCACGGATGATGATTGGTTACACAATCCTCGGCAAGCAGATCATTGACCCAACCACCAAAGGCCAGCTGAAGCCAGGTGACCAGCTCATTCTTACCAAGCCACTTGGTACCGGTGTTCTGCTGGCGGGCTGGATGCAATGCAAGATGCCAGCCGCCTGTTTCCAGCCGCTGATCGACGCGATGCTGAAGAGCAATCAGATAGCGTTGGAATTGGTCGACAAGTTTCCCATTTCGTCGATGACCGATGTAACCGGTTTTGGGTTTGCCGGACATTTGATTGAAATGATGCGTGCCAGTCAGATCTCGGCCGAGATTAAACAATCAGAAATCCCTGTGCTCCCCGGTTCCCGCGAGTTGCTTGCTGCTGGAATTGAAAGCACCCTGGCACCAGACAACCGTACATTGCTTGAGAAAGTCAGGCTGCAGGGCAGTTTGACAGACCCTAAATCAATGGGCACTCTTGTCGATCCACAAACAGGCGGAGGCCTACTGTTCGGAATCGCTCCCGAGCATTCAGCGGAAGTCGTCCAATTCCTGCAAGACGCCGGATTCGCAGAAACGGCAATCATCGGTAGCTGCACTGAGCAAAGCGATTCTCAGGTTTTGACAATCGAATAACGATTCGTCAAATCCGGTCGCTCACCCGTTGTAGCTGATCGCGTTGCGGCTGATATCACTCGCCCAGTTGGACTGCAACGAAAGACGCGACCAACAACCCGCGCAACGACCAGCAAATGGTCCGGATCCAATTCGTCAAAACCAACTGACGATGAGCCTTCTGATCAAACCCTTTGGCGAGCTTCCCGTGACACGGAACTTGCAGCAACGCTGTCGAAACCCAGATCACAAACAGCAGCCCAACGCCCATCAACACCAACGGAGTCAAACTCAGCGGCAGAAACCAGACCAGTAAAATGGAAGTAAACGCTTCGATCAGCATCGGCGGACCGACAACCCAAGTCGTCCGCACTTGATGCTTATCCTGAAACTCCGGGTAGCTTGATTCCTCAACCCGATTGGACAGCGGGTAATGCACGACCTGAACAAACCAGACCAAACCTACCATGTACCAAGTTGAGATCACATTTAGCAACAGGATTATGATGGCACTAGACATTCTTTTTGCTTCCGTCAGTTGAGCGATTCAAGCTAAATCCAGCAACCATCGCACACTAACCCAAGCAGCTTGCCAACAATTCCATATCGCCTTCATAGGACTCCGGTGCCAACGGTCCGAACGAGAACCGAAACAGCTGCCCGTGCGTCCCTTCGTCTCCTCGGCGATACATATCGCACAACTTACCAGGCAGAATCGCGGCTTTTTTCGGATAAAGTCGCTCATTCAACTCGCGTGCGGTCAGCCCACCCGGCAGTTTCCCCCAGTGATAAAAACCACCGTCGCCCGTAAACAACTCGATTCCGAGCTTTTCCAATCCTTCGCGATACCGATCTCTTTGGTCACCAAAGAACTCACCGACCGCTTGTCGAGCATGACGCACCCGATCGAGCTGCAGCAACTCGGTCACACAGATCTGTGACAAACGAGAGACGCCGCCCATTCCGATGGACGAATAGTTCCGGAAGACCTCGATATTCGGCTCCGACGCGACCACCCAACCCACTCGAGCCCCAGGAACCTGCAAGCCCTTGGTGGCCGCACCAATCACAAAAATGTTGGTCTGATTGATGTCGTCGATAAACTTGAGCGCGGATTCTGGCTCTGGCAGTTTGAAGAACTCATACGCTTCGTCGATGATCGCCCCATAATTGTTCCCTTTGACAAAATCGACCAGCTCCTTTAACTGATCACCTGCCCAGGCAACTCCCGTCGGATTACAAGGGTTGCTTTTAATAATGAATGGAAGCTCACTGCCCGCATCTTTGATCGTCGCTTTATAATCTTCCAGGCTCGGCCGAAACGAATTTTGCTCGTTGCTGGGCACCATCGAGTACGGCCGTTTCAGCAGCTCCAACAAATCGTAATACGGCGTATACTCTGTCTCCTCGATAAACACCCGCGCGGCTTGCGTCAGGAACGCTACCGTCGCAAAAATCCCGGGCCGCCCACCCGCAAACACGGCAACATTATCGGTGGTGATCCCGGCATCATAAAATTCGTTGTAGTAGTCACGAATCGCTTCCAGCAGGGCAGGGTTACCGGAAGCTGACGGGTACTTCAAATCCCCCCAATCAAACGAAACCGAGCTCGGCAGCTCAGGCCCCTTCGGCAACTGCTTCGTCAGCGGAAACCCCTGAGCCCACGGGTGAGTCCCCGGTTCGCCCATATAAACTCCTGCCGAATCCAGAAAACTAAACAGGACTTCGTAAATTCCCATCGGTGGGAAGTGATCAAGAATACTCGATTGCGTAGCTGTCATGCGTGTTCCGTAGCCCCTGTTTCCGTTGCCCCTGAGTGTTGTAAAAAACAATTCTTAAAAATCGACAGCGAGTTATATATCACGTTCTCAATTTTTGAAAGCGCTGAAACGCAACGGTAGCATATACAGTCGGAGATAACTGAGAAACTAAGAGCGGTCTTCGCACCGCGCAAACTCAAGCCGTCTCTGTCAGTTCCAACTTGCGTTTAGCGACGCTTTCCCGAAGTCTATCAGTTTGAATTATCTGCCTACTGACCAGCTTGAAACATGACTTCTTCGTATGGTTGCACAACGACGAAGCCATTGCCGTGGAATTGTGTTTGAACCGATTCGCCTGAACCGCGGCCAAAGAACGTCTTGAGCTGAATGTCAGTCTTGAATTCTGGCTCGACGCCTTCGGTCCACATTACCGTCGCGTTGGGATCGGTCGTGACCGAACTGCCCGGAGTCACCGGCAACGTCATGGGGTCGTAGTGAGTCGTGATTGCGACCATGCCGGACCCTTCCAAACGGATATTGAACAACCCACCCGCCAACATCGCCGTCATTTTCCGCATCATTTTGATGTTGTAGTTCAGCGAAGTCTCAAATGCCAGAACGTCGTTACCGTTCACGAAGATCGCTTCGTTGTTCAACTCAAGGATCGTGATCTTCTTCCCCGAATCAGCACAGAAAACAGAACCTTGCCCCTTCGCTCTGGTCAACTGAGTGCCTTCTCCAGAAACCGCCTTCTTCAAGAAGTTACCGAAGCCCTGTTCAAACACACCTTCGCGTTCGAAACTGACCTGCCCGGTATAGGCAACCATGGCTCCCATCTTGATCCAAACCTCACCATTGAGGTTAATGTCGAGCATCCGCTCGCTTTCCAATTCGAAGAGTCCTTGCTGCAAGTCTTGATCGGCGGACCGAGCCAAAAACTCGCTCAACGAGTAACGTCCATCTTCTTCGGAAACTGTAGGCTTAGCTGAATTCATTGAATCTCCCCTGTTATGAATGATCTGGTGCAAATTGCACTTAACCGTCGCGATAGTTGCACGTTTCTCCTGACAAAAACAGAAAGATCAACGCTACCCCAAAGCGAAACGCATTCCCATGGCAGGCAATGGCAACACCGTCTGTCTAATACATCGGAGCATCGGCAGGTAACATCGAATCCCTTTCTGCCATCTGACAGATCCTAACATATCAAATCGACCTGTTAAAACGATGAAAGGGAAAACAACGAAAAGGATTCAATACAATGAACCGGAGTCGGCACGGCAGTATCTCCGTCTGCGGACTCTGGTCAACACGATTGGCCGGCGAGCCAACCAGTACTGAAAGCTGATTGAAAGTTGTACCCACCGATGGGACCGTCCAAGTCCAAAACCTCGCCGGCAAAGAACAGACCGGCTTGAAGTTTGCTTTGCATGGTGCGACTGTCGACAGTTGCCAAATCTACACCACCAGACGTCACTTCCGCTTTCGCAAAACCATACGTATTGCGAATCGGGAACCTGGCTCCCTTCACGAGCCCAATGAATTTGTTGATTTGATTCTTCCCGAACTCGCCAGCTTTCCTGCCCGTATCCAGGCCCAATTCATTCAACCCGGCTTCGACAAACCTGCGTGGCAGTTGATCGGAAAACACATTCAGCACCGTCTGTTTCGCGCGTTGTTGTAGCGGAACCAATAGATCCTGGAACAGTCGCTCAACAGATTTGTCGGGCGCGAAATCACATACCAACTCTAACGAATTGGGCGATTGGTGTTTTGATACAACGCGACTGATGTCGAGGACTGACGGACCAGAGTATCCGAAATGCGTAAATAGAAACCCGCCACTTCGACGATCCAACACGAAGCCATTGCTTTGCGAAGCATCCGGATCGGGTTGAACCTTGAGCGCGACGTTGTCGAAAGTGATCCCCTTCAATGGCCGGGACCAGCATTGATCGTTCACGATTGGAGTCAGGGCAGCAACCGGATCAATCAGTGCATGGCCCATTTGTTGAGCCCACCCATAACCGTCCCCCGTGGTGCCGCAACCGGGATACGACATCCCGCCGGTGGTGATTACGACTGAGCTCGCCTGGAACACATCGCTTTCTGTTTGCACATTAAACCCATCGACGTCACGGACGATATCACGACAAGCAACACCGGTTAGCAACTTGGAACTGCCAGGTTGTTTTGGATCGGTTGCCAAACGGACCAAGGCGTCCCTGACGTCGATCGCCCGGTCGCTGCAGGGGAATACTTTGCCACCCGGTTCGACCTTCGTAGCCACTCCTTCTGACTCGACAAGTGCCACCACTTCGTCAGGCGGCAGAGCGGCCAAGCTGGAATGCAGAAACTTGCCCGGTTTTCCAAATGCCTTAACAATCTCATTGCTGTCGCAAGCGTGCGTAATGTTGCAGCGTGTTCCCCCAGACATCAGGATCTTCACGCCCAGCTTGTTGTTCTTCTCCAATAACAGCACCTTGCGACCGCACCGAATCGCACTGGCGGCAGTCATCAGACCCGCAGCGCCGCCACCGACGACGATCACGTCCCATCGCTTACTTGAATCGGTCATCACGCGTTTCAACTGGAACTGGCTGGCTGGGCTGCTTCCGCCGTGGCACTCGCGGCCGCCTTAGCTTCCGCCTTTGCATTCGCGTTCGTATTTTCATTTGAATTCGCATTTGCATCCAACGAGGCCAGTTCTCTCTGAAGGATCTTGAGCAAAGTCTGCAGGAACGCGACGATCATCGGCCCGATCAGGATTCCAATCGGTCCCAGCGTCGCCACACCGCCCAATACGCTGAGCAAAGCAAACAGCGGATGAAGGTTCGATTGCCCGTGCAAGACTAACGGCTTAATCAGGTTGTCCGCCATCGAAATGACCACGGCTCCGTAGATCGATAGCCCGATGGCGGCTGTCGTATTGTTTTCGACAAAGAACAGCCACAAGGCACAAGGCACCCAGACGGCGGCAGCCCCGACGAACGGGACAAGTGCCAGGCAACCGGTAAGCAGCGTCAACAGAAACACCGATTCCAAACCGGCAAAATAGTATCCGATCCCTCCCAACAAAGCCTGCACCAGCGCTGCCAACAAAGTCGCGACGACCACCGCGCGGCTGACTCTGCCGAACTCTTCGAACAACTCCTGTTCATGTTTGTCTTCGATCGGGGACAGTTGTTTCAGCGAGTCCAACATCGCCGGCCCATCGAGCAGAAAGAAGTACAGGCTGATGATCATGATGGCTCCACCAAGCAACAGCCTGCCGAGGAACGAAGTGGTCGATGCCCCCAACCCAACCAGGAACTTCCGTGCCGTATTGATCGCACTCCCGCCATATTCTGCGAGATTCAGCTGCGTCGGGTTGGCGGTCTCTCGGACCCAAATCCAAAATCGACTGCCTCCCAAGGCCTGCACTTTGAAGGTGGAGAATTTTTGCTCAGTATCATCAAGCTGTTGGCTGAACTCATGCATCAGCTCGGTCGGGTTGAGCGAGTCGACTGCCACTTTATCTTTCTCCAACCTGTCCGACCATGACTTCGGCTCAGAGTCCGGCTCAGCATCGTTTTCCGTGTTGGCCGCTATGTCCCGTGGTTGTGCTTCGTTTTCATCATCCAGCGTTTCTTCATCTTCTGGCGTCAGCGGCTGAAAATCATTCTCCCTATCATCAGACAAATCATCTTCAAACGTATCTGCGTCGAGTGTTTGCAGGTGTGCAATCTCGGACTGAATTTCTTGCAATGTTTTGAACGACTCAACATACGCATCCCAACTCTCGGTAACATTGGCATCCGCATCCAGCTTGCCGCCAAGGTCATCGTTGTAAAACCCAGTGTTCCGCAACTCCTCGCGCAAGTAGATCACGTCTTCCAGCCGATCGGATTCGCCGATGTTGGCAAGTCGACTTTCGACAGCTTCCAGGTCTTCCGACAATTCTGGCAACGTCAAATTCAACCGTTCCCTCGTATCATTAAACGTCCGAACGAGCGTATCTTTGTCAAGTTTTTCGACAACCTGCTGACTCTCAAACGCCGCCAGCACAAACAAGATTGCCAACGGCACCAGGACACTGAGCAGGATCCCGATGGTCGTAAGCAGCGCCGCCATTTTTTGTTTGCCCTTGCAACGATCAATCGTCAACAGATGCAGTGGACGAAAGATCACGACTAGCAAGGCAGCCAGGAACAGCGGAACAAAGAATCCCGCCATCACTTTATAGAACAATACAATCAGCAGTATGATGACTGCTAAAAGTGTCAGGAAGGATATATACCGCGTCACGCGAGTCTCCGTGGAATCTTAGTCGAGCGAGTCTAGCAATCAGGCTATCACGAATAGGCTCCTCAAAAAATGCGGATCGACCACGTTCAGGTGAGAATTCGATATTGATGCCTCTAATTCGCCAAAGTCGGTGACTGTAGTAGCGATGCCGCCTAAGCCACTGAGAGTGTCCAGCCCTCCTCGTCGCAGGGCCGCTGAGCCATAGGCTCAGCAAGCAATATCGCAATTGATGTTGACGCGGCAATTACAAATGTAAATACTCCATTTACGGTTGTAATTGATTGCGGGCAGGACGCGCAATCCAACCGCTGCACATTCAAACGGAGTTGAGGTGACTCATGGTCGATCGACCGGAGATTTCCACATCGGAATGGCAGGTGATGAATGTTGTTTGGGAAAAACAACCGGTTACCGCCAGCACGATCATCAAGCATTTGGCAAAGTCCAGCGACTGGTCAGCCGCGACGATCAGGACGTTTCTTCATCGCCTGGTGAAAAAAGGTGCCCTTGATTATGAAAAGGATGGCAACCGGTATCAGTACCGCGCCGCGGTGACAAAAGCGTCAACGATTAAACACGCGAGCCGGTCGTTTCTGTCTTCTGTGTTCGCTGGCGAGACAGCACCGCTGCTGACTCATTTCGTCAAGTCCAGCAAACTTTCTCCGGAAGAGATTGACGAGCTGCGAAAGCTGCTTGAGGAGAAGACGTCATGATGAACGCTTTCAGTATCAACGGAATTGAATCACTCGAATCGTGTTTTCAAAGTCTGCTGATCGTTTCGGCTATCGGCAGCGTCGTCGTTCTACTGGCAATCGCCTTTCACCTGGCAACGTCAAAATGGATTTCGGCGACATGGCTGTATGCTTTCTGGTTTGTTGTGCTGATTCGGTTTGTGCTTTTCGCAGTTCCGGAAAGCCCAACGAGCGTGCTAAACCTTGTCATGCAGCCAACGGCAGAAACGCCGATCTCGCCCAACGACTCAGATACTCAGCTCTTCGGAGCGGATGAACGGCTGATCTTTACATCCGATTCGGTTATTCCGATCCCGATCGACGAACAGGCCGCCAGCAATCGTTGGTTACCTTTGAGTTACTGGACTCTCACAGCAATCGCCTGGCTCGTCGTTCTCTTTGCAATGATTTGCCGGCTTGGCTTGGGATGCCTGAGTGTAAAACGACTGGCCAGGGCAACAACCGAGCCGCCAGGAGAATTGTTGTCGCGGTTTGAAAGCTTGAAACGTCGGTTAGGAATGCCGCAAAGAATACGTCTTCGAATTTCGAACGAACTTGAAGTTCCTGCGATGGCGGGAGTGATGAGTCCAATTGTGATTGTGCCGGAGTGGTGTTGTCACGAGTTGGATCAAGAACAGCTCGAAATGGTTTTCACTCACGAGTTGATTCATATTCAACGTCGGGACGGACTGATCCAGTTGGTGGCTCACTTGATTGTGATGTTTCATTGGTTCAATCCACTGGCTCGAATCGCTGCCCGGTTTGTCGAGTCGACTCGCGAGCTGTCGTGCGACCGACGAGTGATAGAGATTTGGAAGAAGTTTAAATCTGTTCGAACTCAACTCAGTTCGGCAGAGATATTGTTGATTGAAAGAAAGTACGGAAAAACGATTTTGGACATTGCGGGACGAGCCAGCTTGGCGAACAACGCAAGCAAGTATAACGCCGCTTTTCTAGGCGGCTTCGTAGGGTCAAACCGAAACCTGATTAAGCAAAGGATTGCCATGTTAGTGAATTCAAGATCGCAGTGGTGGCTGCGAAACGTTGTTGCAGGAGGATTTATTGCCTTGTTACTGGCTGTCGGATTTACTTCCGCTCAGAC
>CAZXLW010000045.1:20719-41782 GCA_964641465.1 uncultured Pirellulaceae bacterium | reverse complement strand
GTCAACCAATCAGCATATCGAGATCGTCTGTTGCGATCACCATGTCCAGTGCCGGTAGTGCCTGCACGACGACATCGTGACTTGGCGAGAAAGTTTCATCCAGTTCACTTCCATCGGTAGCAAACAACGCGTCAGTCAGTTCAACATTGCCGGCATCAATGTCCAGTACGTCGTTCGCGGCAGACAGTTCGGCGTTTGCTGACAATCCATCTTGATTGACGATTTCTAACGGATTGTCACTGGCAAAGTCGGCGGCTGACGAGGCCGCCACGGAAACGAGCTGCGAATAGTCCGCTTCTGCCTGAACGATTGCGGTGTTTAAAGGATCAGTCACCGGTTCCGCTACCGGTTCAGAATTCGGAAAAGTCAGCCGTTGGCCGATCAGACCACCTGTTTCGATCGCCAGGAAACCTACCCTCTCGTTGGTGTGTGCGACCTCAACGTCCGCCGATCGTTCTTCCTGAATGAAGACTCTGGCTCGATTGCCGTTGAGCGATCGGTACCGAACCGTAGCCGTGTCAGCTCCTCGCAGCGTCTGCAGGTTACCAAAGAATGCGGCGTCTGAGCCGAGGTTAGCACGGAAGTCGATATTGTAAGTGGCGTCTGTGACTTCCAATGGCGTCAGGTTGGCGTCGAAGTCGAGCCCGCCCAGCGAAGCTCCCCTGCCCCGCTCGATCGCAATGTAGCTGATCTGTTCGTTGGCATGAATGTTGTCGAACGATTGTTGCTCTTGAACACGCACCCGGAAACCGTCTGGTTGCACCGAATGAACACGCGTCGCCACTGTGGCCGAACCATTTTGTGACGTCACCTGAGCCAACACAACAGGACGAACATCAAACGAACTTTCAAAATCTATCTGCGTGGCCCGATGATTGACCGAGTTGTTTGTGCCGGCCGTGATCACGGTACCATCAGCGAGTTGATACGTACCCGCTTCAACAACAAACACACTTACTGACTCGAACACATGGTTCCGATCAAGGTAATCAAACTCTTCGACCCGAATGTCGAATCCGGTCGACGTGACATTTCGAATTCGAACATCAGCAGGAGCAGAACCGTTCGTCGAGGCAGGGCCAGCAACGACGACTGGGTTATCATAAGAGCGGCCAAAACTAAAGCGGCGGAATGTACCGTCGGCTTCGATGTTCGCGATCTGCCCGAGGAATTGTTGCGGGCCGACTGTTGGGTCCTGGTCGCTGTTGCCGCCACCGTTGTTCCCGTTAGCCAGCTGCGAATCGATAAAGTCCAGATAGCTGGAAACCACAGCCCCGCCAGCTTGCGAACCGAAGAACGGTGCCGGGCTGCCAAACACGGACGTACCAAACGTATTGATACCAAACAGCTCCAACTCATCTTGTTCGATCTGCCCGTTATTATTCCGATCGTTGTGCAGGAAGCTCGGACCACCGGAATCTCCACCACCGATCGTTACTTCCCGGTCGTTGCCAAGAGTCAGGCCATCGTTGAGTGAATTAGTGGCATTGGTTCTGCCATCGAAATCGAACAGGAAAACTTCGCGACTATTCGAGCCTTCATCGTCCGTAAAAAAACGACTGGCAACGTTGAAACCAGTCCGACGCGTCGAAAAACTCGCGCCCGTAGTAAAACCATCCACACCGTTGCCACTGCGACCGAAACCAGCGATCACAATCTCTTCGGGTGACGTGAATGCGTCACGGTTGAGTTCATAGATCGGCACATTGGACGGAGCCGCCTGGGCCAATGTAACGATCGCGACATCGTCATTGACACTGGGTTGATTGAAACCGGTGTAGTCCGGGTGGATTACGATCGAGCTGATCCCGGCCGCCGACCCACTGTTGGTATCGTTGAAAAAGACTCGGGACTCCGAGGCAACCGCATCGACGTTCCCGTTATCATTAAAATCAAAACAATGGGCTGCCGTCAGGACATGCGTGGGAGAGATCAACGATCCGGAGCAGACGAACGAGTTCCCGTTCCCGCGAGGGTTGATACTGACCACTCCCGCAAACGGCGAATCGGGTTGATTCGGATCAATAATAGAGTTCGGCGTAGAAACAGGATCCAGATTCGGGTCGCCAGCAACGACCAGCGGGAAATTCACTCGCTCCGAATCGGCAGGATCCAACTCGACCAACTGATCCAGCTCGACCAACTGGTTGCCTGTCAACAGCTTCCGAGGTTCGAGCGTCTGGTATTCCAGTTGCCCAATTTGTTGGCGGGATTGAGTTCGCTGATGATTCATATAGCTGCTCCGACAGACTTACGCTTTGAGACCCAAGAGGGACCAAAGACCGGAAATCAAAGACCGCATCCAATTGTATCCGCCAAAATGAAAAACAATTGTTCAGCAGAGAACAAAAACACGAGCAGTCCCTACCACTCAAAGTTACATTATTTGCTAAGTAGATGATCGAGAACGTGTTACGGAAATTGAGTTTAAGCAACAAAGATCCCGCGTATTTTATACCACGGCTGACAGCAAGTGAAATCTGATACATGATTCAGATGACAAAAGTGAGTTTCAGGGGAATAGAGAAGATATGACCGCAGATGAAATTGACTTCGCAAGGTTGTCGGAGTTGGATTACTTCTTTGGCTACGAGCCTGTGGCGACTGCATTAAACGTGCTCGCTGATCCGGACGAAACAGAAGGCCTCAAGTCGACCCATGTCGGCAAATTAACCGATCCGATTTTCCATCAAACGTCAACTCGCTCCGGCACGTACGGCGTCGTACCGTATCTCGAGAAGTTGGTTGGATCGCAACCGCCAGCAGTGCAGTTTCAAATCATCCACCTTGCAGGTTGGATTGCACTGCAACGAGGCCCTGTTCCTGGGGATTTGACCGAGGCAGAATGGCAAGCGTATCAGCAGTGCAAACCGCATTTGGCTGCCGCTGCCGTCGAGCTATTCAAGACAATGACCCCAAAGAACTCAGTCAACCATCAGAACTTGCTGGCGGCAATCGCTACGCTATCCGGGTACCACGATGATGGCTGGCGGTTGTGTCACTTGTTAGAAGAAGACAAACACGATTGCCCAAGTTGCGGCGACTCATTCTTAAGCGAAGGCCTCGCAGTACCCTATCGAAAAGAACTCAATCATCAGGACTATTTACTTGATGCTGGTGGACCGATGTACGCTTACCCAGTTCATCGACATGTCAATGGAGTGCCGGTAACTCCAAGAACAACGTGGCCTGCGGACCATTTATCGACGACTCTATTTGAACTGGCGATTTCAAGTAACAACGACACAATCGGCCAATGGCTGGCTAACTTCTATGGCTCGGCGAACTGCCCCAACTGCGGCGAGGGGATAGCGTTCGCTTAAACAAACGTCAGACGTTGCAGTGTTGTCCGACGCCCCAACAGCACACGTTACTCAACCGGACGCTACTGCGTGGCGGCTGCAGACTTGAATCTGCGGCATTCTGGATGTACCTTTGACGATAGCGGACACCGTTAATGGATCGCAGGCTGTGCTGCACGCATCGCCCGTTGGCTGGCGTCCTAATAAATGTTGTATTGAAGAGCGAGTAAAATGGAATATATATACCGATGTCGATTTCTTGTTTGGCTGTTCGTTTTTTCGCTCTGCGGTTGCGGGACCGGCAGTGACTCGGCAGACGATAAGCCAGCTGTGCTTTCGTTTGGCGAGTCGATTGGCAAGGCTCATTTTGTCGCCAAGGAATTGCATTTCAGTATGCAAAGTGCCAGCGATCAGCAATTCAACGCATCTGTATTCGAGGCATTCAAAGGACAGGTGGATAAGATTGAGGCCAACGCGCCAGGTTCCAATTTGTCCGAGCAGGAAAAATCGGATCTCCGTAGTGCATTCGATTCGTTGAAGGAAAACTTTGAACACGTCCTCTCGGGACCGGAAGATTACCAGGGGCATTTTTCAAAGGTTGATGCTGAACTGGTTCGGGATATTGAAGTCTTGGAGTCGTTATCGGAACGCTAGAATCGAATCCTGCTAGGCACACGCCCTCTCTATGATGTATGGAGACGACAGACATATCGCGATAGATAGATAGATAGATAGATAGATAGCAAACCGCGTCCGACGATCGTTGCCCCCGTGGCCAACTGGCCTGGAAACCCGACCGGAGTAGATCGGCCCCGTGAGCCCGCGTAACAAACGCCTCTCCTCCAGCCGCTCGGGTGGAAAAAGCTCCCATAACACCGCCGAAAAGCAGAAAAAAAGCAGCTGAGCATATGGCGTTCTGAGTCGGGCGGAGGCGGGCCATGGCGGTATGTTTATTGACCGGCGATTTGGACTACATTGGACTACATTCGTATGAAAAGATATACTTTCATTAAAATGATTCGACGTCTTCTTTTGGGTTCCGACGATGAGACAAAAAGAAAATAAAGGTTTTACGCTCGTAGAACTGTTGGTTGTTATTGCGATCATAGGGATTCTTATCGGCATGCTATTGCCGGCCGTACAATCGGTTCGAGCTGCAGCGAGACGAATTAGCTGTGCTAACAACGTACGGCAAGTCGCGTTGGCGTGTCTTAATTTCGAATCCGCACAGCAACTTCATCCTGCTGGCCACGAGTGTGTTTCCGGGCTACAGCCGGATGGAGAAACTATTTCTGGCAGTCCGTTTGGAAACGATCAATTCAGCGATGGATATGGGTGGCGTTCGAAAATTTTGGATTTCATGGAGTTGAGTACTCTTGCCAACCAATTTGATTTCAGCCTGCCGCTAAATTCGCCGATGAACAGAGACCCTGCGACGACGGTGATCGGAGCTTTGCAATGCCCCTCTGATCCCGATCTAAACTCGGCGCCGTTTCCGTCCAGCACTCCGACAACGCTTGCCAGCTACGTCGGAAACGGAGGAAGTTTCGAATGGAGCCACGTCCCTGGAATGGGAGCTCGCTCAGACGGCGTGCTGACCCGGACCTCCACTATCAGGCATAAGGGTTTAGGAATTACAGACATCTCCGATGGGACTTCTAACACATTCCTGTTTGGGGAAACCATTGGTTATCGGCTACGGGTAATTAATGCCGGTTTCGGAAATTTCCAATGGGATCCAGCAACGTACGCAGGCGTCTTAGGGAATGGGGTTTCCTCGAACACTCTTTCTCAAGTTCGGACAGGACATTCGGAGCTGAATCCCGAGTCTGAAGTTTTGCCAAACACTCCCGAAAATCTCGACGAGAATCTTATCCGATTAACTCTTCAGCGGAATGGATTTGCCAGTAACCACCGCGGAGACGGCGCCAACTTCGCTTTCGCCGACGGTTCGGCACACTTCATTTCCTCCAGCATTGAGCACAATGAATTGACATGGGGACAGTTTCTCGCAGGACAGCAAAGAGGCACTTACCAACGCCTGTTCTCACGAAACGATGGTAAGGAAGTCGGCGAGTTCTAATTCTGACGCGGGACTTGTTTGCCTCAGAGAAGCAAACCACGAAATACACAAAAGACACGAAAGGAACGTAGTGGATCTTTCGTGTGATTAGTGTTTTTCGTGGTTATTCAAAATTCGCTACCTTTATCGACTTACCGGGTGCCTGCCGCTCACTTGCTGGCTCTGCCAGTGAATCCAGCATGCCCATCCAGTGTTCCGAACTACTGCCACAGGTTGCGGTCGAGGACACGGTAGTTAACCGCTTCGTGCAGATGATGGAGCTGGATGTTGTCGGCGGCTTCGAGGTCGGCGATCGTGCGGGCCAGACGCAGGACTTTGTCGTGGGCTCGAGCGCTGAGTCCCATTTCGTTGACGTTGACTCGTAGTAGATTCGTGCACTCGGCGTCCAATGGGCAATGCTCGCGGATCTGGCGGCTGCTCATTTGTGCGTTGTACATAATCGGTGAACCGTCGAAGCGTTCCAATTGTGCCTTGCGGGCTGCTACGACCTGTTCGCGAATGTCGGAGCTGGACGTTCCTTTCTTCTTCGACGCCAAGTCCTCAAAGTTCGCAGCAGGGACTTCGACGTGAATGTCGATCCTGTCGAGCAATGGACCGCTAATCTTTTCTTACCCATGTATGAATGGACTTAACAACCTTGCCCCAACCAGATGACGACACAACTCTTGAACGGGTATTGCAAAAATGTGCCCCCCCCCCGTTACAATTTGAAGTTTCATGTACCAGCCCCTGAAAGAAGCGAATGAATACCATCAACTTTTCTGCCGTTACTATTTGCTTGATTTTGATTTTAACCCAAACACATTCAGCCTTTGCTCAGGATTTGGAGATGAAGGCCTATCCAATTGCTGGCATGTCATTTGTCGAGTCGGAAGATTTGAGCCTGTTTCTGGAACCGATTGAAGTAGACGTTTATGACGAACTTGGTTACGTCGAAACCATTGTCCTGGATGGTGAAGACGGAAACATGGTATTAGGTCTCGCAGCTTCAATCCTGGATGAATCTATGATTGGCGACGCATACGGCGCGGAGACTGGACTATCGTTCGGGATCATTCGCGTGCGAGATGGTAACGACACGAACGGTATTCAAGAACCTCGCGAACTCTGGGAACTACCTGTGGCAGTTCGAAACCGGATTCAAGATATCCAAGCGCCTGGGTTTGAAGTGTTCCACTCTCATGACTTTGGAGCTTTCAACAACAATGAAGGATTGCTGCCGGCCAACGGTCACTACCAGGAAATCTACGTGACCGGGCAGAATGGCGACTCCAGACTTCTCGTTTACGATTGGAATTCAGATACACTTTACTATTCTCCGGACCACTACGATACATTCATCCCAGTTATTAATCCGTGGACGTTGGGTGGCCCAGCCTTTCCCATGCCTTAACAACGACAGACACTGGCTCAGTTTAAGAAATTTATGACAAGCATTGACGATGTATTTGAATACAGGCGTGTTCTTAAGGACCGTCTAATCCGCGCTGGTTGGGATATTTGGAGTGATGATTATAACGCTGAGGGATACTTAGAGTTTAAACGCTTAAGCGGCTTCAAAACCGGTAGAGAGTTGATTCGTCTGCCAAATCCAAATGCTACCTATGATTTTCGGAACATCGATGCAATTGACCAGAGAAATCGAGAGAGGATTGGGTTTCTATTCCGCCAAATAATTCTTGAGTTCTTCAAAGAACACTTTGGAGACAAGAAATGCGTGCTGGTTGATGTTAATCACCCATGTTACTACTTTGTTCCCAATGATATTGAAGTGGACGACGACTACGAGCCATGGCCGGTTCAATTTGGATTCTTTGATTACGTTTGTTACTACGAACCCACGTTTACAGAAGGCGTGTTTTTCGACCCCAAGAACTTGGTTCTTTTGGCGTTTGGAAAGCAGATGGTCAACAGATTGTTTGAGCGATTTCCAATGGTACCGATTGAGTTGAGAACGAATTGAATACGACACGTTAAGGGTTATTTTTCACGGGCCGCGGTTGCGATCGCTACTGCCACATACTTCGGTCGAGGACCCGGTAATTAACGGCCTCGTGCAGGTGATGGAGCTGAATGTGATCGGCGGCCTCCAGGTCAGCGATAGTTCTGGCGAGTCGTAAAACTTTATCGTGAGCGCGGGCGCTGAGGCCCATTTCGTTCACGTTGACACGCAACAGGTTGGTGCACTCGGCATCGAGCGGACAGTGTTCACGGATCTGGCGACTGCTCATTTGCGCGTTGTACATGATCGGTGACCCGTCGAATCTCTCGAGTTGTGCTTTGCGAGCTGCTTCAACCTGTTCGCGGATTTCAGCGCTGGACGTTCCCTTCTTTTTCGACGACAGGTCCTCAAAGTTGGCAGCAGGCACTTCGACATGGATGTCGATTCGATCCAGCAAGGGGCCGGAGATCTTCCCCATGTAGCGTTCGATTTGCGGAGGCGTGCAGTTGCAACTGCGGCGTGGGTCGTTGCGATAACCGCAAGGGCAGGGGTTCAATGCTGCGACGAGCATGAAGTCCGCGGGGAATGTGGTCGACGACAACGCGCGGGAAATGGTGACGACGCGGTCTTCCAACGGTTGGCGGAGCACCTCCAACGTCCGGCGGTTGAATTCCGGCAGCTCGTCCAGGAACAACACACCGTTGTGTGCCATGCTGATCTCGCCAGGCGCGGGGGTGCTGCCACCTCCGACCAGCCCGGCTTCGCTGATCGTATGATGCGGTGAGCGGAAGGGACGTTTAGCCATCAACGGCTGGCCGGCTTTCAATCGGCCGACCGCACTGTAGATGCGTGTTGTTTCGATCGACTCGTTCGGAGCCAGTTGCGGCAACACGGTTGGGATCCGTTTGGCGAGCATCGTTTTTCCGCTACCGGGCGGCCCAACCATCAGGACGTTGTGAGAACCGGCGGCGGCAACGGTGATCGCTCGCTTGGCGACTTCCTGGCCGCGGACGTCGGAAAAGTCAGCGTCGTATTTCGAGAACTCTTCGAACAGGAACTCCATCTGGGACGGCGTCGGATCAATCTGGATTTGCTCAGTGAAGAAAGCGACCGCTTGGGTCAGCGAGTCAACGGCGATCACTTCGATCTTTTCGACCACTGCCGCTTCGACTGCGTTCTCGCGTGGCACCACGATCCCTCGCAGGCCTTGCTCGGCGGCAGCCATCGCCATCGAAAGCACTCCCTTCGCCGGCCGCGTGTGCCCTTCCAATGCCAACTCACCAACGACCGCGTATTGGCTAAGCTTATCCGAAACCATCTGGCCACTGCCGATCAGGATTCCCAGGCTAATCGGCAAATCAAACGACGATGCTTGTTTGGGCAGCTCCGCAGGCGCGAGGTTGATGACGACTCGATCAGTCGGTCGTACGAAGCCAGAATTAACAATCGCCCGTTCGACTCGATGCGTACTCTCCCGCACGGCGGCTTCAGGTAATCCGACCAAGATCGTTTTGGGCAGTGCACGGGGTGACACGTCGACTTCGACCTCAACCGCCATCGCCTTGATACCGACCAGCGAGTACGTGTTCAGCTTAGCCAGCATGCCGGACGAAGAACCAGGCTTTTGATTCGCTCCAGGTTGATTGGCTTTAGGATTAGTTTTCATATTTCTTCGCCAGTTGCTTGGTGATCGTTTTCATCTGCTTACGAGCAGACGGAGGAGACAGAATTTCTGCGTCCGCACCCAGGTTTAAGACTCGCGGGATAATCTCAAGGTCGTGCACCGCTTTCACGGTAAGCTCAATGCTACCATCTTTGAGCTCTTTCACAATTTGTTCCGGATGCCAGGGATCCTCGATGACCCACCGTTTGGCATGCGGGCTGATTTTGACACGAAAGTTACGGGGCTTGCTGCCCAGAAACATGCCCATGCTGTTGCCAACGTATTGATCGAGGTCCAGATCCTTGGGAATCTTGAACCATTCGTCTTGAATCGTCGCTTTACCGAACCGGTCCAGTTTGAAGCTGCGAACTCGCTCTTCCGGGTCCTCGATCTCACACGCGGCTGCCACGATGTACAGACTCGATTGGAACAGGATAACGGTGTACGGTTCGATCGAACGCATGCGAGGCGGCTTACCGAGGCTGTGGTATTCGACTTTGACGACGCGGTGTTCCCGGATCGCTCGATTGATCGTTTTGATGATGCCGTGTTTTTTCTCGTACGACTTGGCCGGCATCCCGAGGACTCGGAGTGTCTTGCGGTAGTCTTCATAGTGCGCAAGTACGCTGGCCGGGATCTCTTCCTTGATCTTGTTCCAGAACGTTTCGATCCCGTGCCAGAACGGCGTGCCAGCCAACGGGTGCAGCAATTGCCGTCCGAGCGACAAGGCGATCAGTTCGGTGGACGAAGCACTGATCTTGGTACTCGATTTCGCTCGCGGGCCGAGCTTCCAGATTTTCCCACGTGCCGAATCGTGCTGATCAACGTCAATGCCCGCCGCCTGCAACGCGGCCAGGTCCCGTTTCAGCGTCCGGGTGTGGATCGAAGTCAATCCAAGCTCTTCGACGATATCATCGCGCAGTTCCGTGATGGTCTTCCCGAATCGAACGCGTTCGAGAATCTGCAGAATTTTGTGTTGGCGAATAAGTTGTTCGTTTCTCGCCATGCCTTGCCCCGGGTTGTGTCCTGCAAAACGTATAATTATCTACGTAAATTCAGGCATGCCAAGGTGCGAGACGAAGTGGTAGGATCGTGTACATCTGTCTTTCAGAATCCCTGCCGACGGATCTACATCTCAACAAATCCGGCAGCTTGGATGCAGTGGCACCGAAAAACCAACGGAACTAAGCTATCCTATAGTTGTTAATTGATTCAGGATGATCCATTGCATAACATGCTGTGTATGAACACTATGAATATCTTTCGAAAAATCGCTGCCGTCACGTTGATCTTTGTTGTCTTTGGACAGGCGTTTGCTGAAGAACCGTGGTTTGACGACATCCAGAAAGCCATCGAACAGGCCAAGCAGTCTGACAAGGATCTGCTACTTCTATATACCGGCAGTGATTGGTGCCCGCCGTGTAAGAAACTGGAAGAGGAAGTGTTCAGCCAACCGGAGTTTCTCGACGAAGCGAAACGGGAATTCGAATTCGTGATGCTTGACTTCCCCAAGCAAAAACAGCTCGATGCAAAAACGATCGAACAGAACCAACAGTGGGCGAGCAAGTTTGGAGTGTCCGGTTACCCAACGGTGATCTTGATGGACAAGGATCAGCGGCCTTATGGGATCACTGGCTATCGCGATGGCGGGGTTCAGAACTACCTGGGGATTCTGGGTGAGTTCAAACAGAAACGGATTCGTCGCGATGAAGCGTTCATAAAAGCCGACAAGGCGGAAGGTGCCGAGCGAGCGAAGCTACTGGATGCCGGGCTGAGCGAAATGGAGTCCGATCTGGCGGAGTTGTACTACGACAAGATCGTGAAGGAAATCGTTGAGATCGACAACGAAGATAAACTCGGCTTGCGAACGAAGTGGAACGCTTCCAAGGATTCGGAAATGCGCAAAATCATCATGACAGATATCGTCACGGTTTCGCGTTTGGAAAAGCCGGACCTGGCGATCAAGTTCATTGACGAAGTGCTGGCCGAGTTCCAGTTTCCGGCTACTCAGAAGCTGCAAGTCTATCAGATCAAGTTGAATTTACTGCGGAAGCTGAAAGACTTGCCGCAACTGGACGCGATGCTGGACCAAATGATTGGGATGGAAGAACTGACCGAGCAGACTCGACAACGACTACAAGTCAAAAAGGTTTTCCAAATGATTGGTACCGATCGTCGCGATCAAGGCCTGCAGTACTTGCAAGAATCGTTGGAGAAGGTTGGCAATCGTTCTGGTGAGCTGTGGCTTTGCAAGGGGCAACTGCAAGTATCAGGTTCGGATTACGAAGCAGCGATTGACTCGTTCGACGCTGGCGTCAGAAACTCAAATGGGGATCCGGATTTGCTGATCGAGTTGTACGGTGCGAAGGCTGACGCGTTGATGTCATTGAACAAAGAACTGGACGCGATCCGCACGTTAGACGAATACGCGGACAACAATGAAATGCCGTCCGATCTGCGGTCAGAAGCGTTGTTGCAGAAAGCAATGATCATGCGAGACTCCGGGCGAACTCGGCGGGCCAAATTGGTCGAGAACCGAGCGGTCGAACTTTCGAAGTCTCCAACCGTACGGGCTGAAACGCAGAAGCTCGTAGAGCGTCTACGGGAAAAATTCGGCAGCTGATAAATCGTGTTCTATTAGCGAGCGGCACGGCGTTAAGCTCGCGTTGAACACGTCCTAGCCCGACGCCCGACGCGCAGCGAGTATATAAATGGGAACGGCATCCCCAACTTCCGTTACGTTCCTTTCCTGGAACATGTGTTTGCTGGGCAAATCGCATCAAGCGCCGGCGAATTGGCGGATGGATCAATCGGAAGATCTGATCCGCAGGTTCGTTCTCGACAAGAAACCTGACTTTGTGTTTTTCCAGGAATTGCCCGGGCTGGTGCCGTTTGTGGAAACTCATGACATGGTTCCCGTGAACACGACCAGTCATTCCGGGAACATCGCCAGCCTGGTGAAAAAGGAACTGGCCGATTCGGTGGATAGCTATGCCGTTGGCCGATTCGCAGTCTGCACCAAACTCAACAGTCTCGACCTGACCTTGGCGAACGTCCATCTGGAACCAGGCAGGAACGGATCTTACAAACGTTTAAAGATGATTCAGACCATTGCGAGTAAATGCCAGACCAAAGGACTGTTGATCGTGGGTGACACGAACACCCGCGTTGAAGAAGAAGACGACTTGGCGAGTATCGGGATGTTGGGCGAGCGACCTCCCGCAGCCACCTGGGATACCAAAATCAACAAGTACCGTGATGATGGCAAAAAGTACTCGGCGTATTTCACACGGTACTTCCACAATGCAGCAGTCCTTGTTTCCGATGTGAAAGTTTGGGACCAGCCTTTCGAAGAAAACGGGGCGAAGTTCTTTCTCTCTGATCATTTTGCGATGAGTGGAAAGGCCAGTGTCATTGCCAGCGACTAACCGAACATCACGCACGCCTGATCTGGGCGACGACGGGTGACAGACGAGCGACAGACAAATGGCTTTGAATGCCGACGGCACTTTATCGCTCGTGTTAGAACTGGCCCTACCACACCACGAAATGGCCGGTCCCGAAATGATTAACCGGCTTAGGAAAATATTGAAATTGGCTTAGCGGATTTTGTTTAGCAGACAGCAATGACAACGCCATTCCGCCTTTTATCAAGCGGTTTCGCGCCAATGGATTGAAAAAATCGCGTGTTCATGCTTGAATATTGAGCACTCGACGGCCCGGGCAAACTCGCGGGCCACCGAAATGCAGCATAGGCAACGGGAAAATCATGACTAAGCAAACTCGTAGAAATTTTGTCAAAACAACTGCGGCCCTTGGGCTTGGGCTGTGGGCAGGTGGCGGAGTGTCCGCCGCCCCCAGTCGCTCGGCACTGGAAGAGATCGCGTTCGGCTGTATCGGGATCGGCGGCAAAGGCTCCAGTGACTCCGAAGATGCCAACGACACGAAGCGGCATGGCAGCAAAGTTGTCGCCGCTTGCGACATTGATGACGGAGCACTAGGCAAAGTTAAAGACAAGTTCCCGGGCGCGAAGCACTTCAACGACTACCGCAAAATGCTCGACGAAATGGGCGACTCGATTGACGCGGTTACAGTCAGCACACCCGACCACACGCATGCGGTGGCAGCATTGCAGGCAATGCGGATGGGCAAGCATTGTTTTTGCCAAAAACCAATGACGCATTCGATCGAAGAAGCTCGGATGATGTCGACGGTTGCTCGCGAAAAGAAACTGGCGACCCAAATGGGCAACCAGCACACTGCCAGTTCCAATTTACGATTGTCAGCGGCGTTGATCAGGAACGGGATCATCGGCACGGTCAAGGAAGTACACGTTTGGACGAATCGTCCCGTCTGGCCTCAGAGCTACGGGCTAAAGGTTAAAGAACCGCCAAAGCCTGACCACGTCCATTGGAACGAGTGGATTGGTCCAGCCAAGATGCGACCATTCAGCCCTGATTATCACACCTTCAAATGGCGTGGATTCTGGGACTTCGGAACTGGTGCTCTGGGTGACATGTCTTGCCATACCCTGAACATGTCTTACATGGCTTTGAATCTTCGTAACCCAACCGCAGTTACGGCCAAAACAACACCGCATGACAAGAACTGTTACCCGAAGTCGTCAGTGATTGAATTTGAGTTCCCGGAGCTTGACGGTCGACCTGCATTGAAGATGGTCTGGTACGACGGCGGCGAAAAGCCAACGGATCTGATTGCCGATTGCCCAAAGACGAAACGGAACGGTCGTGATGTTTCGTTCTCCAGTGGTGCGGTATTGGTCGGTGACAAAGGCAAGTTCTTCTCGCCTGGTGATAATGGTATTGAAGCTCAGACGACTGGAATTGTGGTCGATGGCGAGTTCACGAACCAGCTCCGAATTCAGGATCGACCTGACTATGTTGCCTCGCCTGGTCACTTCAAAGAATTGACCGATGCGATTCGTGGCGAAGGGACGCCGATGTCAAACTTTGTCGACTACGCGGGTGGACTGACAGAAACCAACTTGCTGGGTAATCTGGCAGTTTGGACTGGTAAGCGGGTTGAGTGGGATGCTGAAAAGATGATCGCGACGAACATGGACGACGAAAGTGTCAAGAAAATTGTTCGTCACGACTATCAGAATGGTTACACAATTCACGTGTAACAGCCGTTAAATCCCGAAAATAGAGGCAATTTGCGGGATTGTTATTGGACCTGGCAAAGTAATTAGTAATTTCCCCGGCGGGAAAACGTCGTACTCTTGGCGGGCGGGACCAACACACTTGTGGTCCTGCCAATTACTATTTATTTTCCATGGTGGGAAATGTGTCGCAGAGGATTTGCGGATCTGAATCAACTAACCTTTCTGGGTTGAATCATGTGGAAAACTAAACGAGTTAGTGACCTTTTAATACCAAGCTGTTTTATCTTAGGCTTCATGTTGGCGCCGTTTTTGCTTGCCCAACAGGACAGCAAGGACGAGTTGCGGCTACCGAGCCCAAAGAATGAAAATAACACAATGACTAGTGACAATGCCGATTTGGAGATTGCGAATTTCGGAGCCGGATGTTTCTGGTGCGTGGAAGCTGTTTTCCAGGAAGTCAATGGCGTGAAGTCTGTCGAGAGCGGCTACATGGGCGGTTCCGTCAAGGACCCCAGCTACGAAGCCGTCTGTAACGGCAACACTGGCCATGCCGAAATCTGCCGCATCAAGTTCGATCCGGCCGTGGTGTCGTTTAAAGAGCTGTTGGAAGTTTTCTGGAAGACTCACGATCCGACAACTTTGAATCGACAGGGAGCGGATCAGGGTACTCAGTATCGTTCGGCAGTGTTTTACACTTCGCCTGAACAACAGGAAGTAGCGTCCAAGTACAAAAAGAAAATCGACCAGTCCGGAGCGTTTTCGAAACCTCTTGTCACTGAAATAACTGCTGCTTCGGAGTTTTATACCGCCGGTGACTATCACGCGAATTACTACCGCCGGAATCCCAATGGCGGCTATTGTCGCAATGTGATTCGCCCCAAGATGGAGAAATTTCGACGGGTATTTTCTGACAAGCTGAAAGAAGGTACAAAATAGCCGTGAGCAACGACTTGGCTGGCAGACCTTACCCCCAGGAATTCCAGCTAGGTCGGGTATTATGACAGTTGAAGCCCAACAGCACCGCAATCGCCAGAAGTTCTCACTGGCGAAGCTGTTTCTGTTGGTGACTGGCGTTTCGGCTTATCTGGGTATCCCGGCTCTTTGTGCTGCGGTTTCTCCGGACTTGTACTGGTCGCTAGTTTTTGCGTCCGTTGTCATTTTCATTGTTGCAATAGTGGCTTGCCCTATTTTCCTGTTGTTGATTTTGGTAGTCCTCATCACGCCAGAATCTTCGCGGGAATTTTATAGGGAAAACCTCATGCGATCATTGAAAATGTTGGGCGTTAACTTACTGCTGTTGGTTCCAATTAGCTCATTTTTGGTGCATTCAATGACAATGTCTGTACAAGGAAAGGAACCGCCCGCAAGACACTCCGTTTTGGACTAGAATACAACATAGAAGAGAGTAAATTTGAGTCATTGGTTCATCGCTGATGAATTAGTATGATTTGAATTTGAAAGCAAGGTGTCGGTTTGTTCCGGCAGAAGACCCCAACCCAAACTTATGTTTTCAATGAAGAAAAAAACAAAGCCAAATCGCAACATTTCCCGCGTTGACACAGGTTCGACGCATGGATACCAGGTCCGTTTTATGCGGAAAGGGTATGTAACAGAGCAATTTTTTAGCGACAGTATCTATGGCGGCAAACGCAATGCCCTGGCGGCAGCACGTGTGCTCCGAGATGAACTGGAAGCAGAGTATCCCCATTACTCTCGTAAGCAAATTGCTAACAAAATGAACCAACGCAATACATCAGGCGTCGTCGGAGTCCGATTGGCCGAAGAGGTAGCCAGGCATATTCCGTCCAAGCCTGTCTACAAGTATTGGGTAGCTCAGTGGAGCCCGGCTCCCGGCGTCCGCAAGACGCGTCGGTTCTCGGTCAACAAATACGGCAACGCCAAAGCGTATAAGCTTGCTTTGGCAGCTCGACGCAAAGGCGTTCGCGAGATGGAAGGCTAGCTGGCTGGCTGACAGACAAACGCCCTCCTTCAGGGAGGTGCGTCTACCGACCGACGCTCTAAGCAAGGGTAGGCTGCGCGAGGTTTGCGCAGCTGGCGGGCCCGCGGTGTGCAATCATGCTGTTCATTCGCGGTTGTTAAATTACCAAGTCGTAAAGATTGCCAAGAAGGCCGGCCGGCTCGGCCCGAACAATTATTGCTGCTGAGTCTTTGGCGGAGGAACCACTTGGCCTGCCTTGCTGGCTTTGGCTTCTCGCAGTTGTTCCAGACGAGACTTTGCCTTTTGCTTTGGCAGTGCTGGCTTCTTTTCGGCGGTCGGCTGAAACGCTGCGACCTTTGGTTGCGGCTTGTTGATTTGCAACTCAGACCGGGCAGCGGTGGAGACGATTGGCTCACCGTTTTCGGTTATCGTCAACCGACAGAACAGCCCACGGTGCTTCCCGATCGGACTCTTCTCAGTCGTGCTAACCGTGAAAGTAAGATCTGTTGTTTCCTTCGTGAACGTCAGCTTGGGGATCGCAATGTTGGGAGGTACGCCAAGCAATTCTGCCGTGGCTTTGCCTTCGAATGACCGGTGATGATTCAGCTTGCAAACGATCGTGGGCGAATCCCCCTGGCTGCACACGGTGCGGTTCAATTCTACCGTTACGTACGGTTCGGCGACTTCCAATTCGGCCAGTTGCGTTGAAGCCCAAACAGGACCGGCAATGTCTGATTGCCCGATCGCGTACACCGGCCATTTACCAATCTGGGCATTGCTATTTGCGTTCAGCGGGTAATATACCTCGGTTTGCCCTTTGTTAAATTTGATCTGCGGCTTGGTACCGACTCCAGGTGGACGGAACGGAAACTGAACCGTAATCGGTTTGTCGAACCCTTCGTCTCGGGTCGCTACGATCTTCAAACGCATGCTGCCGTCGCGAACCAGTGGTGAGTTGGGCTGAACAATGTCCAATTTGAACGGGATTTTTTCGGTAACAGCAACCGGAAGCCGATTGGAAACAGCTCCGTAGTATCGTGCATTGTTAGGCGGGCCGTAGGCAAAATCAGCGAGGTTCCGGAAACGGCCAGTGATCTCGCGTTTTGGATCGGCCAGCCGAAATTTCACGTCGACCAGATCGCCGGAAAGCTCCGCGTCTTCGGCAGCGGAAAAGACGATCGGAACATTGGTCAGGTTCGCAGACATCGTCTTCGTCTCAGCCACGATCCCATCCGGCCACACGACATCCATCAGTTCCAGCGGCCCGGCGAAATTATCCCGCCCAGCACTAAACATGACTGCGAATCGGTTGCCGCGCGGCACACAAATTTGCTGGCGGAGCTGTGAATACCTGTCGTTGCGAAGAATCCCGATCCTGAGGTGCGGTTTTACAGCAGATATTTCGACTCGGTACACAAAGTCTGGTTGCCCGTGTCTCAAGTGGTCCTTTATTCGCAAGAAGTAGTCGCCTGTTTCCGGAACAGTTAGACGCAAGTAACTGTCCGGGCGGCGAGCATCGTCGTCGCCAGCGACCAGCTTCCCTTTGGCGTCAAAAATGTGAATGACTGGGTCGAGCCCGGAGCGGATCCGACGTGCGTAACATTCGACGTCGAAGACTTGTCCTTTCTCGGCCGTGAACTTGAAATAGTCCATGTCATTGCTTTTGCCAATAACACCGTTGAATGCTGCCGGCAACGCATGGATCTTTTCGAGCTTAGTACGATCTTGATTGGGCTCCCTTTCGAACTGATTGTCCAGATCCGAGATCCGGAAACTCACAGGCGACGGGCAGATCCCGTGTTCGTCATCGACAAACAGCCCGTCGCGAAATCCGAACTCCTGTGGCACCTGGACTTGCCGGACAATGTCCCCGGCAGCATCGCCAATGAAGCGCACTTCGCTCTCTCCACCCGGCTTGCCACCAGCTGGGAAGGCTACGGTCGGCCTGGGAAAATCGCCGACGTGCAAACGGTAACGGCAATTCGCATTACCGCCGTAGGAGGATTCCCGTACGAGCACGAAGTAATCACCGTCTTCCGGGACCTGTAAGCAAATCAAACTATCCTGTTGGTTGAGGTTCGAGTCATCAGAAATCGCCAGCTCAAAGTTCTCGCTATTCAAAACAGCGACGAACGGATCAAACAACGCGCCCAGCCGCATGGCTTCTATTTCGATCGACAATCGCTGCCCTTGTTTGCAGGTAACCTTAAAAACATCAATGTCTTCGTTCTCAATCACTCCATTGATCGTCTGGTTCTGCTGTATTGATTGTGGTTGCTCGATTGAATTGTTAGGTTCGTTCTCGACAACATCAGGCATCGAACCGACATAGAAAGAGCGAAAATCAGAGATGCCACGTTTGGTGCGAACTTGTGCGATATGTTCACCTAAACGGCAATCTTCATCGACTCGAATTTTTACGTCGATATTGCTGGCGTCGATTTGGGTAAGCTCGAGGACTTCGATTCCCGAGTCATACAGAAAAACCTGCTGAGAATCAGTCAGCCGCGCTCCGTTAAATCGAAGTGTATGCTCCAGCCCGCGTTGAACTCCGCGTGGCGTGATAACGGTCAGGCGAGGCGTCGAGGCAAATGAATCGGTCGCTGGCAGGATCAGTGGCACGACCAACATCCAGCAGATAACATGCCTGCTGATAACCATCCGTCGTGACACCCGCCCTCCGCTTGGGAGCGTGAGTTGAGCAAGGGTTCGCTCTGGTGAAATTGGAAATACTCTTTGTTGCACTAGTGGTCCTTCCAAGCTGAATTGAATTAGTTTGCGCCCCTGATTTTTGGGTGCCACGCCATGTTCACGCCTTTCCAACGCCTTTCCAGCAATAAGCCAACTTCCCGCAACGGCATGCTTACGCTAGGGATGAGGCAATGGTCAACGCGGCGTGAGCATGCTTGGTCGGTAACGTACACATAACCACCAACGCTCGCGTAAACATGGCACCCGTCAATTCAAGTCTGACGAAACAACAGACTAGATCAGTAATTCCTTGCGGACATCGCCGCCGTCAACGATTTCGATCGGGCGATCGCCGGGAGCCATCAGCTCTTTGTCGGCAACGATTCCCAGGCAACTGTAAATGGTGGTCGCCCAGTCTTCCACCGTTAGTGGATTGTCTTCGGGTTCGCTGGCCGTTGCGTTCGAACTTCCGTAGACCAGTCCGCGTTGAACTCCGCCGCCGGCAAGCACAGTACTGAAGACTCGCGGCCAGTGATCTCGGCCAGCGTTCGGATTCATTTTTGGCGTACGACCGAACTCGCTGCAAACGCACACCAATGTCGAGTCCAACAGTCCGCGCGAATCGAGATCTTCGATCAGCGTCGCGAAGCCCTGGTCGAACGCCGGAACCTGCCGACGCATCCCGCGCTCAATTTTGTCGTGATGGTCCCAGCCACCATACGTCAGGGTCACAAATCGCACCCCGGCTTCCACCAGACGGCGAGCCAGCAGCATCCGGGCACCGGCCTGATTGCGGCCGTAGCGATCGCGGAGCTTGGGATCTTCCTTTTCGATATCGAATGCTTCACGAGCCGCCTGCGAATTGATCAAGCTATAGGCCCGCTGGTAAAACGTATCGACCGCTTCGATTGCATCTGATTTTTCTCGCTGGGCAAAATGCTGATTGACTACGTCCAATAGCTTTCTTCTTTTATCGAAACGCTGAAAGTCAACTCCGCCCGGTAGCTCCAAATCGCGAACCCGAAACCCTTTCCGGGCCGGATCCGCACCGATCGAGAACCCGGCAAACGATGAACTTAAGTATCCCGTGCCAGCGTAAGGTGTGGTTTGGTTCGGGATCAAGACGTACGGCGGCAAGTTGTTCCTCGGGCCAAACTCATGCGAAACAACACTTCCCATGCTCGGGTATTGCAGTGCCGGACTCGGCCGATACCCGGTAAACATGTTATGCACCCCGCGCTCATGGGCCGCTTCACCGTGCGTCATGCTCCGAATAACAGTCAGCTTGTCTGCGAGCTTGGCCGTTCGTTTGAACAATTCGCCAAATCGAACTCCGGTAACATTTGTCGGAATGCTGTTTAACGGACCACGATACTCCAACGGCGCGTATGGCTTCGGATCAAAAGATTCCTGCTGAGCCATCCCGCCTGGCAGGAAGATGAAAATGACACTCTTGGCTGAGCCCTCTTTGCTCTCATAGTGCTTTTGATCTGCAGCGGCACTTTTGATACGAAAGAAGTTCGTGAGCGTCAGGCCACAAGCGGCCCCGACCGTCAGCAAATTGCGTCGGCTCAAACGATGATCATTGCATTTCATGAATTCACCCTATTCCTCGGCCAGCCACTTGCCCAAACGTGTCAACATGTGACGATCAAGTTGACCATTCCGATTCAGGAATCAACCTTCCTAAGTTCATACGACGATAACCGCCGCCATTTCGTTCGTCAATTAAAGGCTAACGCCAGTTTTCAAAACAATTTACGTCGATGCGAAAAAAGAGGTTCTGACGCGGTCCAGTATCTGGTTAAGTTTTATAGTGATTTCTTTTTATTAGTAGCGAACGGCTGAAATTTCGGTACCATACGGCCAACGTTCCGGCCTATCCGGCCTTTGTAAAACACCTTGATGAATCTCCTCCGGATAGGCTTTTTTCATGCGCATTCGAAAGTTGGTTCGATGTTTTCTTATACCGTCAGATGCACGTTCACAGATGCAGAAGTCGTCGGTCGTTGGATGAACTGGTTGCGCGACAAGCACATCCAAGATGTCATTGATGCTGGCGCGGTTGGTGCAGAAGTCTTCAAGATGAACAACACGGAGACGTATGAAATACGCTATCAGTTTGCCAGCCAGGCAGATTTCGAAAAGTACGAGCTGGAACACGCACCCGGTTTGCGCGAGGAAGGGCTGGCCGAGTTTCCGTTGGAGCTCGGGCTGGAATACGCTCGCACGACTGGAGAGTCGCTGTTGAAGATTGGTTCCTAAGGGAACTAAACCAGGGAACTAAACCAGGGAACTAAACCAGGGAACTAAACCAG
>CAZXLW010000045.1:0-20619 GCA_964641465.1 uncultured Pirellulaceae bacterium | reverse complement strand
AGGGAACTAAACCAGGGAACTAAACCAGGGAACTAAACCAGGGAACTAAACCAGCGTTCCGTCGACGTTAGCGCTAAGATTTAGCTACCGGCAATCTGTACCGATTGGGTAAACATTCTCGATCCCGGTGGAGATTCTGTTAGTCCGAATCATGCGGTTCCGGAAAGAGACGAGCTTTGAATGAGTCGAAGCAATCGTGCGTGTTAGTTTGGCCGATTGGATCTATAGATCGATTGTCCAAAACGAAGCGAGTGTGCATTCATGGTATCGCCCCGAACCCTTTCCATTCTCTTATTCGTTTTCGCATGGTCCCTCCCCTGCCCCGCTCAGCAGACTCAGAACTATTCGTACCAACGCGACATGTCTGGCTTGCGCAAGCGTTCTCAATCTGCTGCGGCCTCCTATTACCGCTCAGCAGGCACAAAGCGAAAGTCCACTGTTCGCCAGCAAGACGCGAGAATCGACCGGCAAGAACTTGAAGAACGGTTGGAATTAAACTCCGATCGACAGTCCAAACGAGATCGGGACGGTGGCTCGTTCGACGAAACGAATAGCCGCAACGACGACGATGAAGATGATTTCTACGACGAAGATTTGGACGGCGAATCCGACATCGCACCTCAGCCATCGACGCTTGAGACTTGGCCGCGAAAATCAATTTTCGAAATCCGCCTGAACCCCAATGATTACAGTGCAGACTCTCCGCCAGATCAGTCCGCCAAGCTGATTAGCTCCTACAACAATGACTGGCGTCTGTTTGAATGCCGCCAGAAGCTGCTGACTTGGCAGGCACCGAATATCTCCCATCACCCGTTGTACTTCGAAGACGTCGCGTTGGAACGATATGGGCAAGTATTTCTGAATGACTATTGGCAAACTGCCAAATCAGCCAGTCATTTACTTTCCAATTTCTTTTTGTGGCCGATTCATGGCTACCATGACCCTGTCTTCAGTTGCGAATTTCCCTTGGGATACTGTCGGCCAGGGAACTGCACCCGGTCGATCTATGAAAAGAAATTCTGGGGCCGAATTCGATAAGTAAATCGCCTTAGCTTTCGACAATTTGCCGGAAATCGCGGCTTGCCCAAGCAATTTTTGAAATCCTGCTCAAAGTTCGTAGAATAACTATCTCTCGGGTCACTGCTCGCGACAGCCTTATTGTTTCGAACAGTGTTTCGCCAGTGAACAGCACGCACTGCTAATGTGAGCAGCCAATGGGCGCAATGGGCACTACGGGCATGATGGGCAAATCTTGGATTCCACTGTTGATTTTTATCATTGGTGGAATTTTCAATGTAGCTGCCTATGCTCAAGAAGAAGTGGATCTGTCCTGGCTTACGGCGAAAGAGCGCCGCTGGTTGAAACGTCACCAGCGGATCACAGTTGCTCCGACGCCTGACTATCCGCCGTTCGAGTACTGGAACAAGGACGGCAAGTTCCAAGGTGTCGTCCGCAGCTATCTGGACCACTTCACCGAAACTCTTGATATCGAATTCAATGTAATACAGACCAAGACGTGGGAAGAAAATCTTTCTCGGCTTGAAAGTCGCGAAATCGATGCGGTCTCTTTGCTGGTCAGATGGAGTGATCGAGACTACGTCAAAGTCAGTGATGCGTACATCGAATACCCCGCTGTTATTATTGTGCGAAGCGACAACAAACAGGACCTGAGTTTGCGAGACCTGGTTGGTAAACGGGTTGCGGTTCCCAACGACTACACAGGCGAATCGTATCTCCGCGAATACCATCCTCAAATTGAAGTCGTCGAATCCAAAGGGCCATTGGCCGGTGTTCGCATGGTTGCCAATGGTGACGTCGACGCATTTTTTGGCGGCGCGTCGGTGGTTGCCTACATGGCGGAAAAGGAAGGCTTGACGAACCTCAGGATTGCTGGCGGTTCCGACTTCACGTACTCCAATGGTTTCGGTGTTCGGTCAGATTGGGGAATCTTCGCGGATATCATCAGCAAGACACTGAAGCGAATGACGCCAGCGCAGCATCGTGAGATGCGTTCACAATGGGTCACGAATGATTTCTTCCGCCGCCAGTACTACGAGAGTACAGAGTTCTGGTGGATTGCCGGAAGTGCGCTGAGTCTGCTGTTGCTCGGGACTGGTCTGGTGTTGGTTTGGAATCGCAAACAAGCCAAGTTCATTGATCAGCTTGAGCGGGCGAAAAAGAAAGCTGAACTGGCGAATTTGCAATTGGAAAAGGCACGGCAGGAAGCGGAACAAGCGAACGAAACCAAGAGTTCGTTCGTCGCGAACATCAGCCATGAAATTCGCACGCCGATGAATGGTGTGCTCGGGATGTGTGAACTGCTTCGGACAACGCAGCTCGATGGCAGCCAACAGGAGTATTTGAAACTGGCGACCAAGAGCGCCAAGAACCTGCTCAGCCTGATCAACGATATTCTGGATTTCTCCAAGATCGAAGCTGGCAAGCTCGAATTGGAGATGCAACCTTTCTCGCTATCCAAATTGTTGGACGAAGTGATCGGGTTGATGAAGATTCAAGCCCAGGAAAAAGATATTGCTCTGATCGACGATCGAGGCAAAGGATTGGCGACAGTCTACGAAGGTGACGCGCTGCGAATCAGGCAGATCATGTTGAACTTGATCAGCAACGCAATCAAATTCACTAACGAAGGGCAAGTGCGTGTTCACGTCTTTCGAACTGACCTCGAAACGAAGAACGTTGATCTGGAAAAACCAGGCGCGTTAGACCAGTCATCTCAATTGCATATGATCTGCTTTGAGGTGAGCGATACGGGGGCCGGGGTTCCCAAAGACAAAATTGAAAAGCTGTTTGAACCTTTTGAACAGGAAGACGCCAGTATCACTCGGAAACATGGTGGCACCGGTCTGGGGCTGGCTATTTGTAAAAATCTCGCCGAACTAATGGGTGGCTCGGCGTTCGCAGATTCGGAACTTGGCAAGGGAAGCACGTTCAGTTTTACTGCGGCGATTAAACCTGATTACGGCTCGGTGGTTGAATCGATTGAAAGTGAATTCACTCGGACCATTAGACCGCGGCGCATCCTGTTAGCGGAAGACGGTGTCGTGAATCAAAAAGTTGCGATCGGCCTGTTGCAAAAGCGCGGGCATTCTGTCGACTTGGCCGAAAACGGGCTCGAAGCGTTAGCAGCTTTGGAGAAAAACCAGTACGATGTGGTTCTCATGGACATCCAGATGCCGGAGATGGATGGGCTGACTGCCGTTCGGCAGATTCGCAAGCTTGAGTCAGGCTCAGGGCGACGACAGCGTGTGATTGCTTTGACCGCGCACGCGATGGCAGGTGACCACGAGAGATTTTTGGAGGCAGGGATGGATGATCACTTGCCCAAACCTTTTAAACCAGATGACTTGTACGCGGCTGTTGAACAAGAATTGGATGCGACTGAAATGACTGATAAAAACGTTAACGACACCGAAGCGACGTTGCCAGTTTTGGATCGCCAAGTGGCACTTGAAACCACAGGCGGTGACGAAGATCTGGCAAAGATCTTGTTAGATACCTGCATCGAAGAAGCGCCCAAGATGCTTGCGGAAGCGAAAACTGCGATTAGTGAACGCCGATTTGCCGACGCCAGACGCGTAGGGCATTCACTGAAGTCCAGTTTTGCAGCGATCGGAGCAACGGCGGCTTCTGCGAAGTCCAAGGAACTGGAATTCACAGAGCCCGACGAAGTCGCCCCGTTTGAGTCTGCCATTCAGGCGATCGAGCTTGCATACCAGGCAATCAACCAACAGGCCACATCCTGAGCCAGCGACCTAGCGAGCTAGGCGCCACACCGTTAAAGAGCAGTCGCCTATTCGAGTGTCTTGATTTTGATATCGCGATACCAAACTTTGTCGCCGTGGTCCTGGAAACAGATATGACCTTTGGGACTCACGCCGAATTTCTTCCAGTCTTTGAACTTGCTGTTGGCGACTCGCTCTTTCCAATCGTCGCTACCAATTTCGGCCGAGACGACTTTCTTGCCGTTTAACCAGTGTTCAACTGAGTTGCCTTTTTGAATGATCTTGCCGGTGTTCCATTCGCCGACTGGCTTAACGGTTTTGCCTTCCGGTACGTACAGAGCGTACAGGCTGCCGACGGATGTCAATTCGTTCTTGCCATCCCTGTGCTTGGAGTCATCAAGGATTTGGAACTCAGGACCACTCAAGTAAGGAGCATTGTCGCCCGTGGTGACACGATACATGATGCCGCTGTTCGATCCGCTGTCCACTTTCCAATGAAACGTCAATTCAAAGTTCTCATACATTTTCTTTGTCATGATGTCGCCGCCGCCGGAGCCATCAAACATCAACGCGCCGTCGTCAATCTTCCAGCCGGCACCAATCTCATCTTTCTTGTAGCCACGGAAATTGTCGAGTGACGAACCGTCAAAGATGACTTCCTGTTTCGCCATTACTTTTTCAGCCGCTTCGCCAGCCTTATCAGACGATTGGGCGGAAGCGAGACTACACCAGGAAACGGCGACAACAAGAAAAACGAAATTGGCAAAATTGGTAAAGCGAAACATATGAATTCTCCGAAGCAAAACGCCTGCTTAATATTTAAGTGAATTGAAGATTCTATCTCAGCAGCCAATTGATGTCGAATGGCAAGGTTGATTGCTGGTAGCAACGATTGCTTACGGTTAACGGACCGTCGGACAGGAATGTCCGACGTACATCTATTCGCTAAGCAATTTCCATCAGGACTGCAGCGCTGGTCATGCCGGCGGCGGCTGAGGTCATCAGGATCCGCTGGCCTGATTCGATCTTTCTGGAACCTGTTTGGCGGCGAAAATAGTCCAGCGTCACCGGGATCGTGGCCGCCGAACTATTTCCGAATTGTTCAAGTGTCGTCAGCGTTTTGTGGGAACTGAATTTGAGCTGCTTTCGTACCGCTTCGATGATTCGAATGTTGGCTTGGTGTGGAATCCACCAATCGACCTCAGCGGGAGTCACCCCCGCTTGCTGCATTACCAAGTGCCCGAGCCGAGTCATGGATTCAACTGCGTATTTAAACACGGCTGAACCGTTGCTAAGCTCCATTAAATGTTGTTCTAAATTATAAGTATCCGCGTTGACCGGACTTCGCGAACCTCCATCTGGAATCATCAGACTCGACCAATCGCTTCCATCACTTTCCCATTCACTGAAGAACCGAGCCGGCTTGTTCGGTGGCGATGGAGCTACGACAACAGCCCCAGCCGCATCCCCAAAAATCGGCCTGGTCTTGGCGTCTGTTTTTCTACACCGACGGCTCAAGATATTAGCGGCGATCAAAAGCGCTGGTCGGCTCTGTGACCGAACGAGTGATTCCGCCACAATCAGCCCGTACAGAAATCCACTGCAGGCAACCGTCAAGTCGAATGCAGCCGCGTCCTTAAGCCCCAAGTCGTAAGCAACTTTCGGGGAACTCGGCGGGAGCAAATGATCCGGGGTACTGGTTGCCAGGATGACGGTTGAGATTTTCCCGCCAGAAGTTGTCGCGGACTCTTTCTGTTCGAACTCGGCGATCGCACTCCGCCCTGCCCTGCAAGCCAAATCGGAAACGGCATCATTCTGATCCGCTAACGCACGATGCTGAACACCGGTCCGACGGGCGATCCAACCTGGCTCCAAATCGAGTTCCTGCTCTAAGTCCGAGTTGCTCTCACGCTTGTGAGGAACAAAACGTCCGGTAGCGGCGATTTCTAACATTCAGCAATAATCATCCAAAATATGGAGCAACTGGCTTGTTCGTACCACCCCTTGTAGGGAAGCGAACTCTCAATTTTCTTGACTTTCACATTTATATCACTTACGCTCCGAAACGTTCACCGTACGTGAACTTGCGCATGGATTATATTGGTAACTCGTGTGAATTTAATCGACTTTGACTGGGAGACTTGGATGAAGAAACTAGAAAAGAGCTTGATGGTCTGCCTCGTGGCCACACTCGCAGCTTTTTGCTGGACTGTAGCACAGGCCGACACTTGGGACGAAACAGCTAATGGTGGTGGAGATGCCGGGGACTTTCCAACGGGAACTTTCCAAATGGCACCGGATGACAGTGTTTGCTTTGATGTGATCACTGGCGACAACGGACCATTTGGGGGCACTCCAATTGATTCGTACCTGATTACCGTAACTGACGAATCGATCTTCTACGTTGAAGACATCGCTGGCAACGACACCAGGGCATTCATGTGGGATCAGGGTGGAAACCCGCTTTTTTCATGCGACGACAATGCAGGTCCAAACGCGAATGGTTTTTCTCTCGGCTTTGGTGACGTTGATACTCACTTGGGTGCCATTATCGGAACTATTCCTGACCTTCAAAACGGCGACACATTTGTCCTTTCAGTAGGTGCTTTTGGCGACGTTGCTAATGGCGATGCGGGAGGAACAGTCTTCTTGGATGATGGCGGCGATTTCAGTGCTGCTGTAGGTCCGACTGGTGAAAACTTCGTTAGTTACGCCGCTAGTGGTCAAGGCCCTTACGAAATCAACCTGTTTGGTTGCGAACTTGCCAACGCGACTGGTAACCCAGCGTGTGTTTCAGGTATGCCTTGCACCAACCTAATCGGCGATTTGAATGGTGATGGAATGGTCACTTTGTTAGACGTAGCTCCATTTGTTTCAGCTATTCAAGACACTAGTACTTTCGACTGCGAAGCTGACATCAATCAGGATGGTACAGATGATCTGTTGGACGTTCAGCCGTTCGTCACACTGGTCCTAGGTGGCTAATAAGTCATCGACTTCTGCCGTCGGTAGGCGCCTCGCCCGCTGAATAGAAATTTTAGCCTGCTCATTTCTGAGCAGGCTTTTTTCGTAGGCCATTTTTCTCTAACTCACCAAAATTTCGTAATCGTTCGCGTGCTGCGGGGACAAGCTGTATCGCGTTTTCACAGTAGATCTTGCGAAGTACATCGTCCGGCAAATTGACCCCGTAGATAAACCAGAGCCCTTGAGGCTGCGGTTGCTTCTCCGAATATGGGAAGTACTCATCCTCCGTTTCCAAAAATCGCCAGTAGTACCGCAATCTCTCTTCTGGCCAGGGCCCGTCAGTTCCGAACAAGATTCGGTCTTGATGCTTTATAAAGAACTTACGTGCTGTAACCGGTTGTCGACCGAGCTCACCAATTCGCGATGAAATCTCAACGTGCAAATTCGGCAGCTCGTCCAGCCAACTGGAAACTGTCGCAAGATCTTCCGGGTTGTTTCCGAGATGGGCTCCGATGAACTTTGTGTTGGGATGCCTGCGGATAACCTTGTTCCTGGATTCGAGCAGTTTTTTTCGACTTGGAAACTCATCGCCATGAAAACTCCAATTGGGATGTCTGAGCAATTCCTCGTACCGTTCGTTCTTGTTATCAATCGGTTCGAAAAAGGCAGCTGGGTCAGCAGTGTGAATCAAAACAGGAAACCCCAGCTCGCCGCATTTGCTCCAAATCGGATCAAACCTCGGATCGTCGATACTGACCAATGTTCCACCGGCGTTTCGAAACTTCAGCCCGAAACTCTTGAAGAACTTGACGCCTGAGATTCCTTTCGCTTTGGCGGCGACCAACAGTTCACACGTTTGCCGCACAAACCCTGGCTGGTTGCAGGCATGCGTCGACGGATCGTTGGCTTTACCGTCTCCAACAAAGTCGATATGAGCAAACACGACAAAGCGGTCAAGAAACGGTTCGAGGAATTTCAAGTGCCTTTCTTCCCGTCCCAGCACCGCATCCAGGCTGGTCGAGACTGCAATGTTGTTGCGACCCATTACTTCGACGTACTTCTCTAACGCTGTGGCATCGCCTTTCAATCGAATGCCAAAATGGCCGTGAATATCAAACACGGGGAACTTGGCCTGCTCCAAATTGGTTTGTTTCACTTTCAACATCGGTGACGGGAAAAATTCAGAAATTGAGGGAACGTTACCGTCATCTTGTTGGCAATACGCACGATTTCCTAAACCAACAATGACCAAAAACACCCAAAGCTGAGCCAATACACGAACTGTCTGCATCTATTCTTTCCCCAATTACTTGGCGTTTCACATGGCGGCTGAAGCACTGCCAGTGCCCAAGTTATCAGTTGTAACGATTTTTCCTAGAACCACCTTTGTACGCGGGCGAGGAATGGGACGATCTGAAGATTCTGTTGAAGGTGACGATTTCAGCAACCTACTGTTAACAAATGCGCATCGATGTGTGCGTAACCGATTCGTCCGATTTGCTTTACAAGCAATGCCAAAAAAATCCAAGCTATTTATAATCATATTCATCTCCACGGCTCAGCTCGCGCTGACGCTGTTGGCCGTTGCATGGCTGTTCAACTGGACACAAGACGAAACTAGAATACTTGCCAACAAACAGATCAATGAAGTAAACCAATTTGCTTCTCAACAGCTTGCGGACCGAATTGGCACAATGCGTTTGAACAATTTGAACCAAGGATCTGAAGACTGGGAAAAGTTGCAGGCAGTCATCGGAAATGTTTCGCTCCCTTTTGATGGCTTCGTTTCCGTCGTAGATTCGCATTCGGGTCATATCATCGCGTATCCTGGTGCAGAAGTTGACTCGCATATGGTTGGTAAGACTTGGGATACCAGTGTCTTTTCGCCTGTCCGCGGTGACATGTTAGCCTCACTGGCTCAGTCCAGAATTGGCGGCGATTCGGGAACTCAAATGGAGTTCGGTAACTCAGTTCACCTGGTACACAGCAAACCGATCGACGGCTTGAAAGCTTTCGTTCTTTCGCATCACCGCACATCCGGAAACGTTGCTGGAAACTCCCATTTACTCTCTCGATTGAAGGGCTTCTGGTTTGCCGTGGCTCTTGTCATCGGGCTCATGGGAACTGTACTTAACGTTTTTGTCATCAAGCGAATCAGCGACGAGGATGCCAGACTCCAGAATGACCTGGCCGATGTGATCACTCAGCGAACGGATGAACTGGTACAGATCAAGAATGCGATTATCTTTGGCTTGGCGAAACTCGCCGAGTCGCGAGACAACGATACCGGTGAGCACCTCGACAGGATTCGCAAGTACGTCACGATCCTGGCATCCGATCTGGAAAGTGTTTATAGCGAGATTGATCACGAGTTCATTCAAAACCTGGCAATCGCTTCGTCACTGCACGACATTGGCAAGGTCGGCATCCCCGACTCAATTTTGTTGAAGCCGGGCAAACTGACGACGCTTGAACGTTCGATCATGGAAAAGCACACGGTGATCGGTGGAGAATGTCTGGAAGCGATTGGAACCAAACTGGGTGACAACGACTTCCTGGAAATGGCGCGTGAAGTCGCTTACTGGCATCACGAGCAATGGGACGGTAACGGATACCCTCATCAACTTTCCAATGAACAAATCCCGATTTCCGCACGAATCGTGGCCGTCGCTGATGTCTACGATGCCTTGACCAGCCGCCGTCCTTACAAGCGAGGGATGAGTCATACGGAAAGCCGAGCGATCATCCTCAGTGGTTCGGGGCAGAAATTTGATCCCGAAGTGGTTGCTGCTTTCCTACGACACGAGTTGGAATTCCAGAAGATCGCTCGACGCTATCAAAACGTCGAATCCTCGGAAACCGCTACTCCCGCAAACTCCGTGGCCAGCCAAAGGGCGCAAAAGTTAATACCAAACTCTGAATCAACAACGAGTTAAGTCACGTTTGCGTCTGCCGACTCTCGGCCGAACAACCGCTATATCTTAACAGACTGCTTCTTGTCACGGTCACGACGGTTAATCCCGTTCTTCGAATCCCGAAGACCTCACCCGCACGATTGAGATTGCTAAGCCGGATGCTCCGATTTCGACGAATGATACGCAAGGTGCGATTGTCGTTGTGCTACAACTAAAGACACCTGGGAACGAAGAGTCAAAGGATTGACAATGACGAGAATATTATTGGTTGCAGTCATCGCAATTTTTGTTTCATCTGAGCACCTGGTAGCTCAGACACAGTCGGGAAGACGCGGTCGTTTCTTCCAAAAGCTACGGGAAGACATTTTCGGATCTTCCGCCGCGGCGAAGCCGGCCCCGCAACCTTCCCAGCAGTTACAACAACAACTTCAACGGATTCAACAGCAGCAGGGCCGCACACAGCAGCAGGGACGGACCCCAACACCGCTTAGATCATCGCAGACTCAACCTTCGCGAACGCCCACTCCGTTGAATTCGGCCGTCGGCACCAACAATAACAAGTTGCCATATTCAAACAACAAAACACGTGCCGGCCAGCCAAGCTCGCATGCCCGCATGTATTCGCCTTACGCAGATAGCAATAGTAAGAACGGAACCGGTAACGGTTACGACTACCGCAAACCCGCGACGGCACGCAAGGTGTCGACAGGGAATGGCCGAGATTTCGGATTCAGCGTAAAAGCCAACGACAAGGACCAGCTTTTTGTTTCGTCCGTCGTCAGCAGTGGCAACGCTGCCAAGGAAGGCATTCGTCGTGGCGACCAGATTCTCGAGATTGGTGGGATCGAAGCTACCTCTGTCGACGAGTTTGATGAAATCTCGAAAATCATGAGCCCAGGCGATCAGATGGAGTTCAAAATTCGACGCGGTGGCCGTAACCAGACCTTTAACATTCAATTCGGCGTGATGCCTGAGCCAGAGGAACTGCAGAAAGTCACCGGTGGCAATGGTAAGCCGTCGTCAGGCAGCAGCTCCCGGAGCTACGACTTCGCTCCACCAAGAGATTCAAAAAATGGTTCCTCGGTGTTGAGCAATCGTTCATCATCAGCTGGGTCATTTGACCAGGCCAGCGCGAGAAAAATCTCAGAGACTTCGGCGAGACAAATCCAACAGTTGAATCAAACGATCGTAAATCAACACCGTAAGATTCAGGATCTTCAAAAAGAAGTTCAACAACTGAAGCAGGGATTCCGATCTCGTTAAAGCACACGGCAAGTTACTGCCAACAGAAGAACAACGATTCACAAGAAATAGTTTCGCTTCGACCGATTTATCGGAAATGAAGCCATAGCACGGCGCGAATTGCGTCGTGCTTTTTCTATGCAGTTATGAACAGTGCAGACACAAACACACGGATAAAAGGGTCTTAACTATCAGGTGTTGCCTGCCCACGCATAGCAATCGCTATTGGTTGCAGACTTGTCCGTCTACCAGCTTCACGACGTTGTCGGCCGTAGCCGCGATCGAATCATCGTGAGTCACCATTACGATCGTCAGACTTTCGTTGCGCTGTAGCTCGAGCAAGGTCTTCATCACCTCGTCACCGTTTTCGCGGTCGAGGTTCCCCGTTGGTTCATCGGCCAACAGCACTTCCGGGTTCGAGATCAGAGCACGGGCAATTGCAGTTCGCTGCATTTCACCGCCAGAAAGCTCCTGCGGTCGATGGTACAGGCGATCCGAAAGACCCACCAGCTCCAACAGCTCAATCGCCCGCTTGCGATAATTCTTGCGTTTCCGCCAGTATGTCCACGCTCCGTCCTGAACCATTCGTGGAACCAGCACGTTCTCCAGCATCGTTAGCTCTGGGAGCAAATGGTAGAACTGAAAAACCAGGCCAAACCGTTGATTGCGAATTTTTTCTCGGTGCCTGCCTGGCAAGTTGTCGATCCGCTGATCGTTGAACCACACTTCGCCCTGGTCCGGCTTATCGAGCGTTGCCAACAAATGCAGCAACGTACTTTTACCTGAACCACTCTGCCCCACGATCGCGGTGAATTCACCTTCCTGGATCTCCAGGTTCACTCCCCGCAGAACCGGGATGATGTGTTTGCCTTTCTGGTAGCTCTTGTGCAAATCAACGACGCTCAATGCTGTCGGAGCAGTTGCCGCTGCCAGTCGCAAAGAACTGCCATCGGATGGCAGGCCCGACGAACCGTTCGGTGAATTTGGCGATTGAAATTCAAATTCTGATAACGCGTTATTCATATCGTAATGCCTCGACAGGGTGGAGTCTGGCAGCTCGGAGTGCCGGCAGCACACTTGCCAACACAGCAATGCTTACGGCGCCAATGGCGACGAACAGAACCGTCAACGGATTGACGATTGTGGGAATCGTGCTGAAGTAATAAATCGTCTCGTCAAATACTTCGCGACCAGTCGCCCATTCAACATAGCCCGCGATCTCGTTGATGTTCGCAACGAACAACAATCCCAGAACAATGCCGACACCAGTACCGACGATCCCCAGCGAAAAACCATAGCCAAGAAATATCGACATGATTCCACTATTGGGTGCTCCGAGAGCTTTCAAGATTCCAATGTCTTTCGTCTTCTCGACAACGATCATGTAGAAAGTTGCCAGGATGCCAAATCCTGCGACGGCAATGATCAGGAACAGCAAGATGTTCAAAATCGTGACTTCCAGGTTCACCGCGCTCAGCAACGGTCCCTGGGTGTCCTGCCAGGTTTGAATGACGTAGTGGAAATCTGGCGGCGGAAACCGGTAGATCAGCTTGTCACGAATTCCTGACAAGTTACTGTCCGGTTTCAGTTTGATTTGAATCGCAGACACGCTGGCGACACCAGTCATCGGGTCAACCATGCGTCGAATTTCCTGCAGCTTTTTCAACGGCATGAAGGCGAAACTCGAATCATACTCGTGCATGTTCGAATTGTAAAAATCAACAACGGTGCAGTTTTCCGTGATTGCCTGCGGCGTGTCGCCAGACGTTGGGAGTGTGATTTGCACGTCATCGCCAGGTTTCACCATGAAAATTTCCTGTCGCTCACCAGTCTCTGGATCGGCAGGAAACTTGCGATTCGAAATCGCCAGACCAAGAATGATCCCCGCGTATTGATCGCGTACAGGGTCAAACATTTCTTCGGCCGACAGTTGTGGTCGCAGGACCGCGCGACGATCAAACGGTCGTTCGGCGAAAGAACTTGGATCGGCTTGGCTTTCTTCTGTGTTGGATTCCGCGAACTCGGCGTCATCTTTTGGTAGTGGCTGGAAAGTCGTTGCCACCGGCATGGGAGATTGTGGGTTGTCTTCTTCGAAAGATGCCGGTACGACCGTCGGACGCTGCCGCCGTTGCATCAACTTTTCCAGTTCCCGTTTGTTTCCCATTTTGACCCGACGATACTGCCAGCCGGAATTCCCTAACCGCTCGTCGTAGCCAGATTCCTCCAGCTGGAACGAGAGCCGATTGCGTTTGCGTTCGTTCATCAGATACGGCAGGAAGTCCGTGACCTCTCCAAACGTTTCCTCATCAATCCCCATCAACATGACTTGCTGAGTCCATTGACGGCCGCGAAACTCAAAATTCATCAACGCTGGGACACGAACGACTTCGGTCAGGCAAACAAGATCATCACCGGCAATTTTGTTGATTTGCTCGATGTGTAAATCTGGATAGGGAATCTCGCTCAAGCCGGTAGCTGCGACTTCAACATCCGAAAGAATGCCATGCAGACGATCTTTCATCTCGTCAATGAACCCGGACATCACGCTATTGACGACAATCAGCGTCGCGACCCCGAGGGTAACGCTGATGATCGACGCCAAAGCAATGAATCGCGTCTTCAAATAACGCCACGACAACAGCAGCTTGTACATATCAATCCTTTGATTAGCAGCCGGACTTGGAATCCAGCAATTTGTACCGAGCCACCTGGCGTCTGTCCTCATGACAGAGTCTGAAATGGTTCAGTTCAATTCAAACCGGACACTAGCATCATTGCGACTCAGGACGCAACAGCGGAAACAGAACTACGTCACGAATCGTAATCGAGTTCGTCAGCAGCATCACGAGGCGATCAATGCCGATCCCCAGGCCGCCCGCCGGCGGCATCCCATTCCGCAAAGCTCTGACGAAGTCGTGATCCATCCGAGCCATCGAGTCTTCTTCCGACATACCGTCCAGTTGAGTCCGGAACAGCTCTTCCTGCAGGTCCGGATCATTCAACTCGGTATAGGCGTTGGCTAATTCCATTCCATTAACAAACAACTCAAACCGCTCAGCGATAGCAGGATTGTCTGGCTTGCGTTTTGTCAGCGGACAAATGCTAGCGGGATAGTCGATAACAAAGACCGGTCCTTTCAGATGGTCTTCGACCTTCTCTTCGAACACTTCGTTCTTGATCACGTCCGGGTGCTTGCCATCCGTTGGTAGACCAAGCGATTTGGCAAACGCAACCACCTGATCGTTGTCAGCGGGATCGACGCCTGTGTGTTCCGCAAACAAATCGTTGTACGTCGCGCGTTGGAAAGGTGTCGAAAAATCGACAGTCGTATCGCCGTATTCAACTTGAGGCTTCGCCCCGATCGCTTTGAGCGCGTTTTCGAACACCGCCTCGGTCAAGTCCATCATGGACTCGTAGTTCCCGTAAGCCTGATAGACTTCCATCATCGTAAATTCAGGATTGTGCCGCGGACTAATCCCTTCGTTTCGATATACTCGCCCCAGTTCGAACACGCGTTCCATCCCACCGACCATCAAACGCTTCAGGTGCAGCTCGAGCGCGATGCGCATGAACAGATCCAAATCGAGCGCGTTGTGGTGAGTGGTGAATGGCTTGGCAGCGGCCCCGCCAGCGATCGAATGCAAAGTCGGTCCTTCGATCTCAACGAACTCACGCTGGGCCAGAGTTTCGCGAATGGATTGGACAATCTTACTGCGATTCAAGAACCGATCTCGTGAGCCCTCGTTGTACGCCAAATCAACATACCGCAGTCGCTGCCGCAGCTCTGGATCGGTCATACCAACGTGCTTGGCTGGCGGCGGATCCAATGTCTTGCAAAGGACGTGAATCTGATCGGCAAAAATCGACAACTCGCCGGTCTTTGTCTTTCGCAGTTTCCCGTCGACGCCAATCAAGTCACCCAGGTCCAGGCACTTGATCAACTCCCAGTTCTCTTCGCCGACCTGATTCTTCCCGATGAACAACTGAACCGTGCCAGTCCAATCCTGAATGTCGATGAAGACCAGCTTTCCTTTGTCACGATGCAGCATGATTCGGCCAGCCGCCCGCACGGTGGGCCCTTGCAATTGGCCTTCCCCCTGCTCTGCCAGCCATTCCTTAAACTTGTCTGCTGGTACTTCGGATTCGTCCGGCAGCGGAACCGACGAATTGTCAGCCTTCAAGAAAGCAATTTCGCTGGTCCGATTGCGAATGTCATTGATCCATTGTCGATCATCAAATCGCTGCCCGTACGGATCGTATCCAAGTTCAATGATCCGTTGAAGTTTCTTGCGACGAGGATCTTCGCCTTCGCCAGTTGGTGTTTGTTCCGAATCTTGCGTCATAGTGTTCATGGTTACCCGTGTTTTTGTTCGCCCGAAAGTTTAACGGGCAATGCGAGCGTGGAGTAGGGCCATTATTCGCCCTTACTTGAGATGTACGTTGAACATTCTTGTCCGACAGCGTGAACAGACATGAATGTCCATTCTACAAAATCATTTGGCCAACCTACAGTGGAGCCGGCAGGTCGCGACGGTGAAATACCAGGCACCCGATTCCGATACACATACAGGACAACAGAATCAACGTCAGGTTAATACCCAGCGGCCCCAGACCGGCAATCTGGTCTGCGTCGGTATACCGGAAGATCCACCAGACGCGCTCGGGATGAGAGTCATGCATCTCGATCAACATCGATGGTTCAAAAAGCGTGAAATAGGTGAACCACTGCAGCCACCGGAAAGACTCGCTCGCCATCGCACCGACTTTGAGCATGGCCTGCACAATGTAAATTCCGGCGAGAATCCCCAGCGTTCGCCAACGGAAGCGATCCCACGAAGAAAACATCATCGCGTGCGACAGCAGGAAGAACCCGAAACAGGCGAGGTTCAAAATCCCAGGACCGAACAAACTGGGGTTCACCCGGTCGCTGAGCATGAACTTTTCGGTTTTTGGCTCGAACATCGTTATCGGGATCTTCGCACCAGTGATCGGTTCGGTGAACGTTGGATAGGTAACCTCTTCGAATGGAGTCGTCCAAACGGCTATCGACATGGCCAGCCAGACCAGCGCAACCAACATTACCAAACCGAATGTGGTCAGTATTGCATGTTGCAGGAAAACGCGAACTCGGCTGATCGGTTGAGCCAACACCATTTCCATCGTGCCGCGGTTGAGTTCCCCACTGACAACATCGCTGCCTCTGACAATCGTCCAGGCCGCAATCAGCAACATGATCATCGGTTCGTCGAGCGTTAACGCAGTCCTGCCCAGGTAAGAAATCAGCCATTCGAAATCGACTGGCGAAAACCTCCGCCAGTCCTGAGGCAACAATTCCAGAATTTGTTTGAAGCGGGCCGTGTCGACTTCGCTCACAATCCAAACACGGAACCAGGCAAACGCGGACAAGCCAACGGCAGCGGCAATCCACAGCAAGACGGATTCGCGGAAGAACTTTCTCAGCAGAGCACCGTTAAACCGAAACATCAGTTGACTCCGCCAGGTTCATGGAAACGATCGTAGACCGACCTCAAATCGACCGGGTGCATTCTTACGCTTTCCAACGGCAGCGACGACGTCCACTCGAGAACTCCGTTCAGGTCTCCCTGCACTTTTAGATCTAGCGAATGACCGTCTTCCGACGGGGTGCTTTCCAACACGGCTTTCTCTGCCAAGGCAGCGGGCACCGGCGGCAACGATTCATTGGAAATAATACGAATCTGAAATTCGTTGGTAACGTCGTCGATGGCTTGCTGATGAACCAGCTCTCCTCCACGAAGAATGATCACCCGATTGCAAACGTTTTCGATCTCATCGAGAACATGCGAGGAAAAGATAACGGTGCGGCCTTCCGCCTGTGCTTCCTTGACCAGCGTCAGAACTTCTTTTCGCACCGACGGGTCGAGATTCGCCGTGGGCTCGTCAAGAATCATCAGCGGGCTGTCGATCGCCATGACGACGGACAACGCGAGCTTCTGTCGCATGCCTGTGGACATGAACGCGACCCATCGTGACAAATCCAGATCAAATCGGTCGGCCAGTTCCCGAGACCGAGGGAGAAAGTTCGAACCACGAATCGACGCGAAAAAACTCAGCACGTCCTTGCCCCGCATCGTGCGAAACAACCTGGCGTCACCCGGCAGGTACGCGACTTTGTGGTGCACTTCGGTTCGATTCCGTGTGCAATCGAGTCCGAGGACGGTCGCAGTCCCAGAGGTCGGGATCAGGAATCCCATCAACAACCGGACCAGCGTACTTTTACCCGAACCGTTGGGCCCAAGTAGCCCGATGACTTCGCCCGGATCGACATCCAGTGAAAAATCATTCAGGGCCCGGAGCTGCTTGAACTGCTTCGTCAAACGGCGGGCGGACAGGATTGGCTCGTCTGACATTGTCAAAGTTTACTTTTAGTGAAAGGGAGAAAGGTTGCTTGGCGTGAATCGGCGAGATTGGTCAGTTTGGCCAGTTTGGCCAAACGTCGCCGCAATAAAATAGCTCGCTATCGGATCGGCTCGCGCCCCATCAACCTGCGTAGCATCCCGATTTGACCGGTATGCAGCATCTCGTGATGGCTGGCAAACAACAACGCTCCGTAGCGAGTCGCGAAAGCCGCGTGTGGCCGTTCAGCTGGTTCATCCAGCTGCTCGCCATCGAACGCATCGATTTCCTGAAAGACCTGCTCGTTGACTCGTTCCAACATCGCCAAAATCGCCTTGCTGTCAGGATGCGAATCACGATCGTTCTTAGGTGTCGTCCCCTTCATAAACAACTTGCGAATTTTTCCAGGCATCAATTCCGAGTCAACTTCCTGCCGCCCTCGCTGACGAAACAAAGCAAGACCATACTGCGCCATCGCGATATGCCCGACTTGCCAAGCTACGTGCGTCTGCAAGCCAGACTCGGGCACCCAGAACCAATCGTCTTCGGTCAAGCCGTCCAGCATGCCCAACATGTATTCGCGGGCCGACTGCATTTGCCGTTTCGCGATTTCCAATCTTTCCGAAACAGCCATGTTATTCTTTCAACTCAAAGATCGCTTCGATTTCAACCATCACTCCCAGCGGCAACGCGTTGGTACCGACTGCACTTCGAGCTCCAACGCCATTCTCGTCGCCGAACACTTCTTTCATCAGCTCGCTGCACCCGTTCATCACTGCCGGCTGCCCCGTGAACTCACTCGTACAGTTAACCAGTCCAAAGATCTTGACGACTCGTTTGACCCGATCGAGCCCTCCCAAGTGTTGTTTCAAAGTCGCCAGAATCGTCAAGCCAGCTTGCCTGGCTGCCTGGATTCCAGCTTGTTCATCTGCGTCTTTTCCTACACACCCTTTGATCAGACTTCCGTCTGACTGCAGCGGAACATGCCCTGATGTGTAGCACAAATTCCCGACGACAATGGCTGGTCGGTACAGCCCCACGGCTTTGGGGGCAGGCGGGAGCTCGTATCCCAATTCGCCAAGTTTTTCGTCTGCGTTCATCCAGCTTTTCCTGTTAAAACGATTATTCCTTGTTCTGGTCGCCGTCCATTATCAGGAACAAAACAAAGCTGCAAAGCGGGGGATACGTTTTGTTGATTAACTGACTGGAAGTGGTGATAATAGAATAACAAAGCAGAAGTTGAATGGCTTCGGCTTGCATTAACCGACTTTCTGCCAATCGCGACTCACAAACTCTGATCAGCTGCCACCATGAATAGACTTACAATTTCGACGCTTCTTGGTTGCTTGGTTTGTTTCTGTTCATTCGGGCATGCGGACATTTATGTCTACACGTTTAATGGCACGTTGCCTGACGGAGCCAGTACTCATTCGATGGTTTCCGATGGCGAGGATTGGACTGCGAGAATTCTTGTCGATTCGACAACTCCTGACACCAATAGCGCGGTCGACTTTGGTGTGTACGAAGGGGCAATTGTTTCTGGAACGTTGGAATTCTCTGGCGGATATTCAGCCGACACGTTTGATTTTTCCGGCAGCGAAGTCCTGATCCTGAACGACGTCTTCGGAGCGGACAGTATTTCAGCTCGCGGAGAATTCGGAATTAACAATTTTGTTTTTCAGGCAAACAACGAAGATCTGACGTCGTTGTTGACGGAAGACCTGGTCGGGCCTGGCTTCACCCTCGATGCATTCCCCGAACCAGCGACGTTTGAATTCTTCCAGTTGTTGTTCACTGATGAATTCGGAACGTTGAGCTATTTTGCCAACCAAACGAACAACGTTTCGTTTTCCGCTTCAGCCATCCCTGAGCCGACTTGCCTCCCGGTTGCGATGTTGGCCGCCGCGTTAGTGTCTCGCCGCAGGCGATAGAAAAACGCGGATTCTAAAACGCTAAGCCCGCGGATGTTCTTCGATCGGCACGGATTTGATTGATATGCAATCCATGCCCATCCATCCGATGCTTTTAATTCTCCCGCTGGCTTCTCTGGATGCATGAGCAGCACCCTAAGACAGCCTTTTGCGCCCTGGACTGCACTCGAGAATCAAACGAAACGTTAAAAGTAGCCTGATCCTATCAATTTAACACTGTTTTTAGCCGCCCGATAAGAATTTTGGCTTTGCCAGGTAAGAACATAGGTTTTGGTGCGTTCAAACACACATGTGGAAATACTCAGTTGGTCCAACGAACGCACTTCTGGACTTTCGAATCGTCAATCGGATCGAAAGCCAGCAGATTTGGCACCCACATGGCAACGAGTTCGCAGATAGCAAAATGAAATCAATGATTGATTACACAACGCGAGAATTATCAGAGTCTGTGACCGTTGTTCAAGTTAGTGGAGCCCTCGATGAGACCAATCGCGAACACTTCTTCGAGTGCATTCGAGAAATCATCGAGTCAGGTTCGCGGTACGTGATCCTCGAATGCCAGCATCTTGGATTTATCAACAGTGGGACGCTGGCTTCACTGTTGACCGCCCGCAAGCAGGCTTTCAAGCATCGCGGGCGAGTCTATTTGACCCAACTGAGTTCAAACATTGCGGAAGTTCTCGAGGCAACGAAACTTGGAAAGCTTTTGGCAGTCTTTCCCTCTACCGCAGCGGCCCTCGAACATATCAAGTCCGACCCGGCCTGCGTCGGCTGACTGCCGAGCGATCCCGCGACTAGTTAGTCCGCGACACATTCTTCTGGTGCAATTCGCGCCGTCATTTCCATCGAGTCCAATACAGGCAGCTTCTTGCCTCGACTCAATATCGTTTTCAATTTCAATTTACTAACAACCAATTCTTAAAAAGGAAAATTTAGATGCAGTCCATGGACAACTTGAAAAAACTTGGAAACCTCGAAAAGGCAGGAAACGACTCATGGAAGAAATTCCAGGACTTGAGTTCAGCGGTCATGCAAGAAGGTGCGATCTCTGTGAAGAACAAGGAGCTGATCGCTTTAGCCGTTGGTTTGACGACCCAATGTGGTTACTGCCTCGAAATTCATCGGCAAGCAGCCGAGAAAGCGGGAGCGACGCAGGAAGAAATCGCAGAGACAATCATGATCGCAGGTGCGCTGCGAGCGGGCGCTGCGATCACTCACGGCACACAGTTACTCTCCGACTAGTGGCTCATCAAACCTGAGACAAATGTGCGCTGCTGCACTTTGCGAACGGAGCAACAACTTATCTGGCGGCGAATTTAGCAAACGCGACTCAACGTCAGTAAGAACCGCTTGCACTATCCGTCCAACAGTTGTTCAAGCAAGTCAACATGAAACGGTCTTAGGAGAAAGCAGAGCCATGACAAAGAAACCTCAAAAGCAACAACCTAG
>CAZXLW010000044.1:4337-41842 GCA_964641465.1 uncultured Pirellulaceae bacterium | reverse complement strand
ATGTGCGAACTGTCGCAGTGACTCTGTTAAAGGGGACATTCTACTTTTGGCCACCAAACGATGATATGAAGAGTTAAAGTACATTGGATTTACCACAGAGATCACAGAGGTACACAGAGAAGCATGTGACAAACCTCTGTGTTCCTCTGTGTCCTCCGTGGTTTAAAACAATGCGAGTCACAAAAGGTGTCAGCGCCGACCGTATCATGCGGACGGACCAACATCGTCGCTGTCTCCTTATTAGGTGCGCGCAATGTGGTAACCGTCAATTCAGGTCTGCCGAACCATTGAATTCGAAGAATTTTATTCCGGCCCGCGATGGCGAGTTTGTCAGGCCCGGTTGCGGCTGGGTTGGCGATGACCGGGCGGGCCTTCGGCTATCAGGATGCGTTGGTTGTTGAGAATGTGCTACTCGTCGTTTTTACGCAGCAACCCTGCACTCGAATCGAAATACTTTTTGCGACGCGAATCTTTTTGGTCTTCCGCGGAAGCGCCTTCCAGATCGTTCTTGTGCGCGATTGTGTAGCGGCATTTCAGGGTGTCGATTCGGAAGTCTATGTACTTCGCAAAATCTTCAGGCAGCTTACCCGCCAGGTAATCGCTGATCTGCTCCCGTGACGGCACACCGACTTGATTGCGTCTCCAGATTTCGCCCAGCGTATGAATTCCTGCATCGCGACGGCCATTGATATGCGAAAGCCGGTCGAGCATCTCCTTGTCTTCATTCAAAGACTGCTCCAGATCGGCAGCTAAATCAGGATGGAGCGTTTCGTCCAAGTAGGACTCGAGGTCGGCATCAGTAAAATCGTTTGACATTTGCGTCCTGAATGTAAATTGCGATACCTTGATGATATCCGAACAAGGCACTGATTTACAGGTCTCCAACGTAGTTGTTAAGCTGTTGTTTTAACGGTTAGCTTAGATTGTGTTGGCGGGAATCAGAATTTAAAGGAAATCCCATTAGTGAACGTTTCATCAAACCAAAAAGATCAGCCAGACAATCCGGTTGACATCGATGCTATTAAAAAGGCTGTCAGGACTATTTTGACTGCGGTAGGCGAAGACCCGGATCGGCCCGGGTTGCTCGAAACTCCGCGTCGAGTCGCTCATATGTACCAGGAAATGTTTTCTGGTCTGAAGAAAGACCCGTCTCGGCACCTGCAAGTTGTGTTCCCGGAAGAGTACGACGAAATGGTGCTGGTCCGGGATATTACATTCACCAGCATGTGCGAACATCATCTGTTGCCGTTTTCGGGAGTTGCCCACGTGGCTTATGTTCCGGACGGGAAAGTGACAGGTTTGAGCAAGATCGCGAGAGTCGTCGACGAAGTGGCCCATCGGCCGCAGGTGCAGGAACGGATGACGCAGAATATTGCTGATATGATTTCTAAGGAACTGAACACGGCCGGAGTCGCCGTCGTCGTCAGCGCTGAGCATTCCTGTATGTCGATTCGGGGTATTAAGAAACCGGGGGCGACGACGATTACGAGTGCGCTGCGGGGAATTTTCAAGACGAACCAGCCCACCCGCGCGGAATTCATGTCACTGATTCAAAACGGTAAATGATGAGCTGTATGTTGCAGGAGCCTCCTCCGTGCCATATTTGCGCTTTACCGTTCTGAGTCAAATGTTTGACAAACGCTCGTTGGCACTTAACAATCCAGTTGCGAATTTTCGTTCCAAGTTTGAGTTGGATGACTTTGTTGACTGACTCGTCTGCGGGGTTACCCCGCGGTATCGCAAGACTGGCATTAGCAGTTGCTCGAAGAACGGGGCGCCTACCGACGCCCTTGACTTCGATGTTGGCAAGTTTCGTTGGGGCGAGGTTCGCTTTTCGAGTACCTGTATGAAACGTCGCCGAAAGAGAATCCCGAAAGAAATTTCGAAGCGACTCCCGGCGTTCAAGAAGACAGGTGATTTGGCTTCCTGGCTGGAGCTCGACTTTCGCGAGCTGGATTGGTTGGCCAATTGGATACACAGCGATCACGATTCGGCAAGTTCATCAAAACACTATCGCTCTAAGTGGGTTCGTAAACGGTCCGGCGGTTGGCGGTTGATTGAGTCTCCCAAGGCGTTGCTGAAAAGCGTGCAGCGGCAAATTCTGGACGGGATTCTGAACTATGTTCTGCCGCACCCGTTGGCGTTTGGGTTCGTACCTGGCAAGAACATTGTTGATTTTGCCAAGCCACATATGAATCGCGACGTGTGCGTGAAGTTCGATCTGGCAGATTTTTTTCATAGTGTCACGGTGGGGCGAGTTTTCGGTTGGTTTCGATCTGCCGGGTTCGATCGCGATATCTGTCGGTACCTAACCTTGTTGACGACTGTGCAGACCAATTGCGACGCGGCGTATCTGCGACATCCGCTCAATTCCGTCGTACCCTATGACAAAACGTACCGGCGACTGGCAATCCGGCATCTGCCGCAGGGCGCGCCGACGTCGCCCGCGCTGGCGAACCTGTGTGCTTTTCGTTTGGATGTGCGACTGGCGGCTTTGGCGCGTAAGATCGGAGGTGTGCATTATTCTCGCTACGCGGACGATTTGTTGTTCTCCGGAAGCTCGAAGCTTGGTCGAGGGACGAGTCGCTTTTCCGCCATCGTTGGCTCGATCGTTTTGGAAGAAGGGTTCGAGTTGAATTATCGCAAGACGCGCGTGATGCGTTCACACCAGCGACAAAAGGCAGGCGGGATCGTTTTGAATGCTGGTTTGAACTTCGATCGACGTGACTATGACCGACTGAAAGCGATCTTGCACAACTGCGTACGGTTCGGGCTCGCCAGTCAGAACAAGGATAGCTTGGAACATTTCCGCGAACATTTACTCGGAAAGATTCAATGGGTTGAGCAGCTGAACCCTGAGCGAGGGCGGAAGCTGCGAGAAACGTTCAACCGAATTCCCGATCGTGCAGATTGACGACTTACGGCTACCCGCCGCCTGATTGCTTGCGCTTGAAGTCGAAACTGTCCGGGTGGACGTCTGGGAGATTGTCGTCGGGTAGTAACCTGGTAGATGGGTCATCATCATTGTTAGAGCCATCGGATGCAACGGATTCATCAAAATCGCCCACGACTCGCATGCCTTCTGATTCGCTGGCTGCAACAGTGGCGGCGGTTTCGCCTTCGCTCTTGGGCCGCTCTTTGCCGAACAGTTTCCCGAGCGGACTGGCGAGGATGGCTGGTAGGAAGATCAAGTCACCGATGAGTGCCGCGACCAACATGAACAGCATCAACACGCCGAAACGTTGAGTTGGCGTAAACGTGCTGAGCGCGAATGCACTCAGGCCCAGCCCGCCAATGAGCGTCGTTTGTGTCATCGCCGTGGCAACTCGACGATACGCCAGTCGGATCGAATCCAGGCGGGATTGTCCGGTCGCGAGCCCTTTACGATACCAATTGAGAAAGTGAATCGTATCGTCGACGGCGACTCCCATCGCGACACTGGCCGTCATCATCGAACCAATGTCGACGGCGATATCCAAATGCCCCATCGCTCCGAAGACGATAATGATCGGGAACACATTGGGCAGCATGGAAATCAGGCCACCACGCAGGTTCAACGCATTGCCGCCGGCAATTGGTTCACGCCAGTTGCGAAGCAGCAGCATCATAACAAAAGCGATCAGGACGAACGCCAATGCGATGCTGTTGATCAGGCTTTTAAGCAGTTGGTTCTGAGCTTTGTATACGATCGGAATGATGCCGGTGTAGATCGTTCCGATTTCCAAATCATCTTTGGCTTTGATCCGTTGCATTGCCGTACGTTGACCAGTGATCGGAATGTTGGTTTCCGAATTCACCAGGAATTTATGTTCGCGACAATCAATAAATGAATTCGCGTGTTGCTTGATCAAGTCGACGTCAAACATCGGTGCGTCTTCGATGAGAACAACACAATCGAACTTCTCGATGTCTTTGGCGAAACTTTCCGCAGTCTTGTCGAGACCGGCGATGACTTCCGGGTCGCCCCAGCTGTACATCTTTTCACGGTAGGGGCGCTTGGCTGGCGGTAGTTTCGAGTAGCCGCGATTCTCTAACAGATCGCGAAGTGTGCTGGAGAAAATGTAGGTTTGATCGACCGTATCGACCATGTCCTCCATCGACATTTGTTCCAGGCTCGATTCGTATGCGGCTGGGTCCGGTTTTGGGCCGAGGACTAGAATCCGGCCGCGAATCAATGCTTCTTCTTTCAAGGTCGATTGAAGAGATTTTAGGATCGTTGTTCGATACTCGTACGCCTTCATGATCGGTTCGACGACGACTTTCAGATTCGTCACGAACTCGCCATAGTCCACATCGTTAAGGGCTGCCAGCTGGAGACTGATTCGCCACATTTCGCGACCCGCCTTGGCAGGGTTCGAGTTATCGGCCAACGCCTCTAATGGATCGCGCGCCGAACGTCCGATGACGGCCAGATAGTCTTCCTTCAACATGTCATCGCGCCGGTCTCGGAGCTGCTGTTCGAACAGTTTCCGAACGCTTCCTAGACTGTCTTCAATGCTTTTACCTGGATCCAGTTGGTCCAGTTCTTCGATCGGAACGAACACGTCAGTCGACATGCCGGCACCAACTACATCTAGAGACGTCGGTCCGAAGACTCGGCCAACGTGGACGCGTAAGCGGTGCGAGATTTCCATCCGCTCCAACATCGAGTACTTCAAATCGTAAGCCATCTCGTCGTAGTATGGCTTGCTGGCGTCGCCGGATTCATTGGTTCCGGCAACTGGTCCGCTCGTCCCGGATTCGTTGTCCTGCAGTTGCTGGAGGGCTCGTTGCTTTTCCAGATACTGTTCTTGCTGGGCGTCTTCGTTGATGCACAAAACCAATTCCATCGGAACCAGCTTGCCCAGGTTGTCTTCGAGCCAACGGTAGTCCTGCAGGATCTTGGCGTCTGAATCAAACAGCTTCAGCAAGTGTACGGACGTCCTGACCTGGAATATACCGTACGCAAAGAAAGCCATAATCAAGAGCGTCGAGGTAACGACCAGCTTGTTGTTTCGTATTACCCATTCGCCGATCGCCATCCAGGTGTTGGTTACGAATTCGGTCAGTTTTGATGGCTGTGTCGGCTCGTCGCCTTCACGACGCTGGAATCCTGGCGGCCAGATCGTTAATGCTGCCGGCAAGTATGTGAACAGCAGGATCACGGTGGCCAGTACGGCGATTGCCGAATACAGACCAAACTTCTGGATGGGCACCAGGTTGCTTGTGTAGAGTGAAATCAAGCCAATCGCGGTCGTAAACGCTGCCAATGAACAAGGGAACAAGCCGTGTCTCAGCGCGACTTCCGCGGCGGTTTTCGGACCAGACTCTTGACAGGCATCGCGGTAATAGTTGACCACATGGACCGCACCCGATAAGCCGAGTACGTAGACGAGCGACGGCATCGACATCAGAATCGCGTCCAAAGTGCTGCCGCCGAACCAGACGTAAGCCAAGCTGGCGATCGCCGACACACAGCCGACGAAAAACAGCATGATGGTCACTCGAATGCTGCGGAAACTGGCGTAGGCAAGAATAAAGCCGATGAGCATCGACAGGTTCACCAATCGCAACAGGGTGATCGTGCCTTCTTCGTCAATTGCGACGTTGTCAGCCGGCGGACCGCCGATATGCAGGTTCTCGGTTGCAATCCCGCATTCACCGGTCGCGATTTCAAGAATTCGACCGCGAGCTTTCCCCAACAGCGGACGCCCGACGACTCGATCCAATTCACTGACGAGTGGATCATTGATCGTGACGATGATACACGTCTGCCGTGGTGGTGGCTCAAGCTCCAATGCCTCCCACATCCGATACCAAAGCTCCAGCTTGGTATCTATGTCGGAGCTACGGAGATCGGCAAAGCTGCCATCAAAACGGTTGTCGAGTTCATACTCGATGTATTTCTTGAATACGCCGCGGTACCGTTCGTTTGACTGCAGCTGGACTCGCGTCTGATCGTCGACGTGCTGCAGCAATGATTCGAAAGTCCAGCTGAATGATGGCTCCGGAGTCGGCCCGAACAGAGACCCGGTCAGCAACTGGTGCGACTTGACCATCGTGTCGAAGTAAGTCGCATCCTCTTCGTCGAATAAACCGATTCGGCGAGTCCCGTCTTTCCCCGCCATCTTTTCAAAGATATCAGGCCCGGTTGAAATTGACTTGAACGGACGAGCGCACAGTTTTTCCGGGTCGGCATAAAATTCGTTTTCGATTCCGCGTGCATCATCCGGTGGCTCGCCGAACGTGTCGACATAAGTCCCGATCGCTTTGTTGCGACCGTTTTGCATTTTCTCGAGCTCGAGCTTGATCCCGCCAATGACGTTGTCCTGACCATCCCAACGGAACAGCTCGCCCATGCGGTTGATGTAATACCACTGCCCTGCCGAGCCCATCAACCATCGTTCGCGCTGTTCGCCCCATGTCTCGTGGAAGTCACCGGTGTAGAGCAGGCCCAATTCGTCGCCGGTTTCATGCGCACGAATCTCTTCTTCATTACGGTTCTGACGCAGAACTTCTTCGTGCTCGAGCGACTCTTCCCGCAGCTTTCGGGTGAAGTTCATGAAAGTCTGATTGCCGGCTCGGCACCATGGGCCGCTGACGACAACAAACTGATCACCGACAAAGTACTTGCGGAACTCGGCGAGGTCCTGCGTCTCTTCATATTCCTTGGGCAGCCAATCCGCGACATTGTTCTTGGTCGAACTGATCGACATGCGTGCTCCCCGCAGTGCAAACGGGAGCAGGAAAACCACGGCGCAAAGAATCACCATGGCGTATGAGCCAAAGAATGGAAATCGTTTTGAGAAAAACGGCTGCACGATTCAGGGTTCGGCTACAAAGAGCCGTTTATGCAATCCGATCAAACTCCGAATAAATCGGAACCGAATCGGCGGTTTGGTGGTGGTTTGGCAAAGTGCCAGTTGTTGCTATCAACTCAGCACCCAAGGGTACGTATCGTACTACGGCAAGTCCATGCCAAAGGTGCGAACAACATCACACAACTTGGCCTGCAACCGTAAAACCTAAACCATTGTAACGATTCGGGCGGCTTCGATAAGCAAAGCTGACTCGCTATTTCCCGCGAAGATCCAGGAAACGAGGCCGATCAAGATGGCAGCAATGCACATAATTGCTGGCATGAACAGGGATTTCCCCTGCATAAACCCAAAGACAATGCAGTACAGTCCACCTGATAGCAGGCAGCCAACGCCATGGACTGGCTTGGCCCGGAACGCGATATACGTGATCCAGACGACACAAAAGAGGTAAATTCCGATCGCTCCGAAGAAGCTGATCAAGGCTGTGTTGATGGTCTCGCCAATCTTATCCATCGTGAACATAACGCCCAGCCCAATGCCGACCAGGATCAAGGCACCGACGACAGCGACGCCAGCGATCAGAAACGAGTCAGCTCCGTCGCCAAAATCCTGATCAGAAGCACCGACGGGTGATTCTTCAATTTCCTGTTCAGCCTTGGCCAACAGTTTTTCGGCGTCAGTCATCCCGGAATCGACAATCGTATTCTTGTCTTTATAGGTCGTCGTTTCCAGCTGTTTTCCGGTATCGTTGTTGTATCCGCATTCAATACAAATGATTGCCATCGGTGAGAGTTCGGCACTGCAATTGACGCAAACCGGTCCGGCAGGTCGGGACTCGACCCCCGCCGAATCAAGCAAATCCAGCATTGGATTGGCAGATTGCCGTGGGGCAGGCGGAGCGAGATTGTATTCGTCGACTGCCTTCTTAATGGGCTTTGGTTTCTGCTTTGCCGTTGGAGCGGCTTGGGCGGCTTTAATAGTGAACGGCTTCGAACACTTGGGGCATTGGACCTTCTTGCCAGCCAATTCGTCTTTGACCTTGAATTTGGCAGTACACGAATTGCATTGTGCGGTAATTGGCATAGAAAACTGGAAGGGTTAAGAATGAGCTGGTGTTAGAGCCCGCTTGGCGAAAGGTCCCGAAATGGTTTCGAACCGGTCCTTATCGAATCTTGGGCGTGCCCAATTCGCATGCGAGTGTCCGGATTACTGTCCTACTCTATTTTGGTCGCTGTCGTTGATTTGGCAACCGCCAAAAAATGCCGTTAAACATGAGGTAAACCGGTCCTGGGTCGATTTGGCCATGTTCGGAGCCAGCTTGGGGCCAGCTAATCGAGCAAACGTCATCGCTCATGCCAATCTGTCACCGGGCCAGCCGCGGCCGCTTTGACCGATTGCCTACAAGCCCGAAGCAAGCCCGGAGCGCCAGGCGTGTATTAAGAAAACGCCGTGAAATACACTGGCTGACGCATCGGGTTTGAATTTGTTCAACGCGACCTAGCTAGGGTTGGTGCCACAACGCCAAAGAAATTGGTAAAACTTGGGTTGGCTTGGAATCGCTTCCGGCTACCTAAGTCGATCCTGCCGTGGGCTCGGATCGAGCGGAATTCCCATGGAACATTGGAATTGGCGGTATTTGTCTGGCAATGCCAGCTTTGGCGCGCAAGTTGCTTTCTGTGGGGTCATTACAAATGCTATGCGCATATTTGTCAGGCTGAAAGTCTGTATTTGCCGGGTGGAATGATTCGCCCGGCAGCCACTTTCGCCTGAGTCATTCATATAACAGCAACCAACATTTCCAGGAGAAACGAAATGGCAGTTACTGCGAAAAAGCCGAAGAAGTCCAAGTCAGCGGTTAAGCTTCAACCACTCGGCGATCGCATCGTAGTCGAGCGTGACGTGACAGATGAAAAAACAATCGGCGGGATCTACCTTCCGGAAGCTGCCAAGGATAAGCCATCTCGCGGTACCGTGGTCAGTGTTGGCGACGGAAAGCTGTTGGCAGACGGTTCCCGCTCAGATCTTCAAGTCAAACCTGGCGATCGCGTCTTGTTTACGACTTATGGCCCGAACGAAATCAAGTTGGGCGATGATGAGATTCTGCTTATGCGTGAAGAAGACGTCCTCGCGATAATCGACTAACGAAATAATACAAACAATACATAACCTGAATTCAGGAGCAAAAACGATGGCAAAGATGATTGCATTCGAACAGGAAGCACGCGAAGCAATTCGCCGCGGCGTTTCCAAACTGGCGCGGGCCGTCAAAGTGACTCTCGGTCCTAAAGGCCGCAACGTAATCCTACAGAAGAGCTTTGGCTCTCCAACTGTGACTAAGGACGGCGTGAGCGTTGCCAAGGAAATCGAACTGGAAGACACCTATGAGAACATGGGTGCCCAGATGGTTCGCGAAGTTGCCAGTAAGACCAGCGACGTGGCTGGCGACGGAACAACAACTGCAACGGTAATGGCTGAAGCGATCTTCAACGAAGGTCTGAAGGCTGTGACTGCAGGCGTGAACCCAATCCAGATGAAGCAAGGTATCGAGACTGCTGTTGGAGCGATCACTGAAAAGCTTTCCAGCATGTCGATCAAGATCAAAAACAAAGACGAGATGGCTAACGTCGCTTCGATCGCTGCCAACAACGACAAGGAAATCGGTCAGTTGCTTTCTGACGCGATGGAGAAGGTCGGCAAAGACGGCGTGATCACTGTCGACGAAGGCAAGAGCCTGCAGACAGAAGTCGAATGGGTCGAAGGAATGCAGTTCGATCGCGGTTATCTGTCGCCTTACTTCGTGACAGATTCCACAGCGATGGAATGCGTGATGGAAGACGCGTTCGTATTGGTGTTCGAAAAGAAAATTACCAGCATCAAAGACATGCTGCCATTGCTTGAGCAAATCGTTCAGCAAGGCAAGCCACTGTTGATCATTGCCGAAGACGTCGATGGCGAAGCGTTGGCGACACTCGTGATCAACCGACTGCGTGGTACTTTCAACTGCTGTGCGGTTAAGGCTCCTGGTTACGGCGATCGCCGCAAAGCGATGTTGGAAGACATTGCGATTTTGACTGGCGGAACGGCTGTCTTCGAAGCACTCGGCATGAAGTTGGAAACACTTCCGATCACTGATCTGGGCCGAGCCAAGAAGATCATTATCAGCAAAGACAACACCACTGTTATCGAAGGTGCTGGTAAGAGCGCGGACATCAAAGCTCGCATCGACCAGATCCGTCGCGAAATCGACAACTCGTCCAGCGATTACGATCGTGAGAAGCTGGAAGAGCGTTTGGCCAAGTTGGCTGGCGGCGTTGCTAAAGTCAACGTTGGTGCTGCGACTGAAAGCGAAATGAAAGAAAAGAAAGCTCGCGTTGAAGATGCATTGCACGCGACACGAGCAGCTGTTGAAGACGGAATCCTGCCAGGTGGCGGTGTTGCATTGCTGCGTGCGGCTGGCAACGTCAAAGCTCCTGAAGGCATTTCGGATGACCAGTTAACTGGTTTCAACATCGTTATCCGCGCCTGCCGGTCACCGCTTCACATGATCGCGTCAAACGCTGGTCAAGACGGCGGAATCGTTTGCGAAAAAGTTCTCGATGGCAAAGCCAACTTTGGTTACAACGCTTTGACTGACGCGTTCGAAGACCTCGTGAAAGCGGGCGTTATCGACCCGGCTAAAGTTACCAAGACTGCACTGTCAAACGCTGCAAGCGTGGCAACTCTGTTGCTGACTAGTGATGCGTTGGTAGCTGAATTGCCCAAGAATGAAAAAGGTAAAGGTCACGGCGGTGACTACGACATGTATTAAACCGCAGAATCCTAGCCCGAGTGTACGAGTCAGCTGAGTTTTGGACGCGAATTAGTCCTGAACAAAGCAACGAGACCCATCTCGTCGACAAGTCGCCGGTTTATATATGAACGCCGTTGGTTATTGCCAGCGGCGTTTTTTTGTTGTTTCATGATGGGCAATCCATACAATTCAAGAAGAATGCCATTAAGGAATGCCAATAACACGTGGCGTCGTAAATAGCGGGGAAGGAAATGATGCTGGGTTTGCGTTGGGTGATCGCGATTGGGGCCTTGTTGTTAATTGGCGGCGATTGTTTTGCTCAGCAGAATAAGAATGACCAGGCGGCGAGATTCCAAAAAGAGTTGCGGAAACGCGTATCTCGAGACCAATCGGTAAGGATTGCTTTGAATAAGTTCCTTGCGCGTGCCAAGAAAGATGACTCGGCAGAATTCGACCAGAAGAAATACGACAAGCTTGCCAAGAAAGCATCCGACACGGACAACGAGAATCTTGCCTGGCTGAAGAAGATCCATGCGGACCATGGATTCCCGAAAGGTGAGCAGGTTGACGAAAAGACCGCGGAGCGATTCTTTCTACTGGTGTTGCATGCCGATCGTGCTCCAGAATTCCAACGCAAGTTTCTTAAACATGTCAAAGTCGAAGCGAACGGTTGGCCTTCGCGCTACGGTGACTTGTTGGAGAAAAGGTTGCGGCTGGTTCAGGGAAATCGGAAAGCTGAGAAATAGCCGTCTGAGTGCCTGCGGCTTAAGCCAGGTTTTGCTGTCTTTGGTTGTCTTGAAGTTCCGTGTCAAATTTGTCTGGCGACGCCCCTGCCCTGCGTGCGAGTTCATCGAGCCAGTCTTGAGTCTTGATTTTGACCATCCACGCGGTGCGTTCCGATTTGCCTTTTCGTCTAGCAGTTGTTTTCACTCCCTTGGCAACGACTCCCTCCCCGGCAACCACTTCGCCTGCTCTGACCTGGGTAATGAAAGTCTTGGTAAGTTCGCCTTCAAAAACGATTTCGGCAATATCGAGATGACCAAAGTGATGCTTGAAATCGGCGGGAAGTACGAGGTTGGAATCGTCTAGCATGATGTCGAAGAGTTTAATCTCTTTGGGGTCTTCATCGACGTGCAGGCCGGAAAAAGTCTTCTCGCCGTAGAACTCGCAAAAGGCAGTTAAGGATTTTGTGTTGCGGTATTCTTTGTACTTTCGAACAGCTTCGATAATCCCTGTTGCATACTTGTTTTGGAACAGTTCGATTGCGTTCCCGAAAAGAGGATTGTCAGGCCGGACGGTCCGTCGTCTGGTTCCGTACCGATACCAACCATCCGATTGATTCCAGCTGAACTGCAAGTTGGAACCATCGTACTTTTTAAATGCGATACACGGTTGTCCGATTGCCTCTGCGCCCACTCCGTTTGGCCCATCGATAGATGGATAGCGAGTCAGTTCAGCGTTGGAGCGCCGGTTCGAATTGCTGCGAGGTTTGGAGGAGCTTGATGATTTACGATTGCGTGACTTGGACATTTTGCGTATTCAAAGAAGAGGATGGTCAATTGGCTTGACCGCAGATTGTACGATTGGTTCGCGCTTTTCTTTTTTTTGCGCTCGGAAATGAGTGAAATGACGGCAGTTGGTTGTGGGATGGGATCTAGTGGTCCTTCCAAACTGAGCCCCCTCACCCCCAGCCCCTCTCCACCAAAATTCGGATTGAGTTTGATCCTAGTGGGAAATCTTCTCGTCCGAATTTCGGGGGAGAGGGGAGCCAGTAGGGATTTAGGGAGGCAGCCAGTAGGGATTGGGCCGATTGGCTTGGGTCAGCTTGGACATTTTTCGCTTTGGTCTGGCAGGTCGTGCTTCTGTTATGCACTCGCGAGAACAATGTCGAATTTGCCTTTCCAGATAGATGATTCCGCAGGCGTCCCGCTGTTTGGTTTGGCAGACTCGGCCGGCTTGTCAAACTCGACTGTCAGCTGTTCGCGGCTCTTCTTGTCAAGACGCTGGTAGAGGCCGTCAATTTTGTTGTCGGCTCCGTAGTCTGAGAAATAACATTGTGTTGAGCAACGTTTGAATCCGTCGGCGTCGACTCGGTAGTGAATGTGGCGTGCCGTCCTGCCTGGGTACTTGCCGGGAACAATCGTCTTGAACTGGTACTTGCCGTCGTCGCCGGTAATCGCTCGGCCCCAAAACTGGAAGTTGTTGTCCAGTAAACTTGTGTTTTTGCTGTCTCGCTTGTGATGGTAGCGACCGGATGCACATGCTTGCCAGATCTCGACAACGGATTCTTTGAGTGGCTTGCCTTTGCGGTCGCGGATGGCGCCTTCGACCAAGCATTGTTGCCCCTGCCCCAACGCGTGGTTGTCCAGTTTTCGTCGCAGGTCGGTGTCGTTAAACACTTGTTGCTCGATGGTCGGTTGAGGATAAAACGGGCCTTCGGTTTGCTGAGGAGTTACCGCCAAGTCTTCAGTTGGCTTGTAAATCGAACCGGCCATCGTCCAGCCCGGTAAAGTTAATGTCGCGCCCGCGGCTAAAAATTGAAGTACTTTTCTGCGTTGTTCGAGTGTGAATTTCGATTTGTTTTCTTTCATTCGATTTTCCTCGGAGTCTGGGCAGACATGTAGACGCCCGTAAGTGTAAACGTCAGCTGACTGGGAATCCATCGCGTAAATTTTATGATAGCCTTTGGTGAGACCAATTACGTATAATGCGAACGGCACAGATCAGAACATCGGGAGGGTTAATGAACTATGACGCAAATTTGCCTTTATGGCTCACGGAAGACATCACTTGGCCCGTACTTTGGGGCTTTCTCGTGCTGGGGATTCTTGGTTTCATCTGGTTTGTAACGCGACAAAACAGATTTCTTTTCGCGACTGTCGGAGTGCTGTCGCTGCTGATCGGACTGTTTGTGATCGAACAGCGATTTGTTACGGACAAAGAATACCTGGTCCATGCAATCAACCAGATGGCGGTTGCTGTGAAATCGAACGATGCCGAGGGAATTGTCCAGTTTGTACGTGAAGATAACGAAAAAATGCGGAACCGGATTTTTCGGAATTTAGAGCGTTACAACTTCATTGCTTGCGACTTGATTGGGTTCAACCGAACGGACGTGGATCCAGCAGGAAAGTCTCCTCGAAAAGCATTGATGGGTTTCTCGGTCTGGGGATCCGGTGCGTTAAAGGGGCACCCGGAGACTTTTCATTCAGTACCTGTCGTCGTCAACATTGAGTTTGAAAAGCGCGGTGACAAATGGACTATCGAGGATTACGGCTACAAGCCAGCGAATGTGCCGGGCGAAATCGAAATGGTCGGTGGCTGGTGATTTCTGCGGTATCGAACGATTCGGCTGCCGGAAGAGTTACCCAAATCGAAACTTTTGACCACTTGTGTGGTAATTCATCCAGTAAACGGATTGGTATTTTGGGAAACGCCGTTGATAATTGGCGGTTGGTGCGTATATTAAGCGCGTTGCGAATTCCGCTACATCGGTAGATTATGAGCCACCTGACAGAAATCAATTTGGAAGAATATATCCGGGACGTTCCTGACTTTCCCAAGCCAGGTATCGTGTTCAAGGATATCACTCCGCTGTTGGGGCACAGTGACGCGTTGAAGGCGACCATCAAGCGGATGGCAGATCCGTTCCGTGACAAAAGTATCGATGTGATTGCGGCTGCGGAAGCCCGAGGTTTCCTGTTTGCCGCACCGTTGGCTATTGAGCTTGGCATCGGCATGGTTCCCATTCGTAAGCCAGGAAAGCTTCCTCATAAGAAGCGATCGTATAGCTACGAGCTGGAGTACGGGACGGATACTCTTGAGATGCACGTCGATGGAATTAAAGCGGGGGAAAACGTACTGGTCGTTGATGACTTGCTCGCAACAGGCGGTACGGTTGAAGCCTGCTGCCGAATGATCGAACAGTGCGATGCCAACATAGTGTCTTGCGCGTTCTTGATTGAACTAGGGTTTTTAAACGGCAAAGAGAAGTTAAAACCCCACGACGTCTTTAGCCTGATCAAATACGACTGATCAGAGCTTTCGAAGACGTCGAATTCTCCCGCACTTCGCCATCGGCGATTCTTTGTGTTGATGTACAACTTTGCCAGACTTCCATTTGAAACAGATTACAAATTCAATGACAGACAGTAGCCAGAATTCAGAACAAACCGGGAACTTGATTGTCGTCAAAGTCGGCGGGAGCGAAGGGATCGACTATCCGGCAGTCAGTCGCGATGTTGCCGAATTGGTATCGCAAGGGCAGCGCCTGATCCTGGTCCACGGTGGTTCCAGTCAGACGAACGAAGTCGCCGAAGCGTTGGGGCATCCGCCACAGTTCATCACTTCGCCGTCAGGTTACACGAGTCGCTTTTCGGATAAGCGAACGTTGGAAATCTTCAAGATGGTTTATTGCGGCCAGATGAACAAGATGATTGTTGAACAGTTGCAACAGCTCGGCATCAACGCGATCGGTCTGTCTGGAATCGACGGTGGATTGTGGCGGGGGCAGAGGAAGAAAGCGGTGCATGCGGTTGACGAGAATGGCAAGAAACGCGTCATTCGGGATAACTATACGGGGCGAGTCCGGGAGATTAACACGGATCTGCTGAACACGTTGCTGGACGCGGGATATTTGCCTGTCCTGACGCCACCGGCGATCAGCGAAGAAGGGGAAGCGATCAACGTCGATGGTGATCGGGCGGCGGCCGAAACGGCAAAGGCATTGAATGCGGATAGCCTGATCATCCTGTCAAACATCCCTGGCGTGTTGACTGACTTTCCCAACGAATCCAGTTTGCTGTCGGAAGTTCATTTTGATGACATCGACGAAGTTGCGAAAACACATGCCGAAGGCCGGATGCGTATCAAGTTGCTGGGCTCCAAGGAAGCCATCGAAGGAGGTGTGGGCCGAGTCATCCTGGGTGACGCCCGCGTTGATAAACCGATCCAGTATGCGTTGGCAGGTAACGGGACGGTGATTTCCAAACAAGCGACCACCTCACCTGTATCCTGAGAAGAATAAAAAACACGCTTTCGCAAGAATACAAATACGAACAATACAATCATGAATAATGAAAACGCCAGTAGCCGAACTGGGCGTTCTGAGAAAGGACAAAAAAACGTGAATACCACTACATTGGAGCCGCAGCCCGAAACTGGATTGCAATTTGATGCCGTTGGGATGCTGCGAGATCTGGTTTCGATCGAGAGCCATTCCGGTGAAGAACAGAACGTTGCCCGGTTCCTGGTTGATACCATGAACCAGCTCAGCTTTGACAAGGCGTTTGTTGATGATGCGGGCAACGCGGTTGGCGAGCGAGCTATTCCTAACGCCGATGGCTCGATTGATCGGCACATTGTGTTGCTCGGGCACATGGACACGGTCAAAGGTGAGATCGACGTTCGAATCGAAGACGGAAAACTATACGGGCGCGGGACTGTCGATGCCAAAGGCCCGCTTGCTACATTCGTCGCTGCCACGGCTGCTGCGGAATTGAAGGCGGGGACTCGGGTGACCGTGGTCGGTGCGGTCGAGGAAGAGTCCTCAACCAGCGCTGGCGCTCGATTTGCCGCAACTCAGTACGCTCCCGAACTGTGCATCATCGGTGAGCCAAGTGGTTGGAATGGTGTTACGATCGGATACAAAGGAATCGTGCAGATTAACTTCCTGCTCGAATTGCCGATGGGACATGCGTCTGGACTGCAAAGTGGAGTTCCGGAACGGGCGATTGAGTTCTGGAATCGAATTAGTGAGTATGTCGCGACCTATAATCGTGGCCGCACGAAGTTGTTCGATCAGCTGATCCCGGCGATCCGAGACTTCAATTTTGAATGCGACGGTCTTCACGATCGCGTTAAGTTCCATGCGTCAGTTCGACTGCCACCAGATTTTGATTGTGAAGAATTCGAACGCTGGGTGGCTGAGTTGGACGAAGATGCAATCGTGAAGACGTACGGTTTTGAGCAGACCTATCGCTCCGACCGCCGCAACGATCTGGCGCGTTCGTTCAACCGTGTGATCCGCCAACATGACTCGGCGCCACACTTCAAAGTTAAAACTGGAACGTGTGATATGAACGTCGTTGGACCGGTTTGGAATTGCCCGATCGTAGCTTACGGTCCGGGCGACAGTTCACTGGACCACACGCCGAACGAGCACATTGAAGTGGCAGAGTACGAAACGGCGATTAACGTGTTGCGTACGGTTCTGGAATCTCTGTGATGCCAACGTGTCACAGACTTGGTCGGCCGGGTGGTGCTGCGAGTATTAGCTCGTAGTACCGCCGCCTTCAGACTGGGTGAACTCCTTGCCGCTCACTGGCTGGCTACGGAAATTTGAGGCCGAGGCAATATTTTTTCCAGCGGGATTCGAAGCCTTTCATGTCGGATTCATTGAGAACGTTTTTCAAGGTTCGATAGCCGCCAGGATCTCGGTCGGCATTTTTTGCAAACGAGTGATAGTACTTGTTTAGCAATCCTTTCTCCTGCAGGTAATAACACAAATACCGTGCTTGCGCGTAATTGTCACCTCGCTCGCCGTCATAGAATTCACGACTTGTCGTTTCGCAGAGTTCCTTAAAGCTCGGCAGCGTGTCTGACTTGATCTCGAATTGCAAACCACGAAGTCGCCAATTCGTGCTGCCCCAGATCTGGCCGTCTTTGTCACGACATTGTTCGTAAAGTGACGCGAGTCCTTCGTTAAACCACGACGGGCAGTCGGGGAAGTTGCTTTCGATGAACGGATGTACGATCTCGTGAACCAGGGTACCACCTCCGGTGCTGATGTTCATAATGATCGCGCGGTGAGTCGAAGAATAGAATCCATACGGGGTGCCGGGTGCGTAGCCAACGATAGATTTGCAATGCTTTTGATAGCTGGCTTTGTCTTTGAACAGCCAGATATCGACGATATGCTTTGGATCCTTTTTGAAATACTGCCGCTTGATTCGATCAATCGTCCACTTCACCGTCCCGCGAGCCCACTTTTCGACAACTTTGGGCTCATCATCACCAATCACCACAAATGGCTTCTGGACGACGACGTGAAACTGATCCGGAAGGTCTCGCTTGAGTTCAACAACGTGTTTGGCGAAATCTGCCGCAGAAAAATCAGTGGCGATAGAACAGGTCAAAAACAATGCGGCTACAGCAATCGACATACAAACCTCCCGGGGCCATTCTGTTAACAACGCAACATTATACGGTTTTGGGACTGGTTGGTTCTGTAACGAGTTTGTAAGGACGCCAAATTAACGTCGAAGGCGGCAAACCAGGAGATTCGCAGATGGAAGCAGTCAAAATTCAACCCTCCGAGTTTGTCTCCATCCCTGTCTTGGAGTTACTGCCAGGAATCCTATGAAACAAGCCAATGAATGCACCAACGCCGGCTCCGATAGCCGCAGAGGGAATCACAAATAACACCCAGAGAACAAAGGACAAGAAAAAGAAACCAACCGGGCCATCTTCGTGATACAGTTGCCCTTGTTCACGTACGCCGGACGCGACAGTTGCAATGACGAAAACAAGGACGAAAAAAGTCGGCACACCGGCCCCCGACGCCGCACCAAACATCGACCAACGTTTGACTTCGATCCAACTGATCTTGCCGCGACCAGTGGACTGGTCAGCAGTTGGAGGACGGTACGGATTTTGGTCTTGTCGCGTTTTCATAGAAACAGATTAACAAGATTAAATCGACCTTAACAGCATTCCTTCTCGTGCATCATATGCCAGGAACAAAGAACCTTTCCTCGCGAATTGGCCGAGGAAGTTGTGATACAGCGGATGCTCAGTCGGCCAGGGGTAGGCGTAGATCAAATCAAAATCCGCCAGCGTCATGTCGATTTCGCCGTATGCGTCAGGTAGGTCGATGAAAGTCCTGATCGCCTCATCGCCAGATCCCGGATCCCATTCGAACTGGTCGGGGATGAAGCTGCCGACTCCAAATTTGGCATCAGGCGCGAGGGTGGCGGCTGAGTCACGGGCGTAATCGACCAGGCCGGCGGATGCTTCGATGCCGTACGCTTCGTAACCCAGGCGGCTTGCCATAATCGTCACTGCACCAAGTCCGGACCCGAGTTCCAGAAATGTGTACGCGCGGTCCTTGAGCTCAACCAGCGACCGGAAAACTTCGTCATAATCCGCGCTGACGTAAGACGCGAACTCCTCTTCGTTTTGATTCAGATCCCAATGTTCGTCGGCTTCAAGCAAGTAGGCCGAGATATCATCAGGGATTTTGATTGTCGATTTCAATGAACTGCTATTTCTTTGCTGGTTTGGGGAGGTCCATGTTGGCTCGAACGCCAACGTTCTTCATGTCGGTCCATAAAGTACCCTCACCAGCGTACAACAATTTGAGGTCAACGTCTTTGGGTAGGTTCTCCGCAAAGATCCAGTCGTTGTATGCTTCGGGATTGCCGAATGCTTCAACAGCCAGTCGGAACCGGTCGGATTTGGCTTCCTCGATTAGTTTCTTGCCTTGGTTCTCAGCCTGACTGACCACTTTGACCGCCTCCGCGTTCAGCAATGCGGTTTCCCGTTTAATAGCAGCCACCAAGCGGTTGCTCTGGGCGTCGATGGTCTTGGACTCGCGGTCGCCGTCTGCCAGTTTTGACTGGAATTGCCGATCGGTATCAACGACGACTCGATCTGTTTCCAGTTCAACATTCTTCTCGGCTTGCCGTAACAACGCTTCCGCCCTGGCCGTTTTCTGTTCTTGTTCGCGAGTTAGTTTCAATTCATCGGCGATGAACGCGGACTGGATCGGCGTTCTGATTTCGCGTGGAATATAGATGTGACGAACGAGCCCGTACAGCAAAGTGATTTTCTTGTCAGTGAGTACTTCTTTAAATTCAGCCAGATTCGCCGACTGGAATATTTCCCGATCCGCACCGACAAGTAATTGGACTGCCGAATACTTCGAACCGTTGTTACGGCAGATGGATTCAATTTGAGGCTGAACGACTTTCTCTTCGACTTGTTGGATGTTTCCGAACGTCTCGACCGCGTGCGGTGCCTGGTCCGGCAACAATCCCCAAATCGCTGTGAAGTCCATCTGGATCGGGAAACCATCGCTGGACGGGAAGTTGATTCCTTCGGATTGGCTGGCAACCAGCGGTTCGCCGGCTTCGTCCAGTTTCAATTCACCTGTTTTCGGGTCTCGAATCTTTTTCGCGGCCACGGTTGTTTCGCGGAACCCGATTTCCACAATGTCAATTTGACGTTCGCGACCGTTGACCAGGAAAATTCCTGGTGGCAGCACTTTCTTTTGTATTCCCGCTTTCTGATTCTGTTCAGGGTTGTCAGCGAGGTTCGTGACAACGCCAACGTATCCAGTTGGGATTTCGACCCAGCCACTCTGCTTTCCGCTTTGGGTCGTCGATGCCTTCCGTACAGTCTCAACGACTTTGACGTCGTAGCCATAAGGATTGATCCGGTAGCGTCCTGGCCCGAGGACTTTTCGTAATACACCTTTGAATTTCGTGTTGCCGATTTCTCCGTCTACCAGAAACTGGCCCTTGGGAAGTGGCACACCGAGCTTACACGTAACCAAGCCAACTTGCCCGGGTGTGATCACGACGTCGTCAACGAGAGTTCGTTCCCACCACAGCGGGCAGTAGAAGTGCCGGCCGGGACCGCGAAGTTTTTCGAGGACGCCGACTTCACCTTCCTGGGCCCAATAGCCCTGTTCGGCATACTTGGCCTTCATGATGAACGGGCCTTTGTTCCGGAGTTGCAGGCTTTGGCCCTGCGGCACGTAAGTTCGATTGACGGTCCAGTGAAATGTAAGAGCAGCCAAAGCAACTACCAACACCAGCAGAACGATTGGGATAATTCGTGACATGATTGTTTCCTGTTGTTGTGCCTAGTTGCGTTTATCGGAAGTCGTTGTCGCCGGACCGTTCGAGCTTGAAGGGCCCGGTGCTGCGGGACCGCCACTGCTGTCGGAAAAGTTATCGAAGATCCTCATCAGCGGGGAATCTGCGGTGTTGGTCATGATTGACTTGTAGCCCGGAGCCAGCTTCTGATAGAGCACGTACCGAGCGTACGCTTTTCCGTCGCCGCCAAACGCCTCGACCGCTCGTTTCCAACCTGCTGCGTCGGCTTCATTGACGAAATTGATGATCGCGGCTTCCGCTTCCTTTTCCGCCAGGACTGCCGCTGCCTGATCTTTGGCTGCTTTCAAGTCTTCCCCGGCCACGTCCTTGTCACGATTTGCTTCAGCAAGCGCGACTTCCTGGCGTTTCCTGGCATCGGTCACCAGCTTGACGACTTCCCGGTCCGATTGAACCAGCCTTTGCAATTGGACGACCAACGCGTTTTCGGTAGCCAGTTTTGCTTCTTCTAGCTGTTGAATCTTTTCCTGCTCATATTGTTTCAGCTTTTGATTGGCGACTTCGCGGTTTCGAACCGGCGCGGCGATGGCTTGTGGCGGTTTGATGTCGGTGATCAGCGCCTGAACGATCTCGATGCCTTGAGCGTCGCATGTTTCGCGAATCGCATCCTGAAAAGCTGCCTGGAATGCTGAGCGTGTTTCACCGCCGATGAAATCGCGACCGGAAGAGTTCGATCCTCGCAGACGGCAAAATGCACGAGCATTCGGCATGATGACTTTGCGAATGATCTCCTGGTCGATATCCGTTTCCTTACCGGCGTCGTTGTTTGCTTCGTTGTACGTCACATAGACACGGGCTGCTTCTTCCGGCTTCACACGGAACTCGATAATTCCGTCGAGTGACACCCAGAAACCGTCCTTACTGGGGAAGCCCATATCGAATCCCTTGGAAAGGTTGAATCGCTGGGATCGGCAATCAATTGCCTGCACGCGGTAAAGATACGGGTTCAGGTAGTAAGTTCCCTCGTTTAGGGTGTCTTTTTGCACGCCTCGGAACCCGGCCTCGACCAGTAGCAAATTCGGGTCGGATGGAATCGGGCCAGCGAGGTTGGTGACAACTCCTTTGAAACCCGCGGGTATCGTAATGGGCTCATGGAGCTCGACGATCTCAACGTAATCGCTTTTCCGTCGTTTGCTGAGCGTCTTTCCGTTACTGTCTTTCACAATCGCATTGATGGCGTGTCGACCCGGCCTTAAGACGTCCTCGACAATTCCTTTTTCACTGTCTTTATTAGCCAGGAATTCGCCGTAGGGAAGTTCGTCCCCATATAAACGAGTTACGACTCCCATTTTCGATTCAGGGATCACGACCATCGGATAGACGGACCAGCCGTAGGTATACGGATTACGGAAGAATCGCCCTTCCTGCAGGATTTTTTTCTGTAGGCCTTTATGATTTTCGTCTGGGGCGATCTCGTCACCATTGCCAATGTCCAAGCCAGTTTTCCGGGTTAGGACTGCGATATGCTCTGCGGGAACGTCGATCCGGAACCACGTGTATGCTACGTAGCCGAAAATTATGAGGCCGATGATCAGGAACACGACCGCCGACGACGACAAAGCCGCCAAGTCGATTCGGCCTCCTCGATCACAATTGCGGCCTTGTTTCGCCGTATATCTGAGTGAATTCATGTCGTTCCCACCATTCAAGTAAATCCAACCGGTCCGCCATCTGCCCCGAACTGTATCGGCCAGACGTTGCAATTTAGAGAAGCCATTTCAATCAACGAAACTATTCGGATTGAGTAAGGGCTTTGAATAAACCAAACAAACGGGATTGTACAAACAGTCAGGTTAGACGACCCCGATAAAATGGCTAAGAATCACCGTTGGACGGAATTACGCCACCGGAAAATCGTTCTCATTTAACGTGTATTCGGTCGCAGGCTGGAAATCTTGGGAATAAGCCGGTCAGAGTGGGTTGGCTTCGGTTTCTTCAGCATGGAAGGGAGAATTTTGGTGGGCGCAAAAAAAATGAAGGGTCCCCGCTCGCCGCTACGGAGGACCCTTCTAAATTTGGCTGTCCAAGCACGTTTTAACGAGCTCAGAGACCCACAGCCACTTGTGATATCGTCTCTGCTATCGTCACGCCTTTAAATGCTCAGCGATTAGGGTACCATCCCCTATAACTGGCAAAGTCAAATTGCCCTAGCCTGCCTTGTTCGCCCACGACTACCTCTGGGGACGACTTTGGGGTGAAAAAGGGAGGTGGGCGTTTCTTGTATGCGATGCGATGGAAGCAAATGCAAAACAATCTTCAAAACAATCACATGGTAGAAAGTTCGTTGGTAGAAAGTTCACCTGCGAAGCTTGTACTCGAAGACGGTACCGTATTCACTGGTAAAAGTTTTGGTGCGATCGGGACGTCTTGCGGCGAAGTGGTTTTTAATACTTCAATGACTGGGTATCAGGAAATCCTGACCGATCCCAGTTACTGCGGTCAGATTGTTACGATGACGTACCCGGAAATCGGGAACTATGGTGTCAACGAAGAAGACATCGAAAGCAGCCGGCCGCATCTGGCTGGTTTCGTTGTGCGAAACTTGAGCCCGATTGCAAGTAACTTTCGATCTTCCGGAACATTGGACGAATATCTGAAGAAGCATGGCGTCATCGGAGTTTCGAACATCGACACCCGAGCGTTGGTTCGTCGAATTCGTGATCAGGGTGCGATGAAGGCCGTTGTATCGTCCTCAGAATTGGATGATGAAAAACTCGTGGGAATCGCTCGCGACAGTGAAGGCCTGGTCGGTAAAGATCTCGTCAAGCAGGTTTTGCCAGACCGTGCGGTGGATTGGGAGTCGACCCTGAGCAAGTGGTGGGACATGCGTGGCGCGGTGGAGACTGGTGAATCCAGTGATCGGCCGCATATCGTAGCACTTGATTATGGAATGAAGTGGAACATCGCTCGCCATCTCTATTCGCAAGGGTTCCAGGTAACAGTGGTTCCGGGAACTGCGACGGCTGAAGAAGTTCTGGAACGAAATCCGCACGGAGTCTTTCTGTCGAATGGACCGGGGGATCCCGAACCGCTCAGCTACGCGATTGAAACGATTCAGGGATTGTTAGGCAAAGTGCCTGTTTTTGGGATTTGTCTTGGGCACCAACTGTTCGCGTTGGCGTGTGGTGCCAAGACCTTCAAGCTGAAGTTTGGACATCGTGGCGCTAATCAACCGGTGTTCAATGAAGAGACTAAGCAAGTTGAGATCACCAGCCAGAATCATGGCTTTGCGGTAGCAGAAGAAGGCCTGCCAGACGATTTGATCGTCACGCATCGAAACTTGAATGACAATACGATCGCGGGACTGCGGCACAAGTCACTTCCGGCATTCAGCGTTCAATATCATCCGGAGGCTTCCGCTGGCCCACATGACAGCCAGTATCTGTTCAAACAGTTCCGAAACCTGCTCGGCGAAGCTGCCGGCAAGGTATGAAAAAAGGCAAGGTGTTTTGCCTTGCCTTGGTAACAGATCGCAACTTGTATCTATGGTCCGATCAGGGCAGTCACAAAGCCAGCTACGTCCAACAGAGTCACCATGCCATCGGCATTGAAATCTGCTTTGGATGAGAATCCGCCGTTGGTGACCAAGTCAACGAACGGGGCGACGTCCAGTAAACTGACGATGCCGTCGCAGTTGATATCGCCAAGCAAGAGTGGCATACCGATTGCCATTTCGAATTCGTATCCAGTTCCAATCGGATCTTGAAACATGGGTAGAGGCAGGATTTCGGTAAATGTACCGGAAGCAAGGTCCCAGGAACCATAGCTTCCCGTTCCTCCTCCGGTGTAGACAGCCTGATACAGTGTGTCCGTGATTGGATCGAAGTCCATGCCTTGGGCGAAATTTGAATCCCCGATGGCAGTCGTGTCGCCCACCAATGCGGCAGTTCCCGTCGCCAAGTCGAGCGAATACAAGCTATCGGTTCCAATGTCGTAAACGAAGGCTTGCCCGTTACTGTCGATTGCGATGTCAACGACGACGGTCAGACCAGAAGCCGAGTCGTCGAGAATGTCACTCATCAATGTAGTGGTACCTGTGACCGGATCAACTGCGTAAAGTTGATCTGGAAGCGGACCGAGGAATGGATCGTCGCCGCCATCAGCAACGGCATAGAACATGCCTGTTGTCGGATCACATGAAATGCCTGCTGGATCAATTACCAAGTCGCCGTTGCGTTGGCCCATTGGAGTGAAACAGCCGTTGTCGGTGTTAATGGAACCAAAGAAATTCGTGATGTTGTTGAATAAAATCAGAGTTGTGCCGTTGACGTCGAAGTCGATGGCGAACGTTTCGTAGACTTCTACGTCTTCGGTCGAAGTGATCGGTAGCGGATTGTTTAACGGAAAAGTCAAGAACTGGTTCGGAGCAGTACGGAAGTTGTATCCATACGTTGTGTTGCCGAAGATCGCGATCTCAAGTTCCACTGGTCCGAATGATGGCAAGTCCAGGATTTCAGTGAAGACGCCGGTCGTCGTGTCCCAGGTACCGTAGCTACCTGTTCCACCTCCGGTATAAATCGCTGCGTACAGAGTATCTGTGTCAGGATCGAAATCCATGCCCTGCGCAAACAATGCTTGCAATCCACTAGGTGCAATAAATGACGCTACCGCGTTGTTCTTGTCGACAGACCACAGGCCACCACCGATTATGCCGTCACCACCGTCTGGATCCAATTCATGAACAAACATTTGGCCAGACGAATTGATGCTAATATCAATCATCGTGCCCGGAGCGGGGCCGAGTGGATCCACATTGGTAAACGCGCCTACCAGCATGGTTTCACCGGTAGCTAAATTGAGCGTAAAAAGTTCAGCACCTGTATGCATGAATGCCGAGCCGTCGGTAGGGTCGATGCTTAAACCAGCAACAAGGCCTCCCGAGTAATCACCCGACAAAGGTGCAATCGCCGAAAACTGGCCCGTTGTCTGGTCAATCATTCCCAGCGTATCCACGTTCGAGTCCACTGCGTACAAGATCGAGCCGTCCAGACTGAAGTCGATCGCAAACAGCGATACATTTTTGTCGATAAATTCAATAACGCCTGGATCGCTCGCTGGAAAACTGAGGAAGTTGTCACGGGTCCTCAAATCAAAAGCGTACGTCCTTCCTTCTTGTGCAAATATTGTGGTTGGAGTAAACAACACTGCAAACAATACAACGACCAAAAACCGTCTCATGGAAATCTCCCTGGAAGTGATAGATTGACTGTGTGTCAGTTTACAAGTTCCGTAGACGATTACAAAGTTTTACCCAATTCAACAGAAGTGCTTATGAAAGCCGTGTGTTTCAAAGATGTCCAGCAAGTCGCTATGGTTGATTTGCCTGTGCCAACAATCCAGGATCCAGCAGACGCCATTGTTCAAGTCAGGATGGCGGGTTTGTGTGGTTCCGATTTGCATCCATTTTTTGGGCGAGAGGTTGGGCTGGATGTCGATACGGCAATGGGCCATGAATTGGTTGGCAAGATTGTTGAGGTTGGCAACGATGTGAAGAATTTTTCCGTTGGCGAAAACGTCTTCGCGCCGTTTTCTACTTGTTGCGGCAATTGCTACTTTTGTACAAAACAGCTTCCATCCCGATGTGTCCAGGCCCAGCTGTTCGGGTGGGTACAAGACGGTGTTGGGCTGCATGGTTGCCAATCGGAGTTTGTTCGAGTTCCCTTGGCTGACGGCACGCTGATGAAACAACCGGACGGATTGTCCGATGTGTCCGCGCTGCTGTTGGGAGATAACTTCAGCACTGGTTATTACTGTGCCGAGATGGCTGGCGTGAAACCGGGAGGATGCTACGCGGTCGTTGGATGTGGTACGGTCGGGTTGTTGTGCATCATGGTGGCAAAATCAATGGGTGCCGAAAAGATATTCGCTTTGGATCTGGTTGCGGAGCGTCGGCAGCAAGCGGAATCGCTGGGAGCAATCGGGTTGGACGCCGGCGACGCTCAGGCAGTCGATTTGATCCGTCAACAAACGGCCGGACACGGAGTCGATGCCGTCATGGAGTTGGTTGGTGTTCCAGCCGCCCAGACACTGGCTTATCAGTTGTTACGTCCTGGCGGGACCATGTCAGTGATCGGTTGTCATTGCACGCCGAATTTTTCTTTCAGTCCGGTCGACGCCTACGACAAGAATCTGACTTATCGTACGGGCCGATGCCCCGCTCGGCATTACATGGATCTGCTGACGGACCGTGTCACCAGCGGAGAATTTGAAATTGACTCGTTTGTATCGAATCGTTTCTCTCCCGATGATTGCGTCGAAGCTTACGATGTGTTCTCGAATCGCAAAGACGGATGCTTGAAAGCGGTCTTTGAATTTTAGCAAGATGAATTCTGCATTCGTTTCCAGATGGTATCCAGAACATCGGCTGCTCCCAATGGAAGCTTCACATCGACGATTGTCGACAGTGTTGTTTTTGCTGGGTTGATCTCGACCGTGAAGACTCCCGTTTGCTTGGCATAGACAACCGGCTGCACGATGTAAGGGAAGTGGCTGGAAGTTCCAATCGAAATCACGACGTCAAATGGGTTTCGCATTTCTCGATCAAGTGTATCCAAAGCTTTGGGTGGCAGCTGTTCTTCGAACAAGACTACCAGTGGCCGCATCATCGAGTTACATTTCTCGCAACTTGGTGGAACCGTTAATTCAGAAAAATCTTCGCTGTAGATTCGGTGTTCGCAACTCATGCACTGTAGATGATGCATGTTGCCATGGATTTCGATGACGTTGCTTGAACCAGCCGACGTGTGAAAACCGTCGATGTTTTGCGTCAAAACCCACAACCGATCAAAATGCGATTCCATCCTGGCCAATACTTCGTGACCGCGATTATGGGTTGCATTGCGTGTCGCTTGTTCCACCTGGCTGAGGTACTTCCAGGTGACTTCCGGCTTGGTCCGGAACATACTTCCGGACAGAGCCTTTTCGATCGGAATACCGTCTTCGGTGTCTTTGTCTTCGTACAAACCACCCACACCGCGATACGTCGGCAGGCCGCTATCGGCCGACATGCCGGCACCTGTGATGACAAAGACGTTGTTTGCCTCGTCGAGGCGAGCAACTAGTTGTTGGATTTCCGATTCGAAGTCGTCGATTGAAGCCATTGGATCCCTAGAATAAATCAAGGGTCATGTTAGCGTCCCCGGATTGACTGTTGGAAGGGGAGGCTAAAAAAAGCCGCCTTGGAAATTTCCCGAGGCGGCTTGGTGTGCCTTGAAGCAATCGTATGCCAGCTGCGCTGGGGCAAACGGAAGTCTTAACCTTGCTTTTGTGCAAATCTGGCGACGGTCTCGTGGTACTTCTTTTTGCCGACTTCGACGACGCGACGGATTTCCTTGGTGTTCAGTTCGCTTTCTTTACGAAGATCAGCGATCATCTCCAAAGATTCGACTTGGAAGTCAGAGATTGCGTCCACCAGTTTTTGAACCGAATCAGACGAAATGGTTGAGCCGTAACCAGCCTTGATAGCGGCACGCTCTAGCTCACGGCCCAGTTCAGCGATGTCTTCGATTCCCTTGTTCACGCCGTCTTTCATGGCTTCGGTCGCTTGAGTTGCTTCGTGCAAACCATGCTGCGAAGTGTAAACCGTACCGAGAATCGTAAAAACGTGCTCGTTGGTCGTAAAGAAAGTGACGGCCCGGCGAAATACGCGATCTTTGACATCGTGAGTCTGCTTGAGTTTCACGATCAACGTTTCGCCAACGTCGTAACCAATCGACAGGTTCTCGGCGATGTCTTTGCAGAGTTGGTAAGTACGATCTGATTCTTCGAACTTGTGCCGAGCTTCATCGCGTTTGAGCTCAAGTCGAGAGACCTCACTATCGTCTTTCCCTTCGGCTCCATCGACTGCCGTTTGTGCGTCGGCGAGAGCTTCCCGATCGGCCTCCAGAGTCGGCAGGTGTTTCTTCAACAGGTCACGCGAAAGCACCTCGGCTTCTTTCAGTGCGAATCGGAAATCAATGTAGCCGTCCATGATCACGTCTTCGCGATCCAGCTGATCCTTCGTGTCCTTCGAAACATCGCGGTAAATTTCGGCGATTTTTTCGAAACGATCAGATGGCGTTCCGCGCCGCATGTTCATCCAGTAATTCTGGATTTTCTCACCAAAACTGATCTTTCCATCGTCCAATTGGCTGATCAGGGCCTTGGAATCTTCGCGGATCGAATCGAACTGCTGAGCGATATCCAGGTACCGGTTACCGATCGAAATATTCTCGACATTGTCACGGACCAGCTGATTGAATTCACTCATGTGTTGGATGACTTTGGCGATCGCCATTGCTTTGGCTTCGTCGACGTGCTTTACCTGGTCAAGCAACCGTAACATTTCGGCATAGGTTTCTTCGCTTCTGGCGATCCCGAACTTGTCGAGTACACCTTTTGCGCGATCGAGGTATTTTTGCAGCGATCCTTGGTGATCGGTTGTTTGCTGTTCCGCAGTGGTTGCTTCAGCCATTTAAGTTGTCTCCACGAGAAAAATTTGTTGGAAGGACTGATATCCCGTTGGGAACAGAGCGTCCCAGGCGTAGAATTTTACCAGCTCATGGCTTTGTTGCCACGGTCTATTGACAACTTCCAGTAGCCTCAACGATCCGACTGGCGCGGTTTGCATGCAAGTTGGCGATAGGTCACGATCGTGGCGGCGTCTTCTCAGTGAAACTGACTGTCAGATGGACGCTCATCAAAACGAAATGTTCACAAAGGAATCTGATGTCGCAATCTCAACAGCAACCAGCACCGCAGACGCAGCAATCTGCGCCAGTCCCCAATTCGCCCGAGGTTGAAGAGATGGGATTGGCGGAAATGATGCGCGTGATGGATGTCGCCACTACTTTGCGGCAGGAGCAGGAACTGGTCGAGCGGGAATTCAATGTTGACCAGACAAAACAGATGTTGCGGGACAAGTTGAAACGAACGGCTGAGCTTACCGGCGAAGAATTGACGGACGAACAGGTAGAGGCGGCCGTGAATTGGTATTACGACAATTTGCACGAGTACGAGGAGCCAAAGCGTAGTTTCAAATGGTTCCTGGCGCATGCCTATGTTCGTCGGACGTCGATTTTGGCGGTGCTTGGCACGTTGTTGGCCTTGGGGTTGGGGATTTGGGGGCTGTGGCTGGCTCCATTCGCACCTCTGTCGGAAGCCAACCAAATCGCTCGTCAGCAGCAGGCGGAGCAGCAGCAGTTGATCGCCGTCCGCAATAGCTTCGACAAGAATTGGAAATCTGCTTCGTCGGTTGCTGATTCCGAATCAGTCAACGAAGAGCTGGGAAAGCTGAAACGGGAAGCGGATGCCTACTTTGACAACAAAGACAAAGAAAAATTGTCAGGTGCCGAAAAAAGAGTGCGGGACATTTTCGCAAGAGTCAACGAGGACTTCACGATAACGGTCGTGGGTGGTGAGAACACACAGTCGGCATTCCCAAGGAATTACACGGATTCGTCCGGTACGCGTCTGTCGGGCTACTATCTGATCGTGGAAGCCCGTAATGCTGATGGGAACGTCATTCCAAGACAAATTCACAACGTCGAAAATGACACGAGCGTCACGGTCACACAATGGGCCGAGCGTGTGCCGAAGTCGGTTTTTGATCGTTTAAAGCAGGATAAACAGGAAGACGGCGTGTTGAACGAGACGACGTTTGGCAAGAAAACCCGCGGCAAGCTGAAAGTCGAGATGATCATGACTGACCAGAATAATTTGCCGATTACTCGGACCGCCCAGATAACTGACTGGTAGTCGACTCCGCACCGGAAGCTACAATCATCTATTCATTACGGAGATACAGTTAGCCAATGCCGATTCGTGGCCCCCAACTTTTCCAGGAACTGCAACGCGCCCAGTCGCGGATTCATCAAGCAGTTGCTGCACTCGAAGAAAGTTCTCGTAACGTTGACGAGAGAATGGATCAATTCGTCTCTCAACGGAGTGACGAGTTTCTCGAACTCGCGCGGCATTATTTACCAGACATTTCGATGGAGACGGTTGAGCGTTCGTTTGTCGGTGTCCGTGACGAACTGGTGGCGTTGCTGAAGAAAAAGCAAGCTCGCGAACAGGAATTGCTGACGTCCATCGAGCGGGCGGAAAAAGCCATCGACGAAGATACGGCAGAGACTGATCGGGTAACCGAAAAGCTGAATGAGAAAGCCAAGCAGCGGGATGAGCTGCAGGAAGTTGTCGCCAACCGGCTCAAAGGGATGCAGGAATACGTAGATCTGAGCATAGAGGCTGCGAAGGCCGAACAGCGACTGACCGCTAACGAGCAGCGACTGGAGCAAGTCGAGCAGGAATCTTCGCAGAAACTCCCGTCGTACGACAACAGCCGGCTGTTCAAGTATCTGTACGACCGCAATTTTGGAACGGGGAACTATGAAGGGGAAGGGTTCATTCGGCGAATGGACCGGCGGCTGGCGCGATTTATCGGGTACTCGAAAGCGCGGCAGAGCTATCAGTTCCTGAAAATGACGCCGAAGCTGATGGCGGCGGAGATCGAGCGTCGGCGACATCAGTTCAATGAACTGATGGGCCAGATTGAGGCGTTGGAGGCTCAGATTGAAAAGGAAGTTGGCTTGCCGGAGGTGATCGCCGTCGGGGAGCAGTTAGGTGAGCTTCGTGACAACCTCGTGCTGAAAATCGACGATCAGAACCGGCAACTCGAGAGCTACTTTACCGAACTTAAAGAGTTGCGTGAGTCGAGTGGGAAATACTACGGCGAAGCATTGACCATGATGAAGAAGAATCTGGAGGAAAGCGAAGAGATCGTCCTCCGGCGGCGGGCTGCCCAAACGACAGAACGACAGGACGATGAAATTGTCTCGGATATCGTGGAGCTCAATCGTTTGATTGGCGAGCTGCAGCCTGAAATCGCGACACTTGTCGAACGTCGAGGTGCCATGACGCAGAGGCAGGGTGGGTTTGACGAGATTGTGCGTCGATTTCGATCGTCGAATTATGACTCGCACCGCTCGGTATTCGCGGCCAATTTCGATCTGGACTCGCTGGTCGAGCGATTCATTAACGGCGAGCTGAACGTTCGATCGGCCTGGCGAGTGATCCGCAAGAACCAGCGATTCGAAGAGAGCTGGGCTCAGCGAAATGGCCGAGACATCATCCAGAACCCTTCCGGCCAGATCATCATGCATACGATGCTGGACATTGTTTCCGAAGCCTTGAAGAATTCAGCTCGGCGTGGCGTTCATCGTCGCAATTCCGGTGGCGTCTTTTTCCCCGGCGGATCGAGCGGTCGAACCCGCCGCCGACGCTCCTCCTCCCGAAAATCCAATTCTCGCCGCCGATCTTCGCCTCGTCGCCGCAGCGGAGGATTTACGACTGGAGAGGGGTTCTAAAGCGGTTGGATCGTTGTTCTGACGCTGATCATTCTCTAGAACCAGGGCTCATTGCCGTATCATGGCCTGAAATCGCGCGGAATTCCTCCGTTTTGCGGTAATTGGTTGACTTTATCTATACCAATATTTAGAGTGGAACTGAGCATAATATGCGGTTTTTATCGGATCTGAGGCGAGTTCATGAGTAATTTTGATATCAACGAATCGGTCTTTGAAAGACTAAACGAAAGCAGCGGTTCGACTGGGCGGTTTGACTTGGGTCGGACAGAGGAACCTTTGGGATCCGTTCAGGGATCCGGCCAAGATTTAGTTTTGTCTTCTTTGACTATCGAAGCCCCGACATTTACCGTGTCGACTTTCGATAATCAGGCTTCATCGCAGGTATCGCAGGTCGTTCAACCTCAAAGCCAATCAGGCCAATCGCAAGCTCAGAATCTGGCGGCGGTAGTCAGTCTAAGTGAGTTTGCGGCTGAATGGGGTTTTGGCGAAGGCGTTGGGACCGGGGATCTGTCAGATGTGTTCGCCGCGTGCGGTTGCGGCCAATGTCCCACGTGTGGAGGAAACAACAGCGACAGCGGGTCTAATAACTTCGGAAGCCCAACTGCAGCAACCACAATCGCAAGTCTCGATCAGGTAGTGTTTCTTGATTTCGATTCTGGAACTAATGGGAGTATCGACTACACGCAGGATATCCGAGACCAGGTTCAGGCCCAGATGGCCCTGATTTACGAGAATTTCGGTGTCACTTTTGTTCAAGAAATACCAACCGAAGGTGATTTCTCGACTTTGGTGTTTAACGCTGGAACACCGGGTGGTTTGGCTGAGGATATTGACTTCCGGAACTTGAACAAGAACGATAATGCGGTAATCAACATTGAGGGATTTGGGCTTACCAATACTACCGATCAAATCATCAATGCGTCTGCCAACATCGGCGCTCACGAATTGGGGCACCTGCTCGGTCTACGCCATCACGACGCATTTGGGCCCATAGGTTCCGGGGTTCCTAGTACTCTTGGATTCTTCAGTGATAACTTTTTACCAGCTTTTCCTGGACTGAGGGAAGCTGATGAGACCCGCCGGCATATTATTAATACCCCTGCTCTTGCCGGCGACGTGACGGACGTGCTGCAACGTAACTGGCTTGGGGAACGTGAGGCAATCAAGTTGGCGTTTGCAGCCAGCGGTAACGTTACAGTCGAGTCATTGGCAAACAATGATACTATTGAGCAAGCTCAAGCACTCGAATTGGGCGAGATTGTTGTCCCGAACACTATCATTGTAGGCGAAAACGCTGATGCAGGGGATTTTCTAGTCGATGCAATTTCAGTGGTGGGATCATTCACTTTCGTCGATCCAGTCGATTACTATTCCTTTGAAGGAAGAACCGGCCTTGCGTATAGTTTTGAAGCAATTTCTAACGCTACGAATCGGTATGCTGACTTTGACCCGGTCGATCCCATCATCACGATCTTCGACTCGGACTTCAACATAGTCAACTACTTTGGCACTGATGCAAGGAACGATGATGATATCGAGGGTGGTCTTTTTGATTCGCACCTGTTCGATTTGTTTTTGCCTGAAGACGGTACTTATTTTGTCGAAGTCGACACATTTTCAAGTGGAGAAACAGGTAATTACGAACTCTTCATTCAAGGATTCATTGCATCGCCGTTCGATTTGCCGCTTGTGGATGACCACTCAGACAATCTGCTGTTGACGGAAGCATCGCAATTGGTGTTCGATCCGGTCAGTAATATTCAAATTGCGAGAGAAGACGGCGTGGTCGGGTTTGCGGACAATCCTGCCGAACGTGATGTCTTCACGTTTACTATTGATACGAGTGCGAGAGCGATTATCAATGTTTCGGCACAAACAGAGTTTTTCGATGCGTTCGTTGAGGTGTTTGATGCCGGAGGAAACCGCATCGGTTTCAATGACAATCACTCGAATCCAAGTTTGCAAAACCCTCTCGACAGCCAACTGATCCTGCCGGATCTTGCCGCCGGTGATTATTTTGTCGCTGTCAGTGGCGCGAATGGGACAAATGGTGAATATCGTTTGGGTGTGCGACACAATGGAACGGCAGGTACTCCTGACGATCACGGTGACTCGTTCCCATTGGCATCAGATCTGAACCTGCGAGCTTTGCCGAACACGACGTTTGTGAATAGCTCGGTTGAGCTGGGTACGGATGTGGATGTGTTCCGATTCACGGCAATTGCGACCGGACGTATCGTTGTTCGATCTTTGGCGCTTACGGGCGATTTGAACACGGTTCTCAGAGGCTTCGACGTCGATCAGACGTTGCTTGATGCCAACAATAACTTCAATGGAACGTTGGACTCAAGACTGTCATTCGACACGATCGCTGGCGATGAGTATTTCGTTAGACTTAATTCAGTCGGAGATTCTGCTGGTGATTATCGCCTGTCGTTCCGAACGATTCCTGGCGAATCAACGCCGCCTGGTGGATTCAGTCCAAATGGGTTGGCTCTTCCTACCGAACAGGGTTCCATAGATAAATATGTTGATTTGAACTTCGGCAGCAACGATACGGGTGCCGCGTTTGATAGTTTCCTGGCTTCATCCGACATCAGTTTCGGTCGTATTGACGATTATGATTCGTCGGGCAGCGGGATCCTGGCTGGCAACGCTTAGTCAGAAGTAGTCAGAAATAGCCCAAGCAGGCGGACAAGAAAGTTGACGTCTGAATAATGTATGGCGCACGAAAAAAGGAAGGCTTCAAGCCTTCCTTTTTTATTTGTTTCCTGCGTTCGTCGGTCGCAACCAACTAACTAACTATCGTCGACGTTCTTTCAGGCGGACGGCTTTTCCGACACGATCGCGTAGGTAATACAGTTTCGCCCGGCGGACGACTGCTGATCGCTTGACCTCGATCTTGGCGATTCGAGGCGAATGAACTGGGAACTTTCGTTCCACGCCTTGTCCGGCCACAATTCGACGAACCGTGAACATTTCACGAGCTCCGCCACCGCTACGACCGATCACTGTCCCCGAGAATACCTGCGTACGAGTCTTCTCGCCTTCGTGGATCAGGCAGTGAACGTCTACGGAATCCCCAATGTCAAACTGAGGGGCATCCTCTTTCATGCTCGCTTTTTCTACGAGCTCCATGATCTTATGACTCATGATATTTCCTCGGCAAATATGCCTGCTTATTTTTTTTCCGAATCCAAGTTTATATCGTGTTGAATGAGCAAATCGCTACGCCTATTTGCCGTTTTTTCCAAACTTTTTTGCTTTCTCCAGGCCTCAATAGCCCCATGATCGCCACTCAGCAGCACTTCCGGCACCGAGTGACCCTCGAATTCCCGCGGACGAGTGTACTGAGGATACTCCAGCAACCGGTTTCCCCGGGAAAACGAATCGTCAATGTTGCTGAATTCGTCCCCCAAGACCCCGGGAACCATCCGTACCAAGGCGTCCACCAGAACCATGGAAGCTACTTCACCGCCGTTGAGGATGTAATCACCAATCGAGACCTCCATCGGTTGCAGGATATCGCTGACCCGCTGGTCAAATCCTTCGTACCGCCCGCACAGCATCATGATCCGCGGTTTGACGGCTAGTTCTTCTATCAGTGACTGGTCCAGTTTCTGGCCAGTAGGCGTCAGCAGAATGACGGTTGGGGGTTGGCTGTCCAGCGCCGTCACCTCGCGAACGCATTTCACGACTGGTTCGGCCATCAGGATCATGCCGGGGCCACCACCGAACGGTCGATCGTCAATCTTGTTGTGTTTGTCTTCCGACCAATCCCGCATATTGTGAACGTTCAGGCTGACCAATTCCTTTTCAATCGCCTTGTTCAAGATGCTCTGGCGCATGTAGCCAGAGAATATTTCCGGGAACAGTGTTAGTACGTCGAATCGCATGATGGCACAAAAAAAGCTTGGTTGTCAGCCAACCAAGCCTTCAATATTTAACTGGTTCAGGGTCTAACAGACAGCTTGCCAGTGTTCCGGCAACGGCCCATTTTCCTTTGAATTACCGACTATTCTGACTTCGCTTCGCCTTCAGCAGCAGCAGCTTCGGCTGGCTTTTCCTCAGCGGCCGGAGCCTCGGCAGCTTCAGCGGCAGCGGCTTCTGGAGCGGCAGCTTCCGCTCCTTCTGCGGCGGCTTCGCCTTCGGCTGGAGCAGCTTCTTCAGCTGGTTTTTCCTCTGCCACTTTCGGCTTCGGAGCGGCAGCAGCAGCGGCTCGAGCTTCCTCGATTGCCTTTGCTCGTCGCCCGCCAAGGCGCTCGATGGCGACTTTTTGTTGTTCCAGGTGCGAACCTTCAGTCCCGTACTTCTTGATCAGTACAGAAACTTTCGGAGATGGCTGAGCTCCTACGCCCAACCAATAGTCGATTCGATCGCCTTTCAAGATCGCCCGGGCATCAGTTTCCGGGACCATCGGATCGTAAGTGCCCAATTCTTCAATTACGCGACCATCGCGTGGAGCTCGCGAATCGACTGCACAAACCCGAAAAAATGGACGGTGCTTACGGCCCATTTTCTTCATGCGAATTTTTACTGCCACTTTGTTTCGTGTCCTTTGACTACTTGCCTGAGAGGCATTCCACTAACATTACAGAATCGAGCATTTTATGGATGAACTCCAGCTAATGGCACCCCAAATTCGGCTATTTGTCTCTCTTTTTCCGCCGTTTTTCCTTAAGCATCTTATCTCGTTGCTTTTTCATTTTTGCCCGTTCTTTTGCCGTCAATCTCTTGCCGGTTGATTTCTTGGTCTTGGGCATCCGGCTGGTTGGATCCATCATGTTTTTCTGCAGGTCCTGCATCATTTGCATCCGGTCGCCCGCCCCTTTGCCGGCCATACCAGTCAAAATCGGCTTCATCATGTCATATTGCTTGACCAGTTCATTTACCGCCTTGGGTTCGACACCCGCCCCTTGCGCAATCCGTTGCCGCCGTCCGACTTGGATGACCTTGGGATTACGTCGCTCTTCGGGAGTCATCGAGTCGATGATGCCAACCATGCGGCGGATTTCCTTGGAAGTATCCCCTTGAGCCATCATGGCGTTGAGCTCTTTCATGTTGCCCATTCCAGGCATCAGGCCCAGCATTTTCTGCATGAGCCCCGGCTTCGCCATCTTTTGCATGTGGTTGCGGAAGTCATCCAGCGTGAACTCACCTTTTTCCAGTTGCTCTTGCAGCCGCTGTTGTTCTTTTTCATCGAACGCCTTCTGGGCTTCGTCGACCAACGCCAGTACGTCACCCATACCCAGGATCCGGCTGGCCATCCCTTCCGGGCGGAAGTACTCGAGGTTATCCAGGTGCTCGCCGGTACCAATGAAACGAATCGGAACACCAGTCACGTGGCGAACGGAAAGCAACGCACCACCACGGGCATCACCATCCATTTTCGTCATCACCACGCCATTCAATTCCAACGATTCGTGGAACGCTTTGGCACTGTTGACAGCGTCCTGACCAGTCATCCCGTCGACCACCAGATAGACCTGATGGGGCTGGACTTCCCGGTCGATCGTACGCAGTTGGTCCATTAGCTCTTCGTCAATCGCCAACCGACCTGCCGTATCGAGAATCACCACCTGGCGTTTCTCTTCACGAGCTTTCTTGACGGCGTTGCGACAGACCTTAACCGGGTCTTTCTCGCCCGGTTCGCTGTAAACCGGGACGCCGACCT
>CAZXLW010000044.1:0-4237 GCA_964641465.1 uncultured Pirellulaceae bacterium | reverse complement strand
CAGACCTTAACCGGGTCTTTCTCGCCCGGTTCGCTGTAAACCGGGACGCCGACCTGTTCGCCGACCACATGTAATTGCTCGATCGCGGCCGGTCGTTGCAAGTCAGCGGCGACCAACATTGGCTCAATCTTGCTGCGTTGGAGCAGCTTGGCCAGCTTTCCACAGGTCGTCGTCTTACCAGCACCTTGCAAACCGCACATCATGATGATGTTTACGTCGGAATTAAGCTGAATTCCTTCGACGCTTTCCCCGAGCAGGTTGATCAGCTCCTGGTGGACGATCCCAACCAATTGTTCGCTCGGTTTAAGCGAAAGCAGTACTTTTTCGCCGAGGGCTTGTTCGGTAACGCGACCCATAAAGTCACGCACCACGTCGAAACTGACATCCGCTTCCAGCAGCGACTGCTCGACCAGCTTGAGCCCGTCACGCATGTTCGCTTCAGATAGCTTCCCTTTCCCGCGAAGAGATTTGAACGCGGACTGCAAGCCTTCCTGTAGATTGCCAAACATCTGATTCTTCCTTTGAATTTTTGCTGCTATTGCTGCGTGTCGGAACGGCCAGCCAAAACCTGGTTTGACAAACGGCTAGTCTCCGTCATTATTCGTCCAACGGCAAGTCAGCCGTCAGGTAACATTAGGTACCAATAACCGTGACCAAACGTTCCGTTTTACTCGGACCGCAGTTCGTCGGCTTTTTCCGATTCGACAATTTGCTGCCAATATCGGAGCTATTTTAGATATTCGTTCAAATTCACCAACTCAATATCGTCACGTTTGCGAAGCTGTTCTTTAAACCAATATTTGTGCCATGAGCCAAACATAATCAAAACGGTTTTTCCCTGCCCCGAACGCTCGTCGAGGTTCTTGTCGACCAATCCGTAGTGCGACTTATTGATGTTCTCCCAGCCACCGGGGCCGAGGATATCGTTGAAATGTCGGTCATAAGGCCCCATGCCGGCCTTCACAAATGCATCAAATTCGTCTGTGTGAATGTAGGCAGGGTTGTCGTTCCCGCCAGACTCGTCAATCAATTCGCTGGCTTTGGTCTGAGCCGCGACCATCTCCTCGTATTGCTGTTTGTGAGTTTCCTTCAGCTCAGCCATTTTTTTTCGACGATTATCTGCCATCGGTTTGGTCCAACCAGCGCACGGCACGATCTCAAATTTCATCTCTTTGGTGAGCGGATACAAAGCCCCGACGTATTCAGGGAAAACCTTGACGCGAGACTCGGTGATCTCACCCTTTTCTTGGAACTGGCGATTTGCCTCTTCAATACGGTCTGGTGGAATCTCGCAGAACACAAAATCCGGTTTGATCTTGCGAATCAAAGTTTTCACTTTGTCCAAGTCATATTTTTCACTTGTCTTGTGGCCGCTGTGGATCATCCCCATCAGGATGACTTTATTCTTAGCCTCTGCGGAATCGGATTCCTGTGCCATCACCAGGTTGGGAATGAAAAGAAGAGCAATCAGGCAGCAAGTTATCTGGAATTTCATAAGTACGATCTCTTCTGCGAAAGTTGAATTGTTTGTAATTCCCAAGTTACCAAATTTAACGCTCAGAATCGACGCCCTTGGAATCCGTAACAATCTTCTCGATCAAGCGTTCGACGTAATTGTTGCCGCGGGGGATATCACTTGGTTTGTTGGGCAGGCTCTTGATCTGGTCGATCCAGTCGATCGGAAAGCTGCTTTTCACCTCACTCTTCGATCTTCGGTTGACTTGAATTCGGTCCAGTGAATTGAGAGCCCAAGTTGCCGAATAAAAATCCGATTTTTCAAAATTCGCGTTGTTCAGCAGCAATTCTACTGCCTTTACCTGGGTTTCATCATCAAGATACATCGCGGCCGATTCCGCCGCAGTGATTGCTACCGACGGCGATTCATCGTCCATTAGTCGTTTCAGCAGCGAGGCATTCTCCCGACAAGTTTCTTTGCCTCGAACCCGCAGGCCAATCGAGCACCAGTACCGAGTCACCTGGCTCGTTGATTCAGCCATGCGTTCAAAGACATCTGGCTGGATTACATTCCGGCCGGCCGCTTGATACGCCGATTCCAAAACATCCGACAACGGGTAGTCCGCGTCTTGCGAACAGAAATCCTGAATTGCTTGCTGGCCAGCGATCTGATGCAACCTGGGTTCTGGAATGAAACCGGCGTCTCGAATCTCCATCGTCTTGGCAAGATGCAACTGTCGAAATTTGGCAATCACATCCCGGTGTTCACGGTTGTCGGCTAGGTTGACTGTCTCTTCCGGGTCGGCTTGTAGATCATAGAGCTCTTCCGGTGCATGGGTTTCGAAAAACCGTCTCTGCACTGGGTTAAGCTCGCCTTTCTCAAACATCTCCCGCCAGACTCGCGTTGTCGGCGTGATCTGCTGGAAGTACTGATGCTGGCCGACAGCAAGATGCGGCATGTAGTTGCGAATGTAAACGAATCGACTGTCCCGAATGCTACGAGAAAGATCTGGCCGTTCGTCCATGCGGCCGCGAAAGCCATACAAATATTTTTCCGATTGGGTTTGAAACTTACCTGCGAAGGCTCGACCGTGCATGAAGTCTGGTGGCTTGATACCGGCGATGCTCAACACGGTTGGAGCGAAATCTACAAATCCGACCAGGTCATCCGAGTGCTTGCCTGCTCCGTAGTCATCCGGCGCCAAGTGTTTCCATTTGTCAGGAAAGTAAACGATCAGCGGAACGCGCATCCCCGAATCGCCTGCATAGCGTTTGTGCCTGGGCATTCCCGATCCATGATCGCCAAAGAAAACGACAATCGTGTCTTCCGCTATACCATCATCGCCCAGCTCTTTGAGCTTGTTTCCAACCCATTGATCCATCTCGGCAATGTTATCGTAGTACTGCCCCCAGTCTTCACGAACTTCCGGTCGATCTGGCCAATAGGCCGGAAGCTTGACCTGCAACGGGTCTGTGACTGCCTGATGCGGTCGCTTTCGAATCCGGCTTTCGTGAGTGCTGTTTTGATTGTAGACCGCAAAAAATGGTTGCCCGTTATCGCGGTTCGAGTGGTTCGCTTTCCTGCTCGACTGATCCCATACCTTACCCGCCTTCGGATGGTTGTAGTCTTCCTTCGATTTGTTGGTGCAGTAATAGCCCGCTTCGCGCAAGTACTGCGGGAACATCTTGCAGCTCTCAGGCAGCGGTCGGGTGCTCCGCATATGGCCGGCCCCATGAGTTGCAGCGTACGTACCCGTAATGATCGTCGACCTTGCCGGCGCGCAGACGGGGTAGTTCGACCAGGCCACGTCGTAGACCATCCCACGATTGGCCAACGCGTCCAGGTTAGGCGTTCGAGCCACTTTGTCTCCGTAACATCCGAGCTGCGGACCGATGTCTTCCGCACTCAACCAAAGAATATTCGGTCGGTCATTTTCCCTGCCGTCAGGACGGGCGTGCAAAATGGCTGGGAACGCCGACAGCATCACGACCAGTAAAATTCCGAGCAAAGAGCAAATCGGTTTCATGTTTCACATTGTTAAAATGGTGGACTTCGATTCGGGACGCGATTGAGCCAAACTATTGAATCAACTATTCTGCTCATTCAGCAAACAACTCGCATCTCAGGTACGCACGTATTATTCACGATGGCCATCCTTTTTCAAATTCGAAAAGCCTGCAAAAGCTACGGTGATCAAATATTACTGGACGATGCAGAAGCCACGATAACGGACGACGCCAAAATTGGATTTGTCGGTCGAAATGGAGCAGGTAAGTCAACCTTGCTCAGAATCCTGCTGGGCGAGGAAGAGCTTGATTCCGGCGAGGTCATCCGACACCCGAACCTCCGCGTCGGTTATTTAAGGCAGCATGATCCGTTTCAGCCAGGCGAATCGGCGATGGATTTCCTGATGCGGGACAGCAATCAACCGGAATGGAAATGCGGTGAAGTCGCCGGCCAGTTCGAAATCAAAGGTGATTACTTGCACGGCCCCGTTGGCGGGCTGTCTGGTGGTTGGCAAACGCGCGTCAAGCTGGCAGCCCTGCTGCTGCACGAACCGAATTTACTGTTGCTCGATGAGCCAACCAACTTTTTGGATCTGCGAACTCAGATTCTGCTCGAACATTTTCTGACCTCGTTTCGCGAAGCTTGCCTGATCGTGTCTCACGACCGTGCGTTCTTGAAAGCCACCTGCCAACATACGCTGGAAATTTCGCGTGGCAAGCTAACCCTGTACCCGGGGAAAATTGCTCAATTCATCGAGCGGCAAAAAGAGATTCG
>CAZXLW010000043.1:0-42060 GCA_964641465.1 uncultured Pirellulaceae bacterium | reverse complement strand
AGAAACCGGATTCAAGGAACAATAAAGGGGACATTGGGAGCAATAAAGGGGGGAGCAAGAAAGGGGACAAGCAAGAAAGGGGACATTGTACTTTAAATCTTCCCTCGCCGGCCTCGGGGCCGCAACGTTGATTCTTAACCCCAGTTTCTCGAGCAAAGAAAGGGTTCAGGCTACTGGAAGCTAGTAAAGCAGCCTGCCCGCTTATGACTGTTCGATCCCAAGTTGTTATTCGTTAACGTGACCAGCAATCGGAAGTTCATCGCGTATATGTTTTCGGTAGGCTTTGCGGGCATACCAAAGGCAGAAGCTCGGCGCTAGCCAATTAAGCCAGGCAATCATCGGCCCGGGGTATCCGATGAATTGAGACCGACGCCGAGTGCGAATCATTTGAATAACTTGTTCAACCACGACCGAGACCGGTGTCGGTTCAACAAAGGGACGAGCTGGTTGTGGAATTAGATCACCCTGTCTGTTTAGAACTTTTTTAGCAGCATCATTTTCGGTGAAACCAAGGTAGGCAACCCCGACTGAAACGCCCGTTCCAGCCAACTCACCTTGCAACGATTGTGCAAGCGCTGTCAGGCCCATTTTGGATGCGGAGTACGCTGAGTAACCAGGCAAACCCAATAAGCCTGCCATGCTGGAAATAAACAGCACGCGACCATTGGACTTGCGCAGGGATGGAATTGCCAGGTTCGTCATGTTGGCTGTCCCAACCAGGTTCACGTTGACGACCTTGGCAAACACGGAAGGGTGTAAAGAGTCCAACTCTCCCTGCATTGAAATACCGGCACTGTTGACCAATACGTCGAGTCGCCCGAATTCGGCAACCGATTTTCGGACGATTTCCTGACAGTCGCGAAAGTTGGAAATGTCGCCTGGAACGGCAAGCAGACTTTCGGACTTCGACCGTAGCCGGATAGCGGCACGATTGAGCTTGTCTTTGTCACGACCGTTGATCACGACGCTGGCGCCCAATTCCAATAGATGCTCAGCCAGAGCAAAACCTATTCCTTGACTTGAGCCAGTCACGATAACCACTTTGCCAGTCAATGATGCGTTCATGATGATTAACCACCTAAAACGAGATAGAGCCTATCTATCCAGTATTATCGCCAGCCTCACCCCCAGGGCCGGATATTGGCCCATCGCGCCTGATTAGTCATCCAATCCAGGCATAACATTCGTCAGCACCATCACAACCAGAACTTATTACCACAGTCAGGAATCTTCCCTGCTGCATTCACGATCCGTCGTACGCGATCGGGCCGAACCTATGCGAGTGCTTCTTCACCCGTGCCGGCGAACCAGCGAAATGGCCAGTGCAAAGAGAAATCGATTCGACGGAGGGCAACGTCGAGGGCTAATAGGATCAGTGACAACGTTACCAACCATGGCCATAGCGGGAACGGACGGCTGACTGTTTCAGATTCCGTTTTGGCAGCTAGCTCTGCGGGGTCGCTGACAAATGAGCCGCCAGATGTTTCTGCGATGTTGCGAAGTAACGCTTCATTGGTCGGGCGGATGCGAAGTTCGTCGCTGTAACCAACCGTGATTCCGCGCGACTGGCGATAGACAACCTGGTCATTCTTCTTCAACGAAATTTCCATGTGCCAGGCGCCAGAAAGATCAGTATCGAATTCGGTGCGGTAGCGCCCAGGCGCCGTTTGCTCAAGTTCGAACGCATCACGTTTCAAATTCGGATTGATCAACGTCAATTCGACATCAGCGTTATTGAAAAACTGTCCGATCTCATCGACCGCGTCAACGTTCACGGTCGTTTGTTTTCCGTTGCGCTGGACATCGACAATGATTCCGCGAGCGTCACTCTTGCGCATCGTATGCCGGATGACTTGAGTCCAGAACTTTCCAAACCCTTCCCATGTCATCCACTCGGCGGACCAGCGATTCTTTGCGTCGCTGGTGAAAGCGGCCGTCATTCCCAGACCGTATCGCCACCAGGCCAGCAACGGATCGCCTTTCTCCGTGGAAAGAATCACTTCGCAAGTTGGCTTGGGCCGAGTCATCACATATCCCAATAGAAACGGAGCTGATTCCATGTCGATGTCGGCCAACGCATGAGTCGCTCGAATGACTTGTGGCAGAAATGGTTGTTCGTCGATCGCCGATTTACTCGCAGTAACCGTTTCCTTGGCAAAAATCTGCGGTACCTGTGACGGGTCGGTGGTGTGATAGTGCCGTCCTTTGCCAACTCGGGCGATTTCTTCCAGTAGATCAATGTCAGCGCCGTCACCTGCGCCGACGGTCGAAACGGTCATTTTTGCTGAGACCATGGTTTGCGAAAGGCCTTCGAAATCGCCCGGCGATGAAACTCCATCGGTCAGAATGATGCAGTGCTTCAACTTGGCAGATGCTTCCGAAAGCATCTCATAGGCCAGTTCCATCGCCGGATACATCGTGGTTCCGCCACCAGCATCAATCCGAGCGATCTCGTCGCTGATCTTGCCTTTGTTTCGAGCCGATTGCATTTCGCTGATCACAAACGATTCACCATCAAATGCGATCACGCCGACATAGTCACGTTTGCCGAGCAACTCGACCGCACTGCGCGCAGCCGACTTGGCCATCTCGATCGGTTCACCACTCATCGAGCCTGATTTGTCGATGACCAATACCATGCCGAGCGACGGATTCTCTTTTTCTTTCTCGAAGTCGCTGCGAACGGGAAGGATTTCTTCCAGCGAACTCTTGTAGTAACCGCCAAGCCCAAACGATTGTTCACCGCCGAGCATGACGAAGCCGCCGCCAAGTTCCTGAACCCAGGTGCGAGTGATGTCCATCTGTTGCTGACTAAGTTTCGTTGCCGGAACGTTGGACAGAATCATCAGTTCGTAGTTCTGCAAATCGGCCAACGATTCAGGCATGCCCTGTGCCGGCCGGACGTCGGATTGAATCCCTTCTTCTTCAAGTGCATAAGCCAGATCGCGAATCAGGTTGGGGTCGCTTTCAATGATCAGTACCCTTGGCTTTCCAGCCGCATAAACGAGCCCCGATTCGATGTTGTTGTCCAACAGCGTGTCGTTGGCAAGCTTTGAGATGCGGACGGTGTAGGCGGCGAGTCGTTCTCGTTCGATGGATTGTTGGAATTGCAATCGGTTCTCACCGGTCTTGAGTTTTCGTTTCTCGGAGATGACTTTATGATCACCTCGAAAGACTTCGATCAGCCCTTCGTCTTCGTGGTTGGATTGCACGACGACTTCGACCATAAACGGCTCGCCTTCGCGAACTTCAGCTGGAACATTGACGGCTGAGATTTGTACTTCCTGGTCCGATCGTGTCGGAAGAGGGATCGTCGTAACGGGAACGCGGCTTTGCGATGCCGCAGCCAATGCGTCGCCCTGTGTTTCATTTCCATCGCTCAGCAAAACGATCCGCGGGACGTAGCCCGGCGGCAGGTAACCAGCGGCTGCTTCGATGGCGGCTGCGATATTGGTTCCGTCACGGAATTGGTTCAACTCTTTTTCAGCCGCCAATTCTTCGGCCGAAGCAATTTTGACTTCTTCGGTTTCAGGTTTGGGTTCCGCGTCAGGCTCGTCTCCTCCGGAAGTCTCTGGATCTTCATTGTCCTCTTCGCCAAACTGCTGCTGGACAGTGCCGGTAGTCGATGCAAACGGCAAAAACGCGACTTTGTTCTCGCCGACCGATTCCTTCGCTGCGGTCAGAACTTCGTCAAGCTTCTGCCGCCCGTTTTCACTGATGCTGGTGCTCTGGTCGATCAGGAAAACGAAATACTGTTCTTCTGTTTTCTGTAGCCAGGCGAATCCGGCAAGGGCCAACGTGAGCAGCAGAACGATCAAGCTACGAATGATTAATGAGAGTTTGCGTTGAAATTTTGGGAAGTCACTCAGCGACCGAACGAAAAACAAAACCAGCACCGGTAGCGCAACCAACAGGATGGCCAGTGCCCAGGGTCGAGTTATTTCGAAAGGAATCATAAGTTCATTCGTTGGAGTTGGCCGATGCCACGATGGTCAGGATAAAACTCTTCGTTGATGTAAAAGCCATTCGACGACGAACAGCGCGGCGGCAGTCAAAATCAGATAGTACCAAACCGGTTTGCCAAACCAACCGGATAGTGAAGTTGTTTCGGTAGATCTTTCCAGGATGGCTTCAACTGGACGCAAATCAGTTTCGCGTTCACTGGCGATATTGACGGCGAAGTTGGTGATCAGTTCAATCGGTGGCTTGTCGCTTGCTTTCATCGTTGTCGGCGGTCCCTGCTTTCCGAGCGCCCATACTCCGCTGCTTTCAAATGGGCCGATGGTTAACGTATCGCTGATGTTGGTTTGCGAGCTTTGAGAGAAATTGGCGATCGTCGATTCCGACTCGTCTGGCGCTTGAAGAATTAACGAATTCCCTTTGAGTTCTTCAGCTTCCGTGGACCAGGAAACGAGGTCTCCCGTTGCAGAACTTTCGCGAAGGTCGCCGGATGATTCAACGAACCAATTCAGTGCGTTGGTGACCATGATCGGAAACGTGGTGCGGAACGCGAGGTCCGATTTGTCGAGGTCAACACTTAGCAGCAAACATTTGCCGTCGGTGCGTTGGATTTGTGCGTAGACCGCCTCTTTCGAAATCGTACCGGCAAAAATTTTGGGTTTGTTTTTGAACTCGATGCTCCGTGCCTCGGGCAAAACAACGTTGTCCAGACGCACGTGCGTCATCAAGTCTGCCTTGGTGTCGATTTCGGTGACAATCGGATTTTCAATCGTGTCGCCGATCGTCCATTGGTCGCAATCTTCAATCGGATCGACGACGAAAACATCGCCTGGCGGAAGAACTTTTGGTACGAAGCGATGCAACACGACCAAAGTATCTTTTGGCCATTGTTCTGGCATCTCCGTGACCGTTGTGACGTTGACCAATGGGTTGACTTCGAAGACCTTTCGCAGAAACAGATTTCCTTCTGTGACAATCAGAACGTTTTGTACTTTCTGTTCCGGCAAAATGGCCCACGCATTGTCGTCAGCAGTCAGAGCATTAATCTCCGCGAGCTTTTCAGCATCCTTGGTTTTGTCTTCTGATTCTGATTCTTCTTCGGTGTTCGCGTCCACGATCTCAGTCAGAGTTGCGGCCAGGATGCCTCCTTCGCGTGACGTTTTCTCAAGTGACTGAGTCCACAACTCGCCAGGTTTGAGTTTTAGTGGAATGACATCAACGATTGAATTGGCCAGTGAGATTTCGAGTCGGCAATTAATTGGCTGTTCGGATGCGTTCTTCACGGATGCGAGAACTTCGTAGCCCAGCATGTCGATCAGGCTGCGGCGGACTTGAAATTGCGTGATACCAACGTTGGAAGCCTGCGTTCCAAAAACTTGCCATGAGATGTCTATGTCTGGTTTGTTATTGTCTTGACCCGGAGTTGCGGTTGGATCTGAGCCTTCTGGGGGTTCGAGCGGTAAGCTGGTTTTTGCGCAGCCGTCGGTTAGGACGACGACTTGACCGTTTGGGTGATCGCCGATCAGCTGCTCGCCGAGCTCGATCGCGGAATCGAGTTGTGTTGGGTTGTCGGAGACTTCGATCGCTCTGATGGCTTCCTTCAATGTCGGGACATGTCCACTCATTCCAAGCACCACGTCTGGCCGGGAACCTGCCAGGACGATCGCCATCTCGTCGCGGAATCGCAAACCGTCAGCCAATTCTGTGGCTCGGTCGATCGCAGCGTCAAACCGGGTCGGTGAAACGTCAGTCGCTTTCATGCTGGCCGAATTGTCAATAACCAACACAACGCGACGAGCTTTCAAAGCTTGCCACGAAAAATAGGGATCGGCCAAGGCAAATACCATCAACGCCATCAGCAGCAGCTGAGCCAACAACGACAACAGATGGCGAAATCTTTGCCAGATTGAACGTGGTGGCTTTTCGTCAAAGATCTGTTTCCAGAACATGTTCGTCGAGACAGGAACTTGCCGCAGACGAACTTTTAAAATGTAAAACACAATGATCGGAATCGCGATCAACGCGAATGCGAGTGCAGATGGAACAGCCAACGACATGCTATCCCCCTGTTCCAGTTGGAGCCGCCGCGTGGCCTGCGGCACGCATCATCATGTTCATCACCAGATCATCGAACGGAACATGAGATGGCGTTTGCGTGCAGCCCATTCCGTAATTGCGACAATACTCTCGAACGGAATCCTGGTGTTCCTGAAACAGTTTTTTGTATTGGCGAATATTTTTTTCGGTAACGGTGACTTTGCGATTCGATGCCGTTTCAACATCAACCATCTCCACATCGCCCAGCAGCGGCGGGTTGGCTTCCTTGCGATCGAAAAGCTGAACGACATGTCCGTCGTAGCGCCGATATCGCAATTGATCCAGCCCCGTTTGGAATCCTGATTCGTCAAACAGATCGCTAACGACCACTGTCATTCCAGTTCGACCGCTGCGATGGACGAGCCCCTGAACGCCGTGCGAAATGCTGGTGTTTTCGCCCGTGACTTCCAGCCTTTCAAGAAACTTCATCAGCGGCAAAATGCGAGCCTTGCCTCGCGTCAACGGAAATTCGTCGATGATCGTGTCGGAAAATGCGATCACGTTAATGCGATCAAGGTCGGCCAAAGCGATGTAAGCCAGCGCTGCGACGACTTGCCGCGCGAGATCGAACTTGGCGGGGGTTCCGAAGCCCATGCTCTTGGAACAATCGAGCATCAAGTAAACGTGCAGATCCTGTTCTTCCTGAAAACGTTTCAGCAACAAGTCACCATGCCGCGCGTAGATGTTCCAGTCCAGATATCGAAAGTCATCTCCTGGCGAATACTCACGGTGATCAGAGAACTCGATGCCGGAGCCCATCTGTACGGTTCGCCGCTGAGCCAGAAGTTGACCACGGAACACGCGTTTCGAAAGGATCGAAAGGTATTCAAGTCGAGTCAGGAAATCTGAAGGAAACAGCATTCGGTCGTTAAACTTGCAATGTGAAACAGGTTTTTAAAGTCGTTCAATCAATGCTGGAAGTGTCAGACAGCAGCGGACTCGAGGGCGCTTTCTGGGACGGATGCCAAAATTTGGTCGATCACATCATCGGTGCTGATGCCTTCGGCCTGTCCTTCGAAATTCAAAATCAAACGATGTCGCAAAACAGGCTTGGCCATTGCTTTGAGGTCTTCCCGTGCGACATGGAAGCGTTCATCAAGAATCGCACGAATCTTGGCACCGAGGATCAGCGCCTGGATGCCACGGGGACTGGCACCGAAACGCACAAACTTTTTAGTCGGCTCAGCGACCAGTTCGTGATCCGGATGCGTCGCCAGAACAAGTGCGATTCCATAACGTCGCACTTCATCGGAGATGGGGATCGTCCGAGCGATTCGCGACATGTCTCGAATGCGCTGTCCGTCAAGCACTGCCGATGCGGATTCGTTGCTTGATTCGGTAGTCCGGTCGAGAATGGTCTCAATCTCTTTGGCACTTGGATACTTCACCAATAGCTTACAAAAGAATCGGTCCAGTTGAGCTTCCGGCAGCGGATAGGTGCCCTCCATCTCCAACGGGTTTTGCGTCGCCAGTACAAAGAATGGCTCGTCAAGAATATGAGTCGTGCCGCCAACGGTGACTGAATGTTCCTGCATCGCTTCGAGCAAAGCGGATTGGGTCTTTGGTGTGGCACGGTTAATTTCATCCGCTAGCAAGACGTTTGCGAACAGCGGTCCTTTTTGGAACTGAAAAATCTTTTGCCCGTCATCGGACTCGATCACCATATTGGTACCGATCAAGTCGGCTGGCATCAGATCCGGCGTGAATTGGATTCGCGAAAAATCAAGGTCGAGCGCATCGGCGAGTGTTCTGACCGTTAGCGTCTTCCCAAGTCCAGGTACTCCTTCGAGTAACACATGTCCACCCGCCACAAGAGCCAGGATGGTGTCATCAAGTATTTGGCTTTGCCCAACGATGACTTTTGAGATTTCTGACTTTAAAATCGCAAAGTCATTTCGAAACTGTTTCAATTCCTGCTTGGTTTCATCAGTGATCGTCATTCAGATTCCGTTAAAATGGTTGCAAGTCAGTTGGCGACAATTCATAACAGTAGATACGCGGGAGGCGTTGCACTTCTATCTGGCTACCATATACCAGTTTCAGGCAGATGAGGTTCAAATGCAACAAAATTTTGTCTTTATGGGAAACAATTGAGCTTCGCGCGCGAACTAAGCATTGCCAAATTTCTTTCAGATTTTTGAAACAGGTGAGAAGTATGCAAACCATGTCCCCTTGCTTTCCTCGATCAATAAACTTCTTTCGGTCAACAACTTTGGCAACATTGGCGATTTTCATTGGCCTGGTTGCCAGTTGGCTGATGCCACCGGATTGTGCTGCTGTCTCTAAACGCACGATTGTGGTCAGTGTTTCGCCGCAAGATGAACTTTCCGAAGAAGAAGCGAAAAGTATCAAGATCGCGGAACGATTTTTTTCGATCCTCGAGAAAAGCCCTCGCCGCGGGACGGCCCTTGAACGAGTCTATGGGCATCATGTTGAATTCGGGACACTGGATGAATTTCTGAAGGGCTTGCGGGATCGAACTGAAAAGGATCCTGAAGACGGAACAGCGTGGATGTTGTTGGGGATGTTTGAATCTCATCGTGGCGAGGATGCCGACGCGGTCGATGCGTTGGCCAAGGCGGAACAGTTTCTAACCGAAGACGCGATGCCCAGCTATTACATGGGGCAGAGTTTGCTGCTGATCGGTCAGCCGGAGAAAGCGGTCGCAGCGTTTGAGCGTGCCATCGAACGCAAACCACGTCGCCCCGACATGCTGGAGATTTTTCGGCAACTCGGTCGTGTGCATCAGAGAGCCCAGCGGACTGAGGAAGCGCTCCAGGTATGGGATCGCCTGGAAAAGCTGTTCCCAGATGATGCACGTGTTCAGGAACAGATCGCGGTCACGATGGTAGAGGAAGGCGAATACAAACTCGCTCTGCCACGCTACGAGAAACTGGTGACGCTGGTCAAAGACGACTATCGCAAAGTCACGTTCAATATCGAAGCTGCTGAATTGAAAATCCGTCTGAACCAACGGAAAGAAGGCATCGCCGATCTGGAAAAACTGCTCGCCGATTTGAATCCAACCGGATGGCTGTTTCGCGATGTTCGCCGCCGCATTGAGGACATCTTTTTGCGCAGCGGTGATCAGGATGGGCTGGTGACTTATTATCAAGACTGGATCAAGGCAAACCCGGAAGATATCGGTGCAATCGCTCGTTTGGCACGGTTTTTAGCCTCTTCGGCGCGTGTCGCGGAAGCCAGCGAATGGATGGAGAAGGCGCTGACGTTGGCGCCGAAACGAACGGACTTGCGGAAAAGTTTCATCAATCAGCTGGTGAACGATCAACGCTACACCGAAGCCTCAAAGCAGTATGCGTTGCTGGTTGAATCGGCACCTGGAAATCCAGACTTTCTGCGCGACTGGGGCAAGCTGGTGATGAAGGATCGCAACGTCGAAAAGTCGAAACGACGCGAACAAGCGGTCAAGATCTGGAGCCGTATTATCGAAGCGCGGCCCAACGATGCGATCACGCACTCTCAGGTGGCAGATCTCTATCGTCAGTCCGGGTTGGAAGCAGAAGCCATCGAGCGCTACGAAAAGTCGATCGAATTGGCGCCTGGCGAAGCGCAGTATCGCGAATACCTCGGTGAGTACTTTCATATTCTCAAACGTTCCGATGAGGCGCTGAAGATTTGGGAAGCGATTGCGGAAGGCAAACGCGAGACGCCGGAGAACGTTGCGAGGTTGGCGGAGGTTTACAACAGCTTTGGATATTTGCCACAGGCTGTCGAAAAGATCGCCTTGGCATGTAAGCTCGACCCAAAAGAATTTGCGTTGCAGCTGCGCGCTGCTGAATACCATATGCGACACGAAAAGTATGACGAGTCGCTGGCCTTTAATGCTGCTGCCGGTGATTTGGCGGCGAGTGAAGAGGAATCGGATCTGACGCTCAAAAACCGAATCGAGATTTTTCAATCGAATCGAAAGCTGGGCGAAGAAATCGAACGATTACGCGAGGCCGCCCAGAGCAATGAAAAGCAAACAGTAGAAGATTGGCATGTGCTGGCCAGGTACCTCGAAGCTGATCGCGATTGGGATGGCGCGTCTGAAGCGATCGAGAAAGCACTCGCAATCAATGAAAAATCAATTCCCGTGCTGACCACGTCAGCGCGAGTTGCCGAAACGTCGGGCGACTATGGAGCCGCGGCTGCCGTCAACAGAAAGCTGGCGGAAGTCGATCGACGGCTGCGGAGCGAGCACTTGATGAACGTTGCACGACTGGAAGCTCAGTTGGGTAACCGCGACGAGGCGATTGCTGCCGGGAAGGAATTGATTGTCTCTGCCCCGGGAAATACCGACAATTACGAGTTTTATGCTCAGCTTTGTTATCGGTTGGGTGAAACGGACATGGCACTCGATACGTTGCGAAAAGCCGTGCGAATCAATCCGACGGAACCAGCTTTGACCATGTCGTTAGGGCGAGCGTTGGCGGAGGAGTTCCGTACCGACGAAGCGATTGAAGTCTATTGGCGAGCGTTTGAGAAGTCGGAGGAGATTGATGACAAGACTTCTCTGGTGCAGAAGTTGACAGACCTGTACGGACAGCAGAACCAGTTCGATAAATTGATCGAGCGACTCGAACGCGATCGGCGCGAAGAATCGAAACGTCGTGAGATGACGATTTGCATCGCTCAGGCTCACAACAGTTCAGGCGACTACGGGACGGCGCGGCGCGAGCTGGAAAGTTTGCTGACAGACAACACGAAAGACACGAATCTGTTGCAGCAGCTTTCAAAATTGTGTGAATCAGGTTCCGACCTCGCCGCAGCTGTCGAATATCAGACTCAGTTGGCAAAGATCGCTCCGGGGCATGAATCCGAATTCCGTTTGGCGAAGCTGCTGTTCAGCAATGGCCAGCGCGAAGCAGCATCGGACATTTTCATGAAGCTGACGGCTCGGGAAGAGAATCCAGTTCGATTGCTCAAGAGCATCGATGGTTTGTTGCAGCGAATGAATTACGAGAGCGTCGTGAAAATTACTGAGCCGCTTGTGAGTGAGTCGCGCGATGATTGGGAGTTGTTGTATCGAGAAGGCGTTGCGTTTGGGAAGCAGGACAAGTTTGAAGAAGCGAAAATTCGATTCGAGCGAATTTTGTCCTTAAGTGTTCCCCATGACAAAATGGGTGTCGTTGCGGCACAGCAGTTTAAACGCGCTAACCAGAAAGCGAAATCAAACAACAATCGAGGCATCCGTAGTCAAATTCCGGAACGTCAGAGTGCGTTTCAGCTGGCCAGAAGCCAATCCGATGCGGCCAAGCGAGCCGTTGGTTTGGCAGAGCAGCAATATTACGGCAACAATCAGTTGCCTCCGTTGTGGACGCCAAGTCACTACGGCGTTGCGAGAATGGCGGCTTATGCATGGCTGATGCGTTTGGAATCAGACGCCGAGCTTAAAGATGATTTGGCTGAAACAGATGTTGCGGCTGATGGGAACGAAGACGCTGACATCGTTGAAGAAGAGGAAAAAGAACGGGTCTCGTTTACCGATGCGATCGTCGAAAAAGGTAGCCGTGATGACTCGAGTCAGGACGAAGTCTATGACTGGCTATACGTAGAATTCCTCAAAGATAACTATTCCGAAACATTTCAGATCGCAAAACGGCTCGCGATTGACGGTGGAAAGCCGGAACAGAAATTCTTCCTGACATCGCTACCGATGCGGCATATTGATGTCAAGAGCATGGCGGGGCAGGAACAGACTCTGGCCGATCCCGATCCGCTCTCTGAAGACGAAATTGAGTTGATGTTGAAATGTTTCAAGGCGACATCGAAGGAAGACGATGGGTTCGGTTCGGCGGTCGGTCATGGAAAGGTTCTGTTTTCAGGCGGCCGAATGTATGTTCGCGTTGGCAACTCATACCAGTCGATCAATCAAGGCAACGCGTCGATGGCTCAGGTTGTTAAGGAATTGAAGCTGGCCGGCAAAGAAGAACTTGCCGAGGAGATGGTCAGCGAAAAAGTTGCTGCCGCGAAAAGTTCATCGCAGCTGACTCAAGTCATGCAGATGTTGGTCTCCGAAAAGAAGTTGGAGCAGCTTGATGATTACTTCCAGAAGTGGAAATCCGCCGCCCTGGAGTCGATCGAACTTGCTCCAATCAAAGTTTCTCGCCGTGGAAATTCCGCGAACAAGCATCATTCGAACCAAACCGCTGCCATCCATGGGATGTTTTTGAAGTGGACCGGCCCGCTGGCCAAAGAAGAAGAGAACGCGAAAGTGTTATCTGCATTCAATGATATCGTGGATGTCGAAATGAAAGAGCTTGCCAAGAAACGGAAGCAAGCGAAAGCGTCGCGGAAGAAATCCCGTCCACGTTCGGCAAATCAATACTACGACAAAAATTACACCTCTCAATATGGTGACGAAACAAGTAACGCGTCGGTCGACTACCCACGCCCAAGTGCCTATTTGTCGACCACAGGTTTGCGACTGCTGCATCAGGTGTCACAGGTATTGAAGAAGAACGAAGTGGAAGATGATCTGATGGCGTTGCTTCGCGAACGTATCAAAAAAGCGCAAGCGGATTCTCCAGAGACGTTGAATTACGAGCGAATGCTTTTGGCGACGTTGCTGTTTTGGCAGGACGAGAAAGATGAGTCCGTTGAAATGTTCCGCGCTGTTGCATCGAGCTTGCAAGATGATCCGAGCTTTCAATTCGAAATCGCCAGCCTTTATGAAAAGTTGGGTGATTTCGACGAGTCGCTGAACATTGTGGAAGCGATTGAGCCGCGTGGTCAGCAGCTGGTCGAGCAAAAAGAAACGACTGTGTTGCGATTGGCCGAACGGCTTGGCGATCTCGAGCGAGCGCGGATCGCAGCAGAACGACTGTTCGGTTTAAGGCTCAAAGCCCAGACACAACTCTCGCTGGTTGCGAATATGAAGCGGCTTGGTTTGAGCGAAATGGCCGATGCCGTTATCTCGAGAGCTCAACGTCGCAGTGGTCAAAAGCTACCTGCGATGGTCAGCTTGATGGGGCTGTACCAAGGCCAGGGCAAAACGGATCTGGCGACTCAGGTTGCCCATCGAATTTTGCAGCGGACGCGATCCACTGTTTCCCAAGCAGCGATGATCAATCGCAACCGACGATACAGCAGCAGAAACTCCGACGAAGCGTACCGCCGTGCCGCGATCAGTCTGTTGCAACAAACCGGCGAGCTTACGGCGTTGACTGAGCGGCTTGAAGAACAACAGAAACGATCGCCGGATTCTCCAGCGATCTACGAGAAGCTGATCGAGTTTTACATGCAGACCAACAATGCGGAAAAGCTGATTCCGCTGTTGGAGACCGCTGTCAAGTCGCGTCCGAAATCGGGCTACTTCCGCGAACAACTTGCCAAGCAGTATTCGAGCAAGGGGATGAACGACGAAGCCTGTGAACAGTACGCGGTCGCGATCCGCGAGAATCCGTCAATGCTGTCCAATGACTACCATCAGATTAAGCAGTTCTTCCAGGCTGCTGGTAAGTTGAACGAGTTGCTCGAGATTTTCCAGGAGATCAATATCCGTGAAATCGGGCAGCCATACTATGTTGCCGAATTTGCGTCGACACTGTTGCAGCAATCACAGACCGCGGATTCTGACACGATGTCGGACGAAGAAAAGAAGACGCATGAGGCGACCGAAACAGCAGCGATTCGACTGGCAGAAAAGATCTTTGACGAGTATCCGAGCTACCGACGCTACGTGCTTCAGAACTTTAGAAACACAGAGGTTTGGAAGAATAAACGGCTCTTTAGTTTGGCTCGTCGCTCGCTCATTCCAGCACGCTCGCAAGTGAAATCAAATCCCTGGTATGGGCTCAGCGATATCTCGTCGTATGGAGGCAATGGAGAGGTCAACTCAATGTTTCACGACATCTTCAAAAGCATCGAAGGGGCTGATGAAGAAAAGGTTCTGCGCGATTCGATTAGTAAGCACATCGAACTGAAACCGGACTGGTTGGCAGGTAGGATCATGCTGGCGATGTTTGATGTGCGAGATGACAAAGAAGATGAAGCAAAGAAAGCGCTAACGGAACTTTTCGCTGACGAAAAAGTGATGGACTCAGTACGTGGCCAGGCTGCTTCGTTGGTTGCTCAGGAGCTGGAAAAGTTTTCGGAGACGCGTGACATCGCGCTCAAGCTACTCGAGAAAGCTGTCAAAAACGAGGACCACAATAACAATAGCATTCAGTATTCCGCTGCCGCAAAGCTGGTGACGTTGTACGCTAATGCAGATCAGAAAGAAAAGGCCAGAGAGCTGTTGGTCAAGGCCTTGAACAAGGATTCGCATCAGAACTACGATCAGCAATACCAGATGTATCAAAAAGGTGAAGCGATATTCTGGGGCGCCGGGAAGCTACTGGAAATTGGCTGTCCTGCCGACGCGGTTTCGGTCATGCAGTCGATGGTCAACAACGATGAAATCCTTAACAATTGGAGAAGCTACGGTGGAAGAAATCGCGAAGACGTGAACAGACTTTACACCAAGGCGCTCGGCGCTGCTCTGGCTGATGGTGATTCCGCTGACCTCGCCAAAAAAATCATTGCCGTTCGTGAGAAACCGCGGACTGGTGAAGGCGCGTTTGATTTGCAGGTTGGAATCAAAGCGCAAGTTACAAATCGCCAGCCGCTGTATTACACCATTAACGCGAATGGACAGCAGGTTCCTTTTTACGGGGAGGAGCCGGAAGACAAAGGTGCGATCCAATGTAAGTTTTTTGATCTCATCGATTCGCTTTCGAAGAAAGAGATCGGCAAGGAGCTACTGTCGAAAAGACTGAAAGAGCTGCGTGAGGAAAAACCGGAAGATAAATCGATCGCAATTGCATCAGCCTGGTTCGAGCTCAAGCATAATCCGGATGGATCGGAGGTTGCTGCCAAATCACTCCTCGATTTAATCGACAAGTATCCGCTGGATGAAATTCGCGAAGGTCGCCGACCGAACTCCCGTCAACGCCGTGCCGCGATGGAACATGTGGCTCTCTGGCCGATCACCGTGAAATGTCTCAGGAGCAAGGATGAGTCACTTCGTGATTTCGGCCAAACGTTTGGCGAACTTGCGATCGAGGGTGCCAGGCGTCAGACAAATAAATCGTTCCAGCAAAAGATGCTGTTTGATTGGGGGCAGGTGGCGATCAAGAAAAAAGACGCAAAGCAGGCCGAGGCAAAATGGTCTGAGTTGCTTGACGAAGTCACCAAACGTCCAACGAGAAAGAAAAAGAAAGCAACACCGGGAGCAGTTCCTGGGCGACCAGGAACGGTTTCACCACCGGCCATGCCCGGAACGAGTTGGAATCTTACGGTTCCTCCTGGATCCAGAGTGATTGGTCAGCTCGCAGCACTTTTCACGGCGGCTCCAGCAACTTGCGCGATCCTTCAGGACCCTGTCGCAGCCGCGCCTCCAATCGAAGAGAAAAAGAAAACGGAAACGACACTGATCCCGCCGCTTACGAATTCTCAGTTTGAAACGGCGCATAAAATCGCTCTCGCGGCCGCCAAGCACGACATGGTGACACTTTCCAAGCGGGCAATGCATGAGCTGCTCAAAGGTGGCTTACCAGTCGCAGATCCAAATTTCGAAGTTCAGAACAATCGAGGGGGCATTGTTCGTTATTCATCACCCGGAAACCAACCTTCGGGCAATGCGACTAGCGCAACAGGGTTTGGGGAACAGATTATCTCTGTACTCAACGTATGGAAATCCAAGAAAGATGCCTACGACGCAGCAGAAGTCTACGACATGGTGGTTAGCGAAATTTTTCCAGCCAATCGGCCTGAGGAGATTTTGCTTTATGAAGACTCGGGCAATATTGACAATGCAGTCGTTTCCAGTTTGGCTCAGGCCGTCGTTCAGTGGGCGGCCAAGGCTGATCGAATCGACGACTTGAATCAACGAATAGAGCAGCGAAAAACCAAGCCGCGATCTGAAGTTCAGGCGATGGTACTGTCCGGGATGGTCGCTCTTGAACAGAAAAACATCGAAGCGGCCAAAGCTTCACTCGAGAATTTGCTGGAACATGTCACGAGCAAACCAGTTGAACGTGATATCCAGCTTGCTTGTCACGTTGCGGTGCCGGCCTACGATGCTGACAAGTCGCTTCGTGATCTCTGCATCGGCGTCTTCCGAAAAAACATAGAGTCCAGTAAGGAGACCAGCCTCGGTAAGATCGCGTCACGTGTCAATCGGCACCTGGCTGCCAGTGGCGGCGAAGCGGAAGTTCGCAAGTTTTTCGAAGACTATCTTGTTGCTCAACAAGCACAGTACGCAAATTATGGTGGTGACTACGGTGTGTACCAAATGCAACGCGCCTTGTATCGGGCTGCTGCTGATGTTGCCAAATCGAATCTGACCGACCTCGCATTGGAGTACATCGGTCGCGGTCAGGATGTCAAGTTGACAACAAACTACGGTACTAACGAAATCACGGGTTGGGATGGCATTGCCCAACGAGTCCGCTCCAAGCCAGCCGAAAAACGTTACGAGAGTCTCAAGGAATGGACGTTGCCAGAAGAAAATCGGCAAACGGTACGCTTTGTGTCTTCGTGGAGTGCACCGCAAGGCAAGGAGCTCAATGACTTTTACGATCCTGAAATACGGGACTTACCAGATTCGTCTTTGCCAGGTCTCAACAGTAACTTTCTCGATTTGGTCGATGCTGCTGCAGCCGCTGGAAAGATGGATGATCTGAAGGCATCCGTGGATGCTGTTGATGTAAAGAAACATCCAGAAATTGAAGCGATTAAAGTTTTCATCGCGATTCAAACGGATGATGCTTCGGCGTTGGACAAGGTCAAGGCTTACCTGGATCGAACCGTTGAAAGCCCCAAAGGAAATCAAAACAAGAGTCAGCGATTGAACAATAAGTATCAGTGGTGTGATCATATAACCTATCGCCTGTTCACGCAAAAGTATCCTGATCAGACCAGTATCTTTGAGGATCACCGTGAGAGAATATTCAATTTCGACAGGAAATTTGCTCCCAAGGCCGCATATCGAGATTACGAAAACGCGCAGGCCAAAGTGCTCGGTGCCAGGCTCCAGCCCGGAACAACTGAGCCGCTGCCCCATTGGACATCACGAAAGCCACCCAGCGTGGGCGACATGCCCTGGACAATCGCTGATAACAATCGTTTGACGCAGCTAGGTTCCAGTTCTAGACGGTCGGAAACGTTCTGGCTGAATTATCCGCTTAAAGGCGACTTTAAGTTCTCGTGCGAGGCACTTGGATTGGGTGGGGCAGGAGTTTCTTTCGGAGGCGTGAAAGTTGATGCGTTGAGTCGCCAAGCCAGTCACGCGGTATCGGTTTCCGGGCCAAATGGTCGAGACGTGATAACGCGTCGTACGAGTACGCGTGTCGATCAAAACCGCTTTAGCAAGCTGACTATTGAAGTTATGGATAAAACCGTCGCTTATTCACTCGATGGCAAATTACTCTACGAAGAAGAGCTTGCTGGGACTTTTCCCTGGCTGTTTTTGCACTCGAAGTCCAATGACATCGTGTCCTGGCGGAATCCTGAGTTTCAAGGTCAACCAGAAATTGCCAAAGAGGTTCCGTTGATCGTTGACGATCGCATGGAGGGGTGGAGTTCGGGCAAGGAGTTCCGTGTCGCCGCCGAGCCGAAGCCAAACAAAACTAACAACGACGAAGAAGAAGGCGAAGAGCCCGAAGAACTCGATTGGCATGCAAAAGATGGCGTGCTGCTTGGCAAAGCGAGCGAAGTTGCACACGAGGGTTCTGACAGTTTAATTTCCTATTTTCGCCCGCTGTCAGATGGCGATCAATTTGCGTATGAGTTTCTATACGAACCTGGTCAGAAAATGGCAAATCCGATGATCGGAACTGTTGCTGTTGGACTTGTCGATGGCGAGAAAGTTCACGAACTCTATGCGGGCGATTCAGAACTTGATGAAGATTCAATGATCGCCAATATCCCAGACTCGCCACATGCGATTGCTCCAGTGAAGCTTGTTGCTGGCGAGTGGAATCAGGTCTTGCTGGGAGTTGAAGACGGCCATGCTGAAGTTGATCTGAACGGGACACTTGTTTGGCGTCGACCGTTATCCAAGTTAAAAAGCCTCATTCCCGGGATTCAGAAGTACGCGACTCAGGCCGCTGAAGTACGTGGTTTAACCCTTAAAGGAGATTGGCCGACCGAATTCCCTGCAGCTCTTGTTAACAATGCTTTTGCAAGCGAGCGTCAATTTGAAGATGCCGACCATAACTTGATAACGACAGCGATTGGGGATCGTTTGAAGAGAGTCGAACTCGCTGCCTTTTACGATAAAGACGCAGCGGACAACAAGGATGGCGCGGAGGATTCAGATGAAGCTCGTTACGAGAAGCTTCGCGACTGGGTTCTGCCTGGTAATGGCCACGGTATTCGATTGGATTCTATTCCGGTGGCGAAAAACATTCGTACGGCAGAGGAGCTTGCGGCGGATGAGCATTCGTTGCTGAATTGCCCAGCCTGGGACATGATTTCCCTGGCGAAAGAATCTGGAAAGTTGGACGAGCTTACCGAATCGGTCAACAAGCTGGATGTTCCAGAAAAGAAAACGGCCTCCAAGTATCGATCTGTCGGTGCACTTAAAACGCTATTGGCGATTGCCAACGAGGACGATGAAGCCGCGCTTTCGCACATGAAAGAAATCTACGCGTCGGTTGAGGAGCTTGAAGCCGAAGCTAAAAAGAATAAGTCACAAGCAAGTTACGACCGTTCATTGTTTTTCGCTCCGGCCTGGTTTGCCGCCGCACGTCCAGCGCTTTCTGGTGCTGCCGACAGTCTTGGGAAAAAGTGTGAGCGTGGTGCGCAACAAAAAATAACCGCCAGACTTGAGCGGTTTGCTTCCAGTTCGGTCGGCAAAGAATTGACACAGTGGAACGCCATTCAATTCGGCGCGATGACACATGATCCGCAAGGCAAGTATTTTGATCAGTGGCGTATGGTTGCAGATGGCCTGTTGGAACGCGGTCCAGCTCAAACAAACTCGCCGCTTTACTTTCAGTCCCCCTTAAAAGGCAAGTTTGAAATCACAGCGGACGTTTCGCTTCGCGGCGGGAACCAGGTTTGGCTGGACTACGGTGGTTATGCGGTGATCCCGGCGAAAAAGGAGCATCGTGAGCGCATTGCTGCTGGTGGTACATCGACTCAGAAATCCAGAAAGAAAGTGCCTCGGTTACACAGCGTTGTGCGTTATCGCATCGCAGTCGATGGCGATGTTGTTGAAACTTACGTAAACGATGTTCGGGTCAGTCGGCATGAATTCAAAGAATCTCCTCGTCCCTGGTTTGCGCTCTTAGCAAATTCTTCAACGTCGCGTCCGATTTTGCAAAACGTACGCATCACGGGACAACCTGAGATCCCAACGGAGATAGATTTGTTAGCTGCCGACAAGCCGATGTGGAACATCAATCGGGGAAAAAAAGAGCAACCGGATCAGCATCAGTACAACCAGAGATATTTTTCACGCGGAATTTCGCATCGTCAAGGGAATACGGTGCCAATTGACAGCTGGACCCTCAAGGATGGCGAAGTGACTGCCGGTTCGCTTACCGAGGACTATCAGCAGACCCCGATATTTGAGGAAAGCTGGGTTCCTTATAGTCGTCCGATGCTTGAAGACGGTGAGTTTGAATTTGAAATGTTTGCCGATGCGAAAAAGAAAAAGCTCTGTCACGTTTCCATCGGTCGTGTCGCGTTGTTGCTGAAGGAAGACGGTGTCTGGCGGCATGAAATTGTTGCCGGCCGCGATGAAAATGGCGTTGCAGACAAGAAGATCGATGGGTCGGAAGCAATGGAACTGAAAGATGGAGACTGGAATCAGATTTTGCTGCGATTGGCCGGCGACAAAGCGACGCTGCTCGTCAATGATGCCGAAGTTGCCACCATCGATGTCGTGGATGCCAAAGAACTGCGGTTCCCTGGGCTGTTCCGATATGTCGATCAGAGCAACGCCCAGATCCGCAATGTTAAACTTCGCGGCAGCTGGCCAACGTCGTTGCCGTCTGTCGATCAGCAAGAGCTGGCCTTGACTTCAAACGATCCATTTGACGGCGTGGTTACAGGTGAAGCGAAAACGTACGATCTAACGCAAAGTATCGACGAATTAAAATCCGCTGGATTCGAGATTGAGGAACAGAGTCAGTTGGAAGCGACGGGACAAGGGCTGAAGTTTACGGTTCGCAAAAACGGAGACTCGGAAAAATGGCCAACTGTAAAATTGCCAATGCAATCGGAAAGTGACTTCGATGTCAGTATCGATTTCGCTGAATTGAAAATTGCCAAAGCCAAGGACTGGGGATGCAATTTCGATCTTCAAGTGAACTTTGAAGATGCCGAAAAGTCAGCGATCACGGTCGGGATCAGACGTGACAAGGCCAAAGAACTGTTTGTGCTCGCTCAACGGGAGCACGATCCGCTGCATGGTGAACGCAGTTACGACTGGTCCCAATTGTTTGAGCCATTCGACAAAGGTTCGTTGCGGCTCGTTCGACGTGATGGTGTGGTTTACTGTGTAGCTGGCGGCGAAGGTAAAACTCAGCAGGTTATCGGCAGCTATGCTGTCGGCCAACGATCCGTTTCAGGGTTTTCCATCGTGGCGAAATCAGCGACGGATAGTTCTGAGCTTGATGGCATTGTGAACAAGATGTCGGTGAAAGTAGCGCAATAGCTGGTATATTTCGGATGATACGGAACAATAACAGGTGCAAACGGTTGGATAATTGTGGCTTTCACTAAAAGACAGCAAAATATTGATTGCGGCAATGTGCTCTTTGGCGATACCATAGAGACCAACCTCGCCGAACCAATTTCCGCTCTGGAGCAAGATGATGGAAAACATTCGAAACAGCGTTGAAACAGTCAGACAGCGTCAGCAGCGCCAGTGGATCTGGCAATGCGTATCCAAAGGCCTTGTTATTAGTGGACTGGCGGGATGTGTGTTGGCGATTGTCCGCGCGATCAGCGATGGCCAAGTTCCACTTCTTTGGATCGTCGGGACTGTGATCGCTGGCCCGATTCTGGGATGGCTGTGGTCGATGGTGACGTCTCGAAATGAAACGATGGCGGCGACGCAAATTGATCAGTGTTGCAATTTGAAAGATCGTATCGCGACGGCGTTAAGTTTTTCCAATAAGAAACAAACTGATGTGCTGCACCAGTTGCAGATCGAAGACGCCAACGAAAAAGCGGCCGGCATCGATGCCGTCGTAGTGGCGCCGATTAAAAGGCCGGGGGCCTGGATTCCTGGTGTCGGGTTGGCAATGCTTGCCATCATCATTGGGATCTTCGCGACGCCCGTGAAATCAGCCGTAGCGGCTCCGGTTGTCAACAGCGTGGTCGTTGATCAAGCATCGAAAGCGGAAGCGGCACTTGAAGAACTGAAAGAGTTCAACAAGGAAGAAATTGATCCGGAGCTTGAAGAGATTATCAAAGAGCTTGCTGACGTGATCGCCGAATTGAAAGAGCCAGGCGTTGATCCGAAGGAAGCACTTGCGAAGTTTTCCGAAATGGAAGCTGCTTTGAAACAGAAGCAGGAACAACTTGACGTTAGCAGTACAGAGCAAACGCTTCGTGAAGTTGGACAAGCGCTCGGGCTGGCGAATCCGATGCAATCTGCTGGAAATGCACTGGCTAATGGTGAATTCGATAAGGCTGCTGAAGAGCTTGAGAAAATGGAGATGCCTGAACTTGATCGAAAAACCGAAGCAGCGATCAAGGAAAAGCTTGGTGAACTTGGCGACAACGAAGACGGCAAGGGCGCCAAGAAACTTAGCGAGGCGATCAAAAAGTTTTCAGAAGGAATGAGTGGCGGGAAGCGTTCGAAGTTCCGCGAAGGCGTCGAAGGCCTTGCCAGTGAGTGCAATTGTCAGGGACGCCGCAAAAGGTTGAAGGACCTGCTTAAGAAGCAGTGTCGTTGTCTTGGTGACTGCAAAGGCGAGTGTGAGGGCGAATGCGATTCGCCCGGCAATGGTAACGGCAAAGGTGGCAACAACTGGGGCCTTGGTAAGAGCTCCAATGAGCCGGGTGACAAGACGTCGAAGCTAAATTCCAGTCAAAAAATGAACATCAAAGGTCAGCAAGGCGATTCGGGCGAAGTCGATGTCGAAACGATTAAATCGTCAGAACAGAAACAGGAAGCAGTCCGAGAGTATCGCAAGCAAGCCAAGAAGTACGAACAGATGAGCGAATCGGTGCTGTCCGAAGAAGCCATTCCACTGGGCCATCGCCAAACGATTCGTCGCTACTTCGAATCGATTCGCCCGTCCGGTGCGGATACAGATGCGGTCAAGGATGCGATGGGCAACAATTAGCCCGCGAGTTCAATTTGCAAGTTTGAAGCCTGCGTAATCGCAGGCTTTTTTTCTTGACGAATTAGGAAGTTTGATCTGACGTGCCTTGTGGGCACAGACTATCGCTTTCGGTGGCGGCATTTGATTCGAGAAAAGGACAAGGCTGACGCCGATTGTATTTTTCATCACGTTGGTTCGTCTATTCTGTGGAAATTTTTTAGGAGTGTTGCGGCAAATAGCTGACAAACATCAAACCGATCACGAATTCATGATGAATCAGCGACAGACCGGAACACGAAATCCAAGTACAATGGGGAAAGTGGATCCATCCCATACTTTCCCTCAATCAAGACTTGGCCCCCATCAAAACCACGAAACAGATGCATACTTTGGGCCAACGTAACCACTGCAGAATTCCTGGCAGGCTAATCAGCCTTGTCTTGGTGATGCTGTGCTCAGTTTGCTGTCCTGCGTTTGGCCAGCGAGATGCCGGACCAACTCGCGTTGTCGTTGGAAACGTTATCAAAACGAAACGTGCAGCGTTGCAGTCGTTTGTCGGCACACTGGAAGCGACACGAAAAACAACGGTTGGATCCGCAGTCGACGGGCGCGTAACCGCCGTAAAAATTGAGCCAGGCGATCCGGTAGTTGCTGATTCGAAATCCAACACCGAGTCAATTGGCGGACAAGTGCTCGTTGAAATACGATCCGATTCGCTAAAGATTGAATTGCAGACCGCTGAATTACAACATCAGCAAATGCAACAAGCGTTGAGCGAACTGGAACTGTCGCTTCCGCAGGACATGGAATTAGCAGCCGCGAATCAGCAGCGCGATAAATCTCAGATGTCTTACACCAAATCAACTTTTCAGCGCCTGAAAAATTTGCAAAACAAAAATAACGCCATCAGTACGATCGAACTTGAAGAGGCTCGATCGCAATACCTTGCCGCAGAACAAGCCTACATTGGTTCGCGAGCGACAGTGCGACGCTTAAGTTCGACTCGAGATCTGCAACTGCAACAAGCACGTTCACGCGTCGATACGGCGTTTCAAGAGACGCTGCGATTGAAAGACATGTTAAATCAATACACCGTTCGCGCTCCGTTCGGTGGGGTTGTTACGCAAAAGCTGACCGAAGTTGGGCAGTGGGTAACACGTGGGCAAGCACTCTGCGAAATTGTGCAACTCGATCCGATCGAGATGATCGTGAACGTCCCGCAAGAGTTTACCGGGCGACTTCAAGAGTCAATGGAAAAAGCCAATGAGTCAGACGCAAAGCTGACGGTCAAGATCGAGGTCAACGGGATTGAAAAACCACTCGAAGGCAAACTACTGCGTGTGATTCCTCAAGCTGATTTGCGTTCGCGTTCATTTCCGGTACGCATTCGAATCAAGAATCCTCCGGTGGGCGATACGTTTCAACTCAAGCCTGGCATGTTAGGTCGTGCCTCGTTGTCCATCGGCCGCGAGGCAGAAGTCGTTTTGGTAAAGAAAGACGCGTTGGTACTCGGCATTGGCCAAAATCAAATATTCAAGATTGCTGGCTCCGCAAACAAGACGACAGCCGTTTCGGTCCCAGTGCAAACCGGCATCGAAGTTGGCGGATGGATTCAGGTCATTGGAAATGTTGATCAAGATGATCAAGTTATCTTGATTGGAAACGAGCGGTTAAAGTCTGGGGCAGCGATTATGGTTACCGAAACACGCAATGAATCCCTCAGCGACTAACAATCTGTCAACACAGCCTGTCAAACTGCACTACTGAATCCTTAAACCAGTACTCTCAATCTCAAAGTCAAAACTGTGCATCCGATTTCCTGGTTTATCGAGAATCCTGTCAAAGTAGCGGTCGGCATCATCCTTGTGACGATGTTTGGCGGGATTGCGATGTTCAATATGCCAATGCAGTTGACGCCTAACGTACAGCGGCCAACACTTTCGGTCTCCGCGGACTGGCCGGGAGCAAGCCCACAGGAAATTGAAAAGGAAATTGTCAGCGAACTGGAAGAGCGGCTGACCAGCGTCCAAGGCGTGACCAAAATGAATTCATCTTGCGGTGATGCCGAAGGTGAAGTCGACCTGGAGTTTGCCGTCGGAACGAACATGGACGAAGCGTTGTTGAAGGTCAATAGCCAACTGCAGACGCTTCGTGACTATCCACTCGATGCAGATCCACCAACGATCCGATCGTCGAATTCGAACGACCGCAGTGTCGCCTGGTTTATTCTCAGCACGCGTCCTCCTTCCACTGACGAACTTGAGGCGTTTGCCGATGACCATCCAGAATTGAAAGACGAACTTCAGCGCGTTGCCGCGGCACAACACCCAGGCCTCCGTTTTTATCGTTTGAATGAACTGGCAGCAAAACATCCAGTCGTCGAAGTGTTGCTCAAAGGCGAGGCGAATGTGACCAAGTTCCGCAAGTTTGCGGAGGAAGCTATCGAATCCGAGTTTGAGCGCGTCAGTGGCGTTTCCGATGCAAACATCCGTGGCGGCGAGCAACGACAGATTCAAGTGGTCTTTGAGCCAGACCTGTTAGCGGCTCGGGGGCTGACGATTGAACAACTGCGCAACGCGTTGGTCCAGGACAATCAGGATGTTTCGGCTGGCGATTTCTGGGAAGGCAAGCGCCGGTACGTTGTCCGTACGCTTGGTCAGTATCGTGATATCGAAGAAGTCCGCCAACAAATTATCACCACCGAAAATGGGCAGGCGATTTACATCGGCGATGTCGCTGATGTTCGTGTTGGCTTTCAAAAACCAACCGGCAGCGTCAAACGTTACGGTATGGCAACGCTGTCGATTAGCATCACCCGTGAAACCGGGGCAAATTCGATTGATGTTGTTGCCGGCCTCGATGCCAAGGCCAAAAAGCTGAACGAAACAGTTCTGGCCAGCAAGGGATTGATTCTGAACAAGGTTTACGATGAAACGGTTTACATTAATAGCGCTGTCGGCCTGGTGCAGCAGAACATCATGCTCGGCGGAGCTCTGACGGTCATCATTTTGATGCTGTTTCTTCATCTTCGCGGCTGGACATTGATTTTCGTACCGCTGTTGGTGGCGTCCAGTCTGGCGGCGATTTTCGTTTCAACCTGGTTTTTCCTGGCCACACTTGGATTGATTTTGATCGCCGGTGCCTGGTTTGCTCGAGGGACGCTGGTGGTCGCGCTGGCGATTCCGACCAGTATCGTTGGTACGTTTTTGATTTTAAGTCTACTCGATCGGTCATTGAACGTGATCAGTCTGGCCGGTCTGGCGTTCGCGATCGGAATGTTGGTCGATAGCGCGGTTGTTGTGCTGGAGAATATTTATCGCTTTCGACAATTGGGACACGAACCAATGCAAGCGGCTCGACTTGCGGTAGGCGAAGTCTGGGGTGCGATTCTTGCATCGACGTTGACAACGCTCGCGGTTTTCCTGCCGGTGATTTTTTTACAGGGCGAAGCTGGTCAGTTGTTCATGGACATCGCGTTGGCGATTAGCGCGGCGGTTGGTCTTTCGTTGGTCGTCAGTGTGATCGTGATCCCGACCGCTTCGGCTAGATTGATTGATGACGCGGCGATTATAAGGAATGGGAAACCAAGTTGGCTCGAACGGATGCTATCGGGCGCCGGCAAAGTGTTTACCGATTTGATCGTTGGGGTTAATCGACTGATCCAAAAGACCATCATCGGTCGCGTGGCTGTCGTTGCCGCGATCCTGGCTCTGGCCATTGTGGGTGGTTGGTGGTTGATGCCGGAGATTGAGTATTTGCCAGCTGGAAATCGGAATTTGGTTTTCTCGCGGATCTTGCCGCCGCCGGGGTACAACGTCAATCAATTGGCGGCGATGGGCGCGGAAATCGAATCGACGCTCAAGCCGTATTGGGATATCGACCCGGTTAACGAAGATACATCGCACCTGGACTACCCTGTGATCGCGGATTACTTTTTCGTGGCTCGCGGGCGTAGTGTGTTTGTCGGCTTGCGGGCTCATGATCCGATGAAGGCACGGAAGTTGATTGATTTGATCAAGGACAAACTGGGCAACAAATTCCCCGGTGCGTTTGTGACGGCGTCGCAGTCCAGTCTTTTTGGTCGGGGACTGGGAGGCGGTCGAGATATTGATATCGAAATCCAGGGACCGGAGCTTGAGCAGTTAGTAAAAATTGGTGCGGATGTACTTGGCGGGGTAAAAAAGAACTTTCCCAAAGGTACGCAGGCGAGACCCAATCCAGGACTTGATCTGTCCAGCAGCGAAGTCCACGTTCGCCCGCGACCGGAACAAGCGATGGCACTGGGGATTACCAACAGTGAGCTAGGATATGTCGTCAACACGTTGATCGATGGGGCGTATGCGTCTGATTATTTTCTGGGTGGTGAAAAGATAGATCTGGTTCTGCTGGGAGCGAAAAGTTACGAATCTCGCAAACAGGATCTGGAGCAGCAATACATAGCGACTCGGAATTCGACAGGCCCCATTCGACTGGGAACAGTCGCATCGATCGAATACGGTAGCGGGCCGGAAGAGGTTGTTCGGCGGGAGCGGGAACGCGCGATCACGATCGAAGTCTCGCCGCCGGACGAGATTTCATTGGAAGCAGCGATTGCGAAAATCGAGTCGCAGGTGATCCAGCCGCTCAAAGATGATGGAACGCTTGGCGGCAGTTACAAAGTTAATCTTAGCGGTACGGCTGACAAGCTGGCGCAGACGTGGGAGGCGTTGCGATGGAATTTCTTGTTAGCGATCTTGATTACTTATTTGTTGATGGCAGCGCTTTTTGAATCATGGATTTATCCGCTGGTCATTATTTTGAGCGTACCGATGGGCGCCGTGGGCGGAGTCATCGGTTTGAAGCTGCTGGGCGTTTATTTGGAAGCGAGTGGACTGCCAGCTCAGTCATTGGACGTGCTGACGATGCTGGGTTTTGTGATTTTGGTTGGAACGGTAGTCAACAACGCGATTTTGATTGTGCATCAATCGCTGGTTCACTTGAAAGAGGGCCAAAGTACCGACCAAGCAATCTCCAACAGTATTCGCAATCGCATTCGTCCAATTTTCATGACGACGCTGACAACGGTCGTCGGCCTTTCGCCGCTGGTATTCTTTCCTGGGGCTGGCAGCGAACTCTATCGCGGATTGGGAAGCGTTGTTTTGGGTGGGATGTTAGTCTCGACGTTTTTCACGTTGGTGCTGGTCCCAACGTTGTTCAGTTTGATGCTGGAGCTCAAATCAGCATTTGTCGGCAAAACGGCCAATGCTTCTTTGTAATACCGGTTTCACGTTACGTTCTAATCAATAAAACCGAAATCAGGATCTTCGCGATCGTCTTCCGATTCCAAACAGGGAAACGGTCAAGATGCCAACAAATGCACCAGGTTCGGGCACGGCCTGCCAGACTTGAAAATCGTCATGGAAGGAAGCGAGTGCGGTATCAGTGTCGCCAATCCGAATAAAGCTAATCGTTTCTCCGGGATCGGCAACGAATCCAAGAAAATTTGCAGATTCTGAAAACAAGCCACTGAAGGCGATATCTCCATTGCCGTCCAAGACTTCGACGAAGACTTCTTCATCAGGACCAAACTCTCGATATTCCAGTCCGAATGCCGTAACGGGTTCGGTCAGTGTGATTTCAATTCCGAATCCGAAAATCAAAAACGTATCATTAGAGTTAGCACTATTTTGCAGCGCCCATGTCGTATTAATGTTATCACCCAGGGCTTCGACTGTAACCAATGGAGTGCTTAAACCATCGGGCAACCCCAATCCGCCGGCATCAACCAAAGGTTGACCGAATTGCAACGTACCGTCAGGAGGCAAAAGGGCACCTTGGCTAGGGGCTAGATTGTTGTTTTCAAAATCTTCAAAACCGGCAGGAAGTTCCCATTTCCAGCCGCCGCAGATTCAAAAAAAGGCTGAATTCCAAATAATGTAACGTCACCCCTTGAATTTGCTGGAGCCAAAAGAACAGCCATGCACGCAGTTGCCAAAACAATTCTCATAATGTTCCTCGATTTTGTGGAAGATGCCGCGGCAGTTGCAAGCTGCAACACATTCCGACGAATTCCTCATTCCAATGAGCCGAATCAAACTGTAGTCCCCGCTTCCCGGCTGCTTGGCAGAGTTTGGAATAGAATTTTGAATCGGAGGAAATTCTCTCAACGGCTTGCGCGAGCGCCGTCGGATCCTCGATCGGAACGAGCATACCACACGATTCGTCGACAAGCTCCGGGATGGAACGCCAGTTGGTTGTAATCACTGGCATTCCAGCCTGAAACGCTTCGATAATGATTCCTGGATATCCTTCGCCCTTCCATGTTGTCGGAAGCAAGACAGCGTCGTAGTTCTGAAGTGTTTCATGTACTTTTCCAGGCGAGACCAATCCGCGATAAATACAGCGTTTCTTGCCATCGAAATCGCGTTCCGAGAGTCCATCAGTAAAGGGTCCATACACATCGTAAGTAATATCATTTGCCGAATTTTCGATCACATCCATTGCCAATGGAACTCCTTTTGCAACTCCCACCCAACCGATACTGACGAATCGCGAACAGCCATCTCGAGGTCGATTGGATGAACTTCTGGGGCGGTTTGTGGGAAAGTAGTCTGAGCTCTTGATGTCCAATTGATCTGCGGATGCAAGCAACGCTTTGGTTTGGAGCAGCAGTAGGTCGCAACTTTCCATTGACCAACGTAGGAGCCTCCGGTTCAATCCGGTGTAACTGTCGTGTCCCCGACCTCCGAATATTCGCAAAATGATCCGACACCCAAACAGTAAGCGAACAATCCAGACAAAAGGAAATAGAATAGGCACCGCGGTCGAACAAAGGTTCAACGCGATGACATCGGAATCGCGGGCAAGCCAAAATAGCCGGGCGAGCACCTTTAAAAATTTAAAACCGCCCCTGATTCCGGATCTTCGAATGCCACCGGTCTCGATCAAACGAGCCTGGATTCGTTTCGAATTGGCCAGGTACTGATAAAGCGTCATTAAAGAAACGGTAGTCCCGCAAATCGGTGGTGGCATAGTTCCGACGACAACTACCGTAGGTATCTTGTCTGGTTTTACGGTCACGAGATTTCTTTACAAATTGAATTAGAACAGCATGTTGAACTGGGATTCAAGCGTTAGCAATGAGCATCAGTGCTCGATCTTCTGGATTTCGCCTGTTTGAAGCGATGTAATGACGGCTTCGACTACGCGTTGTGTTTTGATGGCGTCCAGAACGGAAGACTGTATGAGGCCCGGTTGGTTCTCAAATGATGCCGCAAAAAAGCAACTCGTTTCAGTAACAAAGATCTCATTTTTCTTACCAGGGTCAGGTTCGCGCCAAGTCGGGGAGTATTGGAAATCCCACCCGTTAAGGGCCAATACTTTATCGGGAGTAAATACTCTAAGTCCAATCATCTTCTCGGTCGCTCGGCAACTGTAGAATGCGGAAACCAGCGCTCCGTTTTCCATTCGCAGTTGAAAGCTTGCCGTATCGACTTCATTCCAGTCCGCTGAACCTTGCTCTCCAATGGCATGGACTTCAACGACCTCACCGAATAGGTATCGAACCGTATCGACAATGTGAGTCGCCTGTTCATTGATTGGGCCACCCGATTTGTCAGACTCTTGCCACCACGGCACGCGATATCTTCCGTTCAACCAGTGTATGATTCCCCCTAGCAATTCGAGCTCTGCAATTTCACGACGCAACCTTTGTACAGAGTCACGATAGCGATTCATGTACCCCACGGCGTTCACAGTTGTGTGGGACTGGACCAATCTAGCGATTTCTTCTGCTTGGCTCAGTGAACTGGCCAGAGGTTTTTCGATAAGTACCGGAATGCCGTTTTCAACTGCTGCCTCAACGTTTTTCTTGTGAAGGTAGGGCGGCGTGCAAATAAATAACGCGTCAATCTCATTCCAGGGGATTTCCTCGTGAGATTCAAAAGCCAAACAAGTCTCATGTCTTGATGCTAATTCCTGGGCACGAAGGATTTCTACATCACAAACGGCAATCACTTCTGCACCTAGACGACTGGCCGCCCAAGCCCGGATTTGCCCCATCCGTCCGCATCCGATAATCGCCACCCTTTTATTGGTCATCGAGCAATCCTCCGCTCGTAATTTCTATTTCATCGCGCAATTTTGTTGCAAGTAATTCGACATTTTCGGTTGAGACAACGGGATCACTTTGTAACGCTCTCAATATATTCTCCTTGCTTGGATTTCGTACGGCATCCAGTTGATTTCGTTCGTGAACTTCAAAACGATTTATCCAGTGAGCTACCGGTTCTGAAACCGGTGGTTGGCCAATTGGCCTGTGGCCTTGCCTGCATACTTCGACAGGACCTTCGATAGCCAAGCCAGCGGAGGAATTATGGGTCACGACATGCTGTTCCCATTCGCAATTTTGCAGCGCACGGACCAATGGCACGACAGCCAAAGGGTACCATTCTGTGTATCGCTTTGCCAAACTCGGCAGAGGCACCCCATCAAAATCGCCAAGTTCAACCGCCAATTGATCTCGTAATTTGATCAGTGTTTGTGCACGATCGGGAGGAAAATAGGAGTGATCCTCGACCAAGCGAAAATATTTTAGTGGAATGGCATGTAATGAGCGAATTGTTTCCAAACTGACGCCATCGAAATGCGTTCCATCAAATTGGTCAACGAATCGGGCAATGAGGTCTTCGTCTTGAAGTTTAACCTGGTAGATAAATCCGCGATGGTTGAGTCCTTGGTAATTCCACTGTACGTCCCGGTGCGGTACTCCAAGGATGCTGGCGATGCGAGTAAGCGTGTACTGGGGCAACTCACAGATTCCTACGCAGTTTCGCGTTTCCAATTGCTCGGACATCAATGCTGTCACGAGGCTCAACGGATTGGTGAGGTTGAGCAACCATGCATCAGGCGAAACGAGCTGTATGGTTTTCGCAGTGTCTTGAACCGAATTGCGCGTTGCGATAGCTGTCAGGAGAGCCGCGATCCCCAAGGTCTCATCAGCTCTTGAGCCCAGGCTTGCGCAAAGTTTTTCACATCGTTGCCGAAGCTGCAGTCCACCGTACCGGATTTGGTGAACGACGAATGTAGCTGATACCAGCGCGTTTTCCAAAATCGTCTGTGTTTCAACGGTCCATCCTTTTCGCACCAAAAGCGCTTCCGAGTAACGTTGCATTAGCTGAAGTCGAACACGACTGCGGCCATGCAACACAAGATTGCAAGGCTGGATGTCTTCAGCTGCTGCAAAAGCATCGATCAGTGCGGCTGTAAATGGTGTGCTGCCACCCAGGATTACCAATTTGTCAAGCATCTACGACCGTACCAAAAAAATTCTCCACTGCGTTACATACATAATCGACCTCCTCGATGGACATGTCTGGCCGGATGGGCAGGCAAAGTAATTCGTCTGCCAGCTTTTCAGCGACTGGGAATTGACCAGAGCACCAACCGCAATCGGCAAATGCAGGCTGTAGATGAATCGGTGTGGGATAACGAACCGTGGCATCAATTTCTTGCTCTCGCAAAAAATCCATCAACTGATCTCGCCAGTTGCAGCCGATCTGAAACAAATGAAACACGTGCCCCTGTTCGTCATCAAATGCCTGAAAATACAATTGTTTGTTGTTCAGACGCTTTCGGTACGCTGCAGCGACTTTTCTCCTTGCGGCGTTCCATTGATCGAGACGAGGTAGTTTCTGGTAAAGGACCCTCGCTTGCAGGGCGTCCAGTTTGCTGTTGAACCCTACCATAACGTGTTCATTTTGGGACTGCTGTCCCAACGATCTCAGTGCTCGAAGTGATTCGGCCATCGCGTCATCGTCGGTGACAATCATGCCGCCATCGCCCGCGGCGGCCAAGTTCTTACTGGGATGAAAACTGAAGCATCCAAGGTTCCCAATTGCGCCAACTCTTTTACCCTTCGCGAACGCCCCGTGTGCTTGTGCCGCGTCCTCAATAACCATCAGTCCGTTAGCATGAGCAATGGATTGAATACGGTCCATATCCGTGGCCCTTCCAAACAAATGGACTGGCACAATGGCTTTGGTTTTGGCAGAAATTGCCGACTCAATAAGATCGGTATCTATTAAAAACGTGTCGGGATTTGCATCAACCAAAACGGGAGTCGCTCCAACCACTCGAATCGCGGATACCGTTGCATGAAAAGTGTTGGCAACGGTGATGACTTCGTCGCCACGACCGATGCCCGCTGTCGTAAAAGCCAGAATCAAAGCATCCGTTCCCGAGTTCACACCGATGGCATGCTTGGTACCTGTATATTGGGCGAATGCCAACTCAAATTCTTTGACTTGTGGGGTCAGGACATATTGCCCCGTCAGCAACATTGATTCGAAGTCCTGGAGTATCTCAGCGACATCTCCATCGAATTGATGCGAGTAATTGTATCTTCGAATGCGCATTAGTTTCTCCGCATAAACTCTGCCGAGTACCTGCCAGCTCCAATCAACCCCGAATGATCGTCCGGAAAACCCAACTCGATCAAGGACTCAAAATCTTGTTCCGATTGCCAACATGACTCGGTGGCAAAACGAGACAACATTTGCCGGTACTTTTCCCCGAGTGCAAGGCCAAAGCCCCCGTAAATGACAAATCGCTGGATACCAATACTCAAGTGAATTCCGGCCAATATTCGTGCAAGTGGAGCCGCAGTCTGCTCGATAATTTTGGTTGCCCATCCGTCACCGGATTTGAATCCCGCGACTAGAGCGCGAGATGTCATTGCCTTCGGATTACCGCCGACAGCTTCACTTACGATTGAATCCAAAAACGCTTTGGGATCAACTTGCGCAATCTTGACCGCAGTTCTTACCGCGCCCCTGCCCGAGGCGATACTTCCAAGATGTCCAATCCCTCCGCAATCGCAACGGTGAGCGTTTTCAGTAAAGTCCACGCGCAAATGCCCAATTTCTCCTCCAGCTGACTTGGCACCGACCAATGGCTTTCCCGCAACGAAAATTTTGTTTCCAATCCCAGAACTTACCGTCACAATGCACAGGTCGTCGCAGGGATCTCGCAAATATCGGTATCCAGCAGCAGTCACATCATTGAGAATCGATATCGAGCTTCCTGGCCAAATCCGTTTGAGTCTAGGCTTGAGCTGTTTTGACGGACACTCGTCGCCAAAAATTGTTGGTGCCGCCAATATGTCCCCAGATTCATCCACTGGCCCAGCAAAAGCGATGGTAATATTGTCCGCCTGACCGTTATTTAAAACACCTTTGGAGAGACTTATCAAATCTTCTTCGAGAAAATCCAGAAGTGTGTCCGCGGATTCATTTGGGAATTTAACGAAACTACGTGTCTCAACCGTTTGTACGTCATGTATCAGACGTTCAGATTGATCGAATCTCGCACATCGAATCGTAGAACCTCCAACGTCAAAAACCAGACTACTATTATTTTGGTTGACGCTGACGGGAGAACAGTCAAACATGGCCAATTCACGCAAGGCACTTTGGAGCAATTCGTCAGGTAGATCAGTCGGGCTCTCGAGGAAGCACCCAGCTCCAATCGACTTCGGAACGACAAGATTCATCTTGCCGCCTCGATGTCTAACCGCAGCCTCAGCTGCCCGTTTGCATGCTGCCACATCCAGCGAATCCGAATAGATTGGTAGTCCGCACCGAAGCAGTAGTCCCAATGCGCGCTGGCACGATTGTCTATCGAGCAAACCCAGTTCGCGGGCAATGACGCACGAAAACGCCATGTCAACAGAAACTGCGATGCCGTGGGGCAGAGAAAAATTGGAAAGTGATTCCAACTCCGAACTGAAAGTATGTCCATAATCCACTAGACGCTCGTACGTCTGATCTTCGTATAAATTCGATTCCAACTCCTCTAACATGGCTTCAATAGAGGCCCAGATGACTTGTGTGGATACGTTGTCTGGTCGTTGAAACCGTGATTCAATCAAGCCTTTGGCATGATTTTCCAACAGCACGAAAAGGTCTGGGCTGCGAATCAAAGCCACCTTTATGATCTCTGCCAATCCGCAACGGATGAGATTTTCATCCAAAGTCGCAAGGAACGAACTGTCCACCAACACGATTTCCGGCGGGTAGTAACAACCCAGCCAGTTCTTTTGCCCATGAAAGTTCACTGCCCCTTTTACGCCGATCCCACCATCGACTTGGCCAAGTAACGTAGTCGGGATCCGGATGGTGCCGATTCCACGTCGAATCCAGGAAGCTGCCATTGTGACAACGTCTGTTAGGACTCCGCCCCCCAGCCCAATAATTACTGCATTGCGGTCCAGTCCCTTTTCGCTAGCTTCCAGACAGATTTTTTCCACCTGCGACAGCCGCTTGGAGTTTTCGCAACAATCAAGGATGAGTAGGTCAATGCAAAAATTATCGTTCAAAGCCAACTTGGCGAACAGCTCCCTCCCATACAGATCGGCAACCGTTGGCGTTGTGACAAGGAGGCAACGTCGGTGCTCCAGTCTTCTCGACAGAACTTCGGTTCCTTCTTTAAGAAGGCCGTTCGTCAGAAAGGAAACCTCATAGGATCTCTGCTGGCCCGCGCCGACGATTCGACTGTGAATGGAACTTTTCGAATTGGTACGCTTTGTATTCATAGTTCCATTGTGATCGGTCGCAAGTCTTCGCTAAGTTGGTTCGAAGTGCAAGTAGTAACTCATGAGATCCTTGATTGCTTTCGAGATATCGAATTCCGGCTCGTATCCAATTGCTTTTACCGCGGAATTGTCACCCACGTTTCGACTGACGTCGGAATCGCGACTTGGTAAGACATTAACGCGGATCGAATCTGCCAGACCCGCCGCTTCCAAAACGCAATCCAAGATATGGGAAATTCGAATTTCGATACCGTTGCAGACATTATAACTGGTTCCGTCGACGCCTGCTTTGCAAATTAAGATTATTGCTTTGGCCACATCCCGAACATCAATAAAATCACGAGTGCTGTCCAGATTACCGACCTCCATTTCGGGTGTTTTAGTTCCTCTCAGGATTTCCGTCGCCACGCTGACGAAGCGTCCACAAACGTGTCGTTCGTCTTGTCCGGGCCCGACAACATTGAATATTCTTCCCCACACGGTTGGAAGCTCATATCTATGAGCTAGGTTTCTTGTCAAGATTTCCATTGCGGACTTGGAAGCCGAATAAAAGTCCGCTGGTCGATGCGTTGCTGATTCAACAAAGGCCGGTTCCCCAGGACTCAAACTGCCGTACACTCCGCAGGTCGACGCAATCACCAGTTTTTCGCAGTTACCAACAGAATTGAGAGAATCGATCAAGTTGGTCGTCCCCACGATGTTGCCTGCGATCAGTTTTTCCGTTGGATCTCCACGCAGCCCAGACGCCAGATGAATAACCCAATTGGGTTCGAATGAGGCGATGACATTATCAATTCCAGTTCGGTCGATCAAATCGACAGCTTGGTAACGGTAGTACTTGGATTCGGATAGCGTCTGCTGGATGGAGACTGGCAGTGGCGCCGGGCGTTGCGTATTTCCAAGCGTAATGACGTGAGTAAACGTCAGGTGGTTTTCCGGCGAACGGCCAATGGCTAGTACTTCTACATTTTCATTAAGAAGCTGGTCGACAACGAATCGACCAATAAACCCCTGCGCGCCGGTTACCAGAACTCGTTTCACTTTGCACCTTCTGCCCTTGCGAGTACTTCCAACCCAGATCGCAAATCAAATCTTGGTGTCCAGTTTAGGATTTCCCGTGCTTTCGAATTGTCCGCAATCAACGAATAAATATTGTTTGATGCGGGGCGGTCTTGTCGCGTATGTTGCTCTACTGCACAGTCCAGTCCTAATGCCTGCAAAGTCGAATCGGCAAGAACACGAACACTTGTCCCAACCCCTGAGCCAATGTTTACAATTTCAAAAGCACCGCATTTTGTTTCAACGGCAGCCAATACCGCGTCCGTTACGTCATCAATAAAACAGTAATCACGCACTGGCTTGAGGTCGTACAGCAGAATTGATTCCGATCTTTCTACCATGGCTTGTTTCAAGATGTCAGAGATCAATGAATTGTTGGATTGACCGGGCCCGTACACCGAAAACGGTCGAAGGACGATTCCTTGGATCGAGTGCGAATTGGAGTAAATCTGAAGGATACTCTCGGCAGCAATTTTTGCAGCTCCATAGGGCGATCTTGCCTGCAATCGATCCGTTTCATGAACGGGATTCCGCAACGGGGCGCCATAAACTTCGGCCGACGAAATGTAGATCAACTTTTCCACACCATGTTCGATAGCTTTTTCAATCAACATAGCGGTCCCGACCACATGGGACTGAAAATACTTCGCTGGTTGCTTGAATGATTCCGCTACCGAAGGAGGTCCAGCAAGATGGACGACCGTACTTACCCCGTCCAGCACATCGTCCAGGGCTTTTCCGTCGCAGATGTCGGAAGTTGTTGAGAACTCAGGTTCGAAATCAATGGACGCATTCTTATCGCAACCAAAAAGACAGTTAAATGAATAATCGTGTTGAGTCAACTTCTTGCATACGTTTCGCCCGATAAATCCGTTGGCTCCGGTAACTGCAATCAAAGGTCTATTCATTCAGTATCCCGAGCTCGATTGCCGACTAATTTCACAAACAACTTTTCGAGGTTCCGCGTCATTATTTGAGGTGTGCATCGTTCCAGGTAAGTTTGAAATGCTGCTTCGCCAATCTTAACTCGAAGACTTGCTTCCACGATCAAACGTTCGAGCGACTCAGCAAGTTGACCCACATTTTTAGGTTCAACCAAAAATCCGTTATTACCTGAATCGATTAGCTCGGGAATCCCACCGACGGTTGTCGCAACCGTCGGAATCCTTAATGACATGGCTTCAATGATGGCGTTTGGTAGCGAGTCAAACCAGGATGGATGACAATGGATGTCGATCAGTTGCCAAATGTCGCCGATCGTTCCTTGGTATCCAACTATCTTGACCCGGTCGCCAAGATGGAGCTCTTGCACAAGAATTTCAAGCTGCTGAAGATAGCCCGAATCATGAACATGGCCAATCATCAACAAGTACAAATTTTGATGTCGCGCGCATAGTTCACTGAACGCGCGAAGTAGAGTCGCTTGTCCTTTGAAAGGCACTACTCGGGAGACTTGCCCAATTGTGATTGTGTCTGGTTTTAAATCGATCCCAAGTTTTTTTGCGGTCTGATTCCCAGACTGCGACGGTTGTGGCGGATCGGAACCGTTTGGGATGACTGGGAAGTGCGTTCGCCGATGTCCTGCTAAAGACCATCGTTTCATTTCTTCACTGCGGACTTTCGAATCGGTCACCACAGCATGTGCGGATAAAAACGCAAGCTGCCCGACGACAAAGTTTTCGCGGTTTGCAAGTTGTTTAAGGTGGTACAAGGTCATCACCGACCTCGCAGACGTAGTTACGCAAGCCGCCGGAGCAACTAAATTGGCCGGATTGAGGTGCGAATCAACAATGTCGATTTGGTTTCGCCGGATCCAGCCCCTGATTCGGCCCACCAAACGTTGCCAAAGCAATAGGTTGCCAAATAGATTGACCAATTTGAATTGGTGGTTTGATTTCTTGCTATGTTTTTCACCCAAGGTCTCAACACGAATATTGGCGCACCTGTATTCCTCTAACAACGAACCTCGCAGCAGGTCTTGGGATTTGTCGAACTCATTCAGTACCAATACTGAGTGATCGAATCTTTCACGGTCGATCTGTTTTCCGAGCGCGAGAATTCTTCGCTCGCCACCGCCGTACGTTAAGGCACCCACCACCGAGCATACCTTGATTTTCGAATTCGTCTTGCCAGTCGTTTGCATGAAGATATTCTTGAGTAACGATTCGTCAATTGGCATCGAAGCAAGAGTAGAATCCAGTGCGCATTTTTCGTTGTGCAAACTGAGCCACATTCAAAACGCCTAGATCAAACAGTTCGCCATTTTGTTCACATTTGGAAATGAGCGTTTCTGCCTTCGCGACGGATTCGCGGTCGTTAACGTCAATCCATTGGCAACTGTGGCGAAATGCACTTACGCGCTGCCCCGAATCCACCAATGTATGGATCAGTTCGGGAACGTCGCATCTGGTTGCCTTGGGAATATGTTTTTTGCACGGCAATCCGACTACGTACATTCCACTGGAGATCTCTACGGGAATACTTGGTTTTTCCATATAACGTAGAATTCGGTCGGAATCAATTTCTACTTGACCAAACGGGATCCTGAAACTTTCCGTGTGCACTGCGACGGTCAAGGCTGCGTTGGTTCTATGATGAAAATCGAGAAGTTTGTTGGGATCAATGGAGCAAAGATTGTCAACGTTCACGATGACCAAAGTTTCTTTGCTTTCTGCCAAAATCTCTTGAACCACTCCAATCGTTCCCAGCGGATGCTGTTCCAAATGGCATTCGATAAAAGCGTTTGCAGACTTGGCCAAAGCCTGGCCTTCGCAATTGACAAACTCGATAATCGCTGACTCGGTAGAGTTTGACACGACAGTAATGCACTCAATGCCTGCTTGCAATAAGTAGAAAATGTTTCGTTCCAGTAACGGAATGCCTAGTACAGGAACCAAGGCTTTATGACTCGCTTGTTCGCCGGACCGCATTCGACTCGATTTTCCACCGGCCATAATCACCGCGGATTTCATGACACCGAAACCTCGAAAACAAAGAGACTCAGATCTTTTTCGCCAGTGTTTTTTAGAGAGTGAGTTCCGCCAGGCGGATTTCTAACGAAGTCACCTGGTTGCACCTCAAAAGTTTCGTTTTCATTGTGCATCAATCCGCTTCCACTGATTATCAAGTAGAATTCTTCTTCGTTGTCCGCGTGCGTATGCAGTCCGATTTCTGTTCCCGGTGGCATCTTGGTAAAGTCGATGAAATTGCAGTTTCCATCTAGCGAATCTTTGGCTGCTAGCCGACAAGTATCAATAAAACCTTGCCCCTCGTGCGCGACGACTGATCGCATTTCAAGCTGAAACAAGTTGCAACGGCTGAATTTGACAGGATGGTTTTCGTTCAAAATAGCTCCGTAATTTTTGCCTAGATGACTCCATAATAATGGAATTTGAAAGCTATGCAAAAATTCATCGAAGTCTGCTGAAGCCGCGGAACTTTACCGTTGATCTCCGTGAAAATCAGGATCAGCATTGAGCTATCAAGGAAATCCAGTGCATTGCATGGTTGGTTTTCCCGATTGCAAAAGTAACGGGTTGGCGTTTGTAACTGAAAATGTTTACGCTACCGGCTCCAAATAGTGATTGCATAGATAAAGATCGCGGCACGTTTCGCGGCTGGATTGGCAGGCCAAATTCACTCCAATCCGCTGTGCCGATGCGACCGCCAGCGAACTATCGTGGCACTGAGATCCAAAGAAATGGTTTGCCGTTTTCGTCGACTCGCAATTCCTGTTTCATTTGCGGCTTGGTTTGAGAAAGAAGTTTCGTCAGCGCGACCATGTAAGAAGTCTTCTTCTTAATCAACGTCACCTTGGTGGTTTCCAACTCGATGCCTTCGCGCGCCATTGTGTTCTGGTCGTAGATAAAGGGAACTTCCATCCGCGTTTCAAACCGATCAAGAATGCTTTGCAAGGCAAACCCGCGAATCTCAACGTTGTTGAGCTTGTCAAACAATTTCGGTGCGATCTGATCAAGAGGTTTTTCAATCGGCCACCCAACCGGCCAGTTTTCTTTCGACGACTGCGAGTCAACGATTTGGATAACCAGTGTTTTTCCCTGCTCACGCTTGGGAACAAGAATTAAGCCCAACGGACGAATCGCTGCAGAGATAGCTGTGCCAATTGATAAGCCTTGCAATTCGTCATTGACTTTCGTGCCACCTGCCAGCGCGCGACGTGCCGCAGCATCAAACGCGACAGGCACTTTCAGTTGACCCAGCATTTCTTTGACGGCTGAGCCAGTAGCAACGCCTTTGGTAGATGATTCAACGACCGCCATGAACTCCTGACTAACTCCGACCAATTGTTCTGACGTCAGCCCGAAAGCTTTCTTCTCAGCCAGCGCCACCTTGGACCCGTCATCGCGAATTTTTTGTATGTAGTCACGAATGCCTTGCTTGTCTTTCATCCCAAACGAAGCGGCGAAAACGAAGTTGAAACAAATCGTTCTTCAGTAAGTACAGTTCAATGACTATAGATAGCGAATCGCAAAAAATGAGTGAAGCCCGTGGGCTAGTGCGTGGGTTTCTCAGTGCATTTGAATTGATTAACCGCACGAGCACCGAGTATCCACTCGGCGCGCTTTATCCAGTTGCCAAACTCAATGGTTCGCTTGAGGAAAGTATCAAGTCGCACTCTGTTTCAAGCCAGAGAGAGGTTGATAGCGTCCGGCTTTCTCCGGTCAGTCCACCCTGGAATGAACTGGCTGTTTCGCTCCAGCGCTGGATGTTCCGGTTCCTGGGTAACCGCGCTATCAACGTCGATTGCGGTACCAACGATCCATTGCTCTTTGGTAATACGGAATATCAACTGGAGCAGTCGCAGCGGTGGGCCACGAAAATAGTCGAAGCGTTCGAAGGTACTGAAGTCCACAAGGTCGATTGGCAAAATCCCCTAAAACAATTTTTTGACTCACTGAAGTCTAGCTCACTGTGAGGGTGAAGCGGAATTGCTTGTACTGGTTGGTACAGATATACGGGGATCGGCCGCGATAACCGATTGAGAGTGCTTTAATTCGGTTTTATCCCTTACTCTGCTTTTAAGAAAAGAAAAAAGGGTAGCCCAGATTCTTGAATCTGGGTGCGAAAGCACAAGAGGCATTACTTCCGGCCGAACCAATTGGATGGAAAGCCAACGCTGACTCCTCTTGCCGCTTCGCTCTAAACATTGAAAAGCACACGCAAGTCCGGCTTTCTGTGCATCGTTTTATTATCCGCCGTTCAATATAGCGATAACAAATCCAGCAACATCTAAAAGACTCACGATCCCATCGCAATCAAAATCCGCTTCGGCAAGATGGCCGCCAGTTGAAAGTAATTCAACGAATGGGCTAACGTCCAACAGATCAACGGTACCGTCAAGATTTGCATCGCCCAGAATGATTGGAGTGTCAAACTCCACGACGTACGCCACCACGGAGACAGAGCTAAAGGGAGTGGTGTCATTCCAAGTATCTTCGCGGTTAGAATTCAAGGAAAAGAAAAGTACTATGTTTTCGTTTGCAGATCCATTGTCGTTGGGTTCACCGGGAGCCCAATTCTGAAATGTGTTTGACAATAGCCCGTCGTCATTTAACCAAGTCCATCCGCCAGCAGGTTCTTTCGATCCTTCTGGTTGGAATGCGCCGATCCATGGGCCGAAGTTACGACCGGAAAAAAGTGTCCAAAATTGCGGTTCATCAATAAGTCCAAAGACAAAATCGTTTTCCGCTTTAGACGTAATAGTCGCGAGGTAGCCGCCGAGTTTTTCAGCCTCGAGGCGAGCTTCATCCCATTCGATGTCTCCTGACGCAACGACTCGATAGGAGTGTCCATTCCCTCCGTCAGCGATGAGCCAAACTTCATCGTTAGCACACACGTGACCATGGAGAGCCAGAGCCGAGAAAAGGAAGATAAACAGCGTTCTCATTTTGTCCTCATTTATTGGTTCGCGTGATATGCCTAAACTCACGGCCGTGATCACCGAGCCGGAACCAGCAATTCTCCATCTCAAAACCACGCGCAAGTCCAGCTTTGAGTGATCAATCACATTGCCATGCGCCGATTGCCTAATGCCTAATGCGGTGGTGGCGGCGGCGGCATCTCTCCAACTAATTTTAG
>CAZXLW010000042.1:0-42729 GCA_964641465.1 uncultured Pirellulaceae bacterium | reverse complement strand
TGTAGTGTCGGAACAGGAACCCATATTCAGAACTCGGTGATCATCACTTGTTCGTCAAATATGGATGGCGGGCTTATCGAAGGATTCGGTTGCGTCCGGCCGGATTGCCGCCTTTGTAGCCGGTCTTGTTGGCACTGCGATTGCGAACAGCGCCTCGGATTCCCAGCTGCCCTGGGTCACGCGCGATGGAGTCGGCGAACATCCGCAGGTCGTTCACCAAAGGTTCGATCTTAGTGGTTTGATCGCGGACATTCCGGACCGCTTCCAAGGCCGTGTCGTACAGCTCACGATCGTTCAGCAGTTTACCGATCGTGCCTTCGGAAATATCGAGGTTGCCGAGAGAGTCGGCTGCCGCTTCGATCTTCTCAAATACTCCATCGATATTCGACAGTCGGTCGTTGATCGTATCCAGAATCTCTGGCCCGTTGTCTCGCAACGAAGCAGTGAATGTCTCCAGATTTTGTAGATTGGTGTCCGCCGAATCGCTGATTTTTTGGAATGATGTTACGGTTTCTCGTACATCAGCCACTGCTCCGCGAACTTCCTTGAAGATCTCGGGGAACGTATCTATCGCATCGTTGAAGCGATTCTTGAAATCCTGATCGCCGACCACGTCGTTTACGTTTTCAAAGATGCGGTTGAAGTTATCCAAAGCCGTTCGGACTCTCTTGCTGACGTCCCGGAAATCAGCGATCAGATTCTTGACCTCGCTGCCTTCGCCATCCATCGCATCCTGTATCGTCGATGCCAGCTTGTTGACGCCTGAACCAGCATCGGCAATCTGAGACGCTGTTTGTTCGAATGTATCTGCGGTGGCGCGGATTGAGCTCAGCGTTGATGAAATTTCGCCTTCCAGGTTGAGAGCCACGTCAACGATTTCCATTGGGTTCCGTCGGATGGCGACGGTGCTGATCAGGCCATCATTGACAAGTGCGTTGCCGCGTGTGTCCGCAGTCGTCGGGATGATCTCGATGACCGCGTCACCCAGAATAGATTCCGCGCCAATCGAAGCCACTTCGTTTTCATAGATGGGTTCATCGTTGTCGATCCGCAGGCCGACGGTAACATGGTCGTCGCCAGTTTGCACACTTTGCACGCGGCCGATCAAGATCCCATTCTTGCGAACCGGAGTATTGATTTTCACACCCGGCGCGGTTTGTGGTTTCAGGTAAACCGTGTACTGTCCCTTCCAGACTTCGCTGTTGAGATAAATCAGCGCGAACAGGATCAGGATCGCCAGCAGGACGAAGATTCCGACTCGAAGTTGTAATACGCGTTCGTCCATGGTTAGTTAAATCCCGATTTTAGTTCTTTCTCGGTACGATTACCTCGCAACTCCATCAGTCGTTCGCCTGCTTCGCCGTTTACGAATTGCTGGACACGTCGGTCTCGCGTTCGGGCGAGTTCTTCAGGTGTACCGTCAAAGATGATTTGGTTTTCTTTCGGTTCCAATCTGCCCGTTGGCATCAACATGACGATGCGATCGCCTACTTTTCGAGCTGTGTTCATGTCGTGTGTGACGACGACGCTCGTGACCGGGTTGCGGCGGCGAGTTCTGACGATCAACTCGTTAATCACATCGCTCATGATCGGATCGAGCCCGGTGGTGGGTTCGTCGTACATGATCAGTTCCGGATTCATGACCAGTGCGCGAGCCAGTCCGACTCGTTTTCGCATGCCTCCGGATAACTCTGCGGGTTTTTTAAAGACAACGGATTCTGGCAGGCCGACTTCCCATAATCGCGAAATTACAATCTCCTGCATCTGCGACATGGAGAAGCTACCATGTTGCCGCAGTGGAAAGGCCACGTTCTGGCCGATTGTCATGCTGTCAAACAATGCCGCGTTCTGGAAAACAAATCCGAACCGCAACCGCAGATGGCTGATCTGCCGCTCGCTGAGTTGATTGATGTCATGACCATCAAAATTGACCTGCCCGTAAGTCGGTTGCACCAGGCCGATGATGCTTTTCATCAAGACCGTTTTTCCGCAACCACTTTCGCCAAGTAAAACAATTGTCTGCCCAGCCGGGATCCGCAAATTGATATCGCGCAGCACCAAGTGCTCGCCGAACTTGACGTCAAGATTTTTGACTTCGACCAGGGCCTCTTGCTCTTCCAGCAGGCTTTCAATTTCGTTGACCATCAGACCAGGCTCGAACCTTCCGGGTACACGGCGAAGTAAAACGAGTCAAGCAGGATCCCTATTCCCAGGTCCAGCATCAAGATCATTACGAATGAATATACAAAAGCCGCGGTAGATGCACGGCCGACTCCTTCGGCACCTGCGTCGCAATTGAAGCCCTGATAACAACTTACCAATGCGATTGCAGTTCCGAAAAATACGCTTTTAATCAAGCCATGCACCAGATCGAAAACCTCGACCATCTGCTGGCTGTTGTCCCAGTAATGGTGAATGTCAACGCCGACAATGTTGACGGTGTAAAAGTGCCCTCCACAAACGCCCATGAAGTCCGCCATCAGCGTCAGTGTGGGGATCAGGAAGAAGCAGGCCAGAAAACGGGGGACGACCAGGTAATGAATCGGATTCGCGCCCATGGAAGCCAACGCGTCGATCTGTTCAGTGACTCGCATCGTTCCCAGTTCCGCAGCAATCGCACTGCCGACTCGACCAGCCAGCATGGTGGCAGCCAGCACGGGTCCTAGTTCACGCAATAGCGAAAGGTTGATGACGGCGCCGAGTCTTGTTTCCAGGCCCAGTTGCCGGAATTGAAAATAGCTTTGCAGGGCGAGGACCATGCCAATGAACGTGCCGGTTAGGGCGATGACTGGCACACTGGAAACACCGACACGGTGGAAGTTCGGCCAGATCGTTTCGTTTCGCGGCAGTCGCGTGACCAGCCAGCCGAAAACTCGGAAGACAAACAAACTGAAGTCACCCAACGCCATCACGGAGTCGATGATCAGTTTGCCCCACTGCGAGATTCCTGTACCGAATCGGCCAAAGAATCCTCGCGGCGGATCAATCGATGTCGTTGTAGATGGGCTTGCTGACACGGGGGCCTCGCGCATTAGCGCACAGTCCAGCCCCCCAGTTAGATATACACGTATTGTTTATCGAGTCGGCAGGCGGTTCAACTTGATAATTAATTACGGTTGGGCAGAATTTAACGCGATGTTCAGACGCTAGCAGCAAGCGTCGGGGTAGGCAGGGCTTCTGACAGAGGGGAATTCGAGAGGGGGCGTCAGCCGGCATGTTGCGTTTCATGTGCCCGGCCGGATCCTCTACCGCCTCCACTTTCCGGAAAACACAAGTCAACTTTTTAGAGAGCTCAGTTTGGTCAAAACCTGGTTCAGGTGTGCGTAGCTGGTCAAATGGGTGTTGGGTGACTTTAATAGGTCTTTGGCAATTCCAATTCGATGACAGCTCAATTGAAAGCAAAGATGGCTGGAATAAAGACAACGTACCGCGTATCGCAGCGAGTGCTGGTTGCGACGGTGTTCTTTTTGCTTGGTGCTGCGAGCGGTTTCGGGGACGAGAATCTTGAGCAGCAGCTGGCGGAGCTGGGCACAGAGAAGTTGTCGCGGTTGGTGGCTGAACGAGGTGATGCGGAACGAGGTGCGCTGGTTTTCTTTCAGCGTGAATTGAACTGTGCGAAGTGTCACGAACCATCGGGAAACGCGAACGCGGCCAAACTGGGCAAACCGCTGGCTCCGGAGCTGGCCAGTAAACGACAAGTCACTCTCGAACATCTGGTTGAATCGCTGTTACAACCGAGTGCAAAAATTCACGAAGGCTACGAAACGGTTTTGCTGCAGACTGAGGATGGGGAAACCGTTTCGGGGGTGCTGGCAGGTAAGGATTCCGAAAGCCTGCAGTTGATGCGAATCGAGAATCCGGACGAGGTGGAATCTTATTCGCTTGATGAGGTGGATTGGAGGATCGGTAAGAAATCAACGATGCCGGAAGGGCTGGTCAACCAACTCGCCGACCAGCAACAGTTTTTCGATTTGGTGCAATACCTGGGCGAAATCGCCGGGCAAGGGCCGGCTCGAGCTGTTCAGTTACGTCCGGCTTCGGCCTATGTCAAGCTGCCGCCATTGCCGGCGTATGAACAACGTATTGATCATGCCGGAATGATCAAAGGTCAGGACGAGGATGAAGAAGCACTTGAGCGAGGCGAAAAGATCTTCTCGTTGCATTGTGCGAGCTGCCATGGAACGGTCACGAAGGAAGGTTCTATGCCTACGTCATTGCGGTTTGCGGAAGGGAAGTTCAAAAATGGCGCTGATCCACATTCGATGTACAAGACGTTGACGCATGGGTACGGCATGATGAACGCTCAACGTTGGATGGTACCGCAGCAAAAGTACGACGTGATCCAATTTATCCGACATGAATTTCTGAAGCAGCACAACGAATCGCAATACGTTGAAGTCGACGATCGCTACCTGGCGGGGTTGCCTGCCGGTGACACGCGCGGCCCGGAGCCGTTAGACGATGAGCCTTGGTTGCAAATGGACTATGGGCCGAGCTTGATCAATACGATCGAAGTAGGCGACGATGGATCGAACATCGCTCAAAAGGGAATCGTAGTTCGACTTGATGAAGGACCGGGCGGCGTTGCCAGTGGTCGGCACTGGCTGATGTACGAACATGATACGCTGCGGGTCGCTGCGGCTTGGAGCAATCAGTTCATTGATTGGAACGGGATTCACTTCAATGGTGTGCATGGGCAGCATCCGCGAGTGACGGGTGACGTTCACTTTGCCAATCAGACCGGGCCCGGTTGGGCACGGCCGGAGGATGAGAGCTTGGAGGACAACCGGGTGCTGGGCCGCGACGAAAAACGATATGGTCCATTTGCCAATGATTGGATGCATTTTCGTGGAGTGTATCGGTATGGCGACCGCACCATTTTGAATTATCAAGTTGGTAATGCGGAAATCCTCGAGAGCCCGTCACTCGAATACGCCAATGACAGTCCGGTTTTTGTTCGGCAGTTCAACATTGGTGCGCGGGAGCTTGATTTGGTGATGCGGGTTTCCGGTTCTATTTCCGCCGAAAGCAATTCTGTCCGATTGGAAGCTGGCGATCGTGTCGCGATGACGACTGAAATGGTGTTCGCAGTATCAGGTGCCGAGGAGAGTTTGAAATTTGAAAAACGCGACAGTGATTTGATGCTCAGGATCAGGGCAGGGGAGAGCCCGATCAGGTTTTCGGTCAAGCACTGTCCAGTCGAGGGGAATTCAACGGCAGCCGAGTTGAAAGAATCGATTGCGTTGGACGAGCCGACGTTGAAACTCAGTTTGTTCACGCAAGGTGGGCCGAAGAACTGGCCGCAAGTTGCCGAGACTGAAATTACGTCCGACGACAATGGCGGTCCGTTCGTGGTCGATTATTTAAACGAGCCGCAGGAGAATCCATGGAACTGCCGTTGTCGATTGACCGGGATCGACTTCCTGGAAAGCGGCAAATCTGCGTTCGTCACGGCTTGGGATGGTAGCGTCTGGCGAGTGGACGGGATTGATCAACGTGCAGGCAAATTGCGTTGGTATCGAATTGCTGCCGGTCTGTTCCAGCCGTTGGGAGTCAAAATTCGTGATGGTGAATTGTTTGTGATTTGCCGAGATCAGCTCGTTCGTCTGCATGATTTGAATGGTGACGGAGAGATGGACTGGTATGAGAACTTCAATAGCGACCATCAGGTGACTGAGCATTTTCATGAATTCGCGATGGGCTTGCAAACGGATGCAGACGGGAATTTTTACTACGCCAAGTCTGCTCGCCACGCGCGAAAGGCGGTGGTTCCTCATCACGGGACGCTGCTGAAAGTGTCTGCCGATGGAAGCGAGACGGAGATTATTGCTAATGGTTTTCGCGCGGCTAATGGTGTCTGTTTGAATCCGGACGGGACATTTTATGTGACGGACCAGGAAGGTCACTGGAACCCCAAGAATCGAATCAACTGGGTTAAGCCCGGCGGGTTTTATGGAAACATGTACGGCTACCACGATGTTACGGATGCCAGTGACGAAGCCATGGATCCGCCGATGTGCTGGATTACGAACGCCTTCGATCGTTCTCCGGCTGAATTGATGTGGGTCGACAGTGATCAGTGGGGTCCGTTGCGAGGGGCGCTGCTCAATTTTTCTTACGGTTATGGACAGATATTTGTCGTGCCTCACGAAACCGTGAATGGGCAGGTTCAAGGCGGCATGTGCGCGTTGCCGTTGCCTCGACTGCCGACCGGGATCATGCGGGGTCGGTTTCATCCGCAGGACGGTCAGTTGTATTGTTGTGGAATGTTTGCCTGGGCAGGAGACCAACAGCGTCCCGGTGGTTTTTACCGGATTCGTTACACCGATAAACCAGTTCACTTGCCCACGGAACTGGTTGCGACAACGGGTGGGCTAAAGCTGAAGTTTAGTGGTCCGCTGGATCCCGATTCAATCCAGGATCCGGGTAACTATCGAATTGAAACATGGACGATCAAACGTACTAAGAACTACGGTTCCGAACACTACGACGAACAGGAATTGAAGGTCGAAGCGGTCAAGCTGTCAGCAGATCAGCAAACGATCGAACTGAGCATTCCCGCAATCCAACCGACGCGTTGCATGGAGATTGTGTACTCGTTCAAGTCAAAAACTGGCAAGCGAATCGAAGGCAAGATCCACAACACGATTCACGAGCTATCGGATTCAAAATAGTGCTCGGGTTTAATTCGATAGTTTCTTGTTGGTAGTTCCTTCAGACGGAAAGAACTGCGAGCTCGATTCAGGCGAAACAGCCTAATGCTGCTTATTCGAGATCAACCCTGCTTACTCTCGCTGCAACTCATGGAAATAGTACTGGTCGAAGGCGGCCAGGACGCTTTCCAGATTGGAGTATAGGCCAGGACGATAACCTTTTTCTTCCATGCCGGACTGGGCAAGTTCGCAGACCTCCCAATCTTGCCGATTGGTCATGTCCCAGAATTCGATAGCAGGTCCCGGGGCGAAATTGTCCTGAGCCAAACTGTTCGGGTGAAACAGGAACTGGCATGTTACTCTGGTTTCACCAATTGAGATTCGCTCGATGCGATGGACCAGGACATAGTCCGGGTGGGTACTGAGGAAGATTGTTGGGAAGATCGTAAAGTAATGAATGGATCTCGCTTGTTGGGCACTCAGTTTCGGAAGTTGCTGGCCAACGCGTTTGCCATCCATCGACATCGTTTCGCCGTCATCCGACAGTTGCATTGGCCCGCCGAGAATCGGTCCCGATTCGACCATGTTTGACGAGTCTTTATACGGAGTCAGTCGGTTCAGGGCAGGGTGGACGGTTGGGCAATGGTAACACTCGTTGTAGTTCTGGAAAATCAGTTTCCAATTGGCATTCACTTGATACGTGATCTCCTGGGCGACTTGCAGTTCCGAAATGCTCCAGTCTGCAAAATGTGATTCAAGCGGCTGCAAGAATTGCTCAAGCGATTTTTCCGGCGAAATGCTTGCCCAGACAAATCCGCCATGTGTTTCGCATGGTATGTCGATGAGCCCAAAATCGTCAGAGCAGAAACTTTCGACGCCGTCCATGTTTGGCGCGGCGGCCAATTTGCCGTCACGCTCGTAGGTCCAGGCATGATAGGGACACTGGATGCGCTTGCCAATTTTCTGGCAGTTACCATCGGTTACCAGTAGGCTGCCGCGATGGCGACAGAAATTCCGGAATGCACGGATGTTGTCTGACGCATCCTTGATCAAGAAGAGCTTGTTGGCTCCCAATTCAAACCGCCGCGCTCCTCGATCCGATTGCAGTTCGCTTTCCCGGCAAACGCAAACCCAGCTTCGTTCAAAGACTCGCTCGGTTTCGAGATCAAAGATGGATTGTTCGGTGACGTACTTTCGTTCCAGACAATAGGCGTTACCTGCTGAGCGATTTGGATGCATTTCTATCTTTCGGGGCGAGACCTGTTTTGGCTGCCAGCAAGGATCACGTACAATTCAGTCGACCTGAGAATCGGACGAACAAACTGGAGCAAATGAATGTACCAGAAACGAAGACTGACGTTGGCATTACAATCGGCAATCATCTGCTCGTTGGTGTTGAGTTCGATTGCTCATGGGCAGCAAGCCGAATGGACGGCGACGTCTAAACAAAACATGGTTGCGTCCGTTCATCCGCTGGCGACAGACGCCGGCGTTGCGGCTTTCGAGCAGGGAGGCAACGCTGTCGACGCGGCGATTGCAACGGCATTAACGCTGGGCGTCGTCGACGGGTTCAACTCAGGCATCGGTGGCGGTTGCTTCATTTTGATTCATCGAGCCGACGGTCAGGTGTTTGCAATCGACGGACGCGAAATGGCGCCGGGGGCGGCCAGTCGAGATATGTATCTGCGAGACGGAAAGCCGGATGGGTCGCTGTCTCAGATTGGGCCGTTGGCCAGCGGTGTGCCAGGGGCATTGGCGGCGTACGAGAAAGCAGTCAGTAAACATGGCAAGTTGTCTTTCCGTCAGTTGCTGATGCCAGCTGCTGATATTGCCGAGAACGGGTTCGCGATCAATGCCGCCTACGTGAAGAAACTCAACTCCGTCAAACAGTATTTGCCTACGTATGCCGGAACGAAGGACGTGTTACTGAAGCCCGATGGTTCCATGTTTCAAATTGGCGACGTGCTGAAACAGTCGGACCTGTCGGCTACGTATCGTTCGATTGCCGCTGGGGGAGTCGACTGGTTTTACCGCGGTCCGTTTGCCGGGAAGACTGCCGAGTGGATGAAGCAGAACGGCGGTATTTTGACGGCAGAGGATTTTGGTAACTATAAAACGGTTGATCGTAAGCCGATTCGCACGAACTACCGGGGCTACGAAATTCTCGGGTTCCCGCCACCAAGTTCCGGTGGCGTTCATGTCGCACAGATTTTAAATATTGTTGAGAATTTCGATCTTGCGGCCATGCACAAACGCAACCCGCTGCAGGTAAAACATGTGGTGGTGGAAGCGATGAAGCTCGCCTTTGCCGATCGGGCCTATTGGCTGGGTGACCCCGACTATGTCAAAGTCCCCCGTGGCCTGGTCGATAAAAATTACGCTGCTGATCTGGCCAAGCGAATTGACCTGTCCAAGACCAGCGTTGTCAAATCACACGGGGTACCGCCCGGTAGTGAAACCAATTTTTTTGGCAAACATACGACCCATCTGTGTGCGGCCGACAAAGCCGGGAACTGGGTTTCGATCACGAGTACCGTCAACACTTCGTTTGGTTCCAAGGTGATTGTCCCGGGGCTGGGCGTTGTCATGAACAATCAAATGGATGATTTCTCAATCGCGCCGGGGACGCCAAACTCGTTCGGTTTGATCGGCGGCGAAAACAACTCGATCGCGGCTGGTAAACGACCGTTGTCGAGTATGAGCCCGACGATTGTACTGAAGGATGGCACGCCGATCATGACGGTCGGTGCAGCGGGAGGTCCCAAGATCATTACCCAAGCCGTCTGGGCGATCATCAACCATCTCGATCTGGAAATGTCGATCGGTGCCGCGATTGCCGAACAACGGGTTCATCATCAATGGGTTCCGGATATGTTGCGCGTGGAAACTTCCCTACCGCCAGATCAGGTTGCGTTTTTTGAAACGATGGGGCACCGTGTGCTCAAGAAAGACGAGGTCGGAGTGTCGCAGGCAATTTCATTTGATCCGGCGTCTGGCGAATTCGAAGGTGCCCATGACCCCCGAATCCCTGGTAAAGCTGCTGGGCAGTAGAGGGTCGCTACCGACGCGTTTTTCTCCGCTTCCCCATCCGGCCTGCGGCCACCTTCTCCCCCCAGGGGGCGAAGGAGAGTTTTGTTTGCTTCGTGATTTCTGATGGTGTCGGCTGAGGCCTCCACCGTCTTGAGTGTGAAAGGGGGAAGGGTTCTAGTCTTCGTTTTCCTGGTCTGGCTCGTCCTGGCAGGTTGTAGTTAGTCCGACGCCAGCATCCTGTCCTGCATCACCACCAGCATCTTCGAAATCGCTGCCGACAGAATACACCTGCCAGGTTTCTCCTTGCCGCTTGACAATCATCGCCTCATTGGTGAACGGATCCAAAGTGATTTCATTTGGGAGATCCAAGCTGGCAAGGTATTCCGCGGGCCAAGCGTCACGATTTTGTGCGTCCGCCGAACGATGGAGTGCCAACAGAACTCGCATTGCGCGACTAAAAGCAATGTGCTCACCAAATCGCGATCGGAAAGTCAGATAGGCTGGCAACGGATCCCCGTCGAATGCCGCCAGAATATTCCAGCGGTAGTGCTTTTCAGCCAGGCCAATCTGTTCCGTTAATTGAGCTTGGCTATGTTCAATAGCGATCATCATATGATCCAGATAAGTGTTCCCTGCAACCATCGCTGCTCCCGATGGAATTTGATTCACGAAACTGGCCAAATGGCTTGGTTCGTGCCCATTCTGTTCTGCGCGGCTGGGCAAGGCTTCTGGATTTAACATCATGTGAGTTACAACTGCCATCTCTGACCTCATGATAGACTCGTAGATTTGCATGTTGTCTTCACAATTCGACAGATCGTCGATTGCTTGAAGAGTTTTTAGGTCGACATCGGGTAACATTCCTTTTTTGGCAGTTTCATGCACCAAATCCCATGCAGATTGCTGCAGTGACATGGCAAGAATTGTGTCTAACAGGAAGGTTCGTTTGAACTTATTGCCAATTTGCAATAGCTGCTCGGCGACTTCACAAGCAGACTGTCCATCATTCTTCGCGACGAGTACTTTTCCCTTCCAAACCAGGAATTGAAGCAAATTATGGGCCTGAACGATAGGAAAATGGTCGCCGTCTAATGTGACTTTCGTGCTGGCTTCGGGTGCATTCGCTGCCTTCGCAAGATTCACGAATATTTCGTTGTGTTCTGTCTGGAACAATTCGAATTGCAAGATGGATTCAGTGTCAACGATTATGTTTCCTTGTTTGCCGTAAGGAATCGTTGCTGTGACGGGGAGATTTGGATTGTCATTGATGACTTTCATGAGATGGTATTTCATGTCGTCCTGCTCATTTTCAACGACGTGCACCAAATCATCCAGCGACGGAATCTCTCCCGACTCTCGCAGTTGTTTGACGCGGCTTTCAAACTTGCGAAGAGAGTACGTGCCGATCGACGAAACGACGATGAACAGGCTCGCGACAATTATTAAGCTCCATCCAAAGAGGCTGGCGGTTCTGGATATAGGCATGTTGACTCCGGAAGTTGCTAAGAATGGATTTGACTATTGATTGGTTGACTGATTGATTGGATTTGACAACTGGTTGGTGAACGCATTTGAGGCCGATCTGGCAGTACTGTTTTCAGCTGCCAGTTGCTTTCCAGCTTCAGTCGCAGCGATCATGGTTGCAGTTTCTTTGCATTGGTTACTAGCACTCGTCAGCACCATCCACTGCACTGCGAACGCGAGCAGCAGGATCGAGAAGCTCATTCCGATCCATTTCAAGTCATCCAGGCGTGTTTGTTGTTTGAGTTGTTTCTGAACTGTTTTGGCAACAGTCGACTGCAATTCCGCAGGGACCGTTGGACTGGCATTGCCAAGCATTCTTTCAAGTTTTTCAATCGAGTTGTTCATGATTTTCTAATCGTCGTCGTGTCGGTTGTCAGGTGGTCGCCAAGTTTAGCCAGTGCTCGTCGATAACGGGTAGTTACATTCGCCTGTTTCAAGTTCAATGCGGCTGACACTTCCTTGAACGTCAACTGGGAAATCGCTTTGAGTCGTACAATCTCGGCGTCGACGGGGTCAAGCCGCTCCAATACGGAATGCACCCAATCGTTGGCTTCGAGGCTGCGGTCGCCTTCGAAGGATTGCGGCATCGCTGCACAGTTCGGAGTTGGTTTTCGCCGTTGTTGATTCTTGTGCCAACGAATAATTTCAGTTCTCGCGGTCGCGAAAACATAGCCGCTCAAGTTTTCAGCTTTGCCCAGCGAACGATGTGACTTGACCAGGCGGACAAATGTTTCCTGAACGAGGTCTGCCGCATCGGCCCTGGATCCCATTTTCGAGTGGGCGTACCGAAACAGCTTTTCACCCAGCATTTCATACAGCTCAGCGAACGCAGATGCTTCGCCTTTTTTAAGCCGTTTGCTAAGTGGGTTCATTGCCGATTCCGGTTACTTGGTTGACACACCCTTATAGAACATCAGATGGGGGCAGAGTTATTCAAGAAAACGGAAAAAAGAAAGAAATGTCCCGGTTCGGAACCAAAAACCGCTATCCGAGCAGGCAGGTTAGATCAACCGCTGAGCGGTAGCAACAGAAAAGAACGGCGTCACGAATGACGCGGGGCATACGCTTTTGTGGCTAGTGTTTCGGCAGACCTGAATTGACGGGTGCCATGTTTACGCGAGCCGTGGTGGTTATGTGTGCCGTACCAAGCATGCTCACGCCACGTTGACTATTGCCTCATCCCTGGCGTAAGCATGCCGTTGCTGGGAGTTGGCCTATTGCTGGAAAGGCGTGAACATGGCACCTAAAAGTTAGGGCATGGCACCTAAAATTAGGGACACAAACTATACAATTCAGCTTGGAAGGACCACTATGGTCCTTGCAGATAGGGTTAGCCAATAGGTAAGCAGTTGGCTAGCATTTGAAGCTCCTGCGAACCACCGTGGTGACTCAGCAGGAATTTCGGATGGCATGCCTTACTGAACCGTCGACGGATCGAAGTTGGATTTCTTGTTGCTTGATCGGTCGATGTACGCGAACAAGTGCAAGATCTCGTCCAGAGATAAACTGTTCAACAGATCTTCCGGCATCGAAGAAAGCGTCGTTTCCTTGATCTCTTCGATATCGTCGTCGGCAATTCGGATCGTCTTGCCTTCTGCGTCCTGCAACAGATAGTCGCCGCTGGAGTCTCGAATCAACATCCCGAACAGCTGTTCGCCATCAACGGTCAGGATCTTCTTGGACCGATACTGATCGCTGACAACTTTCGACGGATCAATGATTGACTCAAGGATCTCGCGTCGTGAAAACCTGCTTGCCAGGTTGCTCAGGTCCGGGCCAAAGGTAGCTCCTTCGGAACCTACTCGGTGGCAGGCGATACAATTCGCTTTTTGGAAAACGAGACGACCAATCGCCGGGTTGCCTTGGATTTCAAACTCGTTCAGATGCTCCAAAACCTGGTCTGCCGAATAGTTGCCAATCTTTGACAACGATTTTTGGCTGATCGGTCTTTCGCTAGGATACTCGCCTGCAAACCACTCGACCCAATGGTTCATTGCCTGCTCCCAACGAGGCAGTGAATTGGAGCTGGCTTGCCGTACGTCGGTACCGGACCAATGTTTCATCAGGTTGGAGACTTCCAGTGCTCCCGATTCGCGTAGCCGGAATCCCATTTCAATCAGCTCGCGATACTGACGTGGTTGTTTCGGGCGACGGTTGACCCCCTGCAGCGACTGGACGATGTCTTTACCAATCGTGTCGTCGAGAACTGGCATACTGGAAACCAGGTAAGCCCAGTTTTCCTTTTCAGGTTGTTGAGCCAGCCCGAGAGAAATTTCGTTGCGGAAATCCGGGCGGTCCTGCCAGATTTTACGCAAATATGCAAACGCTTCCGGATTGTTACTTTCGGCCAACATCGCAATCGAACCGAGGCGAACTCGCCGTGAGAACGAATCAGATTCGTTCGGCATCGCCTGATCCGCATCGATCACGTGTCGCACTTGCTCTGGTGTCAGTCGTGAATCCAGTGTGAAGAAAGTCTGAAGCATCGCGTGCGGCCAACGGCCTCCGTTCTTCAGAATTTCATCCAGCTCAGGGCCTTGGCAATTCTTGGCGACCTGCTTGATGGCGGTGCTCACATAATTGCGGTAGGTGCTTCCTTCCTGAGTAAGCATGGCTTGTTCGAGGTAATCAATCAGCGCGAATCGGCTATCGGAACTGAGCGTCGAGCTGATCTTTTGCAGATACATCGCGACGAATAATTTGTCGGCTGGGTTGTTCGGACTGTCCTGGAAATAACCAGGGATCCGATCTCCCGCGGTACAGTTCTTCATGAAGCCCATGATCATCGCCAGTTGTTTGTTGATCTGGGCGTTTCCAGCTGGGAATTCGCTGCAAATTCGATCACCGAAGCCTTGGATCTGGAACGGATCGACCCGACCTTGAACCAGTGCTATTTGGGCCGCTCGCAGCAGGTCTACGAACTCATCGTCTGGCAGGTACCCATCCATGAAATGCGTACTACGGGCCAGGATTTTGTAAGCCAAGTCAAGCTTTGGATTGGCTGTCATCATCGCGATTGCGCCATTGACGAACAGCGTACTGTCTTCTGTGTTCAGGACGCGATCCTGGTACGATTCAACCGGTGCCCGTTCGATCAGTCTGCGAGCGACGGTTGCTTCGGTTCGATCTTTCGAGGCCAGCATGGCAAGTATTTTTCCGACCGGTGGCAGTTCGCCAATTCGGAAATAACTTTCGGCAGCTCGACGCCGAACCAGCGCGCTTTGGTCGGCTACAAGTTGGTCCAGGTTCGCATTGAGTTTTGCATCACGCTTAACGCCACATAGGCTGGCGATCCGGGCACGGATGATTTCTTCGTCATCCGTTGCCAGTTGTTGGATTACTTCCGACTTGGGGAATGGTCCGTAGAAGAACAATAATTCAATGGCACGCAATCGATATTCTGTTTCATTTCGCGTATCAGTCGCGATACCGTTGAGTGCTGATTCCCAGTCTTTGTTCAGTTCTTTGCGAAGGAGAGCAAGTGCCTGGCGTCCCCAGGCCGAATTCGGCTGAGGCATGCGAATAACCCGTTCAAATTCGTTTTTGTAAGAGTACAGCTCTTCCGGAACTTCGCCGCTCCAGGTGACTCGGTAGACACCGCCACCGGTTCCTCGTCCACCAGTACAGAAGAATAAGGTTCCATCAACACCGACCGAGAGATCCGTGATGTTCATTGGTCGTCCAGTTACGAACGTATCGACTTCCATCTCATACCCCGCGCCTTTTTGCTCAGGTCGCGCGACCAGGATCCTGCCTTCTGACCAGTCGGCAAAGAAAATAGAGTTGTGGAAACGAGCCGGGAACTGGAAATGCTGATACAGCGTGGCACCAGACGGTGATCCGCGGCCTGTCAGGGCAACGGGTGGGGTGACGTCGGCAAAGTAATCAGGGAACTTGGACCAGCCACTTCGCCAGCCAAGTTCAGCACCGTGCGGCACATGATAAATTCGTGTTGGGCGATACCAGGCCATGCCAACGTTCGTTTCGAGGTCGCTGTCATGAATGAACAGCTCACCATGTTGGTCAAATACCAGGTCGTACGCGTTGCGAACACCGCCGCAGACCGTTTCGACAAACTCACCATCGAGAGATGTTCGGATAATCGTTCCGCCCGGAGCCTTCACGCCCACGGCGTGCCCACCGGGATCTTCCATGCGAGGAACCAAATCGGCTTCGTAGGAATGATAGTACGGGCTTGTTTTCGCAGTTGCCGACGAGCATTCACTAGCGTTTCCGACAGAGACATACAGCATGCCGTCGGGTCCAAGCTCAATTCCGTGCGGTCCGTGCTCGCCGAGTTTACCGGAGAATGGGACGATAACCCGATCGACATCGAATAAGCCGTCACGATTTTGATCCGTCAGCAGATACAGGCCCATGCCTGAGGGCCCATCGCCAGTGACGTAGATCTGGCCGTTCATGGGGAGGATCCCCTGGCAAGATTTCATTTGGCTGCAGAGAACTTTCATTCGACCGGCATCACCAGGTTGCTTGGTGATATCAGCCAGCATCAACGGGCCGCCTTCTTTCGACAAAATCAAATTTCCAAATTCGTTGAAAGCCATCGCGATCAGTGAGCCAGTTTCTGAATCGAGCATTACCTGCTGCACTTCAAATTCCGGATCAATGGTGAAACGATCCGCTAATCCGCTAGCGCCGGGCTCTGAAGTCGGCTGCGATTGCCTTGATCCGACTGGAACGTCGGGCGATTGCCCGCCCATTTTGTACTTTGGAGCTGAATCATCCTTGCGGCTTGATGCCTGGCGGGTACTGGGAGGTGATGGCCGGGCACTGGAAGCCTCGCGAGTGCTGCTTCCGCTTTCTCGGACATCGGGAGTTCTATTCAGGAACCGCTCTGAATCATTGTTCGCCTGCGTTCCGCCAAGTTGGTATTTGGGGGTGCGACTGCTGTCGTTTGTGGTTGGATTCGCGGATAGCAGATCGGGTGGACTGGTTTGGCTTGCTCGATCGGTGCGGGAACTGGCAAATTGATTTTCCGGTGGACCGGTTGGCGTTGGAGGTGTTGCCGAACTGGATACGGCCGCTGGAGTGCGAATCTCGTTCGGTGAGAAACGAACGGAGGCGAGTTTGTTGGCTTTCCCCCAATTGCGATCCTGAAGCTCAATCGCGCTCCAGTTTGCTGCCGGCCCAACGCTGGTTTTCCAGCTTTCGTCAGTCGTCAGACTGCGCCATCGCGACTCATCCTGTTCACGTACGCGAAACTTGACTGCCAAGCCAGCTGTCGGGCTGGCACCGTGTGCGACCCTGACCGCGATCACGTTGGTCCCCGGAATCAGCAGCGAATTGACATTGAACTTAACGGGGCTTCCGGAGCTGTTACCTTGATGCACGAGCTGACCGTTTAAAAACAGCTCATACGCATCTTTGGCAGCCAGGAAGATCTCTCCTTCAACCGGATCGTTCAGCAGCAGCTTCTTGCGAAACACGCAGGACCCGAAAGCCGATCCCGATTCGCCTTTGCCGACTTGGGGAGTCCAGATTTCGTAGATCGTCTGCGCGTCAGCGACCGTTAACAGGAAGGCTGGTAAACAAATCGCTAGGAGGATTCGTTTGCACCAAGTGAACAATGTGCGATCGTCCATGATCAACTCAATTTTTGACTTGTGGTTCTCGAAAATGTGCACGTAACCCTTGCGCAGGGGTACACCTTGACCTTATGGAGATCGGCAGATGTGACCTGAACAGTTTGATAACATTTAGCGATTATTCCGATTTTGAGCCGTATCGAACTGATAACCGCTAGCGTCTCAATTGGTTGCGCCGTTCACGTTGCCGACCTGACTGTTTGGAAACGCACCCGTCTAATGCTCTACTTCAAAAAATTTGGGCCCTTTTCGAGCCTTCAGGGTGTGGATTATTTGCAACGCTACAAGGCTCTGTTTACAACATATATAGGGGATTTTGTAGACTTTTCGGCTCAAACGCCACTACAGATCCGGAATCCGATCTTCCTAAACTGTTCAACTTAACAGCTTTAACTGGCTGAGATTGCACCCCAAGCATCATTGAGCGAGTGAATATCGGTTCCCCCCAATGGAACAAAACTGGAGTTACCAGAATGCCTGCTTTCCGTAACGGAAAAAATATGTCTAAGAATTCTCGCAGATCAAGTAAGAACGCTAGCGCGTCACAAGCTCAATATGCATCACTGGAGCCGCGGCATTTGCTCGCCGGCATCACCTTTGATGTTGCCAACAATCTGGTCATCATCGAGGGGACGGAACAGTCGGATACCGCGACTGTGAATTTTGAGTCGGCCGACATGATTCAGGTCGAGCTTGCCGGTATCGAAACCCTGTCATTCGAAACAGCTTTGGTTTTCGAAGTTGAGTTTCGAGGGTTCGGTGGTGACGACTCGTTTACCAATAACACCAGTATCGGATCGCGAGCGTTTGGCAACGCTGGAAATGACCTGCTGATTGGCGGATCGGGTACGGATCGGCTCAATGGTGGTTCAGGCGACGACATCCTGATCGGCAACGATGGCCGAGACGGTTTGCGTGGTCATCTGGGTAACGACGAGATTCGCGGCGGCGATGCGAATGACTTTCTCTTTGGTGGCGATGGAGACGATGAAATCTTTGGTGATGCTGGCTCTGATGATATTTTTGCCGATGAAGGCGACGATATGGTCGATGGCGGTTCAGGTAACGATGTCGTTTTCGGGTTCCTGGGTGACGACGTGATTATTGGCGGCGAAGGCCGTGATGAGATCTTTGGTCAGCAAGGGAACGATACCGTTTCCGGTGGCAGTGGCAATGACATTCTGTTCGGCAATGAAGGGAACGATACCATTGACGGCGGCGCCGATGCTGACGACATTTTTGGCGGAGACGGGAACGATACTCTCCGTGGCGAAGATGGCCTCGATGAGATTTTCGGTGGTGCCGGGAATGATACGATTGATGCGGGGACTGGTAATGACGAGATTCAAGGTGGAGTTGGAAACGATACGATCGTCGCTGGTGCAGGTAACGACCGGGTGTTTGCTGGTGAAGGCAACGATACCGTCGACGGTGGGATTGGCGACGACATCCTTCGCGGCCAGGAAGGTGCTGATATTCTGAGAGGTCAGGACGGGAATGACTCGCTATTTGGCGGTGATAACTCGGACCAGATTTTCGGCGGCAACGGCAATGACTTTGCCCGCGGCGGGATTGGCAATGATCGTTTGGAAGGCGGTGCTGGCAATGATCGCTTCAGTGGCGATACCGGCGTTGACACCATCATTGGTAACGCTGGCGACGATGTTCTGAACGGTAACGGCGGCGATGATTTTATCTTTGGTGGCACGGGTCAGGATCGGATTCTGGGTGAATTTGGGAACGATCAGCTGGACGGCGGCGACGACGACGACCAACTGTTCGGCAGTTCTGGTAACGACACGATTTTCGGTGGTGGCGGGAATGATTTGATTGGCGGTGGCAACGGTTTCGATCGCCTGTTTGGCGACGCGGGCAACGACGAAATTTTTGGTGGTAGCCAGGAAGATGTGATTGAAGGTGGCAACGGCAACGATTTGATTGCCGGTCAAAACGGCTCGGACCGGATCGACGGTGGTGGAGGAGATGACAATCTTCTTGGCGGTGCTGGTAGCGACTTTATCGAAGGCGGGATCGGAAATGACATCCTGCGAGGCGGCATTAACCCGGATCGGTTGTTCGGTGGTGCTGGCGTGGACGAGTTGTTTGGGAACGAGGGGATTGATTCACTGGTCGGTGGTACCGGGGAAGGTGACTTTCTCCGAGGCGGTGGTCAGTCAGATCGCTACCTGACGTTCGCCAACGACACGATCCTTGACTTTGGGTCCCAGGACGCACAAATCAACTTCCGGAATACCGACGATTTTTGGACTAACGGTGAGTTGGAAGTGATCGACAACGGCCTGAACGAATTGCACCTGAGAACTCTCAACGGTCGCCTGTTACGTGATCCGATAGCCGATTTACCGATCGTGTTTGTCAAATCAAATACGCTTCCGCAGGCACTACGAATCGGCCAAAACGTATTGGCACAGCGATTCATTGATGGAGAGCTGGTGACGGAACGACAAATTCGACTTGCTGATTTCAACGAGAATGACCAAGCGACCGTCGATTTGTTCCGTTACGAGATCGTTCGTGAAATTGCTCATAGCTGGGCAAGTGACGAGGCGATAGTAGCGGCGCTGCCTAATCAGGACACGTACTTTACTCAGTTCGAATCGTTGAGCTCATGGGTTAGCGAAACGCCAGAGGATCTTTCGTTCTTCTTCCGTTCGGATGACAACACCCAGTTTTATCGCCGAACTGCGGTGTTCGCTCCCAACGACCCACTCGTGACCGTGAATTCGGCTGAAGATTTCGCCAGTGTATGGCGTTTAGTATTCACGCCAAACACAACGGCTGAGCAAAGCCAGTTGCCATTGAAGGTGACCAGTATCAACAACCTGCTCAATCTATTGTCGAGCTAGGCACAAGTTGACAATACTTACTTGCTTGCGATACCCAATCGAACCAATCTTAATTTTGAAACCATAACCATTTGCAGGAGTTTGTAGCTCCTGCAAATGTTTTTTTCGTCGGGTTTTAAAATTCGTCGGTTGTTTCTTGACGAACCACTAACGGCCCAGGCGAATTTCGCGTCCGTTGTCATCGCGGCATTCCATCACGAGGTGTTCCGGGAATACCGTTTCGCTACCGACAATTCGGACTTCCATCTTTCCTTCATCCTCAAGTTCGCTTAATTCTTTTCGTTTTTGATTGTTCAGGAATGAAGCGACTGTCTCGTGGACTCGCATAGACACGTTCGTGCACTTTGGATGTTGTGCGGCCAACAGCAGTACCCGAATGACGTCAAGCGACATGCTTTCGGCTGTTTTCACAACGCCGCGGCCTGAACAACATGGACAATCATCGTACGTCGCCCGCTTGAGGCTCGGACGAATCCGCTGTCGAGTCATTTCGATCAAGCCAAACGGGCTGGTTCGCAGGATCTTGGTGCGGGCGCGGTCGCGTTTGGTCGCGTCTCGCAGGGCACGCTCCAATCCTCGGCGGTGTTTTTCCCGCCGCATGTCAATGAAGTCGTTGACGATCACTCCGCCCAGATCACGGAGTCGCAATTGACGCGAAATTTCTCTGGCCGCTGCCAGGTTCAACCGATACGCCGTTTCTTCCGCGGAATCATCGACCCGGAAGTTCCCACTGTTGACGTCGATCGCGACCAGAGCTTCCGTTTGATCAATCACGATCGAACCGCCGTCCGGAAGCGCGACTTCGCGGCTGTTGATCAGTTTGATTTCGTCTTCCAGTTTGAATTTATGGAACAACGGGTCCTTGCCTTGGTACATATGCAGCTTATCAACGTGCCGCGGCATGACCAGCTTCAGGAACTCCTTGGCCCGTTCGTAGGCGGATTTGCGATCGACATGAATCGCGTCCATATCCGTCGTGACAATGTCCCGAATGGTGCGAATGATCATGTCGCTTTCTTCGTAGATATCGACGGGACCTTCTTCTTCTTTCACCCGTTTGGCAATGACTTTCCAGAGCCTCAACAGGTACGACAGGTCTCGTGAAAGCTCCTTCCGGCTTCGGCCTGCACCGGCGGTTCGGACAATGAAGCCAAGTCCCTTGGGTGGATTGAGTTCGTGCAGAATATCCTTCAGGCGACGGCGTTCGTCTTCGTCCTCAATTTTTCGCGAGACGCCGATCCTGCCCAACGCAGGCATCAGCACAACGTAACGACCGGGGATGCTGATGTAGGTCGAAAGAGTAGGCCCTTTGGTGCCAATGCCTTCCTTGATTACCTGGACCAGGACTTCGTCACCGCGTTGGAATAGTTCCTGAATCGGTGGTTTGATCCGTGGCCTGGTCGAATGCATCGGGCGTCGACCGCGTCCATTGCGACCATTACGCTGCTGTTGCTCGCGGAACTGTTGACGTTCCTGTCGCATGAGTTCGTCGGGGTCGTAGCCTCCCTGACGGAAGTACCGCGGTTCGACATCGCTGATGTGCAGGAAGCCATTGCGTCCGACACCAAAATCAACAAACACCGCCTGGATGCTTGGTTCGAGATTGACGATTTTACCTTTGTAGATGTTGCCGACCCAGTTGTCCTGGCTGGCTCGTTCTACGTAAAGTTCTTCCAGTCGTCCATCTTCGATGATGGCGATCCGGCATTCCTCTTCCTGGGAAGAGTTGATCAACATTTCTTTTTTCATGGTATTGTCTCATTGTCAGGGACTGCCGAATCGGCGGATCCCCCAAGTTGTTAGTGACTCTTATTGCGACCGGAATGCAATGAAACATCAGGGGATTGCCTGCCACTTTTGAAAATCCAGCGTGTCGCCGGGTGGGCCAGCAATCGGTCTTCACTGTGGGATTAGAACCGCAGATGGTGCCGTAGTTTGCCGAGCAATCGGGCCGATTAAGAGTTGCAGTCGACTGGGCTGTTGCCGGTGACCGCAAAGGTAAATGAACGTTGTTTGTTTCGTTTGGACCAAGCCGGCGAATCTTTGCCGTGCTGAATTCCGAAAAGAGAGCGACTGAAAAGAGAGTTTTTTCGAACGATGAGTTCGTATCGGTGGCGCAAATTGGCTTTAGCGTTGTGCGTTGCCAACTGCAAGTTTGATCGTATTTCGTTGTTACCGTTTTCATCGTTCTTGACTTTATTAGTCTCGAACAACCATCGGATCGCCAACGATCAGTCAGGATCGGTTAAGCCATCTAAGTACGTTTGGCTTAGTCAGTGTCTCCAATATCCGGAGCAACAAATCCTGAGGTGACCAGTCCGGACAAGGTGTCTACAGCTTCCTGGGCATCATCGCCGATGGCTTCAATGGATACGTCGCTACCCTGGGTCGCACCCAGAGTCAAAATCGACAGGACGCTCTTCCCGTCAATTCGAACACTATCCTTGGCCACTTCAATTCGACTGGCGAATTGTGCCGCGGTTTCCGCAAACATATACGCGGGGCGCATATGAAGTCCTTGCGGATTTTGAATGGTCACTGTAGTCCTTACCGTAGTGTCTGGCATGAGTTAATCGTCGCGATCACTGGAGTTCAAGACACAAACTGATTGTTGTCTGCTTCTTCGAGGACCTGTTGGATGTCTTCCGAATTTCGAGACTGTTTCAGGAATCGACAGAACGTGTTGTCCTGAAGTTGCTTGGAAATGTTCTCCAAAGCTTTAAGGTGATCGCCGGGGCGATCAGGAGGAGAGATGAGCATAAAGAACAATTGAACTTTTTCCCCATCCAGACTTTCGAAGTCGATACCATCCGCGCTGACGCCAACAGTACCTACTGGTTCGTCAACACTGGCATGTTTTGTGTGCGGGACTGCAATACCGCGCCCGATTCCGGTGCTACCCAGTTTTTCGCGTTTGAGGATAGCCTCGACAATGTTCTCCTGTTCATCGGATTTGAGCTGTCCAGATTCGACCAGACAACCGACGAGTTCGCGAATGACTCCTTCTTTGTCAGTCGCGGCAAGCTCGGCGCGGATCGACTCTGTTTTGACAAAATCTGAAAACTTCATGAATGATTTCCTTAAGGTGTTGTATTTGTTGGCATTCGAGACTCGAGATTTCTGTTCACTCGGTGAGATCCATGTGTTTGGTGTCTCGGCCACGATGCCCTTTAATTTTTTCGTTATGTTTCTTGAGTTGTACTTCGATCTTCTGAATCGCACCCTCGACGGCTGAAAGCACGTTGGAGGCCGCATCGGAAGCAACGAAGTCGTTGGATTCTTCAGCTGAGATAATCAGTTCTACCTCTGGTTTGTCTGTGTGTCGCATATCTGCGACAACCTGAATGCCGGTGGTTCGATCAAAGAATTTAGGAAGCTTGGATACTTTTTGTTTAATCGTATTTTGTATTTCGTCTGAAATTTTTCCGTTTTTGACAGTGATCCTGGTTTCCAAGGTATACCCCGCATAAGAGACAAGCTATGTGCATATCGTAGAGTTCAAATCGTCCTGATCGTACCCTCGCTAATTGTAATCCTCATGCAATTTAGGGACAAATCCAAAAATCGAAGGCTGCGACAGGAAATTCCGGGCAATTGCGATGGAATCCGATTGCCATGCCATGAACTATCGCCCCAAGTTCGGCGACGATAGCGATGCTTGAAGATTCGAAGAAATCGCCGGATACGTGTGTTTGACACCTTCCCGACGTTTGAAACTAGCCTTTGGAGGCAATTCTCGCATACTTTTCGAACGAATAATCGTGGTCGTTTTTCTCATCTGCGCGAAATCTCGAGGATTCGACCAACTCCCACAAATTCCAGTCAATCGCTGGAAAAGTGACATCGCCGTCGACTTCCGCGTGGACTCGCGTGAGAAAAATGGACTGCACGAATTCCAGAGAAGCGGCGTAGATTCCGGCCCCACCGCCGATAAAAGGCTGCTCATCTTCCGCCGCCGCCTCCAATGCAGCTGCGATATTGTTGACGATTATCGCACCCGGAAACTCGAACTCGGTATCCCGGGTCACAACAATCATCTTGCGTTTGGGCAGGATCCGGCCGATCGACTGAAAAGTCTTGCGTCCCATGATCAGGCAATGGCCAGTCGTCAGTTTCCGGAATCGCTTCAGGTCGGCTGATATATGCCAGGGAAGATCTCCGTCACGACCGATGACGTTGTTTTCGCTGGCAGCCACAATCAACGAGAGTTCCTGCCGGTTTTCGCCGTTTTTCGAGCTTTCGGGCAAATTGGTCATACTGCAACCGCGGCCTTAATATGCGGGTGCGACTCGTAATTCACGATCTCAATGTCCTCGAACGTGAAGTCGAATATACAATCGACCTCAGAGTTCAGCTTCAGCTCAGGCAAGGGCAGGGGAGTCCGTTCGAGTTGCGTTTGGACCTGCTCAAGATGGTTCGAATAGATATGCGCGTCGCCCATCGTGTGTATGAACTCACCCGGCTTCAATCGGCAAACTTGAGCAATCATGGCTGTCAGCAGGGCATAGGAAGCGATGTTGAACGGTACGCCCAGGAAAATGTCGGCACTTCGCTGATACAATTGGCAGGACAGCTTGCCGTTGGCGACGTAGAACTGAAACAGTGTGTGGCACGGTGGCAGTTTCATTTTGGGCACGTCCGCGACGTTCCAGGCGCTAACGATAAGCCTGCGAGAGTCCGGATTCGTTTTGATATTTTCAATCAGCTCAGAAATCTGATCGACGGTCGAGCCGTCTGGGCATTTCCACGATCGCCATTGCGAGCCATAAACTGGCCCGAGCTCTCCGTTTTCATCTGCCCAGTCATCCCAAATCTTGACCCCATTCTCTTTCAAATAGGCGATGTTTGTCTCGCCTTTCAAAAACCACAGTAGCTCGTGAATGATGCTGGCCAGGTGGAGCTTCTTCGTCGTCAAGCAAGGGAATCCATCCGACAAATCGAATCGCATCTGGTGCCCGAAGACACTGACGGTGCCTGTCCCGGTCCGGTCCGATTTCTTTGTGCCGGACGCTAATACGTGTCGTAACAAATCCAGGTATTGTTGCATGAAACCGCGTGGATTCAGGAAGTTGAGAAAATGTATCTCACTTTTGTAAGTTCTTTAAGACCCGAGCGAAAGCCATAATGTCCCCGGCAAATTACCTTCCTGGCTTGAGTCAAACAGCTTTTTGATCGGAATAAGTTTCCGGCCTCGCCGCACAACCCGCAATCCTAGTGAATTGGTCAACTGGATAATCAACACAACCGAAATTCCATATTGTCCGGATCTTGTCTTTCAGCGTGTGGTCCCGGCAGTTGCAATAGTCCCGCGAATTGATTTCTGATGATGAGATGCAAGCAATCAGGCTACAAGTTGTGCGAGGTTTCTGAATGACCAGATTCTCGATCATAGTGCCCCATCTGGCCGACAACGCCCGATTTGAAGAAACCTTGGTTTCCGTGCTGCGCTATCGGCCAGAAAACAGTCAGGTGCTCGTTGTCCATGACGGTACCTACGACGATCCATATGACTTGGATAGCGAAGTTGAATTTGTTGAGGCCGAATCTTGCGAACTGATTCAGTTGCTGAACGTGGCCATGTGCTACGTCGGCGGCGAGCTGACGGTCGTGGTCAGGCCAGGCATCGAAGTTGACGAGAACTGGCACCATCCCGTTGACGAAGCTTTCGAGCAGCCGATGGTTGGGGCAGCGACGCCCATCATTGTCAGTGCCGCACGCCCGTCAAGAATTCTGAACGCCGGCGTAAACAATTATGCAGCCGCTCGCAGAGCCGTTGGGTTCGGGAAGAAGCTCAGCAGACGCTCGTTGGCTTCGCTAAAGCCACTGGGGCCCAGCAGTTGGTTGGCGGCCTATCGGACCAAAGCTCTCAAGGCGCTGTTGCCATTCGATGAGCATTTGGATTCAGTGGCCTGGGATCTGGATGTGGCAAGGTCATTGCAACTGATCGGATTTCAAAACACGCTTTTGTCGGACTGCGTTGGGGTCGCGGATTCGGAGGCATTGTTCGTGGAAGAAGCGGCGATTGCTCATGGAGCTTCTTCGCAACGGATGCAAACGCGGAGTGGCACTTCCGGTTTGGCTGACTTGCTGGAATGTTTCGGCAAGGACATGTTGCAGCTCGTATCCATCAAGCCATGGCGACTGAAGCACCTGACTCAGAGGTTCCGTGCTGCCCGTTTTCGCCGCGTGGACGAATCGCACTTCCTGCGTTTGAAGAGTTTGAAGCAAGAACAGCTTTGGGCGAAATGCAGTGAACCCGACGAATCCAATGCGACTACGGATTTCGGAAATTTTCGACGCGCAGCTTGAATTATAACAAACCGTTTACAGCGATCTGCTACAGCAATTTGCAATTTGGATAGCCAATGGGCCAGACTCCCGATTCAATGGATTCAAAGCAAAGTGTTTCGCAGTTGCTCGCGGAAGCCAACGAGTGCCTTGATCGTGGCGACTTCAATCAGGCAATCGAGTTGTTCAAGCAGGCAATTGCCAGCGAACCAGCGGAGGCTACCATTTATGCTTCGCTGGAAAACGCGCTTGTGAAAACGTTGAACGACCAGGATTCTGTTGTTCGCGTTTGCGTGGAATTGTTGGAGCTTTATCCCGATTCGCCTGATTTGCACGTGATACTGAATCGGATTGTTCGCACGCGTTTGAGTGAATCCAATTTTGAACGCCTTCGTGCCGCCCTGGTGAACGCGATTGGGCAGCTGTCGCATCAAGATACGTTCTTGTTCAAATACGTGCATCTCAACGTGGCATTACTCTGCTTAAATCAGGGTAAGGTCGACGAAGGACGCGGGTATTGTCAGGACGCGATCCAGGCATCTTTGAAGCGGACACATCCAGATTTTGTCCGTGACAACTGGAATCAAGGGATCGTCAAAGGACCTGATTTTCTCTTACTGGGGTTCATGAAATGTGGGACCACCGCATTGCATAAGTTTGTTACTGAACACCCACGCGTGCTACCGGGAATCACGAAAGAACCGTTTTTCTTTCAGGTCCGTCTGAAGAAGTTTGAGCAAGCCAATTCCAGTGGCCAGTGGGAAAATTTCGACCGGGATATTGAGTTCTACAAGTCGCATTTTCCTCCGCGGCCTGAGTCTGGTTGTTTCCAAGCGGGCGAAGCCAGTGCCACTAATGTTTACCTGGGTGTTGAACATGTTTTGGCCAGGTATTTTCCTGATGTGAAATTGATCGTGATCTTGCGAGATCCTGTCGAGCGGGCGGTTTCGCACTACCATCATCGCGTCCGTTCCGGGTTTGAGCCCCGTTCGTTTTCGGAGGCGATTGAGTCACAGTTGCATGAGCTTGATAATCTCAGTGAGGCAGGAATCCTGCAAAAGATTCGTAACATTCGTGCCAACGACTATGTCGCGCAAGGCCTGTATTACTATTTTCTAAATCAGTGGATGCAGGTTTTTCCAAGAGAGCAGTTTCTCGTGCTTGAGAACGACGAGCTGAATGGTCGACCGACGGAGACGATGGACAAGGTTTTTGAGTTTCTGAAGTTGCCTCCCTGTCAACTGGAAGCGAACTCCCGGTACAACGTCGGTTCCTATCAGGAACAGCAGGATCCACAAGTCCTTGGCAGGCTCTCGGAATTCTATCAAGAGCACCACAGTAAGCTTGAGCGACTGGGAATACCGTCTAGCTTGGGTTGCGAGAAAAGACGTTTGGCATCTTGAGATGGACACTCCAGTTTGTGTTTGTAAGACAGGCGAGTGCTCGCCGGATGACCTGTCGAGTGAATCAAAATTACGAAACATCCAAACAGCTATGAAGCGACGGATATGAGACTCGCTGCCGTTCGATTCCTTCCATCATTGATCCGCCCGGAAGATCTTTCCGGCACCTGCGTGATCATGACCGATGTTTTGCGAGCTTCGTCCACCATCATTTCCGCACTGGCGAACGGTGCGAATCGAGTTATCCCGCAAGCCGAAATCGCTGACTCGATTGCCAAGGCCAATGAATTGCGGGAAGCTTCCTCGCGTGGCGTTTTGATCGGAGGCGAGCGAGGCGGCAAGATTATCGACGGGTTCAATGCCGGTAATTCACCGCTTGAATACGGTCGTGACAAAGTCGAAGGTCGCGACATCGTTCTGTGCACATCGAACGGAACGTGGGCGCTGGGGTTTTGTCGTGGAGCTGATCGCATCCTGATCGGTGCGTTCAACAACCTGTCTGCGGTGGTTGCCGAGGCCAGCAAGAGCGAACGTGTACTGGTTTGCTGCGCAGGAACCGACCGTTATATCACTGCCGAAGATACACTGTTTGCCGGAGCAGTTGTTGACCGCATTGCCAATGACTCTGGCGTCGATGGCTCAGGCATTCAATTGGATGATCCAGCGCTGGTTGTGCGAAGTCAGTGGGTTGTCGCTCAGCAGAATCTGAAAGATCACAATATGCGCCAATTACTGAGCAACACCAAAGGTGGTATCAACTTGCTCAATCTGAACTACGATCACGACGTCGAGTTCTGCTCACGCATTGATGAGGTCGCTGTTGTCCCTGAGCTGGATCAAAACACATGGACGATTCGGCTTGTTGAATGTTGAGAATGCCCGCAACTTATCGTTCATTAAAAAAACGAAGGCCGCATTCTCATACGACCTTCGTTTCATCTTGATTGAGCGTGTTGGTTGGTTACCCTTCTGGCACGTCAATTTTTTCGTCTTTGGCAGCCGCACGCAGCTTGTTCAGTGCACGGGCTTCGATTTGCCGGATACGTTCCTTGGTGACACCAAGCTCCGCACCGACTTCTTTCAGCGTTTGCGGTTCCTGACTGTAATCCAGGCCGAAACGGCTGATGATGATCTTCTGCTCGCGTTCGTCCAGGCTTTCCAGGATGCTGTTGATCTGCATCTCACGGCGGCTTTGTGCCGATTCGAGCATGTAGCGATCGGAGCGTTGGTCTTCACGTGCCATGAACAGTTCTTCAGAAGTTGGACGGAACCGGTCCTTCTGCTTGAACTCGTCCGGAATCGTGCGAGCGAAGTTCTTCATGATCGCCCAGCTGGCGTACGTGCTGAACTTGTTACCACGGGAGTAATCGAACTTCTCAACCGCGCGGATCAGAGACATGTTCCCGTCACTGACCAACTGGAAGAAATCATCGCTTGAATTCACGTGACGCTTGGCAATCGAAACGACTAGTCGCAGGTTCGATCGAACAATCCGGTTCTTGACCATGACCGCTTCATCGTACAAGCGTTCAATCTCGTCCATTTCCGAAGCTCGCGACTTCATCGGATCCAGCTTCTCGCGAAGCTGGCTGGCTCGGCACTTGAGGAAATTGAATTTCCGGAACAAGTACTGTTCCTGTTCACGCGTCAACAATGCGTTTTCGTACAACGATGCCAGATAGCGAGGCAACCCTGCCGGTGGCTTCGTCTTGCGAGTCGCCTTTTCAGGAACCGGCATTGCCGATTCGACGATCTTTTTATACGCCGACTTGCGATGGAACTCCTGGTTGTCCATGAAGTCCAGCGGAAGTTCCATGATCATATTCGCACGCACTTCGTTGATCACGCGATAGATCGTCGTCTTGGTGCGGCAGTACCGTTTGCCGATCGACTCCGCAGATTTACCTGACAGAAAATCGGAATAGATTCGTTCCTTCATTTCCAGGTTCAGTGGACCTGTCTGATCAGGGAAGACTGCGATGTCGGGATACTGCTGATCAAATTGCTTGATCGTGTAGCGAATGGTTTCCACGCTGCGGGTCATTGTCTTGGCGATCCGCCGGGTTACCTCGGCAGGGCATCCGCCAGCTTTGGCTAATCGCCGTGCGCGTTCGATGATGTCGTCTTTCTCACGCTTGGTAAGCTGGCTGAATCGCTCGCCACGCTTGACCTTGTCGCGGTTGTTTTTGACAAACTGGTCAACGCTGCTGTGCAGGAAGCCTACTCGTTTGCGTCCACCGTCGAAAATGAATTTACGGCTGACCAAGCCTTGTTGACGCCAGCGGGAGATGGTCTTTGAAGATACGTTGAACATCTTGCTAAGCTGTTCGACCGTATGAACCGGCTGGCCAGTTTCCACCGCGCGAATATTGGCGGACTCTGACATGTCTTCAATGAAGCAGTAAAGGTCATGGATGAGGTCAGCACCTTTGATGCGAATGATAGGAGACTGCTCAGCGCGAAATCCAGTTATTCGGAAGCAAACGTATTCGTAATTGTAATTTCGATCCGTCTGCAAATCCTGCAGTAATTTTTCGGCGCAGTCGATCTGCTCAATCTTCTTTTCTCGAGGCGCATACCGTACCTGTTGATCGCGAAGTTCACGAATAGACTGGCTTTTATAGTCGGAATGCATAATTTAACTCCTTCTGCCTGAACGGCCCAATTCCAATTGGTTTCATTCAGAGCTCCTGCTGTTCTCTGGCGATCCTCCGTGTTCGCGTATCCAGTTGTCAGACGTTTTTGACCCGCAATCACTTACGGCAAAAACGACTAACAGTTCGGCTAACGCAGATAGTTCATCGCATTTCCTTTTTTGCAAAACTTTGCAATCGCAAGGTTTACACAAAATCGGTTAGCTGAACCACCGGTTCGCCTGGGCTCTACTTCTACTGAAGCAAACCCCATTCCAATGTTCGCGATTCGAACGATCGAATAACGATGTTTTTTTAAAAACACCACAAATTGGCAGAAGTGGTGCACCGTTGGAGGCGAAACGTTCTTTTTCGAGCTGTTTGGTTAACCGTTTAGCTGGCAGAAGCTAAACCGACAACCCGACAAAAAACGCGGAAGAAGACGAGTTTCTCATTTTGAAACAAATCGTTGAACTCGCGTAAGTCGATGACAAACGAAAGTCCAGTGTGGCAGTATCCTAAGTTCGTCCTGCCGGCGTAAATATTGTGAAAAAAGTTGTAAAAATATGAAAAAAAACATCAATATTCCAAGCACGGTTTTTTGTTGGTTCACGATGTCTATTTTGCTGGTCACTTGCACTAGCGATTTCTTGTGTGCCCAAACGTACGATATCGTGCATCAGGTGCAGGCCGACCAGACACTCAATGTCAAAACTCAGATTCAGTATCTTGGATCTGTAATCGCAGATGGAGCCGGCGAGCAGGCGAACGCCAAGGTCGTGCCTTTGGAAGTTCGCGGTCAATTCCATTTCGATCAGCGAATCTCTGAATCCAGCAAGAGCGGTCCGCAAGCGATTCGTGTTTTTGAAAAAGCTGCAGCCGAAATCAAGACCGGCACCGAACGGAAAGATCCGCAGCTCGAAAACGAGAACCGATTGCTGCTGGCGCGGATCAAAGACTCGTCCGGGGACAGTGAGCTTCAGATCGCGTCGATCGGCGGTGTGCTTAGTCAGAAAGAATATGAGCTGCTGAAGAATCCGGGCGACCCATTGTCTTTCACAACCCTGTTCGACAAAACGGACGTCGAAGTCGGCGAGAAGTGGCCGGTTGAAAAAGAGCAGCTTGGCGGATTCCTGGCCTACGATCGGATCGTCTCCAGCTCTTGCAACTTGATGGTGAAGTCCGTCGAATCCGGCATGGCCAAAGTCTACATCTTCGGGAAAGTCCGCGGGCAAGTCGATGACGCCAGATCGGAAGCTACGATCAAAGGGATCGCCCAATTCGACTTAGAGAAAAAAATGGTGACGGCGATTCGACTGGCGATCGACGAAGAGCGTCGCCCCGGCGCATTTGCACCTGGCTTCGAAGGGAAAATCAAGATCGACACACGGATCGTGCCGGCTGCTGCCAACCCGTTGCTGAGCAAGGACCGGATGGCTCGCCAGTTCAAAGGGAAGAAGATTAAGTTTTCGTTTGCGTTCAATCGTCCGAACAACGCCTATCGTTTGACTCACGATACTGGCTGGCGAGTGATCGTTGCCGAAGACGACGAAGCGGTTTTTCGGTTTGTTGATGGCGGAGACTTGATCGCTCAATGCAATATCAGCGAGCAACCAAGCCGACCGAAGGAGTCACCTCTTTCACTCAGCCAGTTCCAGCAAGAGGTGCAGCAGATCATCGGCCAAAAAGAAGCCCGCGTTGTTGACGCTGGCCGGGACACGTCCAAGCAAGGCTACGAAGTGTTGCGAGTGGCCGTGGAAGGCGTGGAAGAAGGCATCCAGTTCAACTGGTTGTACTATCACGTTACGGCACAAGATGGACGCCGCGTTGCTGTAATCTTTACTGTCGAGCAGGATACTGCCGATTTGGTGAAAGGTACCGAGCGCAAGCTAATCGACAGTATCGTTTTCAAACAGGCGAAACAGGCAGCTGCTCCCAATGCTACTCAGCTCAGTCGATAGACGTAGTTGAGAGGACGCCGGAAGTGCGAAGAGACTCCAATCGAGCTTTGTTTGTAACCAGAATGAGGCTTGGTCGGCGGTCAGAGCACTCCAATCCGTTAGGCAGGTCTATTAGGTCGGTCTCTTTGAAAAGTTAAATTGTTTTCTAGCCCGGTGTAGGCTCGCGTATTCGTCTTTGGGCGCCTTGCCCAGACGGTTGCCTGGCGGTCGGTCTACTTGCAAGAAGCTGTGCATCGGTTAACGTCTTCCTTTGAAAAATTTGGAAAGGGAAGCGATTCTATGCTCGATCTATTTGACAAAATTGCCGAGTCCACGGCCTACATCAAGCAACAGTGGGGTGAGACTCCGAAGGCTGGTATTATCCTCGGTACCGGGCTTGGCTCCTTGGTCGAGCAGATCGATGTCGCTGCGGCAATCGACTATGCGGATATTCCCAACTTCCCCAAGTCCACGGCCACCAGCCACAAAGGGCGGCTGGTTTGCGGGAAATTGAATGGACTGCCTGTGATGGCGATGGAAGGTCGCCTGCATATGTACGAAGGCTACCCGCTCAAAGAGATCACGTTGCCGGTCCGGGTGATGAAGGCAATGGGTGCTGAGCTGCTGGTGGTCTCCAATGCCTGTGGCGGTTTGAATCCAAACTACCGCTCCGGCGATATCATGATGATCGAAGACCAGATTAACCTGATGGGCGACAACCCATTGATTGGAATCAACGATGATCGTCTCGGACCCCGGTTCCCGGATATGTGCGAGCCCTACACGCAAGCGCTAGTTGATCGAGCACTTTCGATTGGTCGCCAGGAAGACATGGTCGTGCACAAAGGAGTCTTCGTTGCCGTTGCCGGTCCGAATCTGGAAACGCGGGCGGAGTATCGTTTCCTGAGACTGATCGGCGCCGATGTGGTTGGAATGTCGACGGTACCCGAAGTCATCGTAGCCGTTCACAGCGGCATGCGAGTTGTCGGGTTCTCGGTGATCACGGATATGTGCCTGGCGGATGCTTTAGAACCAGCCAACGTAGATGAGATTATAAAAGTCGCCGGTGAAGCAGAGCCACGATTGACCAAGCTCGTCATGGGAGTTCTGGCGGCCGAAGGCTAGTGATCCTGCAAAGCTGCGTGACCAGTTCGTGGTGCCGGCGAACCGTTCATTTCAGGTTGGATGAGCCACCAGTTCGTCAGACCTGAATTGACGGGTGCCATGTTTACGCGAGCGGTGGCGGTTATGTGTGCCATACCGACCAAGCATGCTCACGCCAGCGTTGACCATTGCCTCATCCCCAGCGTAAGCATGCCATTGCGGGGAGTTGGATTGTTGTTGGAAAGGCGTGAACATGGCACCCAAAACTAGGACACAAGACACAAACTATTCAATTCACCTTGGAAGGACCACTAGGATGTATCCTGCAACCTGCATCAGGAAAAGGGTTTCTTTGAACTTGAACTACAAGCGGCTAACGCCTTGCCGCTCAAGTGTTTCGGGGTAAAGCCCAGCTAGAAGATTTGCAACAGTCACTTTTCATTCAGCTCTTGCCACACTAAAACAAAACACGCTTTTGCCCCAGGCTCAGTCCTTTGCTACTCATTTAATGAATTCCACTCCATCCATAGACGATCGTGCGCAGGAAGCTGCTGCATATCTGAAAGAGTTTTTCGATCAGCCGCCTCGCTTCGGAATTATTCTTGGTACTGGCTCGGGGGTTCTCGCCCAGCGAATCGAAAATGTTCAGCGAATCGAATATCAACAGATTCCTAACTTTCCAGCCAGCACCGCGATGGGCCATGCCGGCGAGATGATTTGCGGTACGCTGGAGTCGCAGCCTGTGATTGCTTTGAACGGGCGATTTCATTTGTACGAAGGGCACTCGCTGGACAAGGCAACATTGGCCGTTCGCGTGATGAAGCAAATGGGCGTTGAGTTTCTGATCGTGACCAATGCCTCAGGCGGCGTGAATCCAAAGTTCAAAAGCGGCGAAATTATGATTATCAATTCGCATCTCGATTTGATGTTTCGTTCCTCGCCGCTGACAACCGCGCCTGCTACTGAAGGTCGGCCAGGTGTTCGAACCGATGCCTATGATCATGGTTTGGCTGAAATTGCCAAGCGCTGTGCCCGGCAGAATGACTTTGTTATTCACTCCGGAGTCTACGGCGGCATGATGGGGCCCAATTACGAAACTCGTGCTGAATACCGCATGCTGCGGCGGATCGGAGTTGACGTTGCTGGCATGTCGACAATTCCAGAAGTCAATCTGGCGGCGATACTTGGGATGCGAATCCTGGGCCTTTCGATCGTTTCCAACGTTGCCAAACCAGACGTCCTGGCGGAAACATCTGGGCAGGAAGTCATCGACGCTGCAGAGCTGGCCGCGCCGCGAGTCTACCGGATCGTGCAGCAGATCATACTGCAGCAACAACAGTAAGTAATTACTTTGGCCGACTAGCCGGGGCAGGGCATCAAGCAGTAAATCTTGTTCCACCTAACCTGATGGATCATCAAGAAATCGCTCCAATACGGGGCCAAGATTATGCCGCATCGGAACGGCAACTTTCAATTTACCATCGGTACCAAAGATGTACGTCGCTGGGAAACTCGGAACGGAAAACGACTCTTCAATTGTTCCATCTGAGTCAATCAAATTGGGCCAGGGCTTGGGGTTGGCTTTCAGATAGTCATTCGCTGTGTCGGCATCGGCTTTGGAGTGAACAGCCAAAACCTTAAAGCCACGAGCTTCATACTTCTTTTGCAATCGTTGCAACTCCGGAATGAAATGGAGACACGGTCCGCACCACGTACCCCAAAACTCAACCAGGACAACTTGACCTTTCATTTGTCCTTGCAACTCATCGGTCAACGCATCCCCCATCATTTCCTCTAGCGTTTTCCCTTCGAGGGCATCAAGCGCGTCACGTCCATCGTCCGGCACTTGGCGAATGATCTTGTCCTTTCCCAGCGTCACCGCGCCTGAAAATTCTCGCAGCGAAAAAAACTCCAAGTCAGAAAACTCTGCCTCAATCCGTTTTTTCGCTTCTTCATCAATCAAATCAGACGATACATGGAGCCAATCGAGCTTTGGCAGCTTTCGTAGAAGCATCACCGCATCCTCGGAAACCAAACCTCCCACGATCAACGACTCGAGATGGTCGCAAGTGCTCAGCTCTTTCACACCAGCATCCGTGAAATACGCGACCTGGTACGTTGAGAAGTTGTGGAGCGATGGATTCGACTTGATCCATGGCACCATTTCATCATCACAATAACCGCTTAACACCGAGAGAGTTCGCAATGCTTTCGCATCAGCGATGAACGACCATTGGCTCTTGTCGAAAGCATTCAGCGAGATTTGCAGTGATCCAAGATTCGGAAATTCACCAAGAGCTGCCAGGTCAATCGCGTTTCCGTTAACTTCCAGAGTCATTGACTCCAGTCGGCGCAACTGGTCCGCAGAATCCAGAAAGCGCCCATCAAAGTCATCGACCTTCAGGCTAAGTTGTGCAAGTCGGTCACGTTTGCATATCGCCTTGGCCAGTTCTTTCGTCCAAGGTACTCCGCTCAGGGTAAGGAATTGCAAATCGTCATGCTTCTCGATCACCCGTGCTACCTGGGCGGCAGTCGCTCCTTCACCAAGCCCCTCAATCTTCAGATCGTTGATTGATTCTCTTTGCATGAGGAAATCAATCTGCTCTGAAGTTACGTTGGAGACTTTAGGAAGCCTGCTGACACCTGGCATCTTCAAAAGAATATCGGGCAAGATTTTCTGTTGATACTCCGACAGTGGACGATTGAAGCTAACCGAAGCGACGGTTTTCCATTGAGGAAGGTTTTCCACGAACTCATCGGAAACCTCAAAACCTCCCTGCACGAGTAAATTCTTGACACTGGTTGTTTTCGAAAGCGAGTTAAGAAGATCAAGGTCCAATTTCCCGCCATTCCAACTGATCCAAATCAGACGCTTCAATGTTGAAAATGAATGATGAAACTCTTTTGGTGGAGCCTCACTCCCGAATTGTGCAGTGAGTCCAGCAAGCCCTGGGATTTCACTGAGAGCTTGCATCGTTTCAACGGCGTCGGAATCGAAAACGACTTTAATGCAAAGCGGGGCTTCATGTCCGCGAAATTGACGAACTTCATCAAGCTTCAATGCAGTGCTCTCAAAGAAAAATTGCATTTTTGGTGACTTTGACGCCATGGAGACGAGCACGCGATGGAGCTCTGGTGACTCTTTGGCATCGTTGGATTGCAGGTGTTGCAGGTTTGGCCAACCCTGAATTTGTTCAACGTCGACTGCATCAACCGAGCAGCCAGTCAAGTTAAGTTGCCTTAGGGACTTGATGCGTTCAAGCTGCCTGATCGTTTGGTTGGTCAGCTTTATTTTCTTTAAATCCAGTCTTTGAATTCCGTCGGTCGGCAAGCCGTCAAGAAATTTTTCGTATCCGCTAACTCTTTTGATTTCAACGCCAACAAACGCGTCAGCCGGTACAGATACCTTTCCTTCGGCCAGACCGACTACTTTACCTGACCATGCAAAATCCATGAAACCGGGAACGAGATCCGACTCGGTGGGCGATTCAAAAACAAATACTCGCGCAAAATCCCAGCCCGTCGGAAATGCTATTTCCTTTTCTTGCGACACACAACTTAATGAGTGGAAAAGAAAAACGCAGGCGATTGTGGATCGAACGATGGAACTGTTCGGAAACTGAAACATGATTTTCTCCAGAGTCGATAGATTCTATAAAACTTAGACCAATTCTATAAAACGCAGACCATGCTTCACTAACGCTTGAATCTTGAATTTCTAGAGACTGGCATTGGTCTTAGGTTGAAGCATTTGTGTTTTCCAAATGGCAAACCAGGCATTCAACGATTATTGCGATCCGGTTTGCTTCAGAAGGAATACCGACATTGGATTCCAATATTGGACGCAAGCCTAAGGGTTTTTTGCAATTTCGAATAAAACGGCAAAAAACGGTACGCTTCAAGGATCTGTGAAACGACGAGAGCCGTAACGGTCGATCATTCATTTCTAAACCACGCGCGGGGTTCGGTTTCGCTTGCATAGCATTCCGTAACTACTGGAATTGAAACACAGAGGCACAGAGATCACAGAGGAGACAACAGCAGATTTTCTCCGTCCCCTCTGTGCCTCCGTGTTTTTCCTTTAAGCATTCAATTGCAGGTTTTTGGCAACTCAAACCCAAATGCCTCCATGTTTTTCCCGATGTCCTTTGACCGTAGTTTATCAGTCCACAACAGGGCTGGCCGGTAGCGGGCTAGCACTGGTGATTCGCCTAGGTCGTCTGATTCTGTTTTGCTAATCTCTCCGACTTGTAATTCGTATTCGTAATGCGCGTAATGCGTTTGAATCAAGGAAGAATCCATGCATTCGAATAGTCTGTCTGTCGTTTCCGTTGTTTGCCTGTTTGTCGTTTCGAGCATTCCCTGTTTTGCTCAAAGCACGCAAAACCAGCAGCAACCACAACAATACAATACTCAAGGGCAGCTGACCAACCAGCAGGACCCGAACGCGATTCAGAGTCAGGGCGCCGTTCAGGCACAGGGACTGATTCCCCCTCAACAGGCGGCAAGTCCGATGGTGCCAGAATGGTACACGAAGATGGGGCCGAAACATCGCCAGTTTCTCGATGAATTGCTCACGCATTGGCAATCGAAAAGCAGCGACGTCAAGCGTTACAAGTGCGAGTTCACCCGTTTCGAATACGACACTTCGCTCTGCAACTGGCGTGATCCGAGCAACAATCAACTGGCCGCTGCCGCGATTATGCAAGGTGAGATCCGTTTTGCTTCGCCCGACCAGGCATGCTACGAAACGTCTGCCATTTTTGATTTCGAGTTGAATGATAAAAAAGAACCTGACTACAAACAGCGTTCTGACATCAGCGCGAAAGAGAAATGGATTTGTGACGGCAAGGCAATCCACGAGTTTGATTTCGTCAACAAAAAACTATACGAGACAAAGATCCCACCAGAGATGCAGGGCAAGGGACTGATGAACAGCCCGATCCCGTTTTTGTTTGGTGCCAGTCGTGAGGATATTCTGAATCGGTTCTGGGTGCGAGTCACCACGCCGGAAGGTGTCGATAACGAGTATTGGCTGGAAGCCGTGCCCAAGCGGATCGAAGATGCACGGAACTATAAAAAGATTGACCTCGTGCTGTCTCGCGATGAATTGTTCTTGCCGATCATGCTGCACATCTATGCACCAAATTACAATCCAAAGGAAAACAACATGACCAGCAGGGTGTTTGAGTTCAAGAATCGCCAGAAGAACAGCAAGCTGGCTAAGATTCAGAGCTTCTTCCGTTGGTTCGTCCGTCCGGCAACGCCTCCTGGTTTCGAGCGTGTGGAAAGAAAATCGCTCCAAGCCCGCCAGCAGTTCGATCGTTCGCGACTTCAACGACCGGCCCAGAACGCCGGGACCGGAACGCAAATCAAGTAGCGAGCGGATCATTCATCGGGATTTCAACGCCGCTTTAACGCCGCAAAACGATCCATTGAAACTGCGCCCGCGCAGGAACGCCGACTTGTCGCAGGTTTTCGTCGAATAGCTCGAAGCTCCAGCCTTGCGTATTGGCGAGCCTGAGAAACGCCCGAGCGTTTTCTCGCCCGGGGTCGCCGATCCGTAACGAGCCGCCGGGTTCGAGTATGCGATCCGTACAACTTAATAGTGCTTGATGCAATGACGTTTCATAGAGCACATCACTGGCCAGTAGGACCGGATACGTCTCGATGCCTGGTGTGTTCTGGTCCTGATGCCAATCGAGCAAACGTCCTTCAGATTCCGGGAAACCGTTGGCCTTGGCGTTTTCAACGGCCAAGCTAACCGCATCTGTTACGTGGTCGGTAAACGTCAGTTTCAGTCCAGCCAACTGGGCGGCAATTCCCAGCAAGCCGGTTCCGCATCCAAGCTCAAGGGCTCGGGTTCCGGTCGGCCAGCTGGTTCGCAGAACGCATTTCGCGGATGGGACTGCAGCGTTCCAGACCTTCCCCCAGTACGGATCTTTGTCGTCATTGTTGGCCGCTTCTTCCAGCAACTGGTTCGGATCCGCAGGGACACGCAATTGGATGTTGCGTCCAAGGATATCGAACGAATTGGTTTTGTATTCGATTGCCACTTACTTGTTCGCAACGCCGTTAACGCGTTAGCGCGTTATTGTTTTGCCAGGAGAATTGGCCAATATCCAGCGATCAATCCGACCAGCAACCCAATCGTATGGGCCCAATTTGCGACTTGTCCGAATCCCAGCGAAGTCGCCATCGGTGTCATGCAGAACACCAGCCAGGCCAACAAGATGATGACGGTTGATTGCGGGACGAACAAACCACTGGAACGATCGTACGTCATCCGCATCAAGACAAACCCGAACAGCGCAAACACGACTCCGGACATACCACCCAAGCCATTGACCAGGTACCCGCCCAACATACCGGGGGCTGAGCCACCAACATCGATGGGTACGGCGCATTGCACAAAATTGGAAAACGCTGCTGACACAATCACTAATAAACCAAGCCAGAAGCTGCCGTAACGATGTTCGATCTGCGAACCGAAGAGGAACAGCCAATACATGTTGAACAACAGGTGGAACACATCATGATGCAGAAAAATCGGTGTGACTAACCGCCATGCTTCGCCTCTCTGCAGACTGGCAAATCGGACTGCCGGGGCTTCGACGTCACCATCACTTGCTATCAATAATTCGGTCGCCGCAGGGTCCGCAACTCCATTAAACGCAAGAGCTCGGAAAGTCGCTTGGGTGTTCAGTGCCCCGAAGTTCGTCAACAGGCCGACTATGCCGCAAATGACAATCAGGCTGATCGTCAGCGGATGGTTTCTCGGGACCTTGCCTCCAGAAACCTGAACAACATTTTTTGCCAGGTTGGTCCGCTTTTTGATTTCCGCTTCCTGGATCGCTCGAGCGCGGGAAACCGCGTCGCGGTACTTTGTATCGTCAGGGTTCAGGCGGAAATCGTCGAGGCTCTTGGTGGCCACATCGATTTGGTCTTCGTCCTTGATCCAAATCTCAAACTTCCCGTCCTCGTTGTCGACCTGCGAATGAACGCCTTGAGTCAACAAATGGGCCGTAAATTGCTCGGCTTGCTTTTGGTCCGGCAAGTTTCCAATCAGTCGCATTCAATCACTTGAGTCTGGGAGTATATTTCGAAACCGCTAGCATCGGCCGCAATATGAGGCTGCCGAGCCAGTTCGCGACTGGTTGTGCTATCGTCGCGAATTGTTCGAACAATGTAATTCCATATTGTTATCGCCTATTTGCGTTTTGCCTATCTCACTTGCACAAATTCGGCCAGCAAGCGCCGGGATATCGCACTTGTTTGCATGTCAGAATTATTAGAAAGTCCGCGATCCTACCGGTAAACAAAACGACCACTCCGCTCGATCGAGACGCATGCGAAAAGAAATAACTACTCCCAGCTCCGATATTGCCGACCAAAGACGGCGACGAAAGCCGCTCAAGGATCAGCCCGCAGAGGAATTGCCGCAGCGATTTCAGACGAGCCAAAGTGCTTCCGAAAGCATTGATCAGGAGCTGGTCGACAAAACGAAACAACAAATCCAAAGCCTGGTGGGCGAGATCACGGCGCTGGCCAAGTCGGAATCGAAGCTACCCGATTTTATCCAGGGGTTCCTGATTCGGACGACCAGTGCACTGGCGTCTGAAGGTGGTGCGGTTTGGCTGGACGTCAACGGAACGGGCGCGTTGGAGTTGCAGTATCACATCAACCTGGATCAACTGCCGCTGGCCAAGGATCCGGTGGCTCAGGCGCGGCATTCGGCGTTGTTGACTCAGCTGCGATCGGCGGGGGAAGCTGCTTTGATTCCGCCGAATTCAGGCTTTGCTGACAACGAAGACGCGGGTAACCCTACCGACCAACTGCTGGTTGTCGGACCGCTTACCGTAAACGGTCAGACGATGGGGTTGGTTGAGATCTTCCAGCGACCGGGCGCAGGTCCGGCTACTCAGCGCGGGTATCTGCGGTTCCTGACGCAGATGTGTGAAATCGCCAGCAACTACCTGAACAACCACAAGCTGCAAAGTTTTGGGCAGCAGCAGGCACTCTGGCAACAGATTGATACATTCGTCCGTGAGATCCATCGCGGGCTTGATCCCGAGCAGACTTCGTATGTGATTGCCAACGAGAGCCGCCGGATACTTGACTGTGATCGAGTCAGCGTCGTGCTGACTAACGGCAGTCGTTGTCAGATCAAAGCGGTCAGTGGATTGGATTCTATCGAGCGACGTGCCGAACAGGTCAAGCAGCTACAGAAACTGACCAAAGCGATCGTCAAGACGAACGAGCCATTTTGGTACGGAGGCGACGATGAGAACCTGCCGCCCCAAATCGAAAAACGGTTGCACAATTATATCGATAAGTCACACACTAAGATGTTGGCCGTCATCCCGCTGCGCGATCAATCAACGACTAACAATGCGCAAGAGCAGCAGGTAGAGCGGCAGGCGATTATCGGTGCGCTGATTATCGAGCAGCTGAAAGATTCGACGATCGACCCGATGCTCAAGAAGAGAGCGGAGGTGGTTTCCGATCACAGCCAATCAGCGTTGACCAATGCGATCGAACATCATGGGCTGTTCCTGATGCCGTTATGGAAGGCGTTGGGAGGCTTCACGCGGCCGTTTCGAGGCAGCCAGTTACCTAAGACATTGTTGTTGCTCTGTTTGCTTGGTGGGTTGATTGCATTTTTCGCTTTGTTCCCATATCCGTTTACTCTCAGTTCCAACGGACAGCTGCAACCGAAGCTGCAGAACGAAGTTTACGCACAGGTAAACGGTATTTTGCAGGAAGTGTTCATTGCCGAAAGCGACGAGGTGCGTGTTGAGCAAGGTCAAGTTCTCGCGCGGATGACGAACAATGACTTGATGGTGCAAATTCAAAATCTCGAAGGTCAGATTAACCAGACGAAGGAACAGATTCGCAAGTACCAGGTCGCCAAAGGGCAGGTCGAACGGCAAGATCCCTACGAAGCAATCATGCTCGACGGCGAGCTGAATCGGGCCCGAGAGTCGATGTTCAGCCTGGAACGGGAGCTCAATATCAAGAAAGAGCAGGCCGAGAATTTGGTTGTGCGAAGTCCTGCCAATGGCGTGGTGGTTAACTGGCAAGTGCGTAACAACTTGCTCAAGCGTCCGGTTGATCGTGGGCAGAACCTGATGACAGTGGTTACACCCGATGGCGGCTGGCAAATCGAGATCGAAGTTCCCGAGCGGCGTATTGGGCACTTGTTGAAACGAATCAATGCTTCTGAGGATCCGGTAGACGTCACGTTTGCGTTGATCTCACATCCCGGGAAAGAGTTTACCGGTACGTTGGTCGACATCGACGAAAAGCTGGAGGTGTACTCCGACGAAGGCAACTGCGCCAAAGCGATCGTTGAATTTGAAAACGACCAGATCCCGATCGACTTGCTCAAGTCTGGAACGCGTGTGAACGCCAAACTGAACTGCGGAACCCGCTCGATCGGCTTCGTCTGGTTCCACGAGCTGTTTGAGACCGTGGAGATGACTTACAAGTACTGGTTCTAGTTCCGTTCGTTGACAACGGACCACGAAACGCACGAAAAAATCACGTGTGGCGACTTACTTGCTGGTACGTGGTTGAAGATTGAGTCTGCGCTAGTTGGTGTTCAGTTTTCGATACTGATTTCCGTTTCGTTGGGTGCCATGCCCTCGCTTGCGTGGGCATGTATGGGGCCGTTCACTC
>CAZXLW010000041.1:19984-43011 GCA_964641465.1 uncultured Pirellulaceae bacterium | reverse complement strand
CGACAACCTCCGCCGTGCAAGGGCGGCGCTCTCCCAATTGAGCTACGTCCCCGAATGTCATGGGCATGCAATATAACCGCAAACCGTACAACGGAAATGGGCGTACCAAGATTCGAACTTGGGACCTCATCGTTATCAGCGATGCGCTCTAACCAACTGAGCTATACGCCCGACAAACTTACTTCTCGAACAAACGAGAAGCTCAGTATTGTAGAAAACGCGATTTTTGTGTCAAAGGGGCTGAACCGCTACTTAAAATCGCGATTTTTCCGGACGCAATACTTGTTTCACCAATCGTCAAGGTCGTGTGGAAACGCAATCACTTGCGGAAACGGCTGCTTGGATTGTCGAAAAAATCGAACATTTAGCCTAATTGGTATTCCGATAGCTGTTATCATGCAGGGGCTCTGATTTGGCTCGTAAGCTCTCAGCCACAGCGTCAGTTACCTTCTCGCAAGAGATGGCGCTCCCTCCTGTAGACCGACATCTGAGAAATTGGTTCGCCCGTTCGTGCCAAGTCAGTGATCCAAAGATTGAATCTCACAGTTTGGGCTAAATTCCATGCGTATTTCCATTTCAAATCTCGTTTACCAATTCTCAATCGTGGTATTGGGCGGTCTTTTCTGCTTCACCTCCAATCTCGATGCTCAGGACAAATCCAAAGTCGAAAAGGCTTTGAGTTATAAACCCGTGCAAAGAAACGTCGATTACGACATTCCTGCAGCGGCAGATGTTAAATCGTGCAGGATCGAAAACACGATGACCAAGTTCCGTAAGCCGGGTTTCGTGGTCTACGACAAATCCGGACGAATTTTGCGTCTTTTCTTCGATGTGGACCGCGATAACGATCTCGATATGTGGGCGTTCTTCAAAGAAGGTATCGAAGTGTACCGGGATATCGACGCAAACTTCGACGGGCAAGCCGATCAGTTTCGCTGGATGGGTACAGCTGGCTTGCGGCACGGTTTCGATCTCGACAAGAACCGCACCATCGACCGCTGGGAAAAAATTTCCGCGTCCGAACTAGCTGAAGAAGTTTTCCATTGCGTTCGCACAGCCGACGCCCCTCGTTTCAAGAAACTGTTGGTTTCTTCAGCCCAGCTGAAGGAACTGCGACTTGGCTCTGACCTTAATAAGGAAATCGCAACGTCGATCCGAGAGGCTTCGACCAAGTTTGAAGCATATGCCAAGTCCCAAAAGACAATTACGGCTAATTCCGAATGGACGCAGTTCGGCAGTTCTCGTCCGGCAGCGGTTCCCAAAGATGGCAACGCGATCAACCGTGACCTGGTTATCTTTGATCACGCGTCTGCTGTGTTTGAGAATGGTGGAAAGTTTGGCCAGATTTCATTAGGAACTATCGTCGAAGTATCACCAAACAACTGGCGTCTGCTGGAACTTCCCGAAACCGTGGGCGAAGGTCAATTGGTTCAGAACGGCGGATTGTTCTACCCAGCGATTGGCGACTTGGCTTCAACGCCGGAAGTCGCAACGACTGATGGTGCGCCGCAAAGCCAGGCGATGATCAAGCTGTTCGAAAAATACGATACTATCGAAAAGCAGCTGAAGACGGTTCGCGGAGACGCCAAGATCGCGACTCTCGAACAACAACGTGCTGAGTTGTACATGCAACTGGCGACAGAGAGCCCAGACAAAAACGAAAAGAAAAACTGGGTGCGTCAGATGGCGGACACCGTTTCCAGTTCATATCAGGTTGACCGATTCCCGAAAGGCATCGACTTCCTGAACGCTCAGATTCCAAAACTAAAATCACTTGGTCTCGACGACGAGATCGCTTACCTGAAATGGCGAGAGATCTACGCACGATTTTCGGTAGCTCAGTCGGGCGATCGACGAACGAGAGCCAAGGCGAATGAAAAGTACCTGAAAGACCTGGAAACATTCGTCGACAAGTTTCCCAAGAGTGAATTTACACCAGATGGTTTGTTTCAACTTGGTTTGACCGCGGAAGTATCCGAAGACGATGACCGAGAAGCGGCAATCGCTTTCTACACTCGCTGCAAGCGTAACTTCCCGACCACGGATTATGGCAAGAAAGCTGCCGGTGCGATCGTTCGCTTGTCTTCGCAAGGAAAGTCATTGCCACTCAGAGGCACCACGTTGCGGAACAGCAAGTTCGATTTGCAGTCAGCTCAGTTCCGTGGCAAAGTCGTGGTGATCCACTACTGGGAAACTCGCTGCGACACGTGCATTGACGGTTTCAAGGACCTGCAACGCCTGCGAGCCAAATACAAGAGCGACTTGATGGTGATTGGAGCTAACCTTGACGACGATCCAGAAGTGGTCAAACAATACCTGGGTAAGAATCGTTCTGTGAATTGGCCTCAGCTGTTCGCACCAGGCGGCGCGGACAAGAGTCCGCTGGCTACACAGTTGGGTGTCGCAACTCTTCCGTTGACTCTGTTGGTTGATCAACGCGGTAAGTTAGTCGAAAGTAACATCCCAGTCGCTGATCTGGATCGAGAGATTCAGCGATTGATTCGACGTGAAACTGGCCAAGCCAACGCTCGTAACAACAAGCGTTAGTTCGAGCTAAGCGAAGAATTTTAGATTATACGGCAACACCGGTTCTTGAGCATTCTTGAACCGGTGTTTGTCATTAATCCAAAACAGCCGATCTGTTTTCTAAAGTGCTATTGAGCATTCAATTCGCTTTCCAGTTGCCGCAGTTTCGACTGTAGCTCTGGAGCACTGCGAAATGCTTCAAGGACCATTCGGTTCCCTTCTGCCTCGTCGCCCAGTCGCTTCAAAGCAACACCTAGCCCTAGTTTCGCACCGGCGTTGTTGGGATCTTTGCGAAGCACTTTGGCAAACCGAGCCCTGGCCTGACCGAAACGCTTTTGGCGAAGCATCGCAAACCCGAACTCAGTTTCGTATTCTGAGCTATCAGGCGCCAGTTGGGCCGCACGATAATAGGAATCCAATGCTTCCAGTTGTTTTCCCTCTGCGTCCAGTATCCGGCCCATTCGGAAATGATCGGCTGCTCGACTGGCATTCAAATCACTCAGCCTCGACAAAGCGCTGAATTCCTGGGCGCGATTGCCGTTGGACTTTCCGGTCGCAGCAAGCCCACGATAGATCCGCGCCGTTTCCAACTGCCGGGAAATCTCAGGCAAAAACTCCAAGGCCTGTTGATAGTAATCCGCAGTCGCATCAAGCCAACCATCCGCTTTGTCACTCTTCGCAATTTCACCGCTTACGATTTGTAAACACGCATTCCGCCCCGCCAGCAGGTCTTTTGAAAATTGACCGACGGCGTCACCATCGATAGGCTCGTTGTTGAATCGCGAATCTTCAATGTCCCGCGCCTGATCAGCCTGAAGCAATGCCAGGATTGTTTTCAGCGAGTGGTTGCTTTGTTGCTCAGGCGAAAAACCGGATGACTTTAAAGCCATCGCTTCGAGGCTTGGCAAATCAAAACTATTTTGCAGCCCGTCACCAATCCGTATTCCATTCAACGAAGATTGATCCAGCCAATACAGGGACAGGAAATCTTGATAGTGCTTCCAATCGTACTGTGTCAGCGAGCTTGAAGCCGGCTTTTGTAAATACGATTCAAACTGTTCTTGCGTTAATTTCAACGGTTGTTTGCTGCCGACAACAAAAATCGAGCCCGGTGCGGCAACAGCGACATGCCCGAATGGAAATACGCCTCCGAACGAGCCTAAAATAATTTCGATGGCTTCTGGCGGAGTATTCATCGCGATCCATTGCACGAACACACCGTTGTTCGACAGTCGCGAGTTGCAGAGCTTGTAGTAATCATTGGTGAAGAAGTTGATATTACCGGCGTGTCCAGGCCGCGATTTGGCATCCGAAACGATCACGTCAAACGTCTGATCTGTCTCGCGCAGAAACCGGATTCCGTCCATAGACACCAAATCGAACTTTTCATTGCTTTGAATTCCACCATTGACGTCATCAAAGTAACTCGACGCTTCAATCACTGCGGGTGATAGCTCGACGCAGGTGACCTTGGACACGAAATCGTTAGCGACCAATTCTCCAGCCAGGATCCCGGACCCCAGCCCGATCGTAAGCACCCGTTGGTCGGCTTGAGAACCTGAATTCACGAGAAAAGGCAAATGCGCGAGGAGCTGTTGTTTCTCGTCAACACCTCCTCCACTTTCACCGATCGAAACCCCGTCGATCAGCATTTTCCTGGCGTCGGAATTCTGAGTCGACCGAATAACAGCCACCGTATTCGCACCGCTCTCCTGATAAAAATCGACTATCCAATCTTTGCTATTGGAGTAGACACCCAATTGCGTTTTTCTGTGCAGTACTTGTTGTGCCAACACCAGCCAACAGACGACAAACACAACGACCATTATCCTGGCCGCGTAGGAAGGCAGTTTCTGGTGATTTGATGTAGCAGCATTGATTGCCTTGTTCTTCCCGGGCATCAACAACCAGAACCCCACCAAGCCTGCCAACAAACATACCCCGCTCAACACGACGATGCTGGACCTCAAACCAAAACTCGGGACCAACCAATAGCCGCTGGCCAACAGGCCGACAACATTCCCGATCAATGCCGCCGCGTACAGTTCGCCTGTCCGACGACCCGCAGCGTTTTGATTGCTGACCCATATCTCCGATGCAACCGGCAAGCCAATTCCGATCAACGTCGTTGGAAGCAACATGGTCGCCAGAGAAAATCCTAGCCTGCCCCAAATCGGATAGTTGTTAATCAGGTTGGTGCTCCACGCAGCAGCCGACCTGTTGTCGATCCAAGCCAACATTGCCAGTGACGCCGCAAGTACCGAACATGCAATCAGCACCAACAAGATCGCATACAACCGCCGGATGTCATTTACCAGCTTGCGAACCGGCGAAGCCAGCATGGCTCCGGCAGCAATTCCAATTAGAAACGCTGCCGAGATCATGGCGAAGCTGTGTGTATCTGAGCCAAACAGGACGACAAAAAATCTTTGCCAAATGACTTCCATGGCCAGGCTTGTGCTGCCCGCCAACGCAACAATCACTAACAGGAAATAATCCGCCCCGGTTTTCCGATTAAGATCTTCAGCCGCTGAATCATGCGATGTCGATTCTCTTAGAATGGCCTGCGTCCGGAAAACCGCCACTGCTCCAGCCAACCCAAACAAGCCTGTCGCAATCGCCGTTCGACGCATGCCAAAATTCTGAATCGAGAAAAAACCGACTGACAACGCGGCAATCGTTCCACCCAATGTTTCCGACGCATAAAGCGGCCCAAACAAATTGGAAACCGAATCGGTCGCGGATCCTTGCCACGAACTCTTAACGAGAATTGGCAGGACTCCGCCAACCATAAAATTCAATGGCACCAATGTGGCGAGGCAAAACACAACGAGCCCGCCAGCGGTACCGAACTGAGCGAACATCCACTGATCGATTTCCAAAGCCACTGCGCGACCAAACAAGCCAATCGCAATGGAAATCACAGACGCGAGAGTCAGCAAACCCGCCAGCCAAATTCCGGGCCTGCGAATTTTGTCTGCCAATCGCCCGATCACTATCGAGCCAATCGCAAGGCCCAACAAAGAACAGGCGATCGTGGTCGAAATCGTCCGTGTCCCGCTGCCAAAGATCTGTGCCGCTAATCGCGTACAGACAACTTGTATTGTGAGCGCAGTGAATCCGGCTACGAACGCCGCCAACAGGCTTGACCAGTTCGCCGTTCGAATTCTTTTCGCTGACACTCCGTCGTCGCGCAAATCTGTCTCCCGTTCAAAAACGCCACTTGTCATGACAGTCAGAACATGACTGTTCGATGAGGTTTACTGCCGTGGACGCGGACGCGTAATCGCCGCTCGCAATCGCCTGACTCAAGCTCACGGCAGCATCTGACATCGTCACCGAGAAACTGCTGTAACCTTCGTCATCCGCGTCGTCCATTCCGTCCTGCACAAGCACTCGACCCATCGCTGCAATCAAACCAGCCGCACGCTTTGCTTCTTCGCTAAAATTCTTAAACTCCGACTCATTGGACACCGCGGGCTTCAACTGCTCCTGCACCAAATCATCCAGCTGAATCATGATCGGTCCCCGGTCGGCGACATCGGACCATTCAAGTTTAGCCGGCGCGCTAGAATCGACAATCGGAATGGTCCCGCCACGAATCAGCTCCGCCAAATCTTCCTTACGACTCCGCGCCAACTCAAACGTTTGTCGTGACGCCGTACGAGACTTCAATGCAACCTCGGCAAACGCCTGTTGCGCCGTCGCTCCGTATTTCTTCCAGCGAACATCCGAGTCGTATTCGTGAATCAAGCCAAACAGGAGCGACAACATTTCGAACTGCTGCCTGGCTTCACCTAACTTGCTATTGAACCCGCTGGGCGAACTTACGAGCACTGGCATTCTGCGATTGATCTTTTTGACTTCGTCTTCGATCACATCGCGGGAAATGTATTTGCTCCAGCCAGGTCCGTTCGCAACGACTCCGCTTGAGGTCGCATCCGCAGAGCCAGTTGAGGGATTTAAACCTTGAGAACGGACCGTCGCAGGATCCGGGCGCGGGCCTATAAAACCGTCGCGAAAGATATTCTCGAAATAGATACCCTTGTCGGCAGCGTCCTCGAATTTCGGACGTTTGACCCGTTCTTGCTTCGGCTTAGAGTTTTGAGCTAGTGCGATATTTGATCCATCAATTCCAATCAGAACCAAGCATGCGACCAGCAATGGAAAGGCGACGAGTCGGAATTGGTAATGGCCGCAGTGGATAAAATGGTTCCTAATCACAACTTTTTCGTTCAAGTCAACATTCGCTTCAGAAGAATACACTGCTCCGCTTCGATCGAATAGAATGGAGCGAGCGAACTTGACTATTATTTTCCATCGGCGAGTTTGAATCAATTCTGATTGGCGATGACGGACAACAAATCAACCAGTAGACGAAATTTTATCACGGCGGGGATGGCTGACACGACCCGCGGTCCAGTCGACCAATCAGACGAATCCCGTGCGTCGCGTGGGAAAAGCTATCTGGAGACATATGCGAAGAACGCGATGGCGTGCGAGTTCCAGCTCTTGTTCAATCTGCATCAGTATAAAAATGCGTCCGAAGTAGCTCTCGGTGCATTTGCGTTGATTGATCAATATGAAGACAGGCTGTCAGTGTATCGGGATCATAGCGAAGTCAGTCAACTGAATCAAAATGCTTACCCGGACCCGGTCGAAATTGAATCGGACCTGATGGAGCTCTTGCGGTCGGCTCAGAATTTGTCGATCGAAACGGGAGGGGCGTTTGATGTTACCTCCACGCCGCTTTCTAAACTGTGGGGTTTCTTTCAGCGGCAGGCATCGGTGCCGACTGACGAAGCAATTTCCGAAGCATTGGAACTGGTTTCGTACGAGCATTTTGAACTGTTGCCTGATCAACAAGTCAAATTCTCACGGCAAGGAATTCATATCAACCTGGGCAGTATTGGTAAAGGCTTCACACTTGATCGAGTCGGCGAATGGATTGACGAACAGGGAATTGAAGATTGCATCATCCACGGCGGACAGAGTAGCGTTGTTGCCAAAGGGTGCGGCCAGGTAGCGGCGAACCAAAATTCCGCTGGTTGGAACGTCGGAATCAGCCATCCGCTGATTCCTGCTCAACGTTTGGCAGAGCTTCAATTGATCGACACAGCGCTGGGAACGAGTGGGACCGGGCGACAAGGGTTCTTTCACAATGGCAGGAGATACGGTCACATTATTGACCCACGAACCGGCTGGCCGACCGATCATTTCCTGTCGACGACAGTGATCTGTAAATCGGCAGCAATGGCAGACGCTTTGGCGACGGCGTTTTTTGTTATGCCACTGGAAGAGATACAATGTTACCTTGATAAACGAAAGTCGCTTGGTGCGATTGTCGTTCGGAATATGGCTGGATCACAACGCCCTGAGATTGAAACATTCAACCTCGACGGACTGAATTGGAAAACTTGCATCTAAGGATATATTCATGTTCACCCAGCGTGCAATCGACTTGATATCGGATGCCAAAATTGAACAGGCGATCAAGGAAGGCGAATTTGACAACTTGCCAGGCTTTGGTAAACCATTCGAGTTTGACGAAATGTCCTGCGATTCAAATTGGTGGATTCGACGCAAAGTCGAGCGGGAAGAATTGAAGCAGTTGATTGCTGCAAAAAACGGAGGAAGCAAACAATGAGACGCTTAGACTGGGACGTTTATTTTCGTGTACTGATGGTTGTCATTGGTGTTACGGCTTCTAGCATTTGTTGGCTGCAAACCGGGAACCAGCAGTTGCAGGCGCAAAACGAGAACGGTGACAAAGAACAAGTCGCCAAGATCGAATCAATTCTTTCCGCGCAGGCTGGTCATTGGAACAAAAAAGACATCGACGGTTTCATGCAAACGTACTGGCAATCGGAAGACCTGACGTTTAGCGCCGGTGGAAAAACGACTCGAGGCTGGCAGGCGACATTGGACCGCTACAAAAAGAAATATCCGCCAGAGAAAATGGGTGAGTTGACTTTCGATCACTTGGAGACCACTCTGCTTTCGCCATCATCGGCACTCGTCCTCGGGCAATGGCACTTGAAATTCCCACCATCGGCTCAGGCGGATGAGGCTAACGCCAAAACACGCGCTGATGGCAATTTTTCATTGGTATTGCGAAAATTGGAATCCGGCTGGAAGATCATTCATGACCATTCTTCCTCACTGGAACCACCGGCGCAGTGAAACCAAACTGGTTTGCCGAAGGTACCGAACATTGCCTGTGTCGCAGCGGCACCGTTCAACCCTGGTGAAAACCGAAAACCGAAACCCGCTTCCTCCCAATCCCTTTAAACGATTAACCATATTAAATGCGATCGACATTTGGATTATTGATCTGGCTGATCGGCCTTGGTGTACTGGGATATTTTGTCTGGCCGTCGACGGATGAGGGCAAGCAAACACAATCGCAATTGGTCCAGTACCTGACCAAGCCGCGGCAGGATTTCAACATCGAGTTTGAGTCGCGTGCCGTGTTGCGAGTTGGCGACCCGATCGTTGTATTCGAAGACGGCAATGCGACTGTCGTCGGGAATGTCACCGGTATCGGGCCGCAGGAAGATCCGAAGATCAACATCGCGTACACGGAAACTGCGACGGTCCAGTTTTACTCGTCCACACCTTCGATCGCAGTCGGCGATTATCTGGGTTACCACCAGACCCCGAGTTCGATGGACTGGGTAGTGCAAATGATGTTGCCGCCTCACAAGCGACAAGAGATCAGGCACTTGATCGTCGATGCCTATCAGGAACATCAGTCTGAGATTTTGGAGCTGTTGCAGCCGATTGTGCTGCAGTCCATCAAAGATGCCAGCGAGGTCATTCGCGAGGACTTCCATCAGTCGATCATTGAACGGCAGGACCAGATCGCGAAACTTGGCGATCGCTACCAGGTGGAACTGGTGGAACGGGAATTGGTCCCGTTGATAAAAGACGAGATCTGGCCGATCGTGCAAGCAGAGATGACACCTCTGGCGAGTGAGATCGGTGAAGAAATATGGCAGCGGGCATCGGTTTGGCGATTCGGCTGGCGGTATTTGTACGATCAGTCTCCGTTGCCTGAACGCAACCTGACTCGTAAAGAATTCGAACGTTTTATGCAACGACAAGGTACGCCAGTAATCGAAGCTTACGTACCGGAGATCCTGGAATCGCAACAACGGGTACTGCGGCGAACATCGGAAAACGAAAAGGTGCGGACAGTCGTTTCCGACACAACGATGCGTGTACTCCGCGACCCGGAGTTCCAGCGTTTGACGATGGATCTGTTACAAGACGTGTTTGTTGACAATCAGCGGCTTACGCAAGTTTTCGAAAAGAACTGGAAATCTGAAGAAGCGAAACGAGCACTTGAGATCACCAACAAAAGGCTCGACCCGACGATTACCCGGATTGGGCAGGCATTGTTTGGGTCGCCGGAACTCAGCATCACTCCTGAGTTTTCCCGCGTGCTTCGTAATCGCATATTGCATAAAGACGATCGCTGGTTAGTGCTTCATCTGGCCGAGGATCGTAGTCGGGAACTTGGTGTCCGCGAAACGATGCGAGTTATGTTCGAAGAGACTGGCACGGAAAATCCGTTTCATGTGCCGGCGAGGAAATAGGTTTGAACAACAAACGCTTGGACAATATGGCAGAGACTGGCGAGCGATCGGCTTCCAAGGGGATCTTGATCCGCGAGTTGACGGTGACTGCCGGTGACAAAACGCTGCTTGATAAAACGAACGCAGAATTCAAGTCTGGTAGAATCACGCTCGTGGTTGGTCCGAGTGGCGTTGGCAAATCGGTTCTGCTGAAGTTGATCGCCGGTATCCTGGACGCATCCGAGCGAGGGATTCAGTCGCGAGGAGAGATTTCGGTCAATGGCGACCGGGCAAAGTCAGGAAAAGTCGGCGTGGTGTTTCAGTCGTTCGCGTTGTTCGATGAGCTAAGCGCCCGGAAGAACGTTGAATTTGCTCGTGATGTTGGCGGCAAGCATACGGGCAACATGACTCCAGAAGACTTGCTAACCACGCTTAAAATTCCAGGCGGCGTGCCGACTTCCCGATTGAGTGGCGGACAGAAACAACGATTGGCCATCGCACGAACGATTGCGTTCAATCCACCGATCATCGTTTACGACGAACCTACGTCCGGGCTTGATCCGGCGACAGGAACTCAAGTCGCGAACCTCATTCGTAGCACGCACGACGCGTACGGTGAAACCACCGTGATTGTGACGCATGATTATCCTTCGCTGATGCCGATTGCGGACGATATCTATTTGCTTGATCCGATCAAAAAACAGCTGCTGTTGGTTGACCCAAAAGAATGGGAATCTTTGCCCGAGACGCTGCACGCTCAAACATCTGTGCAAGCTGAACCGGAATCTTCGGAACCAGAGAATTCCAGGTTTAACCAGTTCACTAATTCGGCCTCGGAATTTTTCGCTGGGACCGCAAACAGTTTCCAGGCGTTGTTGATCGGCTTATGGAGCCTGTTGCCGTTTTGGAAGAACCCGAAATGGGGATTGCAGTTTTTACGTCACTATTGCTGGATGGTGTTTGGGCCGACCGCTTTGATCTACCTCTCGTTGGCTGGCGTGATCTCCGGATTTGTAACGACCTTCTTCACGTTCAAGTTCCTGCCGTACTCAACCTATACTGAGCCATTACTGATCGAGGACCTGCTGACAGCACTCGGGTTTGCCATGTACCGGATATTCGTTCCCGTGTTGGGATGCGTTTTGATTGCGGCCCGTTGCGGTGCGGCGGTGACTTCGGATATTGGCGGCAGGCAATTCGGAAATCAGATTGACGCGATGAAGTCTTTCAACACTTCACCGCGTGCCTATTTGCTGACATCGATCATTTGGGCGTTTCTGATTGGGACTCCGATCTTGTATCTTGCCAGCTACTGGTCGGCGCGATTTACCAGTTTGATCACGTTCGCGAATTCGTATCCGGATCGCGGACCAGATTTTTGGCATTTGTATTTCCATCGTGGCTTGTTGGTCACCGGGCAAAATTTTTATCGAGGTACTGGTTGGTTGTTGGCCAAGTTACTGTGCAGTGGTTTCGGTGTCGCGCTGATTAGCTATTTTATGGGTCGCAAGCCAAAATTCTCTTCCAGTGACGTGAGTCGAGCGATTACCACAACAATATTGTTGGCAACGCTTTACGTGCTTACTGTCCACTTCATTTTCTCGTTCTTCGAGTATGAAGGTATCGTACCTGGTGCCCGTCAAATCGCGCCCGCACCTGTCGTGACGCCGAATTAACGATGTCTTAAGCCGAGCATTTCCGTTGGCTTTTTTGGTGTTCTTGTGTGGCTTGCGTAGAATATGTGTGCATTTTGACAGTTTGCGTCTCAGCGGTAGTAAAACCAGCTGCAAGAAACACGTGCGGCCCATTTATGCTGCAATCGGTGTACAAACAAATGCCCCCGAAGAATACGAAGTCAAGCAAAGCAACTTGCGCGCCGCACTCGATGAGCTACCAATTGATGATAGATTCAGGCGGTTTCAGCCAGTTTTGGCGTATTCGGTGTGTTCGCACTCGAATGCTGCTCATTCGGGTAGGCATTTGGGAAAATAGGATTACACTATATAGTACATTTTGGGAACGGATGCACCATTACTTCCTACGTGTTCTTCTCAATCTGACCGCATCGTTCATTCACTTTCTCATTTGGGTTATTGATACCATGAAACGATTGAATTCCCCCGCTAAGTTTCGAAGCACTCGCAAGAAGCTGCCGAAGCTGACACTAGCATGCTTGCTGGCCGTTTCGTTTGCTTTTCTACCGGCTGAATTGTTCGGCCAAATTGAAGTTCTGGACTCCAAGATCTCGGACGCGTTCAAAGTCACGCGTGGACAACTGATCGATTTGGAGCTGGATACAACACCAGGACAGGTTGTCCGCGAAGCTGTCACAATCGACGGCGAAGATTACAGTTTTGAATTGTTTCCGTATTCCGTTCGATCGCCGAAATATATTCTGCGAGAACAAGTCGGTCCGGGGCAATATGAAACTCGCGAACCGGAAGCCTCGCGGACTTTGCGAGGCTCCATGGTCGGCAGTAAAGGCAGCCGAGTTTTTGGTTCCATGTTGGAGACTGGATTGTCTGCCAAAATCGTGATGGGCGATGGCGAAATCATGTTTATCGAACCACTGGCCTCGCGAATGGACGAAATCAAGGCCGGCGAGCCACAAGCCTCAATGCACCTTGTCTACAAAGCGACCGACACCGTGCCTCATGAAGGCAATTGTAAGACTCAAGATGGTGCCTTGCACCATTTCGAAAATGTTCGCCGAGCCAACCAGCGGCGAGATGCTTTGTTTCAAAATCAACCACCAGCTGGTCCGCAAGAAGGTACTTCTTCGGAGGACATGATCGCAGAACTGGCGTTGGACGCGGATTTTGAATACTTTACAGATTACGGTTCCATTAACGCGACCAACGCCCGCATGGAATTGATCATCAACATTGTTAACAACCAATACGAAGACGAAGTCGACATCTCACATCTGATTTCCGGGGTTGTTATTCGCTCTACTTCTAACGATCCGTACACTTCTAGTGATGCGGGAACATTGTTGACCCAGTTCCGAAACGAATGGCTTGCCAACCAAACCGCAATTCAGCGAGACGTGGCTCACCTGTTCACAGGTAGGTCGATTAATGGCGGTACGATCGGAATTGCAAATACGATTGGTGGTATCTGTACTACATTCGCTTTTTGCTTGTCTGAATCTGATTTCAATGGAGCACTTGTATGTGCGACTGACTTGACGGCGCATGAATTGGGCCACTTGTGGAACGGTTCTCACTGCAACTGTCCTAGTCGCACAATGAATCCAAGTATCACATGTGCCAATACGTTTGATCCTAACCAAACCGTCCCGGACATTATTGCTCATCGCAACAGCCGGACTTGTCTGGATGCTTCTGACGCAGTACCAGAAAATGACGATTGGGAAAACTCGTCGCCGATGGGTTCACTGCCGGCAACCGTTTCTGGTTCGACCATCAATGGAACGACTCAGATCGACGAACAGCAGCTGACGGAAACGGGCTCGACGGTTTGGTGGTTTTTTACTGCCCAGGATACCGGAATTGCCACTGTAGACACGTTTGGCAGTAATTTTGACACGCAACTGCATATTTTCACGGGTTCCGAAAACGGGTTTGCTAATTTAGTGCCAGTCGCGACCAACGATGACGCGGAGGGTACTTCGCAAAGCACGATTTCGTTTGCGGTGAATTCTGGTCAGCGTTACGAAGTTCGCGTCGGTGGATTCACTAACGGCGGAGATCCGGCCGACGGGCTCGCAATGGTTAACGCAACCTTTGTCGCGGAAGGCCCGACTGATTTCTTCTGGTCGAATCGAGCTTTCGATAGCGGAGCTGACAACACGTCCAACGCGGACGGTAATTTCATGGTTGGCTCAACCGGGTCCGTGTACTTGTACTACGATCCACTGATGTCCGATATCGACACGGGTGCCTTCTTTGACATCGCGACTTCCCAGCCGGGCGTCATCGAGTTCACTGGAGCTGAAACGTTCGACTTTGATATTACGGCCGCCGGCTCGCCATTCAGTGTTCGTTGGGGCGACGCGTTCGGAATGACCGGCGTCGTCTCTCCTGATTTCATCGACGAGCTGGGAGCGTTCAACGTGGTTAGCGGCGAAGGCATGTTGGTGGAAAACACCGGTCCAACGTTCGTTGACCAGGGGTTTGACTTCGCGGCCAACGGATTCCTGTTCGCCAGGATCGACTTCAACGTGATTGGTCCAGCTGGTAGCACTGTTGATATTGTTACCAGTGCTGGAAACACTGGTATCGTGAACAGTGGAAATGCGTTGAGCCCAGGCATCGGTGCCATGACAATTAACGTCATGGACGCATTGCCTCCGACAACGGACTTCTTCCTGTCAGTTGCTGATCTGGATGACGGTGCGATCAACGATTCGACACCGATCAACATGTTCAGTGAAGGAGAATCTGGTTCGTTGTTCCTCTATTATGATGCGATGATGTCAGACCTTGACACGGGTGCGTTCCTGGACATCGAAACTTCGACGACAGGAGTTATCGAGTTCACCAACGCAACCACGTTCGACTTCGACATTGACGTCAATGGAACGCCATTCTCGACTCGCTGGGGTGACGCATTTGGTGAAACCGGAACGGTATCTCCCAACTTCATTGAAGGACTGGGTGCGTTCACGATTGTATCCGGAACCGGAATTCTGGCTGAGAACACAGGCCCTGTATTCTTTGACCAAGGCTACGATCCTTCAGCAGAAGCATTCCTGTTTGGCCGAGTTGACTTTGAAGTGGTCGGTAGTGCCGGAGACAGCGTCGATATCATCGTCGATGAAGGAGTTGCTGGAATCGTGCACCAGGGAATGATTGTCGATGCTTCCTTTGGGATGGCAACGGTTATGGTCAGCGATTTCCTACTGGGTGATGTGAACTGTGACGGAGCTGTCACGCTGCTCGACGTTGAGCCGTTCGTTGAACTGTTGTCGACTGGCGGATTTTCCGCCAAAGCGGACTTCAACATGGACGGAGTGATCACTCTCTTGGATATCCAAGGATTCGTTGATGCGTTGAACGGAATGTAGTTCGTCGTTCCTACGAAAACCAAAACCAGCCGCGAGGATTATTCCTTGCGGCTTTTTTTATGCATCAAAAGAAGTGACACCGAAGCCCCTAAGTGAACTTCGGTGTCAGATCCTGGTAAAAGACTTACTCTTCAGTTGTCCTAACCGAGTGAAATTATTGCGAACAACATCTAAAAGTATAAAATCTTTCTGAGCATGGCGATGGTTGCGAGGCAACGAAACGGCTTCAAATCTACCCAGATCGCCAGAATCGCTGATGTAGAGTGGAAAAAGTACAACAATCGAATCACAAATCACGAGAAGCTGGGAAGAAATGATTTTTTGCATCGTTTAGTTGTATTTTCCAACAACGATGTTGCGTACAAGCCTCCTTCCGAAGCGGGCAAAATTCGTAAAAATAAGCAGCATCATAGATTACTAACAAACCACGGAGCAGAAACATGCAACGTCGCGACTTTCTCAAGAATTCGGTAGCCGCTACCGCTGCCGGCGCTGTACTGGGCAGCCAAACCGCATTTGCATCGGATGACACCAAAGACGAAGAGAAGCATGCCTGTTGTGATCGCACGTACGCAACTCCTGCGGACGCCATGAAGGCTCCGCCTGAAACGATTGCTTATGTTCCGGTCATCTATGCTGGTACTGAAATCAAAAAGCCAGATTATCTGGCCACTATTGATGTCGACCCAAAGTCATCGACGTACGGCAAAGTAATCAGCCGGTTGCCGATGCCTAATGTTGGCGACGAATTACACCACTTTGGTTGGAACGCCTGTAGCAGCTGCCACGGAGAAGATGGCAAGCACCGACGGTTCATCGTGCTCCCAGGTATTGGCTCAGGGCGTATTCATATTGTTGATACGCAGGATGAGCGGAAGCCGAAGATGCATAAGATCATTGAAGGGGAAGAGATCGCTAAGAAAGTGAATCTATCTGCTCCGCACACCGTCCATTGCCTCGCGGACGGCAATATCATGATCTCGATGTTGGGTGATGCTAAAGGAGAGGGCCCAGGCGGTTTCATGTTGTTGAATGAGGATTTTGAAATCAAAGGCCGCTGGGAAAAAGACGCGACCGGCATGAAGTTCAATTATGACTATTGGTACCAGCCACGGCACAACGTGATGATCTCCAGCGAATGGGGGGCTCCAAACACGGTATCCCAGGGATTCAACCTGGATGACGTGAAGGCTGGCAAGTATGGACAACAGTTGCATTTCTGGGACTGGAAAGAACGCAAAATTAATCAGTCCATTAACTTGGGCGAAACCGGCATGATTCCGTTGGAAGTCCGTTTCCAACATGACCCCGATAGCGTCCATGGGTTTGTCGGCGCGGCGCTGAGCAGCACGATGTGGCATTGGTTCAAGAAAGGTGATGAGTGGAAGGCTGAGAAAGTAATTTCGGTTGATCCGGTCGAAACCGAAGGCTGGCCGTTCCCGGTTCCTGGCCTGATCACCGACTTGGTGCTTTCGATGGACGATCGTTTTCTGTACTTCTCCAACTGGTTGCATGGCGACCTGCGTCAGTACGATGTCAGCGATCCGGCGAATCCAAAATTGACTGGTCAGCTCTGGCTTGGTGGCGTGATTGGAAAGACTGCCGAGCATAGTGGCAAGAAACTCGAAGGTGGGCCACAGATGTTGCAGCTCAGCCTCGACGGAAAGCGATTGTATCTGACGAATTCGCTTTACAGCCCGTGGGACAACCAGTTCTATCCAGACATGGCCAAGAAAGGTTCCTACCTGCTGCAAATCGATTGCGATACGCAGAACGGAGGAATGAAATTGAATGAGAAGTTCATGGTCGACTTTGGTGCCGAACCAGGCGGACCAGCCCGCGCTCACGAAATTCGATTCCCCGGTGGCGATTGTACTTCAGACATCTGGGTCTAGTGGTTCATCGGTCTGACTTGACGGTCCCCGGATCGACATCGTTACAAGAAGCAAAGAATTGATGGCTCCTGAAGTCGAACAATCGTCGGAATTGGAGCCCAAGGAAAACGACGCCACGCGGCGAGCATTTTTTGCCGTGCTTGGCGTTGTTTTTGTTGCTATCGCAGCCGTTGGAGTTTTTCTGCCGCTCATCCCAACAGTGGGACCGCTCATTCTGGCTTCCGTGTTCTTGACCAAGGCAAGCCCGGCACTGGAACGCAGACTGGTTCGCAATCGTTTGTTCGCGCGGTATCTACACTATCTTGACGGTACCAAAGAATTATCGACTCGGGCCCGTTTAACCTCGATTGCCTTAATGTGGGCCAGTATCCTGGTCAGCGGCTGGGTGATTCACTCGTCACGCGAAAACAGTTTCTGGTTGTTGGCGATCTTGATCGTTGCCGGGTTGATTGGAACCGTCTTCATCCTGCGATTCCGAACGAAGGTGGAAACCAAGCAGGATACCTAACGCGCTCAATGTCGGGAAATTTAAAACACAGAGGCGCGGAAAACGCAGAGCAAGTGTCCCAAAAAGAATTCTGCTTTCTCTAAGGGGCCGCGAAATCCCTTTTCGTTAGTGACGGACGAGTCACCCAATAGATTTTCCTTGACTCTGCAATCGGCAAATATTCAAATCAAGCTCTCGCGGCTATGAGCGGGGACAGACATTTGCCCAAGCAACCAAACGGGAAACCAACTATGCTTCGCTTTATCCCGCTCGCCCTATCCGTCGTCCTGCTTTTTGTTTGCCCAATATCTGCACAGCAGGATGCGAAAAAAGAATCAATAGAACACCTGAAGTCCATTGGGGCTGTACTGTCGACTGACGACCAGGGCAGGGTGATTGCACTGCAATTTCCAGAGGGCGTTGGATTCCACCAAACCTCATGGCACCACTTGGAACAGCTTACGGATCTTCGTGACCTCGATTTGGGCGCGCTGTATGTTGGCAACGATATTCTCAAGCACGTTGGCAAGCTTACCGAACTGCGAAGCCTCAACCTGTTTGGCAATCCATTCGAAGACGACGCACTGGTCCAAATCGAGAGTCTCAAGAATCTGGAAACCCTGTACCTGTATCGAACTTTTATTGACGATGAAGGCATCCAATCGATTGCCAAAGTAAAGACGCTGCGCCGGCTCAACATGTTCGACACGTTCCTGACCGACGAAGGCTTAAAACAACTGGGAACGTGTAAGCAACTAGAGCATTTGAGTATTGGAAATTCTAAAGCCGGTAAGTTCCCGGAATCGTTCTTCACTCCGGCTGGAATCGAGCGTTTGCGAAAAGACCTTGCCAACACGGAAATCGACTACTGGGGAGGTTCTGAACGGCTAGATATCGTAGAGAAGATTAACAGACCAGCAAAAAAGGAGCTCAAAAAGGCAGCGATAAAAAACATCACAGTTGCCAATGCACCGGATATTTCAAAACGCGAAGGCTTGGACTGGCCGTGTTTCCTCGGCCCCGATCGCAACGGGAAAAGCCTGGAAAAAGGAATTCACGTTGATTGGAATCGCCAGCCTCCCAAGCTCCTTTGGCATCGCAAGATTGGAACGGGCTACGCAGCGCCAACCATCGCCAAAGGGCGCTTGCTACTCTACCACCGAATCCCCAACCCGAAAAACGCGGCGCAATTCGTGGAGCGTCTGAGTTGTCTCAACAGTGAAACGGGTGAATCGGTTTGGACCGTCGATTTCCCGACAGACTACCAAGACCTCAATGGGTACGGCGACGGGCCTCGTTGTACACCTGTGGTTGAAGGGGATCGTATTTTTCTGGTTAGCCCTGGAGGCGTGGTTCGGTGTTTGCAGCTTGTTGACGGAAGCGCCATCTGGGAACTCGATTTGATTGAGAGCTTTGGTTGTAATCTACCGACTTACGGGATGGGAGCTTCACCTGTTCTGTTTCGCAATCTGATTCTGGTGACTGCGGGTGGAAGTGAGAAAAATAAACAGTCCAACACAATTGTTGCCTTGGACAAAACAAACGGAGTGTTCCAATATGGCGTCAGCGATCATCCTGCCAGTTACGCGACTCCCGTTATCACGAACCAGTTTGGGCGGCCGTGGTGTTTTGTGTTTAGCCAGAACGGATTGTTCAGTTTCAATCTGGACAACCAGCAAGTTGATTTTGAATTCCCGTGGCGCGCCAATATCGCTGGTGGTGTTAATGCCGCCAGCCCAGTGGTTAACGACGGTCAAGTGTTCATTTCCGAATCGTACCGGCTTGGGGGAGCCAAGCTTCAATTTGGCCACGGAGATCCGAAAACGATTTGGCAGGACGACAAAGGGATTCGGGAGAAAATCATGGCTTGCCATTGGAACACACCAATCCTGGACAACGGATTACTGTTTGGCTGTAGCGGTCGCCATCGCAATGCCGCAAAGTTGAAATGTATTGATTGGTTAACAGGAGAAACTCGTTGGCAAATTCAACTCGATGGACGGTCGTCTTTGACCTACATCGACAAACACTTTTTGAATCAATCCGAATCGGGATTGCTGACTATATTCAGAGCGACCGATTCGGGCTATATCGAGTCCGGGCGTCTCGACCAAACTAACAGCAAGCTTGTCCCCTCCTATCCGGCGTGGACCGCACCGGTGGTCGCAAAGCGAATCATGTATCTAAGAGGCAAGCACGAACTGATCGCTTATGACCTGATTTCGCGGCATGGTGGGGCCCGGAGCAGGGGAGTTGATCGGCGAAGCTACGTTGGCCATTGAGATTATAAGGCTGAAACAAGTGTCCGTTTTACCCCACAAACAAAGATGGCCACGACGAGCGTGGCCACGATGGTGTTAAATTAGATCTTCGCGCTGAGCTGCTAACTCAGTGTGTCAAAATTCAAAGCAACTGTGAATGAACTAGTTCTAGCTGTCTGCCAGTCCTAGCCTTCCGCTTTGGCTGCTTCAAACGCTGGCTTTGGACGTTGAGGTCGATCGGGGCGTTTGTCTTCGCGGACACGACCGTTTCCTCCTCCGGCACCACCGCCACGTCGTCCGCCGCCTCTACTAAGCAATGACGAAATACCAGTTCGGAATTCTTCTTTTGAAATCCCGCCACTTTCGTCTTTGTCCAGGGTTTTCAAACGGTCAGCCATCGGGCTTTCGCCGTATTCTTCCTCCGTAAGGATCTCGTCTTTGTCGGTATCCATCCGAGTGAATGCTTCCATTGGATCAAAACGTCTGCGATTACCTTGCTGAGGAGCTTCTTCTTCCTCAGTGAGATCGCCTTGGGCATTAGCCGTATCTTCTTCGGAGACTTCTTCGCCTTTGTCTTTCACACAATACAGGTGTTTTGAGCTACGAATAACCATGCGTCCATTGCTGACAGCCGGCGAACCCCAAAACACTTCTTTGTCATTGGTAACTTGGTTGACTGCTACTTGCTTCAGCTCGTCGCCTAACTCGAAAACGTACATTTGGCCGCTGCCATTCATGTAGAACATCTTGTCATTGATGACAATTGGCGACGGATAGTCCAACGTGCCGAATCGACCGCCGGTTTTCTTGGCACCCTTGAGCCGCATTTTTTTAACATTCTCGCCGGTCTCTGCATCAACCACGTTCACGATTCCACGCGCAACAACGTATAGCTTTGAACCATGTTTAACCGGAGAAGCGAAACTGGCATTGTCTCTTCCAGTCCAGACCGTATTCGTCTGGCTGATATCGCCGCTGCTTCCAACATCAAGAGCGATGCTGCCTCCGCCACGCCCCGTAAAAGCAAAAACGCGATTATCGTTGGCAACGATACTTGAATAGGCATGCTGAGCGCCGGTCGCATCGGCAAACCAACGCAGCTTGCCGTTTTCAGGATCCAGCCCCCACAACTCTTTCGCCACACACATGACAATATCAGTTCGGTTGTCGTCAACCTTAACCAGCGTCGGCGTACCCCACATTCCGTCCAAACCTCCAGCTTCCTGCCGCCAAAGTTCTTTTCCGGTTGTTTTGTCCAAGCCAACAATCGCCTGGCTTTCGGCTGAAGCGGTAACGATAACAATGTTCTTGTAGATGATCGGGCTGGATGACGAGCCCCATTTGGTGGGATCAGATTCTTTGCCAACATCGGCGTTCCAGACTTCCTCCCCGTTCATGTCGTAGGCGTACACACCACTTTTGCCCAGGAACGCATAAACGTGTTTGCCGTCGGAAACGGGGGTGTGCGATGCGTACCCATGAGCCGGAACCCCGACTCCGGTATAGGGATCTTCTGGCAACACTGCTTTGATATCTTTTTGCCACAAGATCTTGCCGGTCTCGACATCGGCACAAATCAGATGCCGAGTTAGATTTTCCATCTCACCCGGATTGGCTTGGTCCACACCATAGCCGCTGTAGCAAGTCACAAATGTCTTGTTGCCGACAATGATCGGGCTGGACGCGCCGGGTCCAGGCAATTCTGTTTTCCAACCCAAGTTTGCATTGGGCGACCATTGAGTCGGCAATGTCGAATCCGCTGTAACGCCCATCCCAGCTGGTCCACGGAACCTGGGCCAGTCCTCAGCACATACAGTTAAACAACTCAACGAGTATTGAACTGTGAAACAGAAAATAAAAATCGTTAGTGTCGAAAATTTTGACCGACTATGGGACATAATTCCATCTCTTACTAATAAATGAAGGGGCTTAAGTGAAGTTGCCTAAGCAAAGCAGCTTACCACATCTGACACGCCAACGTAGCCGGATTCGCGGCGGGAATCGCAACCATCTTGTGAAGTGGTAAACAAAAAAAGCGACCGGAAATCCGATCGCTTAAATAAGAACAAGTTGTTTCGAAGACTTATTTTGATTTCTTCGCCGCTTCGATTCGCTTTTCGTAACGATCGCGAATCCGCGTTTCCATCTTCTCCATTTGAACTTTCATTTCATCCTTCAATTTGCCGATCTCTTCCTTCGATCCGTCTTCGTCTTTCAATCGGTCGATCTTGGAATCAAACCGGCGTTCAATCTTGCCTAACGCGCGTTCGATTTGAGTTTCCATATCATTGCGGAGCCGCGTGACTGAATCCATTTTTTGTTTCTTGGTACCGGCTTTCCGTTCCTTCTTTTTCTTGCCCGATTCCATTTTGGCATCCTGCTTCGCTGCCGCCGCTTCACGTTCAGCACGTTTCTGGCTGGCACGCTCCGCCAAAGTCATCTTGCCGGAAACCTTCTTGTCAGTAGCTTTTTTGTCGCCCTCATTCTTTGGCCGATTTGGCTTACGAGGCTTCGCCTGGTCTTCATCTGGCTTTTGAGCCTTCTTTAGCTTCGCTTCGACAGCTCGCAGTCGGCGAAGCAAATCCTGGCGATCCTGCTTGGCTTTCGTCTGTGCTGATTGCAATTGTTCCTTCGCTCGATCTGCTTCCCGACGCAACTTTGCGGTTTCCCACGCTGCCTGTTTTTGAGCTTCCATGGCAGATTTATTTTGTTCGCTCGAACGTTTCAGTTCAGCCATCTCTTTTTCATTGGCCATCGCTGTGGCTTTTAGCTGCGACTCGAGTTCTCTGATACGAGTGCCAAGTTGCTGATTTTCTGTTTCTCGTTCAGCCAGGTCTTTGCGAAGTGATTCGCTTTGTGCGTCAGTCGAACTGTTGTCAACGATTTCCAACGATGAATCTGAATCCAGTGACGAATCCATTTCTGATGGGGCAGCTGAATCGACGATCTCGACAGGCGATTCGTTCAACGCCAGATCGCTGGGCGAATCCTGATCCTCTACGACGAGCATTTCACCAGTCGATTCCAATGCAGTATCAGCGACTATGTTCGAATCAGGTAGGACTTCGCCGTAAATGATTCCTTCGGCAGGCGCCAAGCTCAAGCTATCGGTCGACGAACCAAACGGAACTCCCATGTCCATTTGTCCCATATCCATCGGCCCCATGTCCATCGGCCCCATATCCATTTGTCCCATATCCATTTGTCCCATATCCATTTGTCCCATATCCATCGGAAAGGAATCGA
>CAZXLW010000041.1:0-19884 GCA_964641465.1 uncultured Pirellulaceae bacterium | reverse complement strand
CCCATATCCATTTGTCCCATATCCATTTGTCCCATATCCATCGGAAAGGAATCGAATTCATTGACGAATTGGGACGGAGCCATCATTGGCGACAAGTTATATTCCATGGGAGCCATCATGAGTGGTTGTTCGATCGGCATCTGCATCGGCATTTGCATGGCCGGTGCCAACATAGGTGCATGAACCATTGGCGGTGGCATGTATACGTGCTGCCGCGGCTGGACCATCGGGAATCCTTGCCAAACCGGTTGTGCGTGTGGGCGATGATATGGGTTCACCATTTGCATCTGGTTCCAGACTTGAGCCTCCGATTGGCTGACCAGGAACCCGGATGTGATTAGAAAAAACAAGGTGGCAATGCAGCGATAGCGGGGCATTATAATTTCTCCGTTCCGGAGCGTAGAGCGTACCGGAGTCAAAAGTAACACAAGACTTCTTCAAATTTCATTTTACACAAACGTAACAAGTTGTTTGGCTGATTTCGAGTCATGCCGAAAATACCGTTTCTGCGGATTGGAAGCTCTGATGAATTTCAAACCGTGGATGCGAAGACTCAGACATACGTAGAAAAGCACAGGAATACCCCGAAGGTGCTGTTTGGCAGTTCAATTCACTTCCAAGCGTGCTATTCGTCTCGCTATTCAACTAGCGCGGTCGCGTAGGCAGTCGCGTACGCTTCGCAATGCGAAATGGTGACCAGGATTTCAGTAATTCCTTTCTGCTCGCAGACTTCCCGAGCTCCACCGCCCAGGCGGACTCGCGGTTGCCCGCCCATCTCGTTACGAATCTCGATATCCGTCCATGAGACACCTTTCGCCCAGCCAGTCCCCAGCGCCTTCAGCACCGCTTCCTTGGCAGCCCAGCGGCCAGCATAGTGCTGCACGGCCGCCTTCCGCACTGAGCAATATTCGATCTCAGTCGGCGTGTACACGCGATCAATAAAGAGCGTATCGTGCTTCTCGATCATCTCAGCGATGCGATCGCACTCAACAATATCAGTACCAATTCCGAAAACCTTCATATCGCTATTTTAGACCACAAGCCTTCTGCGCGGCCAGCAGGATACTTTGCGCTTTTGCCCGAGCGGTCGAAGCACCGTCATTGAGTATCTCATGCACGGTTTCCGGCTTGGATTCCATTTCTTCTCGACGCTGGCGTGCTTCGGCGAAATACACCTCCGCCGCTTCCGCCAACGCTTTTTTCACATCCCCGTATCCAAACCCGCCTTTTCGGTACATTGCAGCCATTGATTCGCGGTCGGCTTCGGCAGCGAACAGTGAATAAAGCTGATACAGATGGTCAGTATCCGGATCTTTAGGGTCTTCCATTGGACGCGAGTCAGTCGAGATTCGCATCACTTTTTTCTTCGCTTGTTTGACCGGCTCAAAGACCTCGATGAAGTTCCCATAGCTCTTGGACATTTTCTCGCCATCGGTTCCGGGGACTTTCGCTGAGTCATCCAGGACTTTGGCTTTAGGCAGCACGAACACCTCCTCGCCAAACGCAGAGTTGAACGAGTTGGCAATGTCACGAGTGACTTCGATATGTTGCGTCTGGTCAGCACCAACCGGCACGGTGTCCGATCCGTACGCCAGAATATCGGCGGCTTGAAGGACTGGATACGTAAACAAGCCGACGCTTGCCTTGACCCCGCGTTCTTTCTTTTCTTTGTAGGACACACATCGTTCCAGCAAGCCCATTGGAGTTCCGGACAGCAGGATCCAGCACAACTCGGATACTTCCGGGACATCAGATTGGACAAACAACACGGCCTTGTTCGGATCCAACCCCAGCGCGAGCATGTCCAGTGCCGTATCAAAGGTGTTCTGACGAAGAGTTTCCTTCTCGCGTATAGTCGTCAACGCGTGCAGGTCAGCGACGAAGTAAAACGCTTGTTCTTCATCCTGCAATTGGATGTATTGTCGAATCGCGCCAAAGTAGTTGCCCCAGTGCGGACGACCGGTGGGCTGGATGCCAGAGAGAACTTTCATTTTTTTGAGTGTTCAGAGTTCAGTGTGCGGTGTTCAGAGACCTGGCTTCAATGTTGGTCTAACAGAAACGTAGCCGAAATCAGGCATATTTGCACGAGGGCGTGCTGTGAAGCAGCATGTGTCAGCGGAAGTTCGCGTTTGCCGTCGTACACGCGGAATCAGGCAACAACAAGAATGACGATCGCGCAGAGCCTGGATGTGGCAAGCATCGGCGACGAAGACGACGCGCTCCTCCGTAAAGCTACGATGGTACGACGTCTGCCTGAGCCAGAAGAGTTGGCGACCAGGCAGTTTTGCTTGTATTTCGTATTTTGGCTTTCTAGCTTTGGCTAGATGATGCCGCCATGAGTCCGGATTGGGCTCATGTGGTCAGGCTGATCCGTGAACCAGAACCTGTGCCATGCACTACGCAATGAACGCAAGTCTTCTGACGCAAAAATTAACTGGCGAGCTCGAACTGCTGGATCCGCGTCGTAAATGGGAAGAACGCAGCCTACATTGACGCTTATCGCGATTGCCAACAAAGTTGCACAAATAATTCGACGCATGATCGACCTCCGTGTCGTTTAACCACATCTAGTGGGCAAGATGGCTGGACAGATAGCCCAGAAGCCGGCTCGCCTATGGAGGTAATCGGCAATCTTCCCGCGACAAGTTTAATCGTTACAGTCGAATTATCTTGAAATCAGCCAGAACCAACACTGGGTGCTAGCTGTCGATGAAAATCCTCGGAACCCAAGCCATCAATGGCGGTTCTGATCTCGGTACATACCGTCGAATCCGCCGGAAGCCATTTGTTAACACGTGATTTCTCGGGCAGCGTTCCATGTCGAGTCGAACAAATACTGGTCCGCCCACGCTTCTGATGTATTGGCGATTAATCACACGTCCCAGCCTGTAAAAAAACCTATCGCGATCAACGATCACGATAGGCATTATTGTCGGAACTAGGTTCCGTACATTCTTCGGTGGTGCCGTTCGGCATCCGCCGACACCGTCAGGCGATACCACCTCGGCTAGTACAGAAATTACACAAAACATACCTCCTTTCTTTGAAGTCTCTCACCGCTCAGCCGAGCCGTAGAAGGGCCAAGCGTGAGGTAGGTAGTCACTCGCACCGCGAAGTGCGAACATTAAGTACATTCTGACTGAAACCGTTGGCTGAATCAATCTGAGAGTCGACGATTCACGGCCCTCGGAAATTCCGGCCGATTCCAGCAGCCTGCACTCGCAGGACACCCTTTGGACGGCGATGGTTCGCACGATCTGGGGAATTTTGGCCAGCCGAGTTTTCCCACGTTGCCAAATCCCCGGAAAAGCCGGTAAAACCAGCCGTTTACATTGTTTACGCTTTAGTCTGGTGATATATTCACGCGATTGTATTTGGACTGCCTGCCTTGCGATCGGCGCTTGGCTGGCGGCCTGTTTTAACACTGTCTTTGCCTCGTGGCAGAGCAACCCCCAATGAAGACTTGGCCGCAAGGACGAGTCCTCGAGAGATTTATATTTCATGGTCAATCGAAACCTTATTAGAACCCTGGAAGATGATGACATCGCCCAGGAACTTGGCACCCTGTTCTCCGACGACGATAGCTTGGAGGATATCTATTTCCCCGAGACTGAGGGCGAGGAAAAGAAGTTTGAAGTCAATGAGATCATTGAAGGAAAAATTGTACGCGTTGATGACGACTATGTCGTAGTTGACGTTGGCTTCAAAAGCGAAGGCAGCATCCCACGCAGCGAATGGGAATTGCACGAAGAACAACCAGAATTCGGACAAATGATCCGAGTCCTTATCGAGGACCTGGAAGACGAAAGCGGTCGGGCGGACGATCCACACGGTTTGATCGCCGTTAGCAAAAAGAAAGCCGACCACATCATCCATTGGATGGATGTTATCTCGAAGGTTGCCGAGAACGATATCGTTACCGGAACCTGTACTCGAAAAATCAAAGGTGGTTTGTTGGTGGACATTGGCGTGCCCGTGTTCCTGCCGGCCAGCCAAGTCGACATCCGACGTCCTGGCGACATCGGCGACTTCATCGGTCGCGTCGTTCAGTGTGAGGTTCTCAAGATTGACGAGCAGCGACGCAACATTGTTGTCAGTCGTCGTAGCTTGATCGAAAAAGAACGCAGCTACGCTCAGCAGAAACTGATGAGCGAACTGGAGATTGGCGATATCCGCAAAGGTGTGGTCAAGAACATCGCCGACTTTGGTGCGTTTGTTGACCTCGGTGGAATCGACGGTCTGTTGCACATCACTGACATGTCGCACACGCGGATCAATCATCCATCCGAAAAAGTTTCGATGGACGAAGAGATCGAAATCAAGGTTCTCAATATCGACCGCGAAAAAATCAAAATCGCGCTCGGTATGAAGCAGATGCTTCCGAACCCGTGGGACAACGTCGAAGAGAAATACCCGATCGGCACAATTCATCAGGGCGAAGTTGTCAACGTGATGAATTACGGTGCGTTCGTGAAACTGGAAGCCGGCATCGAAGGCCTCGTGCACATCAGCGAGATGTCATGGGTTCGCCGCGTCAACCATCCGAACGAATTGGTCAAGATCGGCGACGAAATCGACGTGGCAATCCTGGGTATCGACAAATCGGGCGAACAAATGTCGCTCGGTATGAAGCAGACCCAGGACAATCCATGGGACAACGTTCAGGAGAAATACCCGATCGACCGTTTGGTCAAAGGGAAAGTCCGGAATCTTACCAACTACGGTGCTTTCATCGAGTTGGAAGAGGGGATCGACGGCCTGCTGCACGTTTCCGATATGTCCTGGACCAAGAAGATCAGCCACCCCAACGAAGTGCTCGAGAAAGGGCAGGACTTGGAGTGTAAGATCCTGGCGGTCGACATCGACCGACGCCGGATCGCTCTTGGCTTGAAGCAGATGGATGCGGATCCATGGTCCAGCGACATTCCTGGTCGCTACCAACCTGGCCAAGTCATAAGCGGCAAAGTCACCAAGATCACGAACTTTGGTGTGTTTGTCGGACTCGAGGATGGGCTGGAAGGCCTGCTGCACATTTCGGAACTGTCGGACGATAAGATCGACAATCCGGAAGAGCTGGTGAAGGTCGGCGATGAGCTGGAAGTGAAAGTGCTTCGAGTTGACACCGAAGAACGTAAGATCGGCCTGTCACGTCGTCGAATCGACTGGAGCGAAGAGCAAGAACGCGAAGCCAAAAAGGCAGAAGAAAGCGAAATTGCTGCTCGCCAACCATCCGGCGACCTCAAAGGTGGACTCGGCGCCAGCGGCCCGTTGTTCGGAACGCCAGACGCAGAGTAATGGCAATTGCTGCCAAATAGTTAACAATGAACGCCGATCGCAAGGTCGGCGTTTTTTTTTAGCCCTGGTGTTCCGTCGTACCGCTTACAGGAGCAAGGCGCCGTATCTGCCGATACATGAAGTATCTTCAAATTTGTTTTCCAAACTTGCAAAGGACTAGCATGTCAGACTACGAGTTCGTCAGCGGCTGGAAGTCTGATCACACAATCGAGCCGGAATTGGACCTTTGGGACGTCTACGCTAACCACCGCAACATCGTCACCAATCTGATCATCAAGTCCGCGCCACCCGCCGGCGAATCGTTGTGTATCCTGGGAGCCGGGATCTGCTTCGATCTGGACCTCAGCAAACTCTCGCGCGAGTTTTCTTCGATCACGCTGTTGGATTTGAAGCGCGAAGACGTTGTCAGTGGCATTGAATATCAAGTCAAGTCAAACGGATTGTCGCGAGAGGCAGCGGACAAGATCCAGATAAATGGCGATTGTGATATGACCGGCGTGTATGGGCTGTTGAAAAAAGCGAATCCGCAGTCCAGCAAACAGGACGTCGACACTATTGCTGAAACAGCCAGCAAATACACGCCGCCCGGATTCGAGAAATACGATTGCATCGCGTCGACTTGTGTGTTGTCTCAATTACTGTTTCATGTCCACGACACCATCAGCGACGAACACGGCAGTTTCATCGAGTTACTGAGGACGATCAGGCAACGGCATCTGGAAATCATCGTCGACGCGCTGAACCCGCTTGGGACCGGAATCCTGATCACCGACTTTGTCTCCAGCGATTCATTGGAAGAACTCTATTCGACGAACGACCTCCAAAAAACACTGCAGGATGCGATCGCGAGCCAGAACTACTTGCATGGTTTGAACCCAGCGATGGTCAGCCAAGTCCTGCACCAGGAGCAATTCAAGTCAAAGCTGAAATCCTTGCAAGTCACAACACCTTGGCGTTGGATCCTGAAAGAAAAAATCTATGCCTGTTTCGCCATTAGCTTCTCACGCATTTGATTCGTATAAAATAATCAGCCCGCACGCGTTAGCGTCCGGTTCTCTGTGCGAATTTAGCTTGGAGAATTCTTTCGCCCTACCAAACCGTTGAACCGTGAGCTAACGCTCGGCGGCTGATCATCCGTGCCGATCTGTGGCCGATTAAAAAAATGCTGCTCCACATCCGTGGCCTGCAACAGAGCAAACCGGCTAGCCATCCTCTTCAATCAACTGATGGTAATGTTCTCGCCACTCAAGACACGGCTTGCTGCCGGTTTCGAAATCACGACACACCCTGGGCCGATGCTCATGATGTTTGCATTGACGGGTCTGCATATCAAACCAGAAACAGGCATCATCCAACTCGTCCTCCCGGCCAGCCCGGGAGCTCTCATACGCCGCCGTGAATTCCAGCCACTCTTTCCGCAGCTCATCCGGCATCGAATGCCAATACGACTCACCCTCGAATCCGGCGAGCAGCTCGGCCTTGGTCCAGCCCACGGCCAGTAGCTGCTGCAAGTCCTCCCGCTCGGCAATCTGCTGTTCCGTTGCCGGCTCACGAGGCAACATGTAGGCCGGATAGCCCATATGCAAACAGCAAACACCGCAACCTTCGCAGTTTGTAATCTGAGGTAGCTCCATCTCACCAGTTCCGATTCGTTGACACAAGTTTTAAGCAGGAATAGAATCCGCGTTTACTTCAATAGTGTCGCCCATTCGTCCTTCGGAGTCGACTATGTCGGAACCTGCTACTGGCCAAATTGACAACGTGATGCAGGAAAATCGCCTGTTCCCACCCAGCGCGGAATTTTCTGCGAACGCTCAGATCAATTCGATGGAGCAATACCAGGACCTGTACGATCGGGCCAAAGCCGATCCGGAAAAATTCTGGGGCGATATTGCCAAGGATGAACTCCATTGGTTCGAGCCGTTCGACAAAGTCATGTCGCAGGATGGCGACGTCTGCTCGTGGTTTGTCGGTGGTAAGACAAACATAAGTTACAATTGCCTGGACGCGAATATTGCTGCGGGCAAAGGCGACAATATTGCGATCGTCTGGGAAGGCGAACCGGGCGACCAGCGAACGCTTACGTATACCGAATTGCATCGCGAAGTCTGCAAATTCGCCAACGCGCTGAAAGGGCTGGGCTGCGAAAAGGGTGACGTCGTTTCCATTTACATGCCGATGACACCGGAACTGGCCATCGCCATGTTGGCTTGTGCGCGGATTGGAGCGATCCACTCGGTGATTTTCGCCGGGTTTTCTGCCGAGGCGATCGCGGATCGGAACAACGACGCGAAAGCCAGGATCCAGCTGACCTCCGATGGCCTGCACCGTCGCGGCAAAGTCCTTCCGCTGAAAGAGACCGTTGATGAAGCGTTGGCGAAATCGCCATCGGTTGAAAAGTGCGTCGTACTACGGCGAGTCGAAAACGATTGTCCGATGACTGACGGTCGTGACCACTGGTGGCACGATCTGGTTGATGCAGCAGACGATGACTGTCCCGCGGAACCACTCGATAGCGAAACCACACTCTTTATTCTGTACACCAGCGGATCCACAGGGAAACCAAAAGGGATTCGGCACACGACCGCTGGCTACAACGTCTGGACCAAGAAGACTTTCCAGTGGGTTTTCGATCATCGCGACGATGACGTCTATTGGTGTACGGCCGATTGCGGTTGGATCACTGGGCATAGTTACATCGTCTACGGCCCGATGGCGAACGGTGCGAAAGTGATGATGTTCGAAGGCGCGCCGAATTACCCGGCGCCGGATCGTTTCTGGGACCTGATCGAAAAACACAAGATCACGATCCTGTACACGGCCCCGACGGCAATTCGCGCGTTTATGAAATGGGGTGATGAGCATGTCGAGAAACATGACCTCAGTAGCCTGCGTTTGCTCGGGACGGTTGGCGAAGGCATCAACCCGGAAGCCTGGATGTGGTACCACAAAAAAATTGGCGGCGAGCGATGCCCGATTGTGGATACGTGGTGGCAAACGGAAACTGGCGGCATGATGATGTCACCGCTCCCCGGCGCGACTCCGACGAAGCCCGGTAGCTGCACCATGCCACTGCCCGGAATCGAACCAGTCATCGTCGATGAAACGCTTAAGCCAGTTGGCCAGAATCAAGGTGGTATGTTGTGCGTGGCCAAGCCCTGGCCCGGTATGTTGCGAGGTATCTGGGGAGACGACCAGCGTTTTCACGAGCAGTATTGGTCGACGTATCCCGGTAATTACTTGACCGGCGACAACGCCCGGATCGACAATGACGGCTATTATTGGATCATGGGGCGGATCGACGATGTGATTAACGTCTCGGGCCACCGACTGAGCACGATCGAAGTCGAAAGCGCGATGGTTTCTCATGAATCGGTGACTGAGGCAGCCGCGGTCGGACGTCCAGACGATATTAAAGGGCAGGCGATCGTTGTTTTTGTAACGGTCAAGGATTTGGAACCGGGCGCGGAATTGCGGGACGAATTGAAAAAACACGTTCGTAAAGAAATCGGCGCGTTGGCTGTTCCGGATGGTATTCGATTTACGGACGCATTGCCGAAAACCCGGAGCGGCAAAATCATGCGTCGGTTATTGAAAGATATCGCAGCCGGAAAAGAAGACATCGCCGGTGACACCAGTACGCTCGAAGACTACAGCGTTTTAGCCAAACTCCGTAGCGAAGAAGAAGGGTAAGGCGGCAACCAGCTCGTTTGCGAGCAAGAGCAATACAGCCGCCGTGCGTTAAACCCGGTTCAAGTCTTGAAAATCATACAAACGTTTTTGACATGCCAAGCCCGCAAGAAACAGAAATGGACGCCGTCGAAATCATTCGACTCTACAATGGTGGGCGCCGAGATTTCTCAAATCTTGAGTTTGTGAATTACCTCGATTTTCGTTGTGTCGACTTGTCTGGGATAATTTTTCGCAATTGCTGGTTTGACGGAAACTTCTGCGATTCGAATCTGGAATCAGCTGACTTTTCGAATTCATGCATCAAGCCTGTAGATTTTTGCAGAACAAATCTGAAGAATGCAGTTTTTCGCGGGGCTGGAATTGACGCGGCGGTATTCGAAGATGTCGTTCTGGACGGTGCCGATTTTTCGGGAGCGACGAGTCATTGTTACACTTATTCTGCTGGTGAACTTCCCGATACCGTGACCAGTTCAAACCAAGACGACGAAGAATAAAGCGATCCGGATAACAATATCAGTCTTGTCCGATCGTTTCCACTGACTCGACTGCTTCCAAGGCGATGTCGAGATACTCTGGCTGGTTCTCGGATAGTAGTTCCGTCACGTACGCTTGCGAATCCGGCAGCCATTGTGCATAGGCCGCGGCGCATAAATTGACGAAGTTGTAATTACAGGTCTGTAGATATTTGATGAACGCCCGGTCGACGGCATTGCGTTCCATGTCGCCAACCGATTCTCGCGTGGATAGCGCTAACAGGCCAGCGTAGGCAACGAAATCGGTATTGGATCCAACCATCTTGGTGGCGTTCTCGAGACAAAAATCGTCAAGCTGCTGCATCCGTGCTACCGCGAGTGTCGATTTTGACTGAGTCCCTTCGTGTGGGCTTTCTGTCAACAACCGCAGCTCTTCAATGATCTCCTGCTCCGGGTTGTCCATCGTTTCGGCAGCTCCGACAGCATGCACGACAATCGCATCGTTGCGAGATCGAAGTTTCTGCACCAACACGTCCGAGTTACCTTCTGGAAATGATTTCGAACCCGCGAGGTACTGCATCGCAACAATCTGCGAGGTCACATTCTTGTCATCAGCCAGTTGCAGCCATTCCGATGGCGTACGACTGGCAATCGTAGTCTGCAACGTACTGGGAGCAAAAAACGAGTCGCCGGTTTTCTTGAGGAACTTCAGTGCCTTTTTGGTCGGGCGAACAATCTCCGGATGCATCGCGTCGATCCAGTCGACGTTGTCGTCGCCACGGAACCAGGCAGCCAATGCGTTGACGTACGCATGGCACTGTCGATTCAAGAACGGGAGCGGAACCAAATCCCAGGCAGTCATGTCCCAGTGTTGCGGCGATTGCTTGACGAAGCTCAGTTCGTTTCGGGGCATCCCAAGCCCCATCATGATAACCGCAGCCTCGACCAACTCGTTCGAGTCAACTCGCTGGAATCCTCTTTGGTGCAGCCAATCGGCCACGGCAAAATGTAGAACGGTGGCCGTCGTCAGCGTTGGATCCGATTGCAAACTGGATTGCAGACGAATAACACGATTTTCAACATCATACTCACCCGGCAGACCGCCGAGTCCTTCGCAGCTCCCGCCGCCTCAGCCACCCCCTCCAGATTTAGGCTGCAACACATCCAGCGATTGTTGGATTTTCAAACCGGAAAAATCATGCCCCGTCAGATCTCGGATCGTCTCCAATATTTGTTCTGGCTTCGCGTTGGGATCGCTGGGGACCAGCCGCGTCGACGCTTGAATGGGCGATTGCATCCGTTCGACACCAACCGCATCGGTTATTTGTTGAAGACGGAACTCCAGCCGAGCTTTATCATGGTCGGCGATGTCTGGTTTTGACTGGAAAAACAACGGATTCTCCGATGAGATGTTTGGCGGACAACAAGAGAATCGTAGCAGGATTTACGCCCTGGCGGTAACACCGATTCTTACCGGTGAAATTACTTTGAGATTCCGTCCTGGATGGGCAGGATCTGCGCTACACATCGCTCGTTGAACGACGGCGAAAGAAAACCACCAGTGTCAGAAAATTGCCTGGAAGGCGTTTCAAAACCATAGTAGCACGACTCTCCGAGTCGTTTCATCACGATGTTTACGACTCAGAGAGTCGGCTACTTTCGTAAAATCGGACCGCTTCTAACGTGGTGGATATTGGCGTATGGCTCCGGTGATCTAACGCCGACGAACAGCTAACAAACCGGCTGTCAAAACACAGATCAGCCCTGTGGCTGGTTCAGGGACGGTGGTTGAATTGAATGAGACGACCCCAAAGCTCGAATCCGAAACTCTGATTTTTTGATCGCCGTTGTCAATAAATGCACTGGAACCGAACGACAGCGAGTAGTTCCCTGCATCGAGAATCACGGACTGCCCCTGCCCTAACACAACCGGCTCGCCAAATGCGTCACTGAAGATTGTTTCGCTATCATGGCTGATCGCTTCGAATTGTTCAGCAAGATTGAAGACGATAATTCCATTGGACAAACCGCCAGCGTCTCCTATCCCACCCGTCGATGCAACGATGCTGGAATCGTAATCGAGTTGAAAATCACCAAGCATCGTGTCTGCGTTGACGGCTAGACTAAAGAACGCTTCGGCAGTTTGAAAATCAGCCGTGCCGGGAACTCCTTCCGTCACCATCAACGAAATATTTTCGATGTTGACCGTGTCGCCGCTACTGCCAAACCCATCCTGGGTAGCGCCAGCCGAAACGCCAACCTCTGCCAGGATATTGTTGACTGTGAAATCGGCAAATGATTCTGCCCCAGCTACAACGAGGATCAAGAAAACACAAACGCTGGTAAGAAGTGATCGGTGTGTCATATTTAAACGATTCCAGTTTTCAGTATTCAAATTGGTTCGGCAGGTTGGTTCAGACTTGGTTCGGTGACAGCAGCAGGTATTCCCGTTGTCCGTCACCGGCGAATCTTTGTCTATGGTAATCAATTCCCCGGCGATTTCAGCACGGGAATCACGGGAATCACGTCAAACTACTTGTCTCCGTAAACCGTGATGTGGTTAAGGTGGAAAATTCCGTCACCATCCAGGCCGACTTTTACGAATTGTACAGGTTCTGATTCCGAAAGCTCCGCTACATACTTCGCCGCGGGCTTTTCGGCTTTCCAAGCCTGATTCCACTTCTTTCCGTCGGCTGACAACCAGATCGCCAGGCCTTCCGCTCGTTTGTGGAACTGTTTATTGGTCCGGTTCTCCATCGCTATCGCCCGTACGATCGCCGGTTTGGCAAGTCGCACGATGACGTGCGGATTCTTCGATGGCGGGCTGGTCGGAGAATGAAACGCAAAGTCATTCTCTCGAGGATTCCGTGGGTGCAAAGTGTACTGCACCTCCCCATTCCATTTCGCCGGGAAGTTATCCTCGATCTGTATCTCCGCGTCGCGTGAAATCTCGACGAAACCTTTCAGCTTGCGGATCGCATCCTGACTGGAACTGTTGGCCGTCGCTGTCCAACCTTTCGAACTGCGCAATTGCCCGGCCAGGTATTGAATCAAGTCCAGGAACTCCGACGGCGCGATTGTGTTGACTAGACCTTCAGGCATCGAACTGGCCTTCAAGTCTTTCCGTTCATCAATATCGTCTTTAAGTAAATCGACTCGCTTACCTTTGCCATCATCGGTAGCTACTCCCAAGCTCAGATTTTCCTCGTTCTCTTCCAGCACGAATCCGTTCAAGACTTGCCCTTCCAAAGTCAACACCTGCACCGTTTCGAAGCCTTTGGCAATTTCTTCGTTGGGCCAGAGGATATGTCTGATCAGCTCTCGGCGGTTGTACTTCGCTCCGATTCCGTCCAAGGCCGGGCCGAACTCTTTGCCTTCGCCCTGTAGTTGATGGCAGGCCGAGCAAACACGCGAGAAGACTTCTTTCCCGCTACGGGGTTTTCCACCCCGCAAACCGGCCAACTCCCTGACTGCCGCGAGTTTTTCTTTCATCGGCAATTCTTCGTTCTGTGCAATTTTCAGTGGTCGAATTGCCTTGCCTCCCGGTTGAGACGCCAGTTCGTATTCCTTGAAATACTCCCGGGCCTTGTCAGAACTGTTCTTCAGGAATGTTCCGTCTTTCTTCGCTACTTTGGCGAACGGTTTGAGGGCGTGAAGCGTGTGCTCCAAAGTGTACGTGATCCAGTAATCGACCGGCTTGTCGAGCACCCGCAAAACGCTGGCGATCGAATCGGCGGATCGAATAAAGCTGAAGCCGCGGACACCTTCCAGGCGAACACGCGGGTGTTCATCTTCAATTGCTCGCGTGAAAATTTCCTCGGCGCCAGCAAACCGCTCGATCTCATTCGCAACCGAATGGACGACGGCTGACCGCGCGTGAAAATCATCCGACTGCATGATCCTGGACACCAAACCGGGAGCAAGTTCCCGGAAACTCTCCTGAAGCCACATCGCTTCGCATAGCTGTTCCGGGCTGGCATCACCTTTAATCCACTCGTTGACGGCATCCATGACTTGCTGCTTGTCGCGACTTCTCAGTTCCCGTCGCGATCGGTATTTAGTTCGGGGTTCGTACGTCAAAAGCTGAGCCAACAACTCCTCGACTGATTTCCCGGTTTGCAATTCCGGTTCGATCAACGGCTTGGCTTTATTCACGAGTCGAAAGATACGCCCATGTTCGTGGTCGCGATTCGGATCACGCTGTGAATACTGCATATGTCCGATCAGTGCATTGCACCAATCCCCAAACCAGACCGCGCCGTCTGGCCCAATTTGCGGGTCAATCGGACGGAAGAACTTGTCGGTCGAGTCAATCAAATCCGCGATCCGCTGGCCTTTGAAGCCAGCTCCTTTGGGCTCATCATTGACGTCAAATCGCGGGATACCGTGCATATTGATCACACAGGCATAGATAAACTGCCCCTGAATTTCGTCCGGCAGATGTCGACTGTAAAGAAACTCGCTACCAATCGCAGGCCGCATCCCTTCGTTGTCGAACAGCGTTCGCATCGTTCGACGAGAATTTACCGCGTAGCCTGAAAGCGGACTGGTCCAGTGCTGATTCGCGCCGGTACCATCGCCGACGATCCCCATTCCCCAAGGGTCGAATACCATGCACCATGGGTTCCCGTAACCGGGAGTTCGAAAGTGGCGAATCTTCCACGACTTCGGATCAAAAATGTAACCTCCGCTGGGCCCTTGCATACGAAAGGGACCCCACGGCGTTTCCAGTGTCGTCGACATTGAGACGCCTTCGAGCATGTACAGCAAACCGCCGTGCGACCATTCCCATGCTCCCATTGCATGGTGTGTATCGTCGGTCGCGACACCGTCCAGCAATCGAGTGACCTCGTCTGCCTTGTCGTCTCCGTCGGTGTCGCGCAGGAACAAGATCCGCGGTTCATCGACGACCATCACGCCGTCTTCATGGAATTCGAATCCGGTTGGGCAGATCAGCTTGTCGTAAAACGTTTTGCAAACGTCCGCTTTGCCGTCACCATTGGTGTCTTCAAAGATCAGCAGCTTGTCACCTGGTTTCGCCGATCCCGGCAACCACTGCGGATAGTTAACCATGCAGGAAACCCACAGACGTCCTTTTCCATCGAATGCCATCTGGGTCGGATTGGCGAGTTCCGGGAACTCCCGCTCCGAGGCAAAGAGCTGAACTTTCATTCCATCCGGAACTTCCATTTGAGCGATCGAATCCTCTGGCGTTGGATATTCCAGCGACGTCGGTTCCCGATTCTTTCGAAAATTATCACCCCGGGTCCCAAACATCGTGTCCGGAATGAACACATCGCCAGTCTGCGAATCATCTGGCGCGGTGGGGACTGGCTTTCCAGCAGCGATATCCCAAATATATTGATCGCGTACAGAAACCATTTTCCGGATCTTCTGGTACTCGCCGGGAAACGTTTCCTTATCCCAGGTTCGTCGCCCACCATAAACGTACCAGCCGTTGAGCATGCGATAGTCCTGCAAATGAAACCAGGACTTGTCGTTGACCGTCGCTCGGATCTTTTGTGCATCACTCGAATCCAAATCCAAAGCAGACGCATCGCTACCAAACAGGTTGGCCGCGATGGTTTCAGCAACGAAGCGATCTCCAGCTTCATTCAAGTGCAGTCCGTTGATCGTATACTGAGCGCCAGGTTCGGAATTGAATTGCTTCATTGTCGGAGTGAGCAAATCGACGAACGGGAGTTTCAGCTCATTCGCCAGTTCGCGAATTGCATCCCGGTATTTGCCCAAAATGGCGTTGTTTTCCACTCCGCCAGGCAGCAACGGGTTCTCGGTTCGTTCGAATGCGGCTGGGCTGATCAGGACAAATCGTGCGGGGCGATCTTCGGCTGTGTATTCTCCTCGCGCATTTTCAATCCATGTTTTATAGTCGGCTTTGAATTTCTCCAGCTTACCGTTACCTGTCCCAGCAAAATGTTCGTTGGCTCCGAACATACACAAGAAGAGCTCCGGCCCAAACTCATTCATCGGATTGTCGATAGTCGTGTAGTTGGACGGGCGTTGTTGAATGGCGACTTCATCGGCTGGCCAGCCAAAATTGCGAACGACTAATTTCTTTTTGGTAAACAGTTGGTGGATGGAGGTTTCAAGGTGGCCAAACAAATTCATCCGTTCTGCCAATGAGCCACCGACGAATGCGATCCTCTCGTTGTCTCGTGGCTCGAACTGAGGCTCCGTGGACTTCGCGGACGCGGCCGTACTTACGGATTCCGGCTCGCAACCAGGTCGAGTTCCGTAGACTTTTACATCCGTAAAGTCATTCATGTCGTCGAAAGAACCAAGCCCGATTTTTCCGTGCTTGATGAACGTCTGGTCGGAAGTCGAAATCAACGGCGTTGTCATGTCGTCGAAGTAGACCGCGATCATTCCCGAATCAGAATCACGAGTGAGCTTGACCGTATGCCAGTCATTGTCCCAGGGAACCGGTTTGGTGTTTTTGGTAAGTGCCACACGGGGTGCATCGTTGACGATCATAATTTGACCGCTGACTTTATCCGGCTCGGCCCCGAGGTGCACGTAGTAAAACTGACTCGGATTCTGGTGTCCGAAAAACACGCAGCAGTCGCGATGGGGGCCAGTATCCTTGGTGCTTTTGACTCGAAAGGTAATGATGCAATCGGAAAGTGCTAAGCCACGTACCAGTGCAACGTTGTGGGGACTGCGATGAGTTGGCTTGTAATTGCTTCTTCGTTTGTTCAAACCAAACCAATAGCTCCCGTCGTTGTCGGAGCCAAGATCCCAAGATTGATCGTCGGTTGTCTGCCAACTATCGCGTCCAGCATCGAACCGATCAAAGAAAACCAATGGCAGCTTTTTGCCGTTCAGCTCCATGAATTCATTCTCGATAGCTGGCGTATCGTCCGCAGCATGGACAGTATTGCTGACTAGGAATGGAGAAGATAGGAAAAGAAGCAACAACAGTGTGATGTCAAACAACTTTCGGTTTTTCATGTTTTCCGATTTTTCAAATGGCTCAGGTTCTTGATTCGTTCCGGTTTCGTATGATTATGGCCTGCCGCTGAATAAATCCGAAGGCAGCGGAGGAAAAATGGACAAATTTCTACTAGAATGTTGCGTTTCAAACCAAAGTTGAAAAGATTGAAGGAAAGGTGCCCGGAATGTTAGCCAATCGACGAGAATTCATAGCCCGCGCTGGGACGCTGGCAGCCGCATCATCAACTTTCATCGGAGGCAGTCCTTTGATTCGTCGCTCCGGCGAAAAATCGGACCTCGAAAGCCTGCGAATTGCCGTTATCGGTTTCCGTAGCCGCGGCAAAGCACTGATCAATGCGATCGAAAAATGCAGTGACGCGAAACTCGTCGCGCTGGCCGACGTCGACGAAAAGGTGCTTCGCGAAACGAATTCAGCTGATTCGAAACTGGCGAGAACCAAAGATTTCCGAGAATTGCTGCAGCGCGATGATATTGATGCCATCGCCTCCGCGGCACCTAATCACTGGCACGCGCTCATTTCAATTCAGGCAGCTCAGTCTGGAAAGCATGTTTATATCGAGAAGCCGATCTCACATAACATGTTTGAAAGCCAGATGGTGGTAGCTGCCGCTGACCGTTTTGACAAACTGATTCAGTGCGGATTCCAAAATCGCTCCGATTCTGGTTTGACCGGCTTTTACGGTCGCTTGCGAGCCGGTGAGTTCGGCAAGGTACAGCATGTTCACGGTACATGCCATCGACCGCGGAAAGGGATCGGTAAGATCGACAAGCCGCTGGCAATCCCTGGGGAACTGGACTACGACTTGTGGCTGGGGCCGGCTGCCAAGCAAGACATCATGCGACCGAGACTGCACTACGATTGGCATTGGGATTTCAATACTGGCAATGGTGACGTTGGCAATCAAGGCCCTCATGAATGGGACATGATGAACTGGGCGCTGGGTGATGGCGAAGCGTTGCCGGAAAAGATTCAGGCATCGGGCAATCGTTTCGCGTGGCAAGACGCCGGTAACACCCCGAACATCATGGCTTGCCGAGGCGTCATGGACGGGATTCCGTTCTTGTTCGAAGTGATGGATCTTACGCCCGGCTGCAAGCCGCCACACGATAACAGGGTTGGTGTCGTCATCAAAACCGAGAAGGGGCAATTCGTCGGGAGTCGCGGCGGCGGGAAGTTCATTTATACTGATGGGAAAGAGGAGAGCTTCAAGCGAGATGCGGCAACGCAGAAACAAGACGGCACTCGTGCACACATGGCGAACTTTGTCGATGCCGTTTTGACCAACGATCGTTCGAAACTGCGATCCGATTGTAAGGTCGCGGCCAAGTCATCTTCGATGGCTCATATGGCCAATATCAGCTATCAGCTTGGTCAATCTGCCGAGCAAGGCCAGCTGGAAACTGCGTACTCTGGCTCGGAACAAGAGCGAGACATGCTACAGCGGCTAATGACGGCTCCGGGGATCTACTCCAAGAAGCATCAGAGCGACGTCAGCGAGAGTTGGAAGCTTGGTCCGGAACTGACGTTTGACAACGCCAACAAGATGTTCAAAGGCACGCAAGCGGAACCAGCTAACCAAAAGATGACTCGTGAATATCGTAAGGGTTTTGAGCTGCCGTCGATGCAGATGCAGAGCAAGGCTGGCTGATGGTAGGGCCGTGACAGGCGGCCAACCACCTCAGATTCGGATCATTCGTTAGCGTTAGTACGTTAATGTGGCTGAAGTCCGCTTACCGGAGCTTTTCGTGAACGGGTAAAACCGCTACACTGAGGCCTGCTTATTAACGGATTGGGCAGCCCTTGTGGCTCTCTCCCAAATTTTATCAGGACAACAATGTGAGCGTTGCAGCTTCAGGAACCAAGTCGATGGCGAAGGTCGCAAAATTAACCACTGATGATCATGAGTTAGAGTTTCCTATTTTGGAGGGAACGGAGGCCGAAAAAGCGCTTGATATTGGTCGGCTTCGCAAAGAAACGGGCCTGATCACGATCGACGAAGGGTATGTGAATACCGGTTCGACCCGTAGCTCCATTACGTTTCTAGATGGTGAACAGGGTGTTTTGCGGTATCGCGGGTATCCGATCGAGGACTTGGCGTCCAAATGTGACTTTGTCGAAGTCTGCTACCTGTTGATCTATGGCGAATTGCCGACCAAACCGCAGTTGGAAGAATTTCAATCTTCGATCCGTTCACACACGATGCTGCATGAAGACATGCGGATGTTTTACAACGGGTTTCCGCGCGATGCGCACCCAATGGCGACTCTATCCAGCGTCGTTTCCGCAATGTCTACATTTTATCAGGACGCGTTGGATCCAGCCGATCCGGAGCACGTCGAGGTATGCATCCGCCGTCTAATCGCCAAAATTCCCACAATCGCGGCTTACAGTCACAAGAAATCAATCGGCCAACCGTTCATATACCCTGACAACGACCTGACTTACGTTGAGAACTTCTTGCGAATGATGTTCTCGGTTCCTTGCGAGCCATACGTTATCGACCCGGATTACGTCAAAGCAATGAACATGCTTCTGATCGTACATGCCGACCATGAACAAAACTGCAGCACTTCAACTGTCCGGATGGTTGGGTCTTCGGACGCCAACATGTTTGCTTCGATAGCAGCCGGTATCTGTGCGTTGTGGGGACCGCTTCACGGCGGTGCCAATGAAGCAGTCGTAAAGATGTTGACTCGCATCAAAGAAGACGGCGGCGATGTCGACAAGTATGTCAAAATGGCGAAAGACAAAGAAGACGGTTTCCGCCTGATGGGCTTTGGCCACCGTGTTTACAAGAATTTTGATCCACGTGCGAGAATCATCAAGACGGCATCTGATACGCTGCTGGAAAAGATGAACATCGACGATCCTCTGTTCGAGATCGCTCAGAAGCTTGAAGAAGTTGCTTTGAAGGATGAGTATTTCGTTTCTCGGAAACTCTACCCCAATGTCGACTTCTACTCGGGTGTGATTTATCGAGCGATCGGGATTCCTGAACGAATGTTTACGGTCCTGTTCGCCATGGGCCGCCTACCTGGCTGGATCGCGCATTGGAAAGAAATGCACGCGTCGGACAACAAGCGTATTTGCCGCCCGCGTCAGGTATACACCGGAGAGAACGTTCGCGAGTTTGTCTCGTTGGCTGATCGCAAGTAAGCCAACAGCCCCCTGCCAATTCGATTGCTCCTGGTAGTCTTTCCAAGCTGCATTGAATAGTTTGTGTCCCTGGTTTTGGGTGCCATGTTCACGCCTTTCCCACAAGAAGCCAACTCCCCGCAACGGCATGCTTACGCTAAGGGTGAGGCAATGGTCAACGCGGCGTGAGCATGCTTGGTCGGTTCGGCACACATAACCACCAACGCTCGCGTAAACAGGGCACCCGTCAATTCAGGCCTGACGAACGAATAGTACAATTCGACGTTCTGCCTATTGCTTCTGCCCTATTGC
>CAZXLW010000040.1:29283-44253 GCA_964641465.1 uncultured Pirellulaceae bacterium | reverse complement strand
CTGCGGGAAGATGCATACCAAGCGATCCCAGAAATAGCGGTGAAAGGACTCGAACCTTCACGTCCATAGGACACTTGATTTTGAATCAAGCGCGTCTGCCAATTCCGCCACACCGCCAAGTGAAGCTGTTTCTTGATTGCTTCCTGCATGCAGGATTATAAATCATCGTCCAGCTAATCGGCAAGGCTTGATTTGGAAGTGATTGAATGGATTGCAATGGAAATGCGTTGGAGAAACGAACGGCCTATCTCGATATATGCCTGTGATGGGCGCCTACCGACGCCCTTGATTCCCGGTATATCCTGCCCAGCATGCATTGCAACAGGGTGGGTGGCCGACCAACTACGTTCCTGGACGGTTGAATCCGAGGTTTGAGACTTGCTTGCTTGAGGCAACCACCTTCCGAGCCAACCTTCGGCTCGATCATCCCGTTAGCGGGGAGGAAGTGGCTCCCTGCCCGCGATGGATGTCAAGCGGATCGTAAGGAAGCCAACAACGGAAGCTTTGCGATGACGCGGGAGGCGATCCAAGCGGCAGCCAGTCCAAACGCAATGATGACGACAAACAGGACGCCCAGATCCAGCCATGGGACCGATGCACCTCCGATCAGGAAATGGGGCAGGGTAGTGACCAATGCCGCGAGGATGCCGACAAACAATCCGACTCCTAACAACCAGGCGTTCTCCAACAACACCATCCAACTCAACTGACCTCGACTCAGCCCAACCGAACGCATGACGCCTAGCTCTTTTTGACGTTCGACAACGCTCCTGATTTGAACGACTGCCAACCCAAACGTACCCAACAGCAACCCCAACGCGCCGAGCGTTTGGAAAGTGCTGATGTAAGTGTTTTGAACTTGTTGAAATTTTGCTAACAACGCAGTCGCCGACTCAGCATCAAAGCCCTGGTCGCTGTATCGTTCTTCCAACTCAGTCGAAATGTTGTCGACGAATGAGTCTCTCGATTCCAAATTCGATCGCTGCTGGTTTGAGCCGGCCTGCGATTGGGAATGACGAATCAGGAACTGGCGATATCCATACAAGGAAGGAAACTGCCTGACAAAATGTTCTTCGGAAATGATCAAGCTCCCTTGCAGGATCGAATTCTCCAACAAACCGACGACCCGAAACAAAACAGATTCGCCGCTGTCGAACTCGACTCGGTAATCCGTGCCTACTGCGAATATCTTCAGGCTGTAGTTGGCCGTGTTCTTGTCAATGACGACTGGAATCGCCCCGTCGGAAAAATCCTCCTCCAGCAAGCGCCAAGGATTCTCGAAACGATCTCCGGATTCTGTCGACGATGTTGCCGACCAGCGAAAAGAATCCAGCGTACTCTCGCCGTTATTGAATGAGCCAACAAACTGGCTGGAGACACCGAGGACTTTTGGTTGACTGGATTGATAGAGATTGTTGCAACTTGCATCTTCACCAGACTTCACACGAAACGAATATGACTCGATCGGTGACGAAGCCCGCTGTTCGAGTGGTTCAAACACCGGGCGTTCCGAAGTCGCAATCAAATCGAATCCGGCAGTTCCCTCGCGGGTCGGCGACAGGCGAAACGAACTCACGGCGATGATTAAAAACGCAGCGACGGCAACCAAGCCGACCGTCAATGTACTTCGCAGCGGATTTCTCTTGCCGGCCATGAACGCGAGTCGTGTTATGCTCAATTCGTTAACCGCTCGATCTTCGTTCTTACCCAGGAACCGGTAAGTTCCGATCAAACCAGCGGCCAGGATCAGGAATCCCGCTCCCATGAACGCTCCCGCCTGCGGTTCCCCACCGAGAAAACTGGCAACGATCGAAAGCCCAACAGCACCGACGAGCAAACCAATCATCGTCCTGCCTTTCCAAACGCCTTGTGACTCACCAACATTCGCAACTGGAGTCAACTGGCCGGCCAACAAGTCGTTGATCGTTTGTTTACGCGAGCTTCGCAATGAATACCAAATGGTCAGAAAACTAACGAGCAATGAACCGATCGCCCCAATCGCCAATGCTCTGGGTGCCACGTATAAGTCGATAATCGGTTTTGAGATTGCCCCCAACCACCAGGTCTTAAGGCCGTGAATGACGATGGCCGCGTACAACACACCGAACAGCAAACCGGCGATAACGCCCAGCAACGTAACAACCAGCATTTCGGTAAGCAGAATCCGCGAGACTTGTCGGCGGCTCACTCCGGCTGCCAACATGACCCCCAGCTCGTTCACTCGATGTTGCAACGCCAACCGAAACAGCAAAGCAACCAAAATCAACGCCGAGGCGATCACAAACATACTGAGCGCGAGGAAGAGGGCATCGAACGGAGTTGAGCCTGAGGAAGCTTCGACCGCTTGTTTCCTGATCGCTACCGATTTAAAAACCAACGGCAATTCGGATGATCGCAATTCGTTCAGTATTCGTTCTTCGACTTCATCTTTTGTTCCTGCGGACGCGGGAATGCGAAACGATGTTACCTGACCGAATCGACTGCTCCACATCTCCCGGGCGCGAGCGGGTGACACAAACGCCTTGGGCGTTGTCCGATAAAGATTCCAGTAATCGTCATCCTCCGGGCGAATTCGATCAGCCGTTTCGAATGGCAAATCCCATTGTTCGATGCTGGCAGCATCAGTCAGCCCGGGGACTTCCGGAGTCAAATCCGGGTCGTTGGCCAAAGATGGAGATTCACTGAGAAACTGCGGCGGAGTGACTTTGTTGCGGCGAACCTGAAACGAAGTATCTGGTTCGGCAAGTTTCGCAATCGCAGCAACAGTGAATTTCGCGGTCAGCTCTTCCTGCGAACCGTGGGTCGATTCTGGTTCGAAATAGGCCAGTGCAACCTCATCACCGACACTGGCGTCCAAATCTTCAGCGGTCCATTCGTTGAGCACGATTTGATTTGCTTCCAGCTGAGGGATTGGATTGTCTTCGTTGTCACGCAGTTCGAAGTGAGATCCGAACTCGAGGGCCGAGACCATCGAAAACGGGATACCGGTTGGCTGGGATTCCTTACGAATATCATTTGCCAGGTACGTAAAGACTTCGACCGCCGCCGGGATCGAATTGCGCACCGTTTCGACAATCGAATCAGCCAACACCAGTCGATCGGATGCGAGGCTGTAGTAATGAAAAACGTCTGCGTCCGAATTCGCAGCTTGCTGACGGACTTCTTTAATCGAGAGGCCGAAATCTGCCAGCGATGGCGACAACGCCGACAACACATCAGCGGCCGGGCCCGAGTAGCCATCCAGACGCGAGAGAAAAATCACGTTTGTTTGAGGTTCATTTTTGTAGCTCAACGCAGAACGACGCAACGATTCCTCGATGACGGCAAAGGGCACGAAAATATTGGGCGAGTCGAATTGGCTGACATGCATCCCGAACCGCGCGATGCTCCGATTAGGTACGACTGCCGCAACCTGCAAATCGACCAGGCTCTCGATTAGACCTTCCTTATTCCCCAACGCGCTGTCGGATGGTAGCTGGGTCGGTTTTGGGATTCGCAGCGTCAGCCTGGCCTGCGAACCTGGGTCCGTGGACTCAGATAAATCGGACAAGCCAAGGCTGTCTGCCAGAGCCTGGTTGATGATCACTTGTGAATTTTCAATCGCAGGAACATCGCCCAGCCCGTCGGCAAAATTCCAGAAGTCCTTCGTCACGCCAAAAACGTTCACCTTGGAAACGCGAGAAAGATCGGGCTCGCCGGTCGAGTTCCTCGTCCTTGACTCCACCGAACCGTTGGGAAACAGAATCGCCGGCTCTGCCAGTTCGTAGCCAGATTGGAATGCTTCGGTTTCCTTCAACTCGTTTGCCAACTCCGCCCGGAAGAACCCGTCGGCGACAATCATTTCGTCAACCTTGCCCAAACGATCCAACGCCAGGTCCTGCAGGCTGTTCCGCATACTGTCGCCAACAATCAACGCCCCGGTCAGGACAGCGGTGGCCGCTGCGACCCCGAGGGCAAGCACAATATGCGTTCGCAAGTAGTGCAGAAAACTTCGCCAGGCGATCTGGAAACCGGACATCACGCGACCTCTTGAAACTTACCGTTTTCCAACGCGAGCCGTCGATCGAACTGTGCCGCCAGCTTATCGCTATGCGTAACGCACATCAGAATCGTGTTATTCGACTTTTGCATTTTCACCAACAGATCACCAATCGCCTGCGCGTTTTTCTGATCCAGGCTGCCGGTCGGTTCGTCGGCCAGTAACAAAGCCGGTTCGCAAATCATCGCTCGTGCAACGGCGACCCGCTGACGTTCGCCGCCAGATAATTTGGCAGGCTTGTGATTGACGCGTTCTGCCAAACCGACATTCTCAAGTAACGACTTCGCACGGTCGACGTCCGCTGCCGTCGATTTCCCGTTGCCTTTACCAATCGTGGGAACGAGCACGTTTTCCAAAGCACTTAGCTGCGGCAACAGGTGGTGTTCCTGAAACACAAACCCAATCTTTCGGTTGCGAAATTTCGCCAACTGCTGCTCGCCCAGCCCTTCCGGATTCTCGCCTTCCAGCGAGATCGCACCGGACGTCGGATGATCCAGCGTACCGGCGATATGCAGAAATGTACTCTTGCCCGAACCACTCGGTCCAACGATAGCAAGGTTCTGGCCTCGGCTCAGTTCCAGATTGACAGAATCCAGAATTCGCAACGGCCCTTCGGCGATCGCAAATTCCTTAACAATATTTTCGGCAACAAAATCCGCCATCCTGCTTTCCATTGCTCGACTTGTAATCTGTCTCAGCGTTAAAGTTCAAACATTCGTGAGCGGCAAGGCCTTAGCCTCCTAGCCGCCGGCCGAATATCATCCATCGCTTTCGCCCGCTAGATGATTTTCAATCAGAGCCAGGCAACCTAAACCATAAAACGTGTATTCGACATCATGCGATTCGTCCCAGGCCGCTGCCATGAACCCGCCACCCGGTAATTGTAACGAGTTTACGAATTGACGAAACGAATCAACGTTCAGTTCATAAAACCCATCCAGATCGACAAGCGTCAGTCCACCCGTAAACGAACTCAGCAAATCCGCGATTGGAATCCGGGTATTGGCCCGCAAACCACCTTCCTCCGTTTGCATGTCGAGCAAAAAACCGACTGTCAGATCCGCGGCTTGCTGCTCCATCCCACCCAGCAGCTTAAATGTCGCGGCGGCGGCAGCAGTTGGATTCGTACCAGCCCGTTTGCTGACTTTGATTTCTCGCCAACCACCATCCTCGACAAATTGTGCACTGAGAAAGCTCTTCACTTGCGCTCCGTTTTCAAACGGAAACTCAACCAGCTCCAGCACCAGCAATACCAGGAACGTCGTGTAGGTACTACCAAGCTTGCCTTCCGGAGATTTTGCAAACCCACCGTCTTCCCGCTGCAGACTCATCAGGAACTTGGCCACATTCTCCCGCCAGTCATCACTGGAGTCATCAAACACGTCGATGCCAGCCGCAACTTTCAGCAAACTGGCACTATAAAACAGCGAGAAGAAATCGACGACCGATTGTTGTTGCTGCATTTGCAACTTGAGAAACCCAGCCGCAAGTTGAGCCGGTTCGCCATACAGCTGCCCCAGTATCGCGAGCCCACGAAGTGCAAAGGACGTGTAGTAAAGATCACTTTCCCCGTCGCGACCGCGGAACCCTCCGTCCGGTTGTTGAGCATTGAGCAAGTACTGTGTGTGCAGGTCGCGACATTCTGCTGACAGCCGACCCATTCCGGCCGAGAGACGAATCGTAAGTTCTTGAAGGTAGCTCGACATTTATTTCGTCAAATCATTCAGCTGCTTGTATCGCGAGAAGCCAGAGTGCATTTCAAACTCATGTTTGCAGTACCCGACTCTAGATTCCTCAACCGTTTACGAATACCTGCAGACCATCAATAAACACTTGCGGAATTGGAATTGCTTTCGGAGGCTCCCCCGGAACCATTCGACAGCAAGCTGTGACAATCGTTCCTTCGGCAATCAGCCGTTCGTCGCACTTCATCTTGTGTTCGTACGTAACACTTTTGGTTCCGATTCGACTGACCGATACTTCCAGTGTCAGTTCCTCTTCAAACTTGATTGCTTGTCGATAATCGCACTTAGCCGAAACGCGTGGCCAGCTGACGGTTTGACCATCCAACTCCGAATGAACTCCCATTCCAATCGACCGCAACAATTCGTGCTCGGCCTCTTCCATGAATCCGAAAAAGTTGGCAAAGTGAACGATGCCAGCCATGTCGGTATCGCGAAATTCGATCCGCTTTTTGTACTCGAATACTTTTGCCATGAATCGCACCAAAAAAAAGATCCTGCCCAAGATGATCCGAGGCAGGATATGTATCATGTTCTTATATCTGTGAGGAATCCGAATCGAACTCCCGGCCCGTGGCTAGTCGCCACAGAATGGCATCAGTGCCATAAAGCGAGCTCGCTTGATTGCCTTGGTAACGGCGTGCTGACTGACGGCCGTACAACCAGTCTTACGTCGCCCGACGATCTTGCCGTGTCGGTTGACCAGCTTCTTTAGCAACTCAATATCTTTATAGTCGACGTACATCGGGCGTGGCCGTTCGCCATCAACGTAAAGCGGATCTTTACGTGGAGTCCTGACTTTGGATTTTTGTTTTCTTCGGTTTTTTTGATTCGAACGACGTGGTCGCATGAGTAAATTGCCTTTGTGCCTATGGCGCGTCTGTAACGCAAAAAACTGGATTAAATATTAATTATCGGCTTGCAAGCTGCCAGATCTCTTTCCGAGCTACGTAATTATGCAAATTAGCCCTATATTCGCAAGCCATAAAACCCCCGTATTGGCAGGCAAACATCACGACTTCAATTAGCAAATGACGGCAAATCCTGCACAATCCGACTCCCGGCCCAACCAGCCCACGCCCCCCACGCCTCCGTCAGTCCTCAGTCCGCGGTCGGAGTTTTGGAACAGTGTGACGCACGCATTCGGCTTTGTCTTGAGCCTGATCGCGGTTGGAGTGCTGGTTTCTAAGGCTCAGTCTCGCCCCACGCTAACATTTTGGACGGTGGTCGTTTTTGGGGTCTGTATGATTTGCGTCTACCTATTTTCCACGCTGTCGCATTTCGTTACCGAGCCAAAGTTACGCACCTGGTTCCGGCAACTTGACCAAGCTTCCATCTACCTGATGATCACTGCCTGCTACACACCATTTTCGGCTGCGCACCAGGACGGCATTTGGTGGTGGGGTGTTTTGGTTTTGATGTGGACCATCTCCATCGTTGGCTTCCTCTCCAAGCTGGTGTTTGCACATCAAGTCGAAGGAGTTTCGATATGGATATACCTGGTATTGGGTTGGATACCGTTTATCAGCGGGATGCCGTTGGCGGGCATCATGCCAGTCGGTTGTATCTGGGCAATCATCCTCGGGGGTGTGTTTTACTCCGCCGGCACTGTGTTCCTGATTCTTGATTACAAGGCGTGGTACTTCCATCCGATTTGGCATTTGTTTGTGATTGCCGGCAGCACCGTTCACACGATTGGAATCTACCGGTTCGTTTGCCAATAACCGCCTTCGCTCGGCATTTGTCGACGCCCTTGAAGTCTGATGTACCGCATTCCTGTCTGGGCTCTATTGACTCACTGGCATGGTTGACTCACTGGCATGGCCGCTGTGTTCGTTGAATTGCAGCGGCTATTTCTTTGCTCCGCAGCAGAGCCACGACCGTCTCCTGCATTATTTGAACGGTATCGTACATCTCGTGTGCGGCGAAGTGCTTCCTGTTGTTTTTTCGATACGACTTGTGATAAAGTCTCGACGTTGTTTGCCATGGCACAAGTATTGCAGATATGCGTTGGCAACACCCAATCCACGAGGCATACCAGATGCAAAATGTCCTAATCGAAAAACCGTATGAGTTTCTACCGCGGATTAAATCGGCCTGGCCGCAAACCTGGTATTGCAAGCTCGGTCTCTACAAACCCACGTTGCGGCGCTTGCAAGGTGTCGAGAAGTTCGATTGCCGCAATCTTGATCGGCTGCAGGCTTCATTGAATTCGGGGCACGGAATTATCCTCACCCCCAACCATCCTCGGATGGCTGACCCGATGATCATGTGCGAAGTCGCCAGGCAAACGCCTTGCAATTTCTATGCGATGGCAAGCTGGCATCTGTTCAATCAGAGCTGGTCGACGACTTGGATGTTGCGTTTAATGGGGGCATTCAGTGTGAACCGCGAAGGGCTGGATCGCCAAGCAGTAGATCAAGCGATTGAGATTCTTCAGCATGCTGAACGACCTCTGCTAATTTTCCCGGAAGGCACAACCAGTCGAACCAACGACAAACTGATGGCGTTGATGGAAGGTCCAGCCTTCATCGCGAGAACAGCTGCCAAGCGACGGGCAAAAACTGGCGGCAAGGTCGTCGCGCACCCGATTGCGATCAAGTACATATTCGAAGGCGACCTTGAACAGACCTGCGACAAAGTGTTGACGAAACTGGAATCGCTGCTGAACTGGCGGCCGGACTCGACTACGCCTCTTATCGACCGAATCATCAAAGTCGGCAATGCCTTGTTGACTCTCAAGGAGCTGCAGCATGGAATCGACAATCCCTCTGGATCGTTGCGGGAACGCCAGACAGCGCTTGTGAATAAACTGCTCGAACCGCTGGAACAGGAATGGCTGGGCAAGTCACAAGATGATGGTATTGCCATTCGAATCAAGAACCTGCGGATGAAGATCTTTCCTGAAATGACGCGCAGCAAGCTTGCAACAGAAGAACGAAAGCGGCGTTGGGCGCAGCTGGAAGACGCTTACCTTGCACAACAAGTCGATTGTTATCCTGAACACTATGTCATTGACAACCCAACAGTCGATCGGATACTTGAGACAGTCGAGAAGTTCGAAGAAGACTTCACGGACTCATGTACGATTCACGGCAATTTGAAAGCAATCATCGACATCGGTGAGGCGATTGAGGTATCACCGGCTCGCGTGCGCGGTGTCAGCGAAGATCCTTTGATGACATCGATTCGAGAAACGCTCGAAACAAAGCTCAAAGAACTGGAACAAGAGTCCAAGCAATATTCCGCCAGTTGAAATTGTCCAATCGAAAACAGCCGTCTCGCTTCGAGCAACTGACACTCAATACATGATTTTGAAAATCAATGGCGGAAAACAAAGGAATGGGATCACTAACGACGTCAAACCCAGTGCCCATCGAACCGGTCCGATCTTGACGTTATCATCAGCGGTCGGTGGATGACTGGTCCCCATGAAAAGTATCAACAGCACCATCACGATCAATACGAAATGCTGATGGTAGACCATAAACGCGATCGCCAGAACGATCGTTGCTTCGGCGATCCACTTGGAAGATTTACCAAACAGCGTGTATGTGATATGCCCGCCATCCAATTGCCCGACTGGCATCATGTTCAGGCCGGTAATCAACAATCCGACCCAACTGGCGGCAAAGTATGGGTTAAGTTGATTGATCCAAACGATCGGCTCATCTCGGTCGATTCCCTGGACTCCTAACCAGTCCACCATCCATTGCATCAACAGCGGCAAGCGAAACCCAATCCCACCTCGGGCTGGTTCTGACAGGTCAAGATGTTGAACGCCTATATAGGCCAACGGTATCGCCGCGACCAGGCCAGCCAACGGGCCGGCGATTCCGATATCGAAGATCTGTTTCCGGTTGGCCAGCGTTCCTTGCATTCCGATGACGGCGCCCAATGTACCAATCGGATTCAACGGGAACGGCAGAAAGATTGGCACCGTGGCGGGAACGCGGTAATAGATCGTGGCAAAAAAGTGGCCAAACTCATGCAACAACAGAATCGTCAACACACAAGCCATATACCAGAGACCTTGCCCCCAATTATCGAGGAGCATCATCCTGGTGTTCATCAATAGCTGGTCGAGATTCCCCAGCAACAACGGATTCGACGGTGGCTGCCATTCGTTTACCCCAACCCAAAACGTCGACAGACAAGTCAACAGGAACAGGATCAGCGGGATTTTGATCTTCCGCTTCGGCTGCGGATATCGATAGCCACTCCCACGAAAATCCGTACCTGACGGGCCGTCGCTGTACGGATTGTGGTGCTGTTGCGGGAGGTCTTCATTCATGCGAATAAGAATACCCGAACGGCCCAATTCCGCCTACGGTGGTGGCGCATTATGGCCATCGCTGCGCATGCACGTATCACTCGAGTGAAATTTCAAGCAATCCGGGCTGCGAGAGTCAGCTTATTTCTGAATGTAGGCCAGTTGCCCGATCAACATCCAGATAGTCATGAAGCTGAGTACAAATACTGAGTTTAATAGATCGATTGGCATGGATCTTTTCCCCTAAAGGTGAACGAAGATCCCTCCTTGAACATAGCGCACAATCATCCAATGAATATGCCGGTACCTAGTGTATCGACATGCCTGCATTCCAACAGGAAAAGTTTTCTCTGGGCCGGCAGGCGTTCGCTAACCGCCAGCCTTTAACAGCATTGGAGGACGCAGATTCGGCAAGTTTTGACTGACTGTTCAAGTCGCAGGATTGTGAACGGACGTCTACGAAGCAAGGTAGTGTTTCTTAATTGACCAGGGTAGTGTTTCTTAATTGTTTAGCGATACAGCGTTAAGTCGCGGAGCGACGACATGAGGTAGAATTGGGTTTCAACCCAATGTCCAGTTGCCTACCTTTCTTCAAAGTCGCGGCGCGACGGCATACGAAAACGACGCACTCAAAACACGTGCCGCCGCGTCGTGACTCAATGTCAAACCAGGGCAACTCGTTCTCTAGCAGAACAGCGACTACCGTTCGTGACACTAACGCCCATCCGCCAAACAAAATGGCGACTTCACGAATCAAGAATCGTGACTTAGCGAGCTTGCTCAGCCACAGAAACTAACGGCAGCGAGAGAATCTCGCCTAGCTCGGCATTCGCGGCGCGTGTTTCGTCAATCAACTTAGGATCTCGCAGATCATCAGGGGAAAGTTCCTCTCGGTAGTGTTTCTCCACCCACGCAACGAGCCGATCGTACAGCTGATCGGTAAGGCGAACCGATTGCAACATCCCTTGCTGCTGCCGCTCATCCATCACGACCCGCAACCGCAAACAGGCAGGACCGCCACCGTTGTTCATACTCTGCCTCAAGTCAAGAAAATGAACATCGGAGATTGGATTGCTGCCTTGAACGATCCTATCCGTACATGCTCTCGCGCGTTCATTGGATTCACAATCCGCAGGGCAAATCAGCGACATGCCTCCGTCTGCCCGAGTGATGACCTGGCTATTGAACAAGTAGCTTGCAACGACGTCAGCGATCGGTAGTTCGTCCGACTTGATCATAACCACATGCAACTCGGCATTAAATAATTGTTCGAATTTACTGCGCAACAGATCGACAACTTCTTCCTGGTCGACAAACGCCAACTCATGACAGAGCAGCACATTCTGATGACCTACCGAAATGACATCATTGTGGAACACACCAGCGTCAATTGCATCCGGGTTCTGCTGGATGAACGCAACTCGTGACGGATCGAGTTGATGCCGTCGGACAATCGCCTGGTTAGCCTCCAAAGTCTGGCGAGCCGGGTACTTGGCCGGTCGCGGCGACTGGCGATTAATTGCTTCGCAGCCATGAACAAACAACTCCAGCCCCCCATCGGAGAAAGAACTACAAAGTCGAGTGTGGTTGGCGGCACCTTCATCCGTAAACGCCATGTTCGCAGGCAATGGGCTATGGATTTGGAACAAATCGGAATCACTAAAAATCGCATCGAGCACCGAATTGGTCTGCCACGGCTCGATCGAGCGGTGCAGGTTGCTGGCCAGATTGGCGGGCGTCAAATGAAGTCTGTTGTCGTTGCTGTCAGTGCTTGGCGATACGGTCGCTGCATTGGCGGTCCACATGTTCGATGCACTAAAGCATGCTGCCACCAAAACCGGATCGGCCTGCCAAGCTTTTTCAATCAGTTGTTCATCCGTTCCGCCAAACCCAATCTCGCGAAGCAGCGAGAGCCTGGGACGGGGCAGGGGAGGCAACACGCATTGAGGCACGCCCAAATCGCGAACGAATTTCATTTTCTGCAAGCCTTGCAGCGCAGCGGCTCTGGGCGAAGAAACTGATTTGCCGTGAGTTGTCGATGCAACGTTGCCGTGAGAGAGCCCGGCGTAATTGTGCGTCGGACCGACCAGTCCATCGAAATTGAATTCTTTTGTCGTCACGTGTATTTTATCCAGTCAAGAAACTTCAGGCGCGGGCGGGTCCAACTTCCGGGTCGAGCCATTGGGTTCGACAGGCGTCTGATAGTATCTGACTTCCGGTGGAGCTGTGATGCCACCGGATACGATTGCCTGTAAAGTTTCCTGCAGATCCCAATCCAGTGCGACGACTTTCGATTCCGGCACCATCAACATGTATCCTGACGTCGGCACCGGCGTTGTCGGCACATAGACACACAGGATTTCCTCACCCGTCCTCGCGTCTTTCGTTTCGGAAGTTACAAAGGCCGGAACTTTCATTCCCGGGTGTGGGAACTCAACCAGCACAACTCGCTTGAAGTTATCCGTGCCAAATTGTGATCGCTGGACTGCTTCGAACACGTTGCTGACCACCGAATACACCATGTTGACTCCCGGTACATTGTTCAGGAACCAGTCGACGAAACGATGCAGCCGGGATCTGAAAAACATACCCGCGATAAATAACAAGCCAGTCACCAAAGCCAAAGCGGCACCGGGAGCAGCGATGCTCTCGATAACAAAAGGCAGGTCCTCTCCACCAGGATACCAGCTGCTAAGCAACCACCTGGAGATAGGCCCGATCAGAATGTCGCTCAATACATCGTAAAGCCATTTGATCACAAAGTAGGTGATGAACAACGGCAGCACGACAAACAGACCTGCAATAACGCGGTTGCGGAGCAACTTCCAGATGCTTGGCGGTTTCTTGATTGGCTTGACGGGTTTATTTGGCACGAGCGGTAACTGTCCGTAGAGGTAGATTGTGTGTCAAAGTGCATCCATTCCCAGGCACATCGGCTCACCAGGAAACTGTGACTATAGCGGCTATCGCCGTTCGGTTCACTAAGAGTCTGGGACTAACCATCCGGGTCATCTAGTAATTCCTGAAGTCGTTCGGACAGAACTTGTGAAAACCGAGCCGGCCAAGCCTCGTCAACAAGTCCGACTCCAATTAGATCCAACAAGTGCACTTGGTCTTTGCGGCGATACGAATTGAGCTTCATACTAACGAGCCGTTCCATCTCGACAATTTGCATGCCTTCCAGATTCTGTGATTGGCTGGGCAACGGCGAAGCATCGACGTACTCCGGTCGCACCTTTTCTGCCGCCCAGAGAATGCGAACCCCCTGGCTCGGCGTACCATCGGGACCGTCAAGGAACAACGTACTCCCCATCGCAACCTCGCGATGAAAACCTGCCTCCTGTAAGGCAACGGTGGCACGATCAATGTCTTGCCGATTCAACAAGATGTCGACATCACGCGTATTGCGCACAGCACCTTCATCCACCGTAGCCACCCAGGCAGCCACAGCATTTCCACCAACCACCGCGTACGGCACCTTGTGTTTTTCGAGAGCGGCACACGCCCGCTCCAGGCGTTCTCTAACTTTTTCCACAGCACGAAACATCCTGTCAAAAATGAACGGCCCGCCGTTTTCGCGAATCAAATTGTCGATTTGCTCTTGGTTCATAAAACTATTGTATCAGGAACCAGAAAAGCACTCCAAGACATCTGAATGCAATGGTAGCTGCAATTATCCATCAGGATCATCAAGCAGTTCTTTAAGTCGTTCTGATAATGCTGGCGGATATTTGGACAACCAGGCTTCATCAATCAGATTGATGTCAATCATGTCTAAACTCTATTTAAACAAAAACTCAGCCATCACCGGATAGTGATCGCTGACGTCGCGTTGTGCTTGCGGGATATCGTAGAACTTGTTGAAGTGATCATTGTCTCGTTCCCCAACGATTACCAGATCCTTAAAACACGCGACCCGGGAAAACGAAAGATCTTTCACGCGTTTCGCGTCTTCCATGACCGAGCGGCTGGCAAAAATTCGATCGAATTGCTTCCCACCCATATGCGTGTCCCGTAACCTCGGTTCGAGATAGTTGTGCAAATCGAACAGGTCGTCTGTTTCCGGGCCAGTCGTCCAGCCACTGAGGATCGCCAAGTCACTGTTCGGCTGAATCTGCTCTGCCGTTTCTTCGGAATTGAAGTCGCCGAGCACAATCACATTCTCGCCTCGCTCAATTCGCTCTCCGATCCAGGCTCGAATCAACTTGACTTGCTTCTGACGAAGATCATGTTTCTCGGGCATCGCTCGCAGGTGAACCGTCAACATGGTGAGCGATTCCTTGTCTTCACCTTCGCCCCATTCGAACGTCGCAAACAAGTGCTTGTTGAGGTTATAAAACTCTTTGCTGCTGAACATGTCTGCAGTCTGCTCGCGACAAGAGTACTGCACCAGGCCACCGCGATAGATAATGGCCACGTCCTGCTCGGTGAAGTTGTCCCAGCCTTCGATATAGGCGATCCGGTAGCTGAGCTGGTACTGATCTTTCAGCTTCCTAGTAAGCTGACGAATCACCTGGCGATTTTCAACTTCCTGCAACGCCAGAATCGTCGGTTTCATTTCACCAACAACCCGCGCCGCGTTATTCAGTTTCCATTGCCATTCTTCACGACTCGGCGCCGATTGTTTTTTGGACAGATCCGAAGAATTGTCCCCGGTATAGTCGTCGAAAAACCACTCCAGATTCCAGGTTGCCACGGAGATGGTATTCGGTTTCTCGTCGGCAGCAACCGACGTCACTATCAGACACACCAACAAGCAAGTCATCATTTCTTTCATCTGTTCAATGTTTCCAATCGCGTAGTTAATCAATTCATGCCGCATCGAGGCTCGGCAGTATACACGCGAATGATGCCTGAAAACATCCGAGACAACTAGCGATAGAGCTTGCGTTAACGATTGCGCTAACGATTGCGCT
>CAZXLW010000040.1:11203-29183 GCA_964641465.1 uncultured Pirellulaceae bacterium | reverse complement strand
TAACGATTGCGCTAACGATTGCGCTGACGGCGTTCTTTCACCCAGAGCTTCTCCAACAATGGCCGACGTCAATCCTCGACGTATTCGTCCGACGTCATGATCGTGACGTGAACTTCAATCAAACAGCGGAACGGACATCGCAAACTCGCATACCCTTTCAAAGATATCAGGGCCGTGACTATCCAACCTGAATCAGGCGATCGCGGATATCGGTTTATTCGCGATTCTCGTCTGGATCTTGCGATTCGGCTGGCTGCTCTGGGGAAGCTTCCTGCTCCGCACCATCAGCCGAATCAGGTTCCGAACCCTCTGATTCCGCGCCGGCGTCTTCCGCAACCAAGCTCGCCAACGGAATGTCTGGTCGCATTGCGTTGACCAAACTGTCACTCACCAGGTAGTACCATTCCCCATGCATCGCGTTCAATTCGTCCGCGACACGGGAGGCAATATCAACACGGGCTTTCCACGCTTCCACCAAACGCAGGAACGCCTTGTTTGCATCTGACTCGTCATTCGCAAGCCCTTCCGGTCGCTGCGGTTCCTGGAGGAAGTCGTAATCGACACCCGAGTTGATCATCAGAACATAATTCAACTTCCCGCCACCAGCCGAATTCGCGTTTCCAACAGGACCGATCGAGACGGTTGAAACAACTCCTTCCGTTGTCGCCACTCGGACCTGCCCATTCAAAGAATCAAACTCCCAGCCGCTTGGCTTGAGCCCTTTTTTGATGAATCCTTTTGACGCAAGGCTGGCAAACAGCTCCGGATCAACTTCGGAACTCGGATCCCGCAATGCCGCTGCCAGAGCGGGTTCTTTGCGAACTACGTCATCGACAACGATCTCGACCAGTCGCACGACCGCAGCGGAAAGCATGCGCTGCTGCTTCGGCGTCGTCGGCAGCTCTTTCCAGGTCTTGCCCTGTTCCTCGTAAGGCACACGGAGCGATTTGACTTCCAGCTTACCGTTCAATGGAACCAGAGCCGCCTGATAGGTGTGCTTCTTCGTCATCGTTGGATCGTCTGGTGCAATCCGGTAACTGTCGATTTCGATTCCCCGCAACTGACGACCATCGTCATCCTGCCGCGTCTTCATATTCAACAGGTTCGGCGAAACCCAACCGGCAAATTCAGTCATCATGCCAGCCATACTGAGCTGATCAAAATCGACAACATAGACTCGAGGCTTACCAGGTACGCGAACGTATCGCTTCTCGGGCGAACTCTTCACTCGCGATCCAACAATGATATCAGCAATCGTTTTATTGTTGCGATCGGTGAGAGTTAACTTCCGACCCAACGAAGAAACGTTCTTGCTATTTGAAGAATCACTCGGGTCAACAACGCCAAACTTGATGTGATCCTCCTGATTCTCCGAAATCACTTCGTAAATCGTTTTGTCATTCAGCGAATTCACGGCAACAGCGACTCGGCTGGATTCTGAAGCTTCAAAATCCTGCTTGGACGGCACGACCCACCTTTCACCACGCCTGACCAACTTCAAACGGTCGAGCACTTGCCGGTCCGAGTTGTAACGAAGGATATCGACGCCACGCACATCCACCGCTCTGTACTCTTCGAACAGCGGCTGCCCGATTTCTGCGTCCGTCGTGGCAACTTCTTCCCAAGGATAAAAGTACATTGACACCGCAACCGAAGCGATTGCCAGTACCATCATCAACAGTGTTGTCCGAGATGCCGAATTCATTACGATCCTGGTTATTTATTTTAAACGGCGAGCTTTCGAGATTCCCTCGCGCTCGCGGAGCCGACGGCGAGTGAAAACAATCAAACCAACCAACAGCGGAGGGATTGGCGGAATGAAGACTGCACTCAATTTAAACTTCTTCTGGATTTCCTGAATCTTCTTTTCAGCATCAAGTTGAATGCTGCGAAGATTCTCACGAGTTCGATTCGCCAGCTCTTCCTGTTTCTGAGCCAGTTTCTGTTGTTGTTGTAGCTGAATATTTTGCAACAACCGTTTCTTCGTTTGCAACGCCAGCACATCCACCGATTTTTTGTTGTTGCGAAGCTTTTCCATTTCGCCAATTTCTTTTGTCAGCGGACCCACTTCTTCATTGATCGCCGCCTGAATTTCCGCCTCAGCCTGGATCCGTTCCTGCTCGAGCTGCTGCGTTGCATCGTATACTTCCTGCATCGCCTGCTCGGTCGTTTCTTCGACGACTCGCAAAGTCATGTGCCGGATCTTTCGACTGCGAAGCTCAAGGAACGTCTCGTCGCCAACCATCGAATCAACCAAATTCAACACAAACGCCATATTCTGAAACTCGTAAGCGATCCCGCGTTGTATCGGATTGTTACGGATATCGACAAAGTAATCGGCCAGAATATCCACGTCACAAAAATAGATAACGTTGGTATTGGATTTCGAAGGCTCGATACTGGCGGTAAGTGCTTTTTCGGCATCAACACCTGTAACATGCACTCCCAAAGGATACGAATTGTTGGCGGCACCTCGGCGGTTATTCAATTGCGATTCGGCCTGCGGACTGGACAACCCAAACTGTGCACTCGCTCTCCAAAAATCGACTTGAGGAATCCGGCCCGCACGACCAGTCTTCGCCAGAAACTCAAAATCCAATGGAGAGTCAGGGAGCTTGTTAACGTAGCCTGGGTACTGGAGGCAGATCTCGGTGATGCCGCGAGTCGCCGGATGCTTATTGCTGAACAGCGGATCCAAATCCGAGCGGACTTCCTGAACGACAATTCGACCAGGAACATCCAAAACAGGATCGCGAGGGTAGGGGTTCTCTGATTTGAGCTGCCACACCAACCACGGCGAAGATTGCTCCCCTCGCTTGACCGTATCAACATCCAGATCCAGCGCGTCCCATAGCTTTTGAATATCTCCGGTACCAGTTCCGCCTCGATCAAACATTCGTGGCCACAACGTCCCTCGACCACCCATGTGCGGGAAGTTCTCCGGATTCGGAAACGGGTCTTCGAAGATGATAACTGGCTGACCAGTCTGAATCGCCGCGACTAAATTCTCGATCTCCGTCGGTGACAACGACGATGGCTGAGCAACCAGCAGTACATCGTATCGTCGCTCGGATGGTCCCGCATCCTTCGTTGAAACGTTGGACGTCGCTTCGACGCTGGACATATCCTGTTCGTCTTCGTCCAGCCAAACACGAATGGGCGATCCGGCCGTTACAGGTTCCAGGTTGTATTGTTTATTCAACTCACCCAGGATCTTCAAAGTCGGGATCGGCATCGTTCGCTCACGACTTCGCAACGTACCACCCGCAATGAACATATCCGTATTCAAAATGCCAATCGTCTTCCGCTGCGACTGCGAAACCGTATTAATCGAACGCATCAGTTCGTATTCAACCGGCATACCGTATGGGAAAAACGGAATTACGACTCGTTCAAGTCCGCATTGCAACGCCACACCCAGCATGACATCCTCAAGCTTCTGCGCGCCGCGTGATTCGCTGGCAATTTTAAGCGGACGAATACCGTACTTCTTTTCGGCATCAATCGCTTCTTTGCTGAACGGCTCAATCCCCTGGAAAAGGTTAACACTGACCCGTTTCCCGCCCAACACATCGAACTCTCGCAGCAAGTTCACCAAGTCGTATTTCGTCTGAACGTATTCGGTGGGAATGTTGTTGCTTACGAAAGCATTGATTTTGATCTCTGGTGCGTCCTCTTCTTCAGCCAGCTTGCCGAGGACTTTCAACGTTGCGTCGGATACTGTGCTGACTTTCTCGCGAGAAATATCCATTCGCATTTTGTTCAGCGGACTATGTTGAACGATCAGCACGCCGGCAATCAGAATCGCTGCCAGGCATCCCGCCCGCACCAGGTAATGCCAAAGCATCGATGTCCCATCGCGACCGCCCAACCAGTGCCGACGCCCGATAAGAATCATGCTCAAGTAAACCCCCAGGATCACCAATCCGAGGAAGTAAAAAATACTCGGCAAGCTAATCAAGCCACGTCCAAACGGCTCGAACCGTTGCAGCATTGACCAGTCATACAATCTCTGGATCCAGGAACCGTCTGAGAGAATCACATCGGCGTTCGAGAAAAACGCCAACGGTGCATTGAAGGCGGCACCAAATATAAACCCAACGGTCAGATTGCTGGTCAGAAACGAAGCGACCATTCCAATCGCCAACATGGCGATGCCAACAAACCAATAGCCGAGATACGTCGAAAACAGCAACAGGCTGTCGAGCTGCCCACCGGTCATCGCCAACAACACAGCGTAGTTCGAGAGCTGCGAAAACAGCAACGACACGGTGAAGACCAAAACGGCCGCGAAGTACTTACCAATCACGATATCAAAATCTTTCGCGGGCAAGGTCAAAAGCAATTCATCAGTACCTTGCCGTCGTTCTTCGGCCCAGATACTCATCGTGATCGCCGGGATGAAGATCAGCATGATGTAGGGCAAGAACTTATTAAGCTGATCAAAGTTTGCCAGGTTAGTTGTAAAGAACTCGTGCGGCCAAAACGCCGCAAACGAAGTCAACAGCACGAAGATGCACAGGAACACATACCCTGTTGGGTTACTGAAGTAGCCAACGAAGTTCCTTTTCATGACAGCAAACGCGGCCTGCCGCCAAATCCCTAACGGCAACATCAACAAGATCAACGCCAACACGAAGATCAGATTGACCACGACCATGTAAATGAATTCGATCAACAACATGATTTCACTTCCGAATGTTTCATCAATTATGTTCCGTTTGCAGTTTCATTCCAGAAACCGGATCGTGCCCAGTCAGGTCGGCGAACACATGATCAAGTCCCAATTTCTTGACGTCGATATCCGCTAACGGACCGTCGAACACTTTTCGACCTTCGTTAATCAGGATCACGCGATCGGCCATCGCTTCGACTTCCTGCAAAATGTGAGTCGACAACAGGATAGTTTTCTGCTGCCCAAGCTTCCGCATGGTTTCACGTACTCCGCGAATCTGATTAGGATCCAGCCCGGAAGTCGGTTCGTCCAGAATCAGAACTTCCGGTTCATGCAACAACGCCTGCGCCATCCCGACTCGCTGGCGATATCCTTTCGATAACTTGTTGATCGGTTTGTAGATCACACTGCTGAGGCTGCACAGATCGACAACTTTTTCGATTTGGTCCAGCTTCTGTTTCTTTTTCATGCCGCGAGCTTCAGCGAAGAAATCCAACAAGCTGAATGGAGTCATATCCGGGTACAACGGTCCGGTTTCAGGCAAGTACCCAAGCTTCATCGAGCCGGCCAGCCGTTCAGTCGACATATCGTGACCGGCGATCCGAGCAGTCCCTTGCGATGGCGACAAATACCCGGTCAGAATTTTCATCGTCGTGCTCTTACCGGCACCGTTGGGCCCAAGAAACGCAACCACTTCCCCCGAATACACTTTAAAGGAAACTTCACGGGTAGCTGCAAAAATGCCATAGAACTTCGACAACCGATCCGCCTCAATCATCGGCGTACGAGGATCATCGTTCGAAGTTTCGTTTTCAGGGGAGGTGCTAGTTGCCTGTTCTTCAGACATTCGATTTCTCTTCAGGCCATCGTGCCATTTGTTACTGCCCCCAGATTTTGTTCTGCGAAGGTCAATTTGTCGAGGACGAGAACTAACAGGTTAACTCAAGGAGCCACTTTTTTCTACTACGAGATCCAGCAACAACAAGTTCACCGCAATGGTAGTCACTCACGAGCGATGGCCGGCGGTGGCAGCGATAGCCAGCCTGTCAGTCGGCCGGCCGGCAGGTCCAGGACTTCGCCAGCCAGCCCCAGATTCGAAAGTTAGATAGGCTACTTCCGCTTCGAGCGGTTTCGACGTCTCAGGAACGAATTAAACCGGTCGACATATTCGGCCGGGATCTGGTCGACGGCACCGCTTTCGTTCAAGCGGAATTCCTTTTCTTGGACACCCTTGGCAACTCTGCTTTTCGATTCGGGGAAAATCCCCAGACTGTTGAGCCCATTTTCATACTCACGTTTGGACCGCACATCGCCCGAGCCAGCCTTGTCACGCATCTGCTGCCAGCGTTTCAGAAACTGGGCGAGATCCTCCTTCGTCCAGTTCATCTGGTCGAGAAGCTTTTGATCCGGATCGTATTTCTGATCTTCGAGCTGGTCCAAAACCAGATCAGTCACTTTCTTCGCGTAGTCCAGATTAGGCTTGTCAGCCTGCGACGGACCATCGGGGCCTGAGTTGTTCGGATTTTCCTCACCCGCTCCCCCGACGCCACCAAACTTGGTCGGATCCTGGCTGGAACTACTGCTATTTGAATTGGCTGATTCACCCACTTCGTTTGAATCGGAGGACTGCGATTGCTGGTCTCCATTCGGTTGACTGGAAGAGTCGCCTGGAGACTGTGCGCCAGACTCTGATGCTGACTGACTCGACTGAGAATCTGAATTCCCGGATTGGCCAGATTCACCAGATCCGCCTGACTGCCTACTGGAATTGCTGGACGAACTATCCGAAGGTTGCTGAGACGATTCGGAGTTACCCGACGACTCCGAGCTTGGATTCGAGTCGGATTGGCTTCCAGGTGAATCAGAACTTTGAGCATCCTGAGAATCTTGCGAGCCAGCTTCCGAGTTACCGGACTGCTCACCCGAGCCCTGAGATTGCTCACTGTTAGATTCCGGCTGCTCGCCCGAACCGCCGCCGTCTTGCGATTCAGAGCCCGCTCCCGGAGTAGACTGAGCGTCCGGGCTGCCCGACTCGCCGGGGTTCGCTGATTGCTCCCCTTCAGAGTCCGGTTGCGATCGAGAACCCGAGCCACTTTGATTGGGGTCAGGAGTCCCGTTCTGTGATTCCGCTCCATTACTGGCCGGTTGTTCCGGGTTCCCGTCCGCTGCATCTTCACCCGAATTTTGTTGTTCGGGCTGATTCCCAGATTGCGAATCGCTACCACTTGGATTGGAATCAGAACGATCGGAAGCATTGGGCTGAGCCGACGAGTTCTCGCCCGCGGGATCACCTGGCTGTGGCTGCTGGTCTTCACCAGGAGAACTCGGACGCCCGCCCTCATTTGACGGCTGACCATCGTCGGCCGTCTCATTACGATTCCCAGCATTCTCCTGCGAGTTCTGACCACCGTTTTCATCACCCGAATCATTCGAACTGTTCGGGTTGCGAGACTGCTGGCTTTGATTCTCCTTGTTCTCTTCAAAGTACTTCTGCAGTCGTTCGAACTGGTCTCCTTCCGGAGCGTTCTCCGGAAGCGGCTCTACCTCACCATCCGTCAAACTTTCATCGCGAAATTCGTGGTCGCCAGATCCTCTTTGATTCTGATTGGCCCCGCGCTGGCCGTTGCTGCTATTAGTCGCATCATTTGCAGTCCCATTTTCGGTCCCCGAATTTGACGACGCCTCCGCACCCTGTTCGCTGGAATCGCTATTTTGAAACTCGCCAGCGTTTCCTTCACGGCTTTGCTGGCCATTGGAACCAGATTCAGCACGACTCGACTCGCCCGAGTTACCGGACTGGCTTTCATTTTGATCGTTCGCGTTTTCATTGCCGCCAGACTCAGAGTCAGCTTGCTCACTGCCGGATTGTGATTGCTGACCTTGCTCACCGTCCGATTGATCACTCGCCGATTGCTCAGAACCTGAATTGCCTTGCTGTTGGGAACCGCTACCAGACTGTTGTTGCTCACCTTCGTCCGAACCTGAGTTCTGCTCATCCGCATCCCCCGAGTCATCCTGCCCTTGTTCGGCTTCTTGCTGTTCCTCAGGCGATCGCCTCGTCTCCTGTTCCTGCTGATTGGTCGCGGAATTGTCTGCCTGCTCTTGTTCGTTTGGATCCTTCCGCTGCTGCGGAGCTTGCCGTTGCTCGTCTTGATTCTGAGGACTTGGCTTTGGATTCTCAATCAGATCGGTAACGATCAGGGTGTAATTAGCAGTCCTCGAAACATTAGGATCCGGCAGCTCACTCGACGGCGAAATGCGATTGTCAGACGCCGAAGCAAACATGATCGCCGTATCGCCCGGCTCCAAACGCAAGTCCTGAGGAGTAAATACATGGCGAACGCTGATTCTCTCACCCGCCGATTTATCCGCCGGATTCTTGATCAAGTTCTGGTTCAGGATCCGGCTTCCCTGATGCTCAACATGCAAATCAATCGAGCTGATCTCATAGTCGAGGTCCGCAGCCCAAATTTCGACTGGCAGTGGTTGATTGACTGGAATCGTCAACTCAGTCGCCCCAGGCTCAACAATTTCGACTTCCGGTGCCAAGTCGGCGATCACTCGAATCGGATAGATGTTTGGTCGCTCATTGCGATAGTTATTAGTACTTCGAAAATTAATTTTGTAATGCGTGAACTGCTGCCGATCCCGATTGGCATTAAGTGCCGCGACCAACCGCCCAACAGCTTGCGTCTGATCGGCCTGCATTTGAATCGTCCGCATCTCACGATATTCAGAATTATCTGGCTCATCGCTTTTTGCAACCAGCGGAACGATGTACGCGATTTCAATTGGCAAGTTTGACTTGGCCTCAATTTCGACATGCGAACCTTCGACCGCTTGAATCTCTCCATTGCCTTCGATCGTGCGTTCAGGCAACCCGGTGTAACTGGGAGGCGTGACCTTAATTGACTCAATCGAAATCGAAGGATTCGGACGCACTTCGATCCCGAACGTCGGTGATATCCCATCACCCGCTTCGATTCGATAGACCAACGGCTGCTGCACACCAGTCGGCCCCGGCGATAGTATCGCCCGATAGCTTCCGCTGCCCCCACGAGTTGAGCTTGCAGTCGCCGCAGTCGGTTCCATCACAATCGACGCGTCGACGATTTGTGAGTCCTTCGTCGAGTAAACCAACCGGACTTCGTCTTCCGGACCAACTCCGTAAACCTTAGCCGTTACTTCTGGTCGATCCCCAAAGAACACGCTTGCGTCACCCGGAGTAACCTCATCAATGCGAACCGCAGCCGGCTTGGAAATCTTTGCACCCGGAGCAAGAACACGCATCACCGTCGGCAGCGGACTCTTGGGCGAGAAAATCGAATACCCAATGAACGTAGCCACCAACCCCACCAACACAAACCCGGTTCGAATCACGTTGGACTTATCGACCATCGCATCCGGTGAGACGCTGGAAAGGTCCGTCGCCGCCCGTCGTGACACCTCACTCAAAATCGCGCGATGCGTTGACTTCTTATCCCGGCGAATGGACAGATAATTCAGCAGGCTATTCTTAAACTCTGGCTTGGCTTCCTCGATCATCTTTGCCGCGTATTGCGGATTGATCTTGCGAAACAAAAATGGCAACAAATAAAACCAGGCAATACCAAACAGGCCGACCAGAAAAACAGCCAGCGCCAACAAGCGACCGGAATTCGACAGCGGCCAGATCCACGCGTCGACAATCGCGGCGATGAGAAAGAACCCCAGCACATAAGCGGCCAGAGTCAGAAAGCCTGCGACCATGTCCGACATGCGGACTTGTTGAGTCGTCTTTTTGAGCTGCTTACCAACATACTGGTCAACTTTGGTACCAGGATTTGCTGGTTTCGCGGCAGCCCCCAGAGCGTTCGGATTTTGCAGATTAGTCGCCATGTTGGAATTATAGACGATTTCTGGACGCAAGAAGTTCCCTGCTAACCGTATCCCGCTTCAAACGCTTCAAATCCGGGCCTGATTGCCAAATATTTCGGTTGTCACAAATGAAAGGACAACAAATATTCCGGGAATCGCCAGTCAAAGATACCCAGTTAAGATACCACTAACGTTAATTAACGGACGTCTTGAATGTGTCTTCCCACATTTCCAGTAAACGACGCTTGCGGTCCGCGGGAAATTCGTTGTTCAAGCTGTCCTGAACATCCGATGGCAACGTCGTAAAGAACTCCTGCAAGTCCGTCGACTCCGGAGAAAACTTCTCGTCATAAGCCGTGACCAGCCAGCTCGCCAACAAATGCGCCCGGCTTTCGACGCTACGAGGCCAAACCACCGCACCATCGAACACCAGCTTACCTGACTCTGAAAGCAACTTCCCGGTGATTAGCTCCAGGTCACCATCCGTGATCACCTGCTCAATCATCTCTGGCCGTTCGCGAAAGATATCTTTCAGCCGCGCACCTCCCAAAAAAATCTCCTTGTCCATACCGCGATACGCTCCCGCCAGAATCTGAAGCTCCACGTCATCGCGCACCCCAAACAAACCCACAAACGTTTCTTGAATCTCTTCCGCTCGCTTGCCCAACAGGTCCATCAGCGCAAGGTACACTGAATTCAAATCTTCGCGAGGCATCTGTTTGGCAAAGTCGTAAAGGTACCGTTCACCTACCAGCGACTTGATCAATTTGATTTTTTCGTCCACCGAACCAGCGTCCAGGACTTTTGATTTGTCAGTCTCACCCAACGACCCCAACCAACTGCGGTACGAGTACAGCGCATCGCGAAAATCTTTGCGATTTTGACTTGCTTCAACTTCCGCGTGCAACCCCCGAACCACCTGACGCGATTCAGCTTCCAGACGCAGGAAATCCGCTCGGTTGGCTCGCACTCTTTCCTTCTGAACACTATCCATTTCAGCAAGTGTGTCGATTCCAGTCACTTCACTATGAAAACTGGCATACCGCTCCTGATCAGCAGGCAACTTCTTGCCGCCGAAAATCCCAGGCTCTTCCGCCAGCGCACTCAACAATTCAACCGAGATGTTCGGATCGCAATCGAACACATCAAAGTCACGAATCACAGCAAAGTCTTTCGCCAACAGCCGGTTCGGTTCGTCCTGGGCATGACGAGCCATCAGAAACGCACCGGCACCTCCTGCTGCCAGAATGAGCGACATCACTAAAAATCGCAGCGGCCATTTCAACCAACGGTTTTTCTTTTTGCCAACCAGCTTCGCAGCGTCTTCCACCACCATCTTCATCGTGCTTTGCGTAAACGAATTTTTCGCCGACGCAGAAGGCAACACATCCAGCACATCCCAGGTCTGCTGCATCTCCTGCATCAGGCCCCGGTACTTTTCGTCCGTGGCTATCCGCTCCTCAACCTGATTCATCTCGTCCGCCGGCAATTCACCGTCCAAATAAGCCGTCAGTTGCAACACGATTTCGGAGTCCGAGTTACTGCTGTCTATGTTTTCATTCATGGCGAACCCAACTATCTCCTGATCTCATCCGTGTCTGTCGGATCCAGCTGCCCACTGGGCACATCGAACGCAATCCCACCCGCCGGCAATTGCCCGGACTTTAAATACGGCTCCAGCACTTCACGCAAATTATTCCTGGCCCGGGAAAGCAACGACTTAACCGCCTGCGTACTGAGCTGCATCGTTTCAGAAATCTCGATATAGCTCATGTCCTCGAATTTACTTAACAGCAAAGCCATCCTCTGCCGCTCATTCAACGTCTCGATTGCTTGTTGGACAATCACAGTCATCTCCTTGCGATCGACCTGCCGCGTAGGCATCAGGGCACTTTTCGCCTTCGCCATTCGATCGAGTGGACGGACGGGAATTTTCCCGCTCGGCGAGTTCGTCAAATTGACTTCCTTGCGACGAGACTTCTTCCGAATCGCATTGCTGGCAACATTATGCGCAATCGTAAACAACCACGTCGAAAACTTTGCCCCCGGAACATATCGCTCCCGCGCCCGGTACACGCGCATGAAAACTTCCTGCGCCAAATCTTCAGCCAGGTCTCGATTACTGATCATGTGCCCGAGAATCCCCACTAACCGCGCCTGGTATTTATCCACCAGCTCTTCAAATGCAGACGCACTTCCATCGCGGACCTGCAACATCAACCGCACATCGGGATCGAGCAGTTCGTATTTGTGAGCTTTCTGAAGAGCCGATTCACTCAGGGACAATGCAAACTTCCTGTTTCAATAGTTTTCTACGCAGCCGCTACGTTTTCTACTTCACAGATATAAACCGTAGTAATCCGACCGAGTTTCGTGCAGCCTGAAAATTTTAAGCCATATACCAATAATAGCCTGAATCTGCCGCCCAATGTCCATACTTCAGACGTAGGTTGGACCTTCTTGTCCGACAGCTTGAACGGACAGGCATGCCCATTCTACAAAAATTGTCTCAATATCGGTGAACATTAAATCGATTCACCAATGCCAACAGCCAACCACCAACAGTGTTAGTCAGTAAGCAAATCCAGGTAAAGTAATTGCCATCAATCTTGCGACCGCAGGCTGGAATTATACGCTGGCCGAATACGACATCATCGAAATATTTGGAAGATCTTCGCTAACAGTCACTTCTTCTTCCGGACCTTTGATTTCTTGACTCGCCCTTGCCCGGCAACAAGCTCCGGGTGTACTTCATGCATCGGCAACCAAAAATCGTTCTCGTGCTGCACGTCGTTGGACCGAACAATATTCAGGCTGATTTGCAGCTTCTTTAACGAAGTATCAAACTGGCTCTTGGTGCAGGAAAATTGAGCGATCGCGAGTTTACGAAGCCCGCCTGTGAATCCTGGCTCCAGCCGAATCATTCGATAGATTTCTTGAGCAAGCGGATCCAACTGCTCAACTGACTGGAATGCCGTCGGATAATGCTGCTTGCAAAAATATTGCATCTCCATCAGCACAGCATCACCACCAGCCACCTTGCCGTAAAAAATCTCGTCGGGATAAGTCTGCGGAAGCCGAGTCTTCCAGTCCCAGACCGCGACGACTTTCGGGCTCCAACCTCCGCCTGTTGGTTTCTGCTCGGACAGATCCGTGTGCTCCCAAAGCGAAGGGAACGGCGACTTCTTACTCCCAAACACCGTGCAGACTTTTTGCTCAAGAACAAATCGGTAAGCTTCTGCGAAAGTCTTCATCATCTCCCCACGGTAAGCTTCGCGTATACATGGCACCCGTCAATTCAAGTCTGACAAACAACTAGGACCACTAACCAGGTTCTTTCGTTACTTCCAATTGATGGGTCTTGCGACGCAACTGCCCACAAGCCGCATTGATTTCGTCACCCTTTCGCTGTCGGAACTTAACCACAATCCCAGCCGATTCCAACACCTTGCGAAACCGGGCAACTTTCGCCGGCGACGGAGTTCGATACGGCAAGCCATCAACCGGGTTGTAAGGAATCACATTCAGCAACGCTGTCTTGCCTTGCAACAGCTCCGCCAATTCCCTGGCATGCGATTCATGGTCGTTGATGTCATCCAGCAACACATATTCAAAAGTCAACTTCCGTCCAGACACATCAAAGTAGTGATCGGCCGCCGCCATCAATTCTTTCACGCCAACTTTCTTGTTGACCGGAACCAAATCATTTCTCAGCTCATCATTAGGAGCATGCAACGAGATCGCCAGATTGTAGCGACAATTATCATCCGCCAACCGAGCGATTGCCTTCGGCAACCCAACTGTCGAGATCGTGATTCGCCGATGGCTGATCCCCAAACCACGTTCGTCGCTGGCCCAATGTAACGCCTCCAGAACATTGTCCAAATTCGCCAACGGCTCACCCATCCCCATCATGACGATATGGCTCAAGCGTTCCTCCATCGGCAATTGATGCTGCAAGTATAACATCTGTTGCAGGATCTCACCCGCTGTCAAATTCCGCTCGACGCCGTCCAGCCCACTCGCACAGAACACGCAGCCCATCGCACAGCCAACCTGGCTGCTCACGCAAATAGATCGCCTCGCCCCATCACGCAACAACACGCACTCAACATGCTGCCGATCGTTAAGCCCCACCAACAGCTTTTCCGTCCCGTCGGATGACGTTTCGTGCTTCCCAATCTTCGCCGTGAAGATCGCATACTCCTGTTCCAACCGAGTCCGCAATTCTTTGGGCAGGTCAGTCATCTGCTCAAACCCCCGCGCCCGCTTCTCGAAGATCCACTTAACGACCTGCCGAGCGCGAAACTTCTGGATCCCGGCATCTGCGAAATGCGATTCCAAATCGTTGACGTGATTCCAAATACTGTCGGGCATGTCGAGTTCTATAATTCAGTTTGGCAAGTATGGGGGCAAGTATGGCGTAAGTACGGATGCAGCCACCGGTGACTTGCATTAAATTGAGCGGTTGAATCCTAATTGTAGACGTAGTTTATGCAAGAAAACGACGAAATCTGTCTCTGCTTCCACGTTAAACTCCGAGCACTCCGGAAATTTATCCGATTGGAGCAACCTTCCCGCGCATCCCAGTTGAGCGAATGCTACGGCGCAGGGACCGGATGCGGATGGTGCCGCCCTTACCTGGAAGCCATTTTCGCCGACGCCCAAGCCAAAACGCCCAACGCCTCCGATCCCAACCCAAGCCAACTCAGCCAGCTGACTCCCGAGAACTACGCCCAGGCACGAAAAGAATATCGAGACGAAATCCGCAACCGAAAGAATTAGCCTGTGCTTCTCGTAGAGCTGTAGTCCTCGGACCAGTCGCCAACGCATACCACGTAACAGCCACCGTTTGACGAACGGCGGCCTTCGCGACGAGCAGTACGATTTTTAAAATGCTCGACAAGGTTCTCCAATTCGCCGTCATCAGCGAGCGGAACTTCAACGTGTTCTTTGATAGGCTTCGATTCAAATTTCATATCACTTCTCCGAGTGTGTCTACATACCGGTCCCGTAGACGCGTTTGAGCGCAAAAGAAAGTTCAACCGGCTCGACGTGAGTCGGTGAAGAGGGCAGGGGGACCTGGATTCTTAGACGAATCGTGAAGCGAACATTTCAGTTCCTTAGAAAGCTGCACTGTACTGGAGAGTAATCCGATTGGACGAAGCCAATCACAGCTATAGACACCCAGCCCTCGAATAAGTTCGGTGAGTTGCCACATGCAATTCAAAATATTCCCGTTTCTGACGACTAAGAATGTGGCTTCAAATCACCACGAAAAACACGAAGCACACGAAATATCACTTCCAACTTTTCGTGTTATTCGTGTCTTTCGTGGTTCGCTGGCTTGCCGCGGCGTCAAGCGTTACGCCGGTTTTGGAGGTTAGCTCGCAATGAGTCTTTGGAAACCCGACGCGTTAGCGAGGCGGATTCAGCTCCCGCTTCTTCCTCGCTTACGCGTCGGGTTACCATCTCATTTGCATTGTTCCTGTCAGGATGGTTCAGGCCATCGTAATTTCAACCGGGCAATGATCTGAACCGAAAATATCATCGCGTATTTGCGCATCCTTGATCTTATCGACAAACGATTGGGCAACCCAAAAATAGTCTAAACGCCAACCGATATTCCGCTCGCGTGCATTCACCCGAACGGTCCACCAACTATATTTGCCTTCACTTTGATCAAACTGACGAAACGAGTCTACAAACCCAGCCTCTTCCATAGCGTCCAGCCCACCTCGCTCTTCCACCGAAAAACCGGCATTCTTTTTGTTCGCCTTCGGATTGGCGAGGTCAATTTCTTTGTGGGCGCAATTTAGATCGCCGCCAAAAACGACTGGTTTTTTCTTGTTCAACGTGACTACGAAATCAAGAAATGCTCTATCCCAATCCATTCGATAATCAAGTCGAGCCAAGCCACGTTTCGAATTGGGTGTGTAAACGTTTACAAGCGTGAATTCCGGATACTCGGCCGATATCACGCGACCTTCGTCGTCGTGTTCCTCGATACCCATTCCGTTGACAACATGCTCAGGCTGCATTTTGCTGAAGATCGCAGTTCCGCTGTAACCCTTTTTCGTCGCCGAATTCCAATGAACGTTGTAGCCAAGTTCCTCTGCCCATCCCAAGTCAACTTGCTCAGCCATCGCCTTTACTTCTTGCAGACAAAGCACGTCTGGCTGTTCGCGTTCGACATAATCACGGAACCCTTTCTTCAAACACGCACGGATTCCATTCACGTTCCAGGAAACTAATTTCATACAAATCGCCAGCCGTTTTCCGAGGTCCAATAAAAAAGGAGGCCCAATGGACCTCTCGGTTTCTTCTTACTGATTAAAGCTTAGTTACTTCTGCCTGCACATCGCCAACGATACCAGCCTGAATTGCTCAGAGATCTTGGCCGAGGCGCATGCGATGAACCGCAAGATTGTACGAGCCAAGGGATAGATATGAAGCACAGGCGAACAGATTTTGAAGTTACCCGCCCGACAGAGTTGCCACAAAGTCGGCAACATCCAACAAGTTGACAATTCCATCCTGGTTCATGTCTGCTTTCGGATTGAAAATGCCGTCACTGATCAATGAAATGAACGGGGAAACGTCTAACAAATTGACAACCCCATCGCAATTCATGTCGCCTAAAATGAGTGCAACTGTTGATTGCGAGAGTACCGTAACTTCGTCATTCGTCAGCAAACGGTTCCAAGCCGCAAACTCATCAATCTGAAGATTGACTGCCGATCCAGTGCCGTAGCTTCCGGTACCGTCGTTGAGCAATTGAAAATTGAAAGCTCCGTCAAGCGATCCCTGTGTGGTAGAACTTATTTGGCCGGCCAACGTTCCATCTATGTAAAGGTTCGTCGCACCATCCCGATCGAAAGTGAACGAAACATTCTGCCAGACTCCCGCTTCCAAGCCTGAGAATGGTTCTATGTCCCGGCGAGAACCACTCGCGCCCTTGGTATTAAAATCAAGTGTATTGCTGCCTTGAACTGCCAGGTTGATTCCAGTGTTCTGACCGCTGTCCCAATTCTTGTTACTGAAAAAAGCCGGGTCACCAGTGAACGAATCGTATTTGACCCAGATGGACATGCTGAAATCACCATCGGTTCCAAATTGCGCCGCCAAATCATCCGATAGCTGCACCGAGCCATCACCGTAAATGGCAGTTTGAACTGCTTGGCCAAATCTTCCGGTCGAATAGCTGACACTTCCTATTTCCGTCCCGTCGCTTCCCGCAGCTCCGGCTTGCAGATCACCATCAAACGAAAGATGCGAGACCAACCCGGATTGCAGGCTGGAGCTGTCGATCGGAACTGCGGAACCACCTCTGGCTACACCGTAATAGTTATCTGGTGCAGCAACCGAAAAGTGACTCAGCACTGTCGGAGCGACATCGGCCTGAGAACGTGGAGTTCCTCCAGCGGCAATAAATCCCTGCATAGCCGATTTGCTGGTGACGATAAATGGAATCGTTCTCTCAGGGGCGGATTGCCCGCCATGGTCGCCATCGGCATCATCCTGGTGACCGTGATCGGAACAGACAACAATCTGCCAGTCTTCGTTGGCAAAGTTCGGACGCGAGGTAATCGCCGCAAGAAGTGTTCCCACTCGGTCGTCTGTATCGGCAACCTCGTTGAAGTAGCCTTGGGAAAACGAACCGGTCGCATGTCCCGCTCCATCAACCTCGTCGAAGTGTACAAAGACCGCAGCAGGAATGGCCGAGCTCAAGTTCGCGATCTGATTCGCTGCCGCACTCGCTATCGCCAAGTCACTACCGTCCGGTGTCCGGTGGTCGATCCCAACTGCGTTGTCAGCGGCTTCAATAATATGCGTGTCGATCGGTGTCCAATTGGTCAAGCTGGCTGAATAGAGACCGGCGACACCTACTTCAAGTGTTTCCAAATAGGAAGGAGTTCTCAGGTTGGGATTGGGGTGGCTGAAATTGTTACCGGCGAAACTGTTGTTCGTCACACCGTGCCAGTCAGTCCAGACGCCGGTGTGGAAAGTGCTCCAGCCCGTTCCACTGCTGGTTTGTTGTTCCGTATCCGTTGCGAATTCTCCACCCGCAAACGCGTGTGGCGTAAACGCACCACGATAGCCGTCGCCACCGAAAGTTCCGTTAATCAAACTGTCGATGTTGGGCGTATCCGACGCCATCAACCCATACGAACCAAGCCCATCGATACCGATAACCAGCGAGAACTTTTGTTGAGCGGAAGTTTGATTTGCCGCAACGATTGATAGCAAGACCAAAGTCAACAGGCTGAAGGCGTACGTGCTTTTCATTGCAATTGTCTCTGATCAACGGACCGAATTAGCATCTCAAGCAGAACATGAGAGCTTTGAAGTTGCCATCTTAAACTTGTTCTCAGGCAATGCAATTCAATGTTCAGGAGTTTCAAATAACCACGAAAGACACGAAACATCCATTCCAAACTTTCGTGT
>CAZXLW010000040.1:7959-11103 GCA_964641465.1 uncultured Pirellulaceae bacterium | reverse complement strand
TTCGTGTCTTTCGTGGTTATTCAAATCAGGCTCTGAAGATCAGTCAATAAAATTCCAGACGCCCAGGAACAGCAATTCGAAATTGGCCTCTTCAATTTGGGCCGTGTTTTCTCCACCCTGATTGCCAACCACCTCGACGACATCAAAACCACTGGCCGAATACTGGAAGCTATCCCCGACCATCAGGCAGGAATCTTCACCTGCCTGAAACAAGTCGTCACCATTGCCATCGCGAACTCGCAACACATCCGCGCCCGAATAGCTGCCCACGACATTGGCGTTGCTGAACTGCGTCGCGATCATCCGGAAATCCGACATGTCGTAACGGAAAAAGTTCTCACGCAAGAAAATATACTCGTCGCCAAAAAACGAATCTGAGATATTCACAACGTCTTCGTTTCCATTGGTCCCAATCAGCCGAGTCAACGGAAAGCTATCAAATTGATACGTCGCTCCGTTCATACTCAACTCAGCCGATCCTGCCGACACATCAATTAACTTCTCGCCGATCGGACAACCGATATTCACCCAGTCATTGGCCTCACTGCTGGTCATCGTGTTCGCTTCGAATCCGACGGCTCGACGCACGGTCAGTTCATCCTGAATCCGCATGTAAGACAAGTTACTGAACCCAAAATCAATCGCCGGTGAGTCAACCAAAGTTGCTGAATCATTCCCGGCTCCCGCACGTCCAGTGACGGTTCGAAACGCTTCAGCAACCAACTGCACACCGGACCCTGTCATCGACGACAACTTGGGCGTTGACATAAACTGATCGTCGTCATGGGAGTCGAACAGGAAGATCTGATCGTCCGTGTTACGCGACTTGACTTTGACATTTTCGATTCCCGCATATTCAATCTTGATCGGAAATCCACTCACGGTCAGAACACCAGTCCGCATCAAATACGTCGCAGCGGCCGCCGAATCTTTTTGGCCCAGAATGGTCAACGTGTCATCTTGACCAAGTCCCTCCAGACGAATCGCTGTCCGGTTCAGATCTTCTGGCAACGGAACCAGTTGATCACCGATTCGAATATTGGTCAGGTTATCCAGATCAATTGTGAACTCATCCGCGTCAGCCGATCCGTAGACGCTCAACACGCCGGCAGCTTCCGGCAATCGCAATTCGGTTTGTTGCAATCCATCCGCACTCGGCGGCAAACAGACGATGTGCGAAGACAAAGCGTCGGTATCCGGGTTACGAGCCTCTACCAGGTACGTCCCTTGAAAACCACGCATCTGAAAACCACCATCAGCATCAGTCGCGCCTTGCTCGCTGGTCGTCCATTCGTCGATCAAGTCAAAATACTGTTGCCCAGCCGCATTCACCGTCCAGTCCAAATCGACCAGCGCCGCATCCTCCCCGCGCCAGTGTGCTCCTGCCCAAAACCCCCACATAATGATGCCGTCGATTTCCGGGCGGCTGAAAGCATAGCGATAAAAAGTCTCCAACTGCTTCGCCCGCTCCACAGGATCCGGATTGACTGTGTCGTACTCCGTAACCCAGATCGGCAAACCAAGCTGGCCCAAACGAGTCAGCGCAAGGTCCATGTTGACTGGCGAAACATTCGGTTGGAAAAAGTGGCTTTGCAAACCAAGGCAATTTATCTCCGCACCGCGAGACTGCAGATCATTGAACAGAAATTCCATTTGCGTGCTGCGAAAGTTGTTATGCCGATCGAGAAAACCAGTCTCATTGAGACACAGCTCGACGTCAGGATCTATCTTCCGGGTCTCGCGAAATACATGCGCATTGATATCGTCCCCAAGTCGATCCCGATAGAATCGGTTGTCCAACATCTCATTGCAGACATCCCACGACGCCAATCGACCACGATAGCGATGCACTGCGTTTTGAATCCGCTCATCGACTTCCTGCATAATCTCTTCATCATCCAACGGCGGGAGCCAACTGGGCACAAAGGCTGGTTGCGGCCAGATAATCGAATGGCCTCGCACTTGGATATCGTTTTCTTCACAGTAGGCTACCGAGCTATCGCCCAATTCGTAGACTTCGACATCACGAACCTCTTCGACTGGTTTCCACTGCAACCGCCATTCCGTCGTGGCCCATTCAAAATGTTCACTAAAGAAATCTGCGTACTGTTGATCTGACGTGACTTGGCAACTCAAAGTCGAGCCGAACGCAAAATGACTGCGGAGTTGCTGGGCACTGACTTCCGCACCACCCATCGCTTGACCAGAATCATCAACAACCGAAAGTTGCAAATCTGTTTTCCTGATCGCTTCGATACGAGCGTCTGCCTCAGCTCGCCACTCGCGCAGCTCCAGCGTCAGATCATCCACCAGGAAGTCATCTATATTCCCTTCCGCGCCGGCGATGATCAGATCGAGTTCTTCCAAGGCTCCATTGACCTGCAAATGAAAGCCGGCTTCAAAGAACGACCATTCATTGGCATTGATCAGCAGGTTGCCAATTTCGATATAAACCGTCCCCCGCGCGTCCGTTTGCCGCAGTGAAATCTTCAAAACCGAATCCGTCACCGGGACCGATTTAGCCTGAAACGTGAACCGGTAGTCCTTGTCCCGTTGCAGGTGCGGGAGCATGTCTCGCTTGAGCCCAGTCCAGAATTGCTGCCGATTGGCGACCAAGCAGCTCGTGGCCCCTTCGATGGCTTCGGTACTCGTCGATATTTCGACTTGAGGAGCAACAAACGGAACCCAGCCATCCAACCCGGACTCGAAACCGGCATTGGAAATTGGGATAGCTTGTGCGTTGGCAATGCCAGGTATGCACAGGCAAATGGCGAGAAAGTAGAACAATCCAGGCGTCGGAGCGAGTGATTTCATCAGGCGGGAGTCTAAAACGAAAATAAAATATTACGGCGGAAACAGGAGGGATGACAAAGCACCTATTCTACCGATAGTCAAATCCTCTAAATCAGGGCGTCAGTATATTCTCGCTCGCCTTGTCTTCAATGCTCGGACCACAAGCTCCACAGCTTTCAGCCGAATGTTCAGCTGAGCGTGTTCTGGATCATAAAAAAACGTCCATAGAGTGATTCCCCCGAGTTGAGGTTAATTGGGCCCAATGTTAGAATTCGCCGCGATTAGGAACGAAAACTCAACCTTGGTAGATCACGGAATTCCGATGGCCAAAAAGAAGGCTGCTAAAAAGAA
>CAZXLW010000040.1:0-7859 GCA_964641465.1 uncultured Pirellulaceae bacterium | reverse complement strand
AAAGAAAGCTGCAAAGAAAAAGACCGTTAAGAAAAAGGCTGCCAAGAAAAAGAAAGTTGCAGCGGAAGAGGGCGAAGAGGGTGCAGTAAAGAAGAAAAAGAAAAAGTCCAAACGCAAGAAAAAAGCGCCTGTAATAATCCGCATGAAGGTTTTCTGGGGTGTCTTCAACCACGCCATGAAACGAGTGGCTCTGTACGATTTCAACCAGCGCAAAGCGGCTGATAAACGAGCCAAGGAATTGACCGACAGCGGCAAACCGCCTCACTTTGTGATGAAGGTCAAGGAACAGATCGAAGAAGTAGAAGAAAAGAAAGAATAACGCAGACTTCGATTGAAACCCTTACCTCTCTAATTACCACATCGAAATTCGTGATGTGGAATGCTGCGCGGAGGTTCGACTTGATCGTTGAACCTACTTGCTTCTCCCGCGGGATGCCGCTGCGACTCGCAAGTGTCCAGGTTGCAAAGCCCAGCACAGCCCCATGGCTGCGTACCGAGCTATGACAAATGAAACCCAATTGGGTTTTAGATGAAACAACTTGCGGGCTGCCACGTCTATAATGAAGCCGGGGCAATTTTACGAAAGGCAGTAATTCATGAGGTCGCTATCCCCGTACGTTCTTTCCGCGTTGTTGTTCTTGTTCGCATTACCAGTGCACACCTATAGCCAGGGCTTTGGCAGCGGAGGTGCGGGAGCAGGAGTCGGTGCTGCACGCTACAACCCTCCCGGTCCATCAAGCTCTAGTAATCTAAACGGCTATGGAGCAATACAAATCACCGGGACGTCAAAGATTGCGGTAGCTCCACAAGCGCTGCGATTAGTCGTCGCGGTCACCAGTGAGGCAGAATCCGCGAACGCATGTGGTCAGTCTGTCAAAGCGACCATCGGAAACATCCGTCGCACATTAAACGAAATTGGAATTACTGACGAGAACATCGTCGAGGATTTCATCGAAGTCAAACCACAATTCAAGTGGGAACCTGAAACCAGAAAAAAGTTGTCTTTCCTGGTGGAGTCGGAAGATGGATTCCGCATGCAATCGAACCTGCACATCCTTTGCAAGGACGAAGAACAGGCATTGTCGGCCATTGATAAATCATTCGTAGCCGGAATCAGTGAGGTTATTTCTTTCGACTACTGGCATGAAGATCTCGACCAGCTCAAACAAGAAGCTCTGCAACAGGCGCTGACGGCGGCGAAACAAAAAGCGACTGTGCTGCTGTCGATATTCGATGAGAAGCCGCGGGTGATGAACGTGAACAACTCGATCTCGGTAAACCGTCCAGTTTCACAATACAAAACAATCCTCCCTAACAAAGACAACCCGAACCACCCGTCCTATCGCTACCCCAACTGGAACGGCTACTTCAAAATTTACGCCCAACATCCATCCACAACGTTTTACGCCGGAGACAATGGCTACGCAGATACCAGCCCGAAACTGCCGCCGATGAATCCTATGATCACGGTTACTTCTACTGTCACTGTGACGTATGAATCACCGACAGAGAAAGACGAACGTGAATTGCGGATGGCGGAAATCAAAGCCAATGCGAAAGCTAAGGAAAACGGAAAAGCTAAAGGAAAAGCCGAGGGAAAAGAAACTGCGGCCAATGCCGATGCTGAATAGGCTCGTTCGTAGAAGCTCGTTCGCAGAACATATCGCACCTCGACATTGTCGCTTGACACGGTCTTGGCTCAGGAAGTCACTTTGAATCGAGTTCCGATTTCACCCTTTGGTTCTCGCGACCGATAAACAGAGCCAACCCGGCCCAGGCAACGGCGATAGGAATCACCAGCCAAGACATCACGACCATTGCCAGCCCAACGGACTCGCGGAGGGTTCGGTACAGTGTTCCAATCATTGTGTCGCCACCGCGTCGTACGATCGTATCGATGAAACTCTTGGCCTTGTAGCGATCCTCCCGGTTCACAGACGTAAACAGAACTTCGCGAGCCGGGTTTGCGATTCCATACTCGGCGGCGCGGCCGAGGACGGAAATTACCGCCAGGACCTCGATGCTGGGGCTGATGGCAAGCGAGGTGATACCGATGATGTATGCGATCGGCAGGCCGGCCAAAGCCCACCCCACTCCAAACCACTTCATCAATCGACTGACAAGAACCAGCTGAAAGAATAACGTCAATAACGAGACGCTGAAGTTTACGTTGGCGAAATAAGCAGTCCGCTTCTCTTCCGTTTCAATCGCTTCTTTGACAATCTCTGACTGTTGGAAATAAACACTCGTTCCACATATCGCCAGGAAGATTCCGTAGAAGCAAATCGCTAGCAAATATCTCGACTTGAATACCGCTGTGAATCCAGCAAACGGGTTTCCGCCAGTCGCCTTGCCAGTCGATCCTTTCGCTCCGTTCACGCCTTTCGGACCTTCGGCGCCCCGTGTCTTCAATGACAGCTCGAGGTACAGGTAGACGAAATAGGCGAGCACCAACAGCACCGCTGGAATCAACAACAAATTCGCGATCCCAATCGGTTCAACCAGATGCAAAGCGACTTGCGATCCGACCAGCCCACCCAGCGTTCCGCCGCCGGCAATGTATCCAAAGATCCTCCTCCCGCCGTCGGTCGACATGAAATCGCCAACAACGCTCCAGAAGAACGAAACGATGAACAGCCCGTACACGCTAATCCAGATATAAAGCACTCGGGCCACCCAGATTTGGTTGTCCTCGGGGACGTAGTTCATCGCCAGCCAAAACAGAACCAACGAGCCGATAAAAAACGAGTAGATACCCGGCACCAGTTTCCAGCGATCAAACTTGCCAACCAGCACCGCATACAACGGAATAGCAACAAGCATCGTGATGAATACAGCTCGAAACAGCCACGCCAGGTTTTCAATTCCGTATTCCGTGCTGATCTGTTCACGAATCGGACGGAGGATGTAGTAGCCACAGAGCAACAGAAAGAACCATGCTCCGGCCAACAACAAAACTGTCCATTCCGTTTTGTTCAAGTCGCCGAAGACTCGTTCGCGTATCTTTTGAATCTTCTCAGTCATTTCATTTTCCAGGTTCTTCGACTCATTGGAGCTTCAGCAATTGTCCCAGTTCGCCGACGACCCGAAAGCCCGTTCGACAAAAAAGCTACACTTGGCAGAACCGTTGATGGCGAAATTTATGGTTTAGTTGCCTTGCATCATCTCAGCGCTAGAATTCGAAACTCGCTCAGACACCGAAAACGAAGGAACCAGATGTCTTCTCCTAGCGACGCCAATCCACTGACACCTCCAATGCATTCAATTCCAGGTGAAGTTCTCTTTGACACGCTGGACTCGGCAACGGTTCCCAGGTTTCGGTTTGCGGTTGCTCGATTGAATCCTGATGAAAGTGTTGAGGTTCGCGAATCGATACCTGTACCGGAGCCACGAAAGCAATTCCCCGACGTCGGCGAGATCTACACCGAAAAAGTGATTCAAACCTATGAGGTCAAGGTTCCATATACCGATGTCGATGGAGAGAGGAAACTTCGCACTGAGCATCGCACGCGAACCGTACCAATCCAGCGAGTCCGACCCAAACCCGGATTTGAAGACAAATGGATCGAGAAGACTTACACGGTTTCCGTGCCGTATACAGAAATGGTTGGGGACACGACGATACGACGAGCCCGACTTGAGACGCGCACCCGAATCGCGCACGTGGACGAACCTGACCCGAAATACGTCCCCAAAGAAGTACAAACGAATTACGCGTTTGAAAAGCTTCACTACTTTTCGACAGCAGGAAAACCACTTACCGATCAGGAAGCAAAAGACGCTTTGAAAAAGCCAATACCAGTGTTGTTGGTCAACAACGTCGAATTCATCACACCGTATTTTGAGTCGATGTTGAATCCGAACAGCCTGCTGCTGGTTTGTTCCGACATCAACAAGTCTGCTCAGGACACTCAGATTCCGTAACTGCAATAACCGGAGCCTGGACCAGCACCAGACTATCAGACCAACTCTGACAACCTACTCGAAAAAATCTGCTGGTAGCTTGATTTGAATCTTGCTGTTGTTTTCAAACCGCGTGTAGTGATCATAGAAATCGGCTCCGGTCACCAACGCCAGCCGAGTGAGTTTGACGGCCCCTTCCTTTCCCTCATCGTTTGCATTGTCGGCATAGAAAATCGCATACCGAACATCGCGTTGCTTGAGCGAAGGATTACTACCCAGCGATTGCTCACTATCAGGACTGGTTGCGCCAAGATTCACCGTTTCGGCAGTTTGCAGCTTCACTTCGATGAGCTGCTCGACAATGTCCGGAGAGCTACCGCTGTCGGAAAACTCGGTGCCTAAATGCTGGCAAATCAGCCGATGCAGTCCTTCGCCCCGATTCCGTTCCTGGTCTTTGCCCTCGTACGGAACGCTCTGTCCAATCAATTGTGACAGACTGTTATAAAGTTCATCAATCGGCATCAGCTTCGAAGACTTCTTCATCTCGCTTTGGAACGACGGCGTATCTTGCTGGGACAACAGCGTCGACTTCTTGAACTTGTTCGTTGCGATAGCCTGAACTTTGCTGGTCATCTTTTTGACCGGTCCTGCCAACTTGCCAAGTTCCGCACCCGTCGCGACACGCACTTTTGAAACAGTCGATTTGTCATCCAATTTAATAATCGCATAGCGTCTCGACGGATCGAGTTCTTCGTTCCAAATCTGCAAGTTATCTGATTTCTGAACGTAGCAGTCCAGATCCTGCCCCGGGAACCTAGGTCGCGTTTGTTTAAAACTGTCCGGCACCGGGTACCCCAATGCACGACAGACCGCCTGCCTGGCAACTTTTGCCCGGGCCCGCAACTTGTAGTCGAGCTCAGTTCCAACCATGGCGTCGTTCAGGATATTCTCCAGCTCTTGATTACCGACAATCAGTTCTTTTCGATCCGTAAGTTTGTCGTAGATCGTCAAGCCAGAATCCCGGATAGCATTCACAACAGCACGACTGTTTGCTCCTGCAGCTCCTGAACCAGTTCTTGTGCCCGTTCCAACGGGGCTTCTGTTCGACAACGGAGTCGGCACCAGCGACCGAAGCTGGCCACGATTACTTCGAGACTTCGTTTGCCCAGGCTCGGCTCCATCAGCCGTTCGACTGGGAGCGGCACCGAAATTGGCATCGCCTGGCTGGCAATCGGATTCAACGCCTGCAGAGATTGCTTCCTCTTCGCAGTCAACGGGACAACAGTCCCCGTCCACCAACTCATCAGCACTCATGAAAGTTCGCTTGCAGCCGGCCTGGTCAACCTCACCCTCAAAAAATTCGCCGTCTCCGTAGAATCCCTCGTCATCGTAGTGCCAGTCTCCTTGTACGCTGCCGCGCGAATGAGCACTCTCATACCAACGGCGACCTTGCCAATAATAAGGATCGCCAAGCCCCCAATTGCCGTCTTCATAACCGCTTTGGCTCGCAGACTCGTGCCAGCCGGCATATCCGCCGACCAAGTCCGTCCAATGGAAAGTTTCGTGGCCGGAGTCAACAGGACTTTCGCACCATTGACCGTGAGCTGAGTTGACGTTCGAAAGGGTACCGATGGAAATCAGAATCAGGATGGCAAAAATCAACACGACTTACACTTCATATTTGTTTGTGGACCGTAAATACAGCTGCCTTGCCGACTGCTTGGCGGTACGGCTTGCTACTGATTCATTATCATTAAAGGAATTGCTGTTACAAATAACGAACTGTCTTCTGACGAAATTTCATCATTTAGACACGATTCGACGCGTTACTTTATGGTCTATTGCGGGGAATTTGCCGCTGTCACGCGCGATTGACAGGTATTCGAGGGACGGTACGATTCGAAGTTGGCGATATTCGCCGAATCACAGCTGAAGATGACTGCCTTCCACGGAGAATTGAATGGCAACCCAATTAGAACAGGCCCGCGCGGGAAAGATTACGGATGAGATGGAGTTTGTCGCCAAGCGAGAATCCCTGACCCCGGAGCTGATTCGAGACGAGGTTGCGGCCGGTCGCATGGTGATCCCGGCGAACATCAACCACCTCAACAAGCGGCTCGAGCCAATGTGCATCGGCATCGCTTCGAAGTGCAAGATCAACGCCAATATTGGAAACAGCGCGGTGACCAGCGACATCGCCGGTGAACTGGAAAAGCTGCACACGTCTGTGCACTATGGTGCGGATACGGTCATGGACCTGTCGACAGGTAAAGACATCGATTCCATTCGAGCTGCGATCATCGAAGCGTCTCCAGTTCCGATCGGAACGGTACCGATCTATCAGATGCTTGAAGAACTCGGCGGCAACATCGAAGACATGAAGGCGCAACACTTTTTGGATATGGTCGAGCATCAGGCCAAACAGGGCGTCGACTATATGACCGTTCACTGCGGCGTATTGATGGAACACTTGCACCTGACGACTCAGCGAGTCACCGGGATCGTTTCGCGTGGTGGTTCGTTAATCGCCAAATGGATGATGGTCCACCGAAAGCAGAACCCGCTGTACGAATGTTTTGACGAACTCTGTGAGATCATGCGTCAGTACGACGTGACCTGGAGCCTGGGTGATGGCCTGCGTCCAGGCAGTATCGCGGACGCCAGCGACGCCGCTCAATTTGCGGAGCTGGATGTTCTGGGCGAGTTGACTCGTCGCGGTCAGGAGAACGGTACGCAGGTAATGGTGGAAGGCCCCGGCCACATCCCGATGCACGAGATCGAGATGAACATCAAGAAGCAAATCGAAATTTGCAACGGCGCGCCGTTTTATGTGCTCGGCCCGTTGGTGACTGACGTGGCTCCCGGCTACGATCACATCACCAGCGCGATTGGAGCCGCCATGGCTGGCTGGCACGGAGCTGCGATGCTGTGCTACGTCACGCCCAAGGAACACCTTGGCTTGCCCAACAACGAAGACGTCAAGCAAGGCGTTGTCGCGTACAAGATCTCTGCTCATGCTGCCGACGTTGCTCGCGGCCGCGCCGGAGCTCAAGACCGTGACGATGCACTATCGAAAGCCCGTTTTGAATTCGATTGGAATGAACAGTTCCGACTATCATTGGATCCGGCGACTGCTCAAGCGTATCACGACGAGACTTTGCCACAGGACACGTTCAAGAGTGCTCATTTTTGCAGTATGTGCGGTCCCAAGTATTGCTCGATGAAGATCACCGAAGACATCCGCAAGCTGGCCGCTGAAGAAGGGCAACTCGTTCCATTGAACACGGAAAAAGAGTAGCTACCGAAAAGCCGCTCTTTGAAAAGCCAAGCTAAAATTGCTGGATTGATTCCAACGGCAGGATGTTCACCGTGAGGTGGGCCTCCTGCCGACACACACAGCAATTCCGGGAAGCATTATCAATCTTGCAACCGCTGGGAAGCCTGGCAACACGCCCGAGAGATGATTTCAGCCGGGGCCATTTAATTGCATGAGAATCCTCCCTCGAACCATGCGTGCAAAGAAGGTGTAGGTCACGGCCTTAAAACAGCGTTTACATCGGCCAAACTGGAAGATGAAAATTGAAGATTTCTCGGCGTTTTGGAATTCTGCAGTTAATAATGACTTCCGCCTGGATCTGCATTTGGGCCACCTTAATCTACGAATCGACCTTTCCCAAATACTCCACCCAGCAGTGCAATGAGATCGTTGTGTCGCCCAATGGCAAGCTCGTTGCGATTGGTGGGCGTCGCGACACGCGAATCTACCGCGGGTCAGCGCTTCTAGCTACGATCCCAATAACAAACTACCGCCCGAGCGGAATGAGCCTTCTTAGGTTCGCTGATGACAAAACTCTCGTCGTTATCGGTTCTGACGCGGTTTACTCTTATTCAATTCCAGCCAGAAAGATGGTGCGGCAGTTACCACTTCGCAAAAACAGGGATCGGGCAATAATCCT
>CAZXLW010000039.1:0-45903 GCA_964641465.1 uncultured Pirellulaceae bacterium | reverse complement strand
CTGATCGAATACTTGGAATTCGAACACTTGAGGAAAATCCAAATCCAAATCCAAAGCCATCGCCACAGACAAAGCCAGAGCAGTGCGTCGCAGAGTTGCCTGCTGAAGTTGCTGCGATCGCAAGGTCGGTCATCCAGTCTGAAGATACAAAAGTAACCGTATTAGATATCGAGAAGGTTCTTGAAGCAGCGGAATTTGCCGCGATCTAAATAGAAGCCTTCGAACCATTTAACAACTCCGTACAAAAGAGGCATCCGATGTCCAGTCAACCGTTCTCGAATACCATCACCATTCGATCGAAATTGACGACATTGTTTTTGGTCGTTGCAGTCCTTCCATTTCTCATGCTCCTGGCAGGATTGGCGATTGGGAAATACCAGACGATATTCGTTGTTGGTGCGATGGTCTGCCAGGTGGTTGGATTGCTGATTGGCTGGCGGTTCGGATCCAAAGTGACCAAGCAAGCACGCACAATCCATGAGACATTGATGAAAATTGGTCAGGGTGATTTCGAAGCCCGTTCAGAAATCGCGACCACCGATGAACTGGGAGCCTCTGCACAGGAATTGAATGCTTTGTGCGATGGCACGTTGAGCTTGATACAGTCCAGAGAAGAACGCGAGCAGGTTCAGAATTCGATCCAAAATCTCAAATCGGAGATGAAGCAGATTGCGTCTGGGAATCTGGGGATTAGTGCCGATGTCAAAGAGGATATGACTGGAGCAATCGCTGAATCGGTCAATCAAATGACGGGACAATTGAGATCAATTGTCGGACAAGTTACAGCTTCGGCAACTAAGGCCAACAAATACTCATCCGGCATGCATGACATTTGCGAGTCAAATTTGGCGGAATGTGAAACTCAGTCGCAGTTGATTCAAAACGCTGTGGAACAGGTTCTCGCGATCACTGAGTCGTTCCAGACGGTAGCATCGATGACGCAGGACACGGCTTTAGTAGCAGTGGAAACGAAGCAGTCAGCGACGAAGGGTCAAAAGGCAGTTTTTGCGACCGTAGAAGGAATGAACCGTATCCGAAATCAGGTGCAAAACACCTCCAAACGGATCAAGCGGTTGGGTGAATCGTCTCAGGAAATTGACGAGATCGTCCAGTTGATTTCTGAGATTACTGATCGGACTTCCGTGTTGGCTTTGAATGCCTCCATCCAGGCATCGATGGCTGGCGACGCGGGTCATGGATTTGCTGTGATCGCTCAAGAGATCGAGCGCTTGGCTGAGCGAAGCAACAACGCGACTTTGCAAATTTCGAAATTGATTCGATCGGTCCAGAACGAGACAAGTGAAGTGATTGCTGACATGGATGAATCCACTCGTGAAGTCGTTGCCGGTTCGCAACTGGCATCGCAGGCAGGCGAAAAACTGTTCGAAATTGACAGCGTTGCCAGCCAGCTGGTGGAGCTTATTGAATCGTCTTCGAATTACGCACTCCAACAGGCACGTCAAGCAACCAGTTTTACTGACTTGATGTCGGACCTTTCCAGAGCAACTAAAAGATCGGCCGAAGAGAGTCGCAAAACCACTCAAGCTGCTGGATTGTTGGATAACATGGTTCGCAAGCTTGGTGACTCGTTATCGCAGTTCAATGTCTCGCCGGCAAACGAAATTGTTGAAGTGCAGTCATTCGCTGCGGACAACAAACCGGCGGGAAAAAGCAGGCAACCAATTCCGACTCGACAGGCGCAACTGTCACCACGGAGCGAGAAGAAGCAAGTTGAGCTGCAACGGGAACAATCTCAGGGTGCGGTGGCCTTGAAAGAAAAAATGAAAAGTGTGACGCAGCAGCAACCGCCCCAACAGAAAAAGCCTGTGGTCAAAACGTTGTCAGACTTGATCATTCAGCCTCAGCAGGAACCTGTGGAGAAAGACAATTCATTGGCGTCTGAATCAAACACACAAACTAAAAAGCGAGAGAAGTCAGCGGCGCAACGACCGGCGCCCACCATAATCAGTTCAGGTGCGGATCAAACAGCAGCAAGGGATGGACGTGAGCAGAACGCGATGGAAGACAGACTGCTCGAGCAAGCGAAGGAAATGCTGAAAGAGATGAAAAAGGAACAAGCCGCAGACTCCGTCGGCGATTCGAAACAGGACTCGGCTGGTCGATCGAGTACTTCCGTGAATAAGACATTGTTCAGTGAATAATAAGACGTTGAAATTGATGAGGCGTAGATCGGATCATCGCTGACCGAAAAACAGGGCATTGATATGACAGCAAATACAGAGAGCAATGACTTCGCGATTGAAGAAGTCGTTCAGCAACTCAATGCATGCGCAACAATGCCTTCGGATTTGATTGAAATTTTCAGCGAAGAAGCGGAAGAGCATCTACAAAAAATTTATCAGGGCATGGGTCGACTCAAAGAGAACCCTGGTGATCAAGACGCATTGGGAGAAGTCAGGCGGGTTTCACACACACTAAAAGGTGCCGCCGGCGCTGTTGGTCACCAAGCGATGACTCGATTGGCTCATCGCATGGAGGACTTGCTGGATCAGCTGGCTGAGACAGGCAGCGGAGTTTCCGATTGTCAGCTTGAGCTGCTGTTCAATACATCCGATCAGTTACAATTGTTGTCGTCCGGGAATTTCGATCTTGATCAGGTCGCCCAACAGATTGTTGAGCTTTACCGGGGATTTGACGAGCAGGTCGGGGCACGGACGTTTGAATCCGCCGGTGAAGCTGCTGAACATTCCCACCCGCCGTCTTCGCAGGATAATCAATCGGATCAACCATCAGTGGCCGAAGGTCAATCGTCTGCGAAGTACTTGCGAGTACCGTTGAAACGGTTGGATGACATGTCGAAACAGTTCGGCGAAATGACGGTCAACCTTTCGGAGTTGGAACACCGCATGCTGCAATTCGGATCTCGAATCGCCGATATGCAAAACGCGATGCGTCGTATCAGAAAGATCAAGGAACTCGTCGAAGAATCAGGCGACTACCACGATTCCCATCGTACAACCGGCACCAATCTCGCTGATAGCTCTCCGTTCACGAAACTACGAAGGAGGTCTTCGTCCAAGTTCAGCGACGAATTCGATCCACTTGAATTTGAACAGTATTCAGATTCCTACTTGCTGGAACAGCAACTGACGGAATCAGACAATGACGCGGAAATGATGGCCGGAGAATTCAATAAAATCAAAGCGGCATTGGATGGCCTGTTGCAGCGGCAACAGCGACTGAATCGCAACGCTCAAGAGTGCCTGATGAAAGTCCGCCTGGTTCCGTTTGGCTCGATTGCAAGTCGACTGGAACGGACCGTACGAACGGTTTCGCGAAAGCTGTCTCGGCAAGTCGAGTTCGAGTTCATTGGCAAAGAAATCGAAGTCGACAAGACGGTTTTGGACGAAATCGCAGACCCTGCCTTACACCTGATCAGAAATGCGCTTGACCATGGCATTGAAGATACTGATGTGCGGATCGAATCGGGCAAGCGTGAAACGGCGTGTTTGCGATTTCAAGCAACGCATCACGGAACCCAGGTTACGCTCAAGATCTCTGATGACGGTGCCGGGCTGAACCTGAAAAAGATTCGACAGAAAGCGATCGACCAGGGGATGATCGAAGCTGATGCGAGTCTTTCAAATGAAGAATTGCATTCGATGATTTTTCGGCCCGGTTTCAGTACCGCTAAAAGTTTGTCCGATGTTTCCGGTCGAGGGATTGGGATGGATGTTGTCAGCGATGCCGTCCGCAGGCTAAAGGGTTCGATTCGGGTCGACAGTGAAGCTGGGGTTGGAACCACGTTTACGATTCAAATTCCGACAGGTGTCGGTGTTACCCGAGCACTTTTTCTTGAGGCGGGAGGGCAGCAGTTTGCGATCCCAATTCAATCGGTCCAAAAAATTGACCGGATCCAACCAACCAACGTTGAAACAAATGGTCGGGAGTTGATTGCAAACCACTCTGACGGTGACCTCAGATTAATTGACTTGGCCAGTCACCTCGGCCTGCGGTCAAATTCGTTTGCCGATGCAGTATCCGAAAAATCGTCACCGATGTTGATACATGGCGATGGGAATGATGCAGTTGGTATTGCTGTCGATGTCATACTCAGTTGCCGCGATATTTCAATCAAGGGCATCGGTAATCATTTGCAAGCCATGCACGGTCTGGCTGGTGTCACCATCACGGGTAATGGTTCGGTGGTTCCGATTCTTGATGTTGCCGATATTGTCAGCGGCAATTCAGATAACATGCTGCCTTCACCTTTAGATACCGGCCAACGCGTGTCTCCGCCGCGGAAAAAGCTGGCGATGGTCATCGACGACTCGCTCAGCGTTCGACGAGTGAACGAGAACCTACTGAAGTTCGCCGGCTGGCAGGTCGTGACAGCGACGGATGGTGTGGATGCCCTGGCACGCCTGCCCGAGCTGGAAACAGGGCCGGACGTTTTTCTCTGCGACATGGAAATGCCCAGAATGGACGGGCTGGAGTTTATTCGCCAAGTGCGAGAACAAGCCGAGTTCCAGTCGACGCCAATCGTCATGGTAACCAGCCGAGCCAGTGAGAAGCATCGTCACCGCGCATTTGAGGCCGGCGCGACTGAGTATGTTGTTAAGCCTTACAACGGAGAAGCCCTGTTGGATATGCTGTCTGACTTGGTCTCCGTCTCTCATGCAACGGTTGGGTAGTCAGTCAACCATCCAGTTCGAACGTCAGAACCGGAAAAACTGCAACCAGATAAACCGCGCACTCGACATTGTCGAATTTGATCAATGTGAACCTCCACGAGAGCACGATATTCAGTAGATACGACAGATGATGAGGTTCTGAACTCGTCAACGGCGTCGGTAGGCGCCCACAAACCCATGCAACATACAAATCTAGAATTGAGTCCAGCTGCCTGGTTCTTCGTCAACGATGCGACTTCGGATGGCGCGGGGAACCAGAATGTAGCGATCAAGACTCCGTTTCGAATCGGCCGGCAACCGGATCTCGATCTGTATCTGCCTTGCCAGAACGTTTCCGGGCTCCATGCAGAGATTGTCGAAGAAGATGGGGTTCTCTGGCTGACTGATCTCAAAAGCACGAATGGAACGTTCGTCAACGGGAAACGAATCAGGTCAAAAACTCGGCTATCGGCGAACGATACTATCCAGTTTGGTACGACCGTATTCCAGATTTTTCAGAAGAGCAGTGAAGGCGGTGAAGCCGTACCGGAAGACGTCCATCATGTTGGCGTTCGTTCCACCGAAAAGCAATCACAAGATGCCAAGCTGGAAAATCTGTTGAATGGAGGCGTCGTTCCTTTTTTTCAACCGGTTGTCAGTTTGGAAGAATCCGGTCAACGAGTTATTGGTTACGAGGTCCTGGGCCGCAGCCGACTGTTCGGATTGAAAACTCCGGCGCAGATGTTTGCGGCCGCATCGCGGCTGGAATTGGAAGCGGAGCTAAGCCGTGTCCTCAGAAAGCAGGGGATTACTGTCGCGGACAAGAATCTTGAAGCGGAGCAAAGTTTGTTCGTCAATACGCACCCGGCTGAATTGGAATGCGCCGGTCTCGAGGAATCGCTGTTCGAAATCAGAGAATTGTATCCCGACCGCCCGATTCTGCTTGAAGTCAACGAGTCCGTTTTGAACGAACCTGAAAAATTTCAGCGAATCCGAGCGACGTTGCAAAACCTGGAAATCAAATTGGTTTTGCATGATGTTGGCGGTGGTAATGTTCACCTTGCCAACCTGGCAGAAGTCTTCCCGGATGTAGTCAAGTTCGACAACAAATTGATCCAGGGGATCGATAAGATGTCGCAGCGGAAGCAAAAATTTGTGGCTTCACTGGTCAAGATGATAAAGGAGTTGGGCGCGGTTCCGATGGCGCAGTTTGTCGAGCAGGAGGCGGAACACGAGACGGTTTCGCAGATGGGATTTTCGCTGGGACAAGGATTCTTCTATGGACGGCCGAGTGAAATTTCCAAGTGGGCTCCGGAGTCCATTCCAAAAATAGAGTCTTGTCTCAACGAGATAGAAAATATCGAGAAGCCGGCAGCCCCAGATGAGCAGGGGGAACCGAAGGACGCAGCGTGGTTGCTTCAGCAACCAAAAAACCATTTCACGGTTCAAGTTTTAAGTGCGATATCAGAAGGTCGTGCTATTGAGCATGTGTTTGCACAGAAAGACCCTGGTAATTTTTCGATATTCGGAAAGCAAGGGAAAACACGAATGCTCTATATTGTCTGCTATGGAATCTACGAAGACCGAGCGGCAGCCAAGGAAGTAGCTGAACAACTTGCCGATTCTTCCGTGTCACCCTGGATCCGAATGCTCTCCAGCATTCATGCGGAAATTGACAATAAAGGTTGATCCTTGCACGCATCTTTGCCATTCAAGCGGCCTGATAGATGTGGATCAGTACGTTCGACGGTGCTCAGAACGCGATCGATAAACGGTCGCTGCCCGTGCGGTTAATTGAGGCGTAGCTTAGGTTTCCGCAGGAGCTTTTACTCCAGGCTCACGGGAGCCGTCGCGGTCTTTGGCGTCGGCTGCGATCTTTTGCAGCTTTTCGTTGTCGCCGACAATGCCGCCAGCGTATTCAATATCGCCGATGCGTTCGATGACACGGTATTTGCGACGATAGTCGTGGTCGATGAAGTCGACAAACTTGATGTCGAATTGCATCTGAGTACTGATGCGGTCCTTCAACATCTGTTCGGTCGTAACTCGGATCGAATCATTGAGTTCGTCGTCTTTGACGATGAACTGGACTTCCAGTTCCTGCTGCCCTCGTTCGTAGACTTTGATCTCAACGATGCGATCATCGAACTGCTCATTGAGATCGTTTACGAACTGGTTGAAGAAGGATGGGTAATACTTCTCGCTACCATCGGACAGGATGTAGTTGGAGTCCTTACCTTCGATTCGTGTAATGACAAATCGCTCGGTACCATCCGGTCGCTTGATAAATTCGATGTCCGCTACATCCCGCATCTTGTAGCGGATAAACGGGAAATCAGTCAGGCCAAGCCGCGTGATGATCATCTCCGGCTTACCCTGTTCGTTGGGCGCGGTTTCGACGTAGGCGGCGTTGGCGAAAATTTCGAGTCCTTCATCTGTCTCATGAGAGATTTCGCCCAGTTCGACTGAACCGTATGAATCTTCGATCTTGCTGCCGCTGAAAACTTCCTGAACGTTCTTGCGCTGGCAATCAAAGAACGTTTCTCCACTGGTGTTGATCATCTCGGGGTGATGCTCAAGTTTCAAATCGTTTTTGCGAATCGTGTCCGCGATCATGTTCAATGGTGACGGGAAGACCAAAAAGATTTGTGGTTTGAACTCGTTGATTTCCGAAACCAGTTCGCGGATCGTTGGTTCGTCGATCTTGCCGAACAGATGGATGCGAAAACCAGTCAACCAACTGAACCGGTTGTACTTGGCCATGTCGTCGATGTTGTAAGTGTTCCGCGGGTAGAAAACCAACATCCGGTCGCCCGGTCGCCAACCCATCCGATACCAACATTTGAAAAACGTGAACAGCATCGAAAACATATGCTGCTTGGTCATCTGGACAGCGAGTGGAGAAGAGGTTGAACCTCCCGTTGCCATCGGCATCAGGAAATTGCCTTTGCGCAAACGACTTAAGAACTGCAACGGCTTACCATCAAAAGGCAGTCCTTTGTCACGCAGTTTCGAGACGACGTCTGTCGGCATGACTGACCAGCCAGCCTCGGCATAGTCCTGTTTTGAAAGTGCGGGCAGTTTTGCGAATTCTGCGAAAAACGTTTCGTCATCGGTTCCTTGCGTCGTTTGCAGGAACTCATCGAACTTGCCTTGGAAGTACGGATTGTTTTTGGTTGCTTGAGCCAACAGTTCTTCGAGATCTGCCCGAATCTGCGGCTTCACGTTAGTCAGTCGGTCCTGGACAACCATTTCGTCGTAAAGACGATCGACGCCGAGGATTTTAAACGCTGTTCGAATCAGTGCATGTTTCATAATTGGCGGTAATTGGCTTAAGAGTTATCCAGCTTCCTTGCGAGATACGTTATTGGTTGATAACGATTCTGGCAAGTCGAAACACGTGATACGGCTGCCGAGATCACATCGGTTTTGCCTGTCCGAGTCGGCCCGAAACAGTCGACGGGCTACTTGCGCGGGAGTTGCTCCAGCTGTTCGCGCAGCCGGGAGACAGGGATGTCGATCGGGCGTATGAGTGCCTGCTCATTGCTTCTTGACCGCAATCGTAGCGGCAGGTGGAACTGGGCGACTTCGTTTTCCAGAGCCGCCAGCCAAGCGGGTAGATCGACCCCGACGCCGGGAGTTGCCCGGGTAAACGCTTGGGTTTCCTGCTGGAGTTTGTCGAATGAACGTTGCGACTTTCGCGAGTCCGGGTTGGACATGGCCGGAGAGACCAGCGATCGCAGGCGGTCGATCTGCATTTCGTGTACGAATTTACCTTCCAATCGTCGGCCGACAGATTCCATTTGCATCGAATACTTGTTGCGGAGCGTCTCAAGAATTTCCAGGTACCGATCCGCTTCCGTACCAATCTGCTCAGTAAGCGACCGGCGCCACATCCGCGCCACGGAGTTCTGCCCATCGCGAACAAGGATCTCATGTCCCCAAACGATGGGCTTGAGGTACCAACACACGCGATCGTACCGATTCCGCAAACGAATGAAGTCGAACATGGTGTAGAGCAGTTCGCCTTGATCGCTTTGCGTCGTGGTCGTGTTGTAGTCTCGAAACTCGTGATAGTTCTCACAGACTGCCTGAAGTACCAGCGTCAAATACTTGGTGGTCCGTTGTTTCGAAATGCCCGTATCGAGTTCATCGAACAATCTCAGGTCGAGAGCATTCGGCGATTCGCGGACGTTGTCGAGCCATTGGCCGACGCCCTGGTGCAGGATGGCCCGGGCATTGGAAAGCTGTAAGAACTGTTGCGTGAACAGCCCTTGCCCATACCGCTTAATAAAGCCAACCAGTTGCTCCCATGACTTGGCATCGTTCACACGTTCGAGCACCGACAGCCGCAGCGTTTCACTATGCTTGAGCCACAACGCGGACATGGACTCGGTGACCATCTCAATACAGTCGAACAGGATCTCTTCTGATTCGCGGGCGGCTTCGGATTCGTCGAATTCCGCAGAATTTTCGATCTTTTGCTGCAACAGTTGCGTCGATTGGACCAGGCATTTGACCATTGACGTGTAAGCCACTTTGAACAAGTTATCGAATTCGGTGACCGCACCTTTCGCTGTCTTTTGATTCCGTTCCATCGCCAATGCGGTGGTTACCAGCTCATGGGTTTCGATAAACAGCCCCAGGATCGGCAGGCAACCAGCAAGGTCTCGAATCTGTTCTTGCAGGACACGAGCAGCCACGATGTCCGCTGGTTTGCCTTCACGATCCAGTGGGACGTATAGCAGCGGTTGGGAGTGCAGGTATTCGATCGCATCCGGAAAGTGGCTGCGCACCAGTTTCAAGTCAGTCAGCAAAATGGCGGAAAATAGCGGGAGCAGAGGACCGTTGCTGGCACGTCCGTCCCGGAGTTCGTCCAGCGATTTGTCTTCGACCAGATTGTCGATCGCACCGATGACGGCTGCCAGCATTCCGACAGAGATTTCAGCCGCGACGCATGTTTCCACAATCCGCTCGAGCAAGGATTCCTTGTACAATCGTTGCCGGTCATAACGAGTCAGTGATTCGGCATCGAGTCCGCCCGTGGGAATCTTGTAGCCCGCCACTGAATGCAAAAGTTGTTTCAGACTCGTGCGAATGTAGTCGGCCCGATGAATCCACCCGGCCAGGATATCACGGCGGTTCTTCAGCTGCTTGATCGCCGTTTCATTGAGCTGCTTTCGATTGTCGACTGGGAGCGGCACGGTGGCAGCTATTTTCCAGAAGTTCGCGGACGTGGCGAGAAACTCAAGGCGATCCAGAACCCGGTCGACTTCCGCTTCCAGTTCCTCATCGGTTTGATCAGCACCGGGATCGAAAATCGAGCCTTCGTTTCCATCGTCCGTCGTGTCGATGTAAGTGAATTCTTCATCATATGCTGTATCGTACGTATCGGGGCCCGGCTCCGAGTCATCCAATTCGTCATCAAGATTCGGTTCCTGGTCAATCGGCCGTTTGACGACTCTGCCGATCTGGAAGTCCGGGATCTCGCCGTACTGTTCCGCATTGGCTTCGATAAAGTCATAGAACTTGCGAATCCGATTCCAAATCTCGTTGCGTTGCTCGAAATCCGAAACGCGAAGTCGCTCTCGTTGTTCAGTGATCCATCGCCAAATAAGGTTGTGGAAAGAACTGCCTCCATGCTGCAACCGCACGAATTCAGCCTGGCTGAGCCAATGAACCAGCAGTGCTGATGACGTCTGGTAGTCGCCACGATCCATCAGGGCTTCGATCACAAGCTGATACGCTTTGGGAGAGTCGAACAGAGCCGCGTGCTGTTTCCAAAACTCGATATCGCCGGCGGCGGCACCGCCCCGATGCCACAAGTTCAATGCCCGGGCCACAAGTTCGGCCGCCGAGTAAATTTCCTCCGGGTCGACAGCGTCCACGGCCATGACTTCGTGCGCGGCGTACTTTCGCCACCAATCGACGATATGTTCAAACTCCTGTTTGATCGCGGTGCAGGTCTCGGAGTCGTTGCTGGCGGCGGCTTCGCTCCAGATCAGTGAGCACATTCCCAGTACGCGTTCGATCAGATCAACCAATTCGTAAACGCGGTGATCTGGAACCGAATTTTCGGACGCCGGAAACAAACTGTAGTTAGCATCGAATCCCAATATGTTCCAGGGATCGACGATCGCACCACAGTTCACTCCATCTTTGAGCAACTGAACGAGGCGTGGGATGTACTCGTAGGCTGTGACCAGTTGTTTTTTGCGAGTCGCCTGCTGGGCGCTGCTGAGCAGGCAGTCAATTTGGCAAAGTATTCGAGCGGCAGCGACCGGGACGATCTGGGATTGCTTCGTGGCTGCTTCGCAAAATCCCATTCGAGCGAAAATCGTTGCCAGACGACAATTTACCAGCTGAGACGCTCGTCGCTTGGATAGCAGGTGGTTCAAGTTCTGCCGGGCAGCGCCAAACGGTTGGCGGCGAGCTTCTGCCTCCGAACGAAGCCTGTTCCGGTGTGCTTCCGGTAGTCGCTCGATCAAGTCGCGATAAAACTGGTCTCGGTAACCAGCGATTGTCGGCAGCAGTGTGCTCAGCGTTGTGTTGGAATCAAACGCTCCCGGTCGAGAGCCGCAAATACCGGAAGCCATTAGCATCGTACAGCCAAGCACGGCACCTGCTTCGTTCATCAATTCCGATTTCAGTTGGTCGTCCGCACCTTCGCTTTCCATCTTGCGATGCACTCGATCCAGCAGGGCGTCGAGGGTTACCTGTTGAAGGATGAAGCGGTAAAAGTTCCCGGAATTGTCGATCGCATGCTCGTCCCATTGTCCGAAGTGGTGGTTTGGGCGTTTGTTTATCGGATGGTCGAAATCAAACGCCCGCGGGTCGATGTCCAGTTCTTTCATCTGGTCCATCGAGAATTGAGCCTGTCGCAAGATAACTGGATCTGTGTTTCGGATCGTATCCAACGCGACGTCCAGCAATTCCTGATACGGCCCGAATCCAGTCCCAGCCGATTGCAGGTACACGGGGACCGGAGCGATCCATTCGTGCTCGTAGGGTTCAATGTTTTGTGACTCCAGAGTTGCAACCGGGCGATGCCCCAGGAAGTCATTCAGACTGGCAATGGTTTCCCCGACAACTCTTTCAATTTCGTTCCATGGTGGGCCCGTTTGTAAGATCTTCTGGATCACACGCGCGACAAAGAACGAACTAAACAAAAAGTTCTTATCCTGGTGAAACAACAAATCTCGATGATGGTCCAGGTAGCCAGGTAATACGTGCTGCTGCGTTAGTTGCAATACGGCAACCGCTTGATCTGCATCGTTGATCTTGCAGGAATCACAATCAGCCAATCTTTGGCATTCATCAATCAACCATTCCAGCGAACGGGAAGCCAACCAGTTGGCCTGAGAATCAGATTTGGGTCCCTCCGAGCATGTGCCAGCGTGTTCGGCAAATAACCTATCCAAGTTCCTGATGAAGTTCGCATCCTCCGCCCCTGACGAAAAAGTCAGATAGCCAAGAATTTGCTCCTTAGCTTTTGGGTCTGCCAGTACTGGCTGGGTGGCTGCCATCGGGAATTCACGAAGGGAAAAATGTGAAGTTTTCAATGTTAAAATCCACCGTCCGTTTGGTCTAGCCGCGTTGCCTCGCATGGGAGTGTTCCCTGTCAGTTCGCGACGATCCGGTGGATCCGCAGACCGGCAAATTGACCATCCCGGAGTTCCAGGGTGTTTGGCTGAACCAAGTTATGGCTTCTGAATCTGCCGAAGCGAGTCTCTAGTATTCCGGTAAGTCAACCTTGTCGGCTGAAGAATTAGCTGAATTTGCCGTCTACGGTGAAGGACTTGACTAATAAACTGCTTGTTCAGGGGAGTAACAGTCGATCAAAGTCTGGCTTAGATTGACGGATTTGCTGCCATTTTCCCGTCTCCGCTTGATAAAATAGAGATTGGATAGAGGCCTTCTTACAGAGATTCGATAAACGATGAAATTTGATTTCATAAATCAACGCATTGCAGCTTTTTTGTGTTTTGCCATCCTCGCCTGCAATGGTGGATTGTTGGTTGGTAATGACGGTTTTGAGCGAGCGGGACTCGTCAACGAATGGTTTACCCATCTTGATGTTGGTGGGCGCAGCCAGATTGTCAATATGCAGATCCAGGTCAACCCAAACATCTCGACAACCTATTTCCTGGTCGAATACGGTAAGAGCGTCGAACGCATTTCTGAGAAAGATCTGGATGCGTTTGGTAAGCCTCGTGGAATCGAAAACGCGGCAGGTACAGGTGCCAGGCAATACGCAGAGACGCGCAAAGAAATTTTGTTGGCGGAGTTCGCGGCTCAGCAGCGCGGAAACATGGAAGTAAACGTCCGTCAGATCACACTTCCCAAGACAACTATTTATTCGGTGACTTCAACTGGACAGGTTACCGCGATAGATGCCGATACAGGTGAACATATCTGGCACACAACCGTTGGCCAACGGAGGTACTTCACCGGCGGCGTCGGAGCCAGCAACAGCCACGTAGCAGTTACCAATGGATCGACGGTTTATTGTCTTTCCGCTGACGAAGGACGAATCCTGTGGTCCAGCAAATGTCGCAGGTCACCCAACGCTGCTCCTTCAGTTGGCGAACACAGCATTTTTGTTCCGATGGTCGATGGGCGCCTGAATGTGTTCTCGCTGGAGGGCAAAGGCGGTTTCCCGAGGTCGTTCATTTCGTACGGAACAGCGATCTCCAAACCATTGGTCACTGACTCGACCGTGTCCTGGGCAACTGACGATGGTTACTATTCCGTCGCTCCGTTTCGAGCCAATACGATCAGCTTCCGATTGAATTCGGGCGACAAGATGTCTGCTGGTGGCGCGGCGGCTGATGGGACGATTTACGTCAACACAACCAACGGTTCCATGTTTGCACTGGACGAGAAAAAAGGCACGATCGAATGGGAATACCTGACAGGTGATCGCTTAACCGCCGCACCATTTGTCAAAGGAAATGGCGTGTTCGTTGTGTCTGCCGAAAATCGACTGTACAAGATTGATCGGACATCCGGACTCCCGGCTGCCAATTGGAAGAGACCGCTTGAAGGGATCAGTCAATACGTCGGTTCCAGTCAGAGCCGAATCTACATGCTCGACAGCGTTGGGCAATTGACTGCAATCGACCCGGAATCGGGGGCGCGGATGGCAACCGTTCCCGGTGCGAACATTGTTCAATCCATACCTAATCGCCAAACGGACCGATTGTATGTGGCGACTTCGCAGGGCTCGATTGGTTGCTATCGCGAACAGGGCAATCCGTATCCGGTGTTCCAAGCTGATGAGGCAGAATTGTTGGCTGCCAATAAGGACGTCGGCAAAGCTGCCATGAAGAAAGAGATGGCCGCTGGTGAAGAAGACCCATTCGCTGATGATTCCGATCCGTTTGCAGCCGAATCGGATCCTTTTGCGTCTGACGACGACGAGTCCGATCCATTCGCCAACGATTCCGACGATGACGACCCGTTCGCAGACGACGATGACGCCGAAGAAGACCCATTTGGTGGCGACGACGATGATGAAGACCCATTTGGCGGCGGCGGCGAAGATGAAGACGAAAACGATCCGTTTGGTGGTGGGTAGTCGGACCAATCAACCGAGCGACCAACCAAACGCTTGACGGTCAACGTTTTGAATCTGAAAATTTTCTTTGGCAATCGCTGCCATATTTTCTGATCTCCTAAATAGACACTAATCTATTTCAGGAGAGTTCTATGAATCTACGAAACCGTTGCGCGCTTGTTGCCGCGATACTGACCGGGTTGGTTACAAGCCAATGCGGCGCACAAGATGTTCCCTTAACTCCCTATGCGACTGGCTACTTGCACTCCGGAGAGATGCGAGCTGTGGAGGTGCTGGACGTTGGTCCGGATCGTTATGTCTGGGTGGCTGGAGATGGAGGTCAAATCCGGTACTCGGATGACCCGGGACCGGGCGGTCAGTGGGAATTTCAGGCAACGCCCTTCGATGTAAGCCAGACTTTGCTTGATATCCGCATGGTCAATCCAAACGAAGGCTGGGCCAGTGGACGGGGTGGACACATTATCAAAACAAGCGACGGCGGCGGCACCTGGGAACACCTGAATGCAGTGAGCAATGGGTTGTACGACATCGTCGGTGGAGCTGCCACGGTTTGGTCGAGCGATTTTGTTGATCCTTCCAGCGGAACGGGCGAAGGTTTCGCGCTTGGCCTGTGGATGTTTCAAAAGACTGATCAGGGTTTGAATAGCGCGGCAACTGACTGGAATCCGGTTGAGTGCTACATCCGTCACGAAGCCGCCGTCAACGTACACAACGGTGGATCCGCACCGGTGATAGATCATAGCAGTCTCGAGATGTATGATGTTCGGATCATCCACGACAGCGCTTCGGATGAATGGCGTGGAATTGCGGTAGGCGAGATTGAAAACGGAGACGACTTACCGCCCGGCGGCGTCGTGTTCTATACCGATAGTTCCCTGCCTGAGTCGCAGAACGGTACTCGCTGGTGGGCTGTGCGCGTCTTTCCCAATATTCCAAGTATGGACAACCCCAAAGACATCTGGGAAGTCGAGTTCGATTCTTACAACGGGGACCCTGACAACATAAGGGGATACCTGGTTGGCGGACACGGTGTTGACAACGGTTTTGTTTACAGTACCGATGACGGCGGACAAAACTGGACCCGGGAAAAATTCAATCAGAGCGGATCGTCCGCTGAGCTCTACGGAGTCGCAGCGATGGGCGATGGGAATGCAATGGCCGTCGGTTACGGTGGAAGCGTATGGGCTCGTCAACCGAGTACTGGCGATTGGGAGTTTCGCGGCGTCACGTTGCCTCCCAGTAACAACACGATAGCCGATCGGATTACGGTCCCGATTGCCGCTGTCGATGCTTCATTCGGCGGGGCGGTTATCGCCGGATCATTCGGTCTGATAAGAAGTACGGATGACTTTGGAATCGTCTGGGACTTCTACAATCATGTCTATGGCGACCCGACTTCTTCTTCGCTGGAAGTTGAAAACCGCTGGCGACTGGAGGCGATTCACTTCAGCAGCGTCAATGACGGATACGCGTTTGGTCAACATCAGACTGTTGTGAGAACGTCAGACGGAGGCAAGACCTGGAGAATTGTCCACGGCGGGATCGCATCTGGTTCTGCGGGTACCAGTTTGGTCGCGGCGGATTTCAAAACGGCAACTCAAGGCGTCGCTGCCAGTACGAATACGGGCGGCGGTGTTCCGCTGTTGCACTATACGAACAACGGGGACGACTGGTTGCCGGCAACGGTTCCAAATTTGTCAAACCCGATTATTGAGGAAGTGCGATTCGGTACTGGAGCGGTCTACTGGGCTTGCGGTACAGAAAAAGAAATGGGAACGCCTCGAACATGTTTGATCCTTCGATCAACCGACAATGGAATTTCGTGGACGAGGATGCCTTCACCATCCGAACAGACATTTATTCCACGGGCTCTAACGTTTCTCACCGGCGGTCGTGGTTTTGTCGTTGGATATGACGGCAATGGTTTTCCACGGGGCTTTCGCTGGCGTCCGCAGATGTTGTCATGGGTTGATGTGTCTCCAGTTGTAACGGCGACAACCAACACCGGTACACAAAGACGTGCTTTGCGCGATATTGACTCTGCTGGTACAACTTATCAGGCCGCAAGAGTGACCGCGGTCGGCGAGAATGGCATCGCCTACCAATACAATCACTTTGCCAATCCGGCGCGGTTTGAGGATCTCGGAATTCTCTCATCGCAAACCGAGCTGAATTTGGATAGCGTTGACTATTCACCATCGGGTGAAGCATTGATGGTCGGAGTGGAGCCTTGGTTGGGCAGCACTAACGCTGGCGATACGCTTTCGATTCCACCACAGAACATGGGGCTCCTTTACGTGCTCGATCAGACCGGAATCAACGCTTACCGTAGTCTTACCAACGATTCGCTCAAGGATGTGCAGTTGCTCAATGACAATCAAGGTGTAATGCTTTCCCGGAACCCGTTCCCTATTACGGAGCCGGAGCTGGGAACCGTTGCGGATACGGGGCTTTTTAGTTTCGATCGTAACTAGAGTATTTTCCCTCACAGTTTGGTTTGCCACAGAGACCTGAGAGTGAATATCTTTCCTTGAGATCTCTGTGGACCAACTTTGAATGGCAGGCTGACTAACAGGAGTTGCTTACAGCCTGTCATTCATCGGTGAGGTTGCTGAACGGTATAGTTTGAAGCTGCGAACGAGTGATCGTGTCTACGGATCAGTCACGCCGAAACCTCCACCGCCAGGCGTCAACAACCGAAGTCGATCGCCTGGGTTGACGCTACGCTCACACTGGCTGGGAAGTTCCGTCGAAGATCCATCGGGGGCAATGAACAGGTTTTGTCCAGGCATCGCAGGGCCTCCTCCGTTTTGACCAAATGGAACGGAGCTCCGGCGACTCGTCAGCAGTGACAACGTAAGCGGGCGTCGGAACTCAATCTCCCGGACCATTCCGTTGCCACCGTGATGTTGTCCCGCACCACCACTGTTTGCGCGGATTTTGAATTTTCTCAGTACGACCGGATAACGAGTTTCCAGAACTTCCGGGTCGGTCAGACGCGTGTTCGACATGTGACAATGAACGGCATCGGCTCCGTCTCCCGAGGAAGTAGCTCCACTTCCACCACCAACGGTTTCGTAATAACCAAAACTGGAATCACCAATCAGCCAATTGTTCATCGTCCCCTGGCTGGCCGCCGCAATCCCTAGTGCTCCCAGCAGGACGTCGACGACACGTTGCGAAGTCTCCACGTTACCGCCGACCACCGCGGGGCTCTGTCCGTGCGGCTCCGCAGGTTGCGGGTTCAGGAAGCTGTCATTGGGGATGCGAATTGTCACTGGTGCGAGTACGCCGCTGTTGAGCGGGATGTCTTCGCTGATCAAACATCGCATAACGTACAGAATCGCCGACGAAACAATTGCAGGGTTTGCGTTCAGATTACCAGTGTGTTGAGGACTGGTTCCGGCGAAGTCGATTTGCAACTGATCTTTCGATTTCTCGATGAGAACTTTGATGCAGGTTCCGTCATCCATCTGGTCTTCAAAAGGATATTTGCCATCGGCGATTTTGGATTCGATGGCTTGGCGAGTCTTAATCTCCGCGGCCTTGCGAATGTGGCTCATGTAGTTAAGCACAACCGACAGCGACTTGGCTGCGATCAATTCATTGATTGCGTTGACTCCAGATTGGTTCGCAGCGACTTGAGCCTGGATGTCCGAGATGTTCTCTTCCGGGTTGCGAGATGGAAAGGTTGACTTGCTTAACAAATCCAGGAGCTCTGCAAAATAATCTTCACCACTGGCGATCAATTTGAAGTTTCGAATCAGAACACCTTCCTGTTCCAGGTGCCGCGCATTGGCAGGCATCGACCCCGGCGCGATGCCACCAATTTCGGCATGATGCGCGCGGCTGGCCACCCACAACGATGGCGTGGGCAGGTCGTCGCAGAACACCGGAGTCAAAACCGTAACATCAGGCAGGTGCGATCCACCTGCGTACGGGTCGTTGGTGACGAACACGTCTCCGGGTTGAACTAGTGCATTGGAATGGATCGTGGCCCGAACCGTTTCCGACATCGCGCCCAAGTGAACCGGTATGTGAGGCGCGTTGACGACCAGGTCGCCATCAGCGGCAAACAACGCGCAGCTATAATCCAGCCGTTCCTTGACGTTGGCGCTGATCGCGGTGTTGCGGAGGACATGCCCCATTTGTTCAGCAATGGAGCGAAAACTGCTGTTGAATATCTCAAGCTCAACTGGGTCGGGCGAGTTGGCTGACTGTTTCGGTTGGTCACGGTTGGCGTCGCTTTGCAGAATTCGCGTGATCAACAATTGCTTGTCCTGCAACACGCATGCCTGCCAACCGGCATCAATGATCGTCGATGTCAAAGAATCGCCAACGATCGCCGGGCCGACGACTTTGGAATTCGCCGAAATTGTCTGCCAATTGAACTTCGCCGCCTCAACCTTCTGGCCACCCGACCAAAGTGATTGGAACTGTTCCGATTTCAGAGAGGTGAGCTCGGCATTTCGGCTCTGCTGTTCTAGCGCATGCCCGGGTTCAGTAACGGTGACTCGGACGTTCGCGATCTCGATCGCTTGTTTTTTCGAATACCCGAACCGGCGTCGATGTTCATTCTGAAAAGCGGTTTCAATGTCGGTCTCGGCGTCAACAACCAGATTGATTGTGGTGTCGGTTCCTTGATAACGCAGGTCCAGCGAAGTTTCCGAAACCGGCTCGACTCGGCAGCCTTCCTCCAGCAACGCGGCCTTGAGCTGAGCGCTCATTTCTAGTGCTCGGTCCAAAGCCGATTCCGTGCTGCCAGATGTTAGTGGCTGCAGTACCGATTGCACCTGTGAACGCGATTGACTGGCCAGGCGGATGCCATAAGCACTCAGGATACTGCTCTTGGGGTGAACGAGGATCGTGTTGATGTCCAGGCATTCGGCGACTTCGCAGCAATGCTGTCCACCAGCGCCGCCGAATGAGACCATGACGTAATCTCGTGGATCGAATCCCTGCGAGACCGAAACCGTCCGCACGGCAGCGGCCATGTTGTGGTTGGCAATTCGCAGAAATCCTGTCGCCAATTCACTCAACGTTCTTGCGTCGTTTGCCTCGGCAACCTCCGCCGCAATCGCTTCCAGTCGTTCGGATACTGAATCGAAGTCCAGATCCAGCGGGAAACGATGCGAATCCAGTCTTCCCAGATACAAATTAATATCAGTGACTGTCAGTGGTCCGCCTTTTCCGTAACAGGCCGGACCGGGATCTGCACCCGCGCTCTCCGGGCCCACGGTGAGTCGTGTACCATCGAAGCTGCAGATTGACCCTCCGCCAGCGGCGACAGTTTCGATTGCCATGACTGGTGTCATGATCTGCACGCCAGCTTTGCGAGTCTCGAATTCGAGTTTGAACTGACCGTCGAAGCGGCAAACGTCTGTGCTGGTCCCGCCCATGTCGAAGCCGATTGAACGTTGGAAGCCGATCTGTTGAGCCACGCGAGCGGCGCCGACGACTCCGCTGGCTGGACCGGACAGCACCGAGTCCTTACCCGAAAACGAAGATCGGGAAGTCAGCGTGCCTGCCGAAGTCATCAGTTTCAGCGAACTTTTCGCCCCCAGTCTCGTTTCGATTTCATCCAGGTACTCGGCAAGGACAGGGTTCAAGTACGCATCCAGAACCGTTGTTTCTCCTCGCGGCACGATCTTGATCAATGGTGTGACTTGAGATGAGAGGCGGATGCTGCGAAATCCGATCTTCTCTGCTACTCGACCAACCAATAACTCATGGTCCGGATACTTGAAACTGTGCATCAGGCAGATTGCCAACGATTCAATGTTTCGCGATTTCAATTGCAGTAATTGGTTATGTAACTCGTTGGGATCAGGAGCGAGCTCAACCGTACCGTCATGCAACACGCGCTCGTTGATCTCGATGGATTCCTCGAACAATGGAGTCGGCTTGCGAACAGTCAATTCGAATAGCTCGGGCCGAGTCTGGTCGCCAATCGTCAAAAAATCCCGTAGCCCTTTGGAGGTAACCAGCGCGGTTTTTGCACCGGTCCGTGTGAGTAGTGCGTTGGTGCCACGCGTCGTCCCCAGGTGCATCGAGCAAACCGGCAGCGGGCTGTCCAACGGAATCTCAGTCAACAAATGCGCCGCGAGGATCGGCGAGGGCAGCTCCTCACAACCGGGGCCGAGCATGTTCGTATGGTGTTCAGAAACGCCGCTGCTCAGCAATTTCAACGCATGCTGTGTTCCGCTCGGATCAATCGCGAAGCAATCGGTAAAGGTGCCACCGACGTCGACCCAAAATTGCCAATGATCGTTTTGTTGTTCGGAATTCATAGGACGCGATACTAGGTTATCTTTGGACGTTTAAAACCGGGTTCGGTTTGTAGTACCGTCTCTAGGAATCATCCAGGCTTGTTAACCAGTTGCAAATCCGCCAGTCGAGCCAATATTTGTCCGGGTCGCGACGCTGTTTGCCCAGGAATCCAAGGTGCCCGCCATGCTCGGTGTAAACGAGTTCGATTTGCGATGAAAAGTAACGAGCGTCGAACATCTCAAACGGAACGACTGGATCGTCTTTGGCGGCAACAATGATTGTCGGAACCTGGATCTGATCTAAAACGTCTACTGTGCTGCACTTTTCGTAGTAATCTCTGGCACTGCTAAATCCATTGACGGGAGCTGTGAACTGATCATCGAAATGAACCAGGCGATTCGGGATCGGGCACATGCCGTTGTCCGCCAGTCCCTGCACGTGTCGACGTCGCAGTCTCAAACACCGACGCATCCGATGCACGAAGTAATATTCGTAAAAACGATTGCCAAACGAACGGAGATGCCAGGAACACATGACCAGATCAACTGGGGGTGCAACCGCGATCACAGAATCGACCAGACTTTGACTCTCCGAGTCCTGTTCGGCAACCAGCTTCAGCACAATGTTGGCACCGAGCGAAAATCCAATCAGGCTGACTTTGGAAAGCGGGCTCAGGTGCTCGACGAATTCGACGATGTCCCGCAGGTCGTCACTTCGGCCGGCATGCAGGTGACCTGTCGAAAGGAATTGGCTATCTCCAAATCCCCGCATGTCGACACGAATCGTTCGGATACCGTGTTGTCTGAGCCGAATGGCCGTCCGTCGAACATAGTTTGAATCGTGAGAACCACACAGGCCGTGGACGAGTATGGCAATTCGGTCGCCGGTGATCCAGGACTTGGCGTTGTCATCATGAATAACAACGCGGTCTCCGTCGGAAAGAGTCACCACGTGTTTGGTTGGAACTCGCGTCGACCGTTTGCCGCCCAAGAACGATGCCGCCAATGTCTGGACATGGCAATTCTGCGCCCACAGGGCAGGGCGGAGGTTCGGGTACTCGACGACAAATGACTTGGACATCAAATCCATTATCCGCAAGTCGACGAAAAAGCCAATCTCTGCAACGTGAACTTTTGCAGCAACGCCGCAATTTGACGGATCAGTTAGTCGATCAACTGCCTGGATTCCAGTAACTCGACGATTTTGTCAACACACTCGTTGGGTGCCAACGCGTTGGTGTCCAAAACCAGATCCGGATTCTCTGGTGTCTGGAAATCTGGTTCGGCTTCCTCGATTTCGGTGTCGTGGGCAGTCTCGTTTCGTGCCGCACAGACTTCAGCGGGAGCGTCCAGGTGAATGACGATGAATTGCTCTTCGCCAACTACCTGAGCAGCCCGCTTTCGAGTCGCTTCGTTCGGAGCGATCAGGGCGAGGACACAGATCAGACCGGAGTTATTCATCAGCTTGGCCGCTTCGGAAGCTCGCCGCAAATTCTCGGAGCGATCTTCTGTGCTGAACCCGAGGTCTCGGCTGAGCCCAAGTCGCATGTTTTGTCCGTCGATGACAGCTGCTGCCCGGCCGTTGTCGAACAAGCGACGTTCCAGGTTGTAGGCGGTCGTTGTCTTTCCAGATCCAGGCAATCCCGTTAGCAGGACTGTGATCGGCGTTTGTCCAAACCGCGCCTTGCGTTCGTCATGGGTAACCGTGCTGGTCTCGGCCTGCAGTGAAACACTTGACGGGTCGTCTTCCCATTTGTCGCCCCGGTCTTCTCCAGTCCGGCGGTCAAGGATCATCCCAGCGCCGACGGTGGTGTTGGTGATTCGGTCGACAACAATAAACGCACCCGTGTTGCGGTTACGTCGATAGCGATCGAAAGTGATCGGTTCGTTCAGCGAAAGTGCAACGCGACCAATTTGATTCAACTCGAGAGTCGGCGAGGGTAGACGATGCAACGAATTAACGTCCACCTGGTATCGCAACGTGCTGATCGAGCCAGGGATCATCTTCGTCGTTTGCTTGAACAAGTACTGCTTACCGGGGACCATTTTGTCGTCGGACATCCAGACGATCATCGCGTCAAACTTTTGTTCGAGCTTGGGCACGTTTCCAGGGCGGACGATCATGTCGCCTCGGGAGATATCAATTTCGTCTTCAAGCGTCAACGTAACTGATAACGGGGCAAACGCTTCTTCAATGTTGCCATCCATCGTCACGATTTCTTTAATCTTGCTCGTCTTCCGCGACGGCATGGCCATGACTTCATCGCCGACTCGAACGATCCCTGACGCAATCGTTCCAGCGAAGCCACGAAAATCAAGATTCGGCCGGACAACGTATTGGACCGGGAAGCGGAAGTCCCGCAAGTTACGGTCGGAGCCAATATAGATGCCTTCTTCCAGCAGATTCATCAGCGTTGGGCCCTGGTACCATGGACAACGCTCACTGCGATCGACCAGATTGTCACCATCAAGTGCACTGATTGGCACGAAGTGCAAATCGGTGGGATCCAGACGAGAGGCAAAATCCTTGTACTCTTTTTGGATCCTGGCAAACACGGCCTCGTCAAAATCAACCAGGTCCATTTTGTTGATGGCGACGAGAATGTGTTTGATGCCCAGCAGCGAAGCAATAAAGCTGTGGCGTTTTGTTTGCTCCAGCACTCCATGTCGAGCGTCGATCAGAATGATCGCCAGGTCAGCAGTTGATGCACCAGTCGCCATGTTGCGGGTGTACTGAACGTGTCCCGGCGTATCCGCGATGATGAATTTTCGCTTGGCCGTTGAAAAGTAACGGTAGGCCACGTCGATCGTGATGCCTTGTTCGCGTTCAGCCTTCAGGCCGTCAGTCAACAACGCCGGATCAAATTTGCCGTCGGTCGTACCGTGAACGGCTGAGTCCTTTTCGATTTTGGCCAGCGTGTCTTCATAAATCATCTTGGAGTCGTACAACAAACGACCAATCAAGGTGCTTTTACCATCGTCGACGCTTCCGCATGTGATGAACCGAAGCAACTCTTTTTCCTCGTGCTGCTTCAGGTAGGCGTCGATGTCTGTGGCGATTAAATCAGATTGGTGAGACATGGAGTTAAAAAGTGTTCAGGGTTCAATGTTCAGTGTTCAGGATCTGACTTCGATCCGATACGGCGAAAATGATATTGGGATGAAGGCGAGTGATTAGAAGTAGCCTTCGCGTTTTTTCTCTTCCATGTTGCCTTCGTCATCGTTGTCGATAACGCGGCCTTGGCGCTCGGAGGTGGTTGCCAACAACATTTCCTGGATGATCTGGGGAAGCGTTGTCGCGTCGGATTCGACGGCACCGGTTAGCGGATAGCATCCGAGCGTGCGAAAACGAACCATTTTTTCTTCTGGTTTTTCGCCGGGTTCCAGTTGGAGTCGGTCATCATCAATCATGATCATGACGCCGTCTCGCATGACGACTGGTCGCATTGCTGAGAAGTACAACGGAACAATCGGAATTTTCTCGAGGTGGATGTATTGCCAGACATCCAGTTCAGTCCAGTTGGAGATAGGGAAAACCCGAATGCTTTCACCCTTGTTGACTCGGGCGTTGTACAGATTCCAAAGTTCTGGTCGTTGGTTCTTAGGATCCCAGCGATGGTTCTGGTCGCGGAAAGAATAAACGCGTTCCTTGGCACGCGATTTTTCTTCGTCGCGGCGGGCACCACCAAACGCGGCATCGAACTTGTACTTGTCGAGTGCCTGCTTGAGCCCTTCGGTTTTCATAACCGTGGTGTGCTTACCGCTGGAGACGAGCGGGTCGAGGCCAAGCTTTCGGCCTTCCTCGTTTATATAAGTAAGGACATCGAGTCCCAATTCTTTTTTGGCGTACTCTTCCCGGAACTTGTACATCTCCTGAAACTTCCAGGTCGTGTCGACGTGCAACAACGGGAACGGAGGCTTTGCCGGATAGAATGCCTTGAGTGCCAAGTGCACCATCACCGAGGAATCTTTTCCGATCGAGTACAACATGACCGGGTTGTCAAACTCAGCGGCGACTTCTCGGATGATATGAATCGACTCGGCCTCAAGTTGCTTGAGGTGAGTCAGTTGGTATGTAGACATGTTAGAAACGTGGTCTTCGTGTTTGCGAGATTGAATTAGCTAGCAAATTGCTATCAGAGTGGATCAGCGAACGGCGGCGAATGCCGAACAGGCCAAAAGGCTCGATTTTTGAACCCTACAATATAGTCGGACTTTCACCTATTACGACTGCATGTCCAAAGCCCAAAATGAGGTTCTAAGAAGTGGAATCTTCGTGGATTAGGGTGAATCGGCTTGATTGAAAATTACCCATTTTCGTCAGCCAAACATTTCTTGGGCCGCACGCATTTTTGCTCGATTGTAACGTGGTCGTGAAGAGGCTCTTTCTTGTAAAATGCGGGCCTTCATTTTGCCCAAACTTAACAAACTCAATGTGAGAAGATGCTCAAGCTGCTATTCAAATACGTTATGCCGTTGGCCGTTATGCTTACCGTGGGACTCGTTGGCTACAACTTGTTTTTTGGAACTCCTGCCGAGCAGGAGAATTCCAGGCAAATTATCGCCAAAGTCCGGGGGCTTGGTTCCGATGTATTCAGCCTGCTGAGGTCCGAAAAAGCGAAATTCAGTGATGGCAAGTATGACCAAGCAGTCGACAAGATTGGCTCCAGCTTGTCTTACCTGAAACAGAAAGTTGGCACTTTTTCCGACCGAGGGCAAGCGTATCTCGGCCAGATCAACGCGCTTGAGCAGGAAAAGAACCAACTGCAGCAGCAACTTCAGCAATTACGACAAAATGGCGAGTCGGCGAACTATGGAACCGACGCCTATGGGAACCCGATGGCTCGTTCAGGCTACCAGACTCTTTCGATCGACGAGATCAACGCTCGGCTCGGCGACTTGGCTCGCCATACGGAAGATCTCGGAATGAGGATCGGTGCCCAGTAGCGTTAACCGCTAACAAGCACTTAGCTGGGGGGCTTGCCTGGCCTGTTAGTTATCTTCCAACAGATCAAAAGCCTGAATGACTTTGGCCCGATGCTCGCTGCCGAAAACGAGCACGACCAGTTGGGCCATGATCTGCTTTTCGTTGGACGTTAAGAAAGCTTCGCCATCACCGGATTCTGCGATCTTCACGAAATCGTCCATCCGGCGGCTGTTGCGACACGTCACCGTGCTCACGATTCCACCCTGCTTGCGAAAATCCGAAGCGATCTTCTGGCAGGTAACACTCATACTGGGGCGCGGGGGAGCGTCTCCGAACAGCAGGATGACCTTGCGGGCTGACCGACGAAACTTCTGTTGGGCGGCCCAACGCAATCCTTCTTCGACGGCTTCCGGTTCGTCGCCGCCACCGCCAGCCGACACCTTTTCCAGGTACAGTACCAGCTCGGTCAAATTATCAGTCAGTGGCAATCCATCAACGAGATACTCGTCGCCCCGGTCGCGGTACGTACAGATTCCGATTTGGGCTTTGTCGATCAGCTCAAACAGAACTGACCCGATCCGGTTGATCTGATTTTTTACCTGGTCGATCTCGCCCTGCATGCTGCCTGTACTGTCGAACGTGATTACGATGTCGAGCCCGTCCTGATTCAGCTTTGAAATGAGCGTGGAAAAATCTTCGCTTCCGCCTGCCAGCAATTGGGTCTCGTTGAGTGAATCGAAATCGAAGTTCTGCTCGCTGCCACTGCTGGCGGCAAACGCCAGGTCTCGAAGCGACTGTTGAGCCAACTCACCTGTTTGCGTCGGCGAGAACATTTCTGTATCCAGATGTTCAAACGCCTGATCCTCTTCCGGTTCCAGGAAGTTCTCGGTATCCAGTTCCTCGATCGTTTCATCAAGAGAAATGTTCTTGGGTAATTTTCCGATCATGACCAATGTACCGTCGCCCGCCAACTCGTCCGAGAATTCACCCCACGGCAGCATGGCAAAGACCGTTAACACGGCCATGTGAAGCAAGATCGTCACGAATCCACAAAACGCGTTTTGTGTAAAAGTGTTGGGAGCTTGCAATCGTCCGGCATCATAAAACTGTCCGTCACGAGCCGACTTGGGCAGAATGATCGTCGCTCGGCAATGCGGACATTTACCGCGTGTACCAAGTTGATCGGCCGTAATCGAAAACGGCTTAAAGCAACGATTGCAAGTGATGTTCATGGACAAGAATCCTGGAGACTACTACTCGATTGTTCAATCTGGAGAACTGTATGTCAAACAACATTCCCGGTCGAATTCGCGACTTGAGATTCTTAACGCGAATTATCTCAGCATCAAAGCACTGGAGAGCTCTCCTTTCAACCGTCAAATTGCGAATTTCTGATTCCTGCCGCTCGATTTTTTGGCACTGTCGAACCACAATGAAGATTGATGATAATTCAACTGGAAATTCAACATGTCTTGCTCGCTTTGCCGTTTATTCTCGTTGCCAATGTTGTTCGTTTTGATATTGGCGTTCTCTGGCTATGAAGCCAGCGCACAGGAAACAGCCGACAATCCTAACGCGCCGCTGTTCGAGAGCTTAAAGTTCCGATCCATCGGCCCATTTCGAGGTGGTCGCTCGGCAGCTTGTACGGGAGTCCGCGGCAACCCGATGTTGTATTACATGGGAGCTGCCGGTGGTGGCGTTTGGAAAACAGACGACGCCGGTTCGACTTGGAAAAATATCAGCGACGGGTTCTTTGGAGGAACCATCGGTGCTATCGCGGTCGCGCCTTCTGATCCTAACATTCTGTATGTGGGTGGCGGCGAAGTCACGGTGCGCGGGAACGTTTCGCACGGATACGGAATGTGGAAGTCGTACGATGCGGGTAAGACCTGGACCAACATTGGTTTGAATGATTCACGACGCATCCCGAGAGTTCGCGTCCATCCGCATGATCCAAACATTGTTTACGCTGCGGTACTGGGCCATCTATTTGGTCCCAACCAGGAGCGAGGTGTCTTCAAGTCGACCGACGGCGGGCAGACTTGGAAGAAGGTCCTGTTCGCGAACGAAGATGCCGGGGCCGTCGACTTGATCATCGACCCCAACAACCCACGCGTGTTGTACGCGTCAACGTGGCGAGTCTTGCGAACGCCGTACAGTCTGGAGAGTGGCGGAGATGGTTCCGGGCTTTGGAAGAGTATGGACGGTGGTGATAACTGGACCGAGATCACCCGCGCCAAAGGGTTGCCGAAAGGAACTGTCGGCATTATCGGTGTGGCGGTTTCTCCCGTCGATTCGAATCGCGTTTGGGCGCAAATCGAAGCTTCTGACGGTGGTCTTTTTCGCAGTGACAACGCGGGTGAAAGTTGGACCAGGATCAATGACGAACGAAAGCTGCGCCAACGGGCGTGGTACTACACGCGCGTCTACGCTGGTCCAAAAAATATCGACGAAGTCTACGTCGTCAACGTCAGCTTCTGGCGAAGCGGTGACGGCGGCAAGACTTTCTCCGGTATTCGCACGCCGCACGGTGACCATCATGATTTGTGGATAGATCCCGATGATCCAAACCGGATGGCGATCGCTGATGATGGCGGTGTTCAGGTTTCGTTCTCACGCGGGGACACCTGGTCGACTTACATGAACCAACCGACGGCTCAATTCTATCGAGTCACAACCGACAATCATTTCCCCTATCGAATCTACGGGGCCCAGCAGGATAACTCCACGGTTCGAATCCTGCATCGAACCAGACGAGGTGGCATTGGCGAGCGAGATTGGGAATCAACGGCAGGCGGCGAAAGCGGCCACATCGCGCCCGATCCGAACGACCCGGACATCGTTTATGGAGGAAGTTACGGTGGATTCCTGACGCGTTACAACCATCGCACCAAAGAATACCGCAATGTGCATGTCTGGCCCGACAATCCGATGGGTCGAGGGGCAGGGGACTGGAAGTTCCGCTTCCAATGGAATTTCCCGTTGTTCTTTTCTCGTCACGACTCCAAGATGCTGTTCACTGCCGCGAACGTCTTGTTCAAGACATCAGACGAAGGGCAAACTTGGGAACAGATTAGCCCGGATTTGACTCGCAACGACCCATCCAAGCTGGGTTCGTCTGGCGGGCCGATCACGCAAGACAATACCGGCGTAGAATACTATTGTACGATCTTCGCTGCCACCGAATCGATTCAGGACGACAAGACGATCTGGTGTGGAAGTGACGACGGATTGATTCATGTGACCCAGGACGGCGGTGAGAACTGGAAGAACGTGACACCTCCGGATATGCCCGAATGGATGCAGATCAATTCGATCGAACCGCATCCGACCGAAGCCGGCGGCTTGTATGTTGCGGGAACTCGCTACAAGCTGGACGATTTCAAACCTTACTTGTATCGCACGACCGACTACGGTGCGACCTGGACCAAAATCACGACCGGGATCGACAACAAACATTTCACTCGTGTAGTACGAGCAGATCCCAACCGTGCGGGCGTACTGTACGCCGGAACTGAATCGGGGCTCTATATCTCGTTCGACGATGGTGCCAATTGGCAGTCGTTCCAATGCAACTTGCCGATCGTCCCAGTCACCGACCTGGCGATCAAAGACGATGACTTGATTGTGGCAACTCAGGGCCGCTCGTTCTGGGTGCTCGACGATTTGACGACGATCCAACAGTGGAACAAAGACGTCAGTCAATCCAGCTGGCATCTTTTCGATAGCCGACCGACTTATCGTATGGGCGGAAGCGATCGTGAAAGTAATCGAGCGGGTACGAACGTGTCCTCAAGGGTTCGGTTGCGGTTCTTCGCCAAGGACGAATTGCCGGAAGGGCAGGTCGCTCGAATTGAAATCAATGATGCCTCGGATCGAACTGCGGTTGTGTTCAGTACAAAACCGGACAAGAAAAAGAAAGAGAAGAGCTTTGATTGGAAGCAAGGCATCAACACTGTCAGTTGGGACATGCGATATCCCGGCGCGGAATCTTTTGACGGGATGATCTTGTGGGGCGGTGGAACTGGTGGTCCGTTGGCGGTGCCTGGTGAGTACGAGGCCAAAATGACGATCGCGAAATCGAAAGATAAAGAAAACGAAAAGCAGGACGAATCTGAGTCCGATGGAGACGCGAGCGAAGAAACGGGTGAAAGTTCGGTTGCGGAATTGGGCTCGGCTGCGATCACGTTTGAAATTCTGAAAGACCCTCGTGCGTCCGCGACTCAGGAAGACCTCGAAGCGCAGTTTGATTTCCTGATGGAAATTCGCGACAAGCTCTCAGAGACGCATAAGTCGATTGCCCGGTTGCGTGACGTTCGCAAGCAAATCAACGGCCTGTCTAAGCGATTGGAGAAGAAACCCGAATACAAAGACTTGATCAAGCAGGGCAAGGCAATCGTCGAGAAAATGACTACGGTTGAGAAGCAGTTGTACCAGACCAAGAACCAGGCTCCGCAGGATCCGTTGAACTTCCCAATCAGGCTGAATAATCGTCTCAGTGCACTGGTTGGCGTGGTTGGCAGTGGCGACAATCGGCCGACCGCTCAGTCCTATCAGGTTCGTGACGAATTGGTTGCTTTGATCGACAAGGAAATCGAGCAGCTAAACGAAGCGATTGCAGACGGCATCAGCGAGTTCAACGACGCCGTTCGCGCCGCCGACGTGCCAGCCGTGTTCGTCGAAGAAGAATAACGAGCACAGTCAGTCTGTGGTATGCTGACGAAATGAAATTCCATCGCACGGGGCAGACGTGGCCACATCGAATCTGCCCAAAGCACGAAATTGAACTTGAGCTTTGTATCAACGATACCGAGTACTCGAAGTGGTCCCCGGATTTTTATCCGGCGTTCCAAAACCAGGACAATCGAGTGGTCTGGCGATGCGATGATTGTATTGGCTACTGGTTTGAAAACCACTTCATCGATCACGCCGAATGGCGTCGACCATATCGGATCGAGTCCGCTCAGTTAGTCGTTTCCTGCCCAAGCTGCAAATCGCGGCGAGTTACCCATACTTGCGAACCGGCATGTTGCGGCGTCCATGAGTGTTTGGACTGCAACGGGAAATTCGAATCGCAGGTTGAGCTTGTTCGCAAAGGAAGCGAACAACCGGATGCGAACCCTCGCCTGCGAGGTCAGGGGTGGAATGCTTCCGGTCCTTTTGAATCAGATCACATGCATCGTACCGGTGTGTTTCGTGACTACCGGTCATGTGGTGAAGAAACGCATGGGAAGTTGGAACTTGTCCTGATCGACCCTGTCAGAATCTGCGACGCGCAAGTTGGCTGGTATTGTGATGATTGCGAACGGGTTAATTACGAAGTCGGCGGCCTGCGTTCTAAACGGGTTGGATTTCAGCACGAAGCTTACCCCAGGGCCCTCTGCCCCGAATGCTATTCTTCGTTGTTGGATTCGACCGATCGCCCGCCAGGCCGTTGCCGCTGCGTCCGCTGTCAGGCTGAGATCGAAGTGAAAATGGTCGCGGCTGGATAATTGTAGAAGAGGCTCGCTCGGCAAAAGCCAAAACGTGATTTCTGGGAGCCTCCACCTCCCGAAACGACTTCTTGCGCAGCATCGGCAATGTGACAATCTTCGTAAATCCGGTAAGCTGTCTGATCCTGATCTAACCGAACATCCATCCAACACGCGGAGCTATTGCCATGACACCGATCGAGAAATACGTATCGTTAAAGAAAGAAATCGCCCGGCTCGAAGACGAGCTGGATGAATTGAAGGAATCTATTTTTTCGAAGGTCGAAGAGTCTGGCGGTAAAGTCGAAAACGAGGCGTTTGTGTTGAGCAGCCAAAAACGGCCTCGGTATAAGTTCTCCGACGATTACGAAAAGAAGAACGACGAACTCAAAGCACTCAAGAAACAGGAAATCGAAAGCGGCGCGGCGACGATCTCCGGATACTCAGAATTTGTCACCGTGAAATTTCGCGAGCCGGACGCAAAGAAGGAATCGTCGGAGTAAAGGCCTTTCCATGGGTGAAATTGCATTCCCGAATGATGGAACTTGCTTACTCGGAGTCGCTCGGTTCTTGATCAGGATTCCACTTCCGGCGTTGTCTGGAGGATGGGATGTTCATGATCTTGCGATACTTGGTTACTGTCCGCCTGGCGACATTGAAGCCCTTGATTTTGAGGAAATCTACCAGTTGCTGGTCCTCGAGCGGTGCAGATTTGTCTTCTTCGTCAACAGCTTTCCGAATGGCTTCGCGAATTCCAATTGCATCTTCTGTCTCTTTAATGTTTCCACCGAAAAAATCACAAAGCCGAACAACTCCGTGTGGTGTTTCAATTGACTTGGCGTGAATCGCGCGAGAAACAGTGGTGGCGTGGACGCCAACCGCTTCCGCGATTGAGACCATATTCAACTTACCGATATCGAGGATGTCGCCGCTTTTGATGTAGTTAAGCTGGTGCTGCGCGATAGTCGAAACAACTTTTTTCAACGTCACGCTTCTTTGTTGGATTGACTCAACGAGCCATTGGGCAGACTGAATAACATCTCTTTCCGCTAAGGTGGTCGATTTTGATTCGGTTCGTTGAAGGTATTCCTCTCGGACTTTTAATCGCCGAACCAGTTTACCGATTCTTACTTCCAGATTTTCGTTTTCGCCAATAAAGATTCTCGCATCATTTTTGGTATGTTCATCTGGGTTCGAAGCAGTATCAACCACATATTCGAGCGTTGGGTTTTTTGAGAGTTCTTGATCGATGTGGACCTCAAGTTGCATCAGATTCATTTGCAGAATTTCCATCGATTGGATCATTCTGGGTGCAAGTCTATTTGGTTTTTCATCCATCGCTTCGTTCGTAGTACGGCAAACGTACCCAGAGCCTACCCGTTTTGTTGAGCAAAGTCGCGCATGAATTGGGCCAGGACTTCGCAGCCTTCGGTTGGGAAGGCGTTGTAGATTGACGCTCGGATGCCGCCGACTTTGCGGTGCCCTTTGAGGCCACTCATGCGTTGAGTCGCTGCTTCGGCCAGGAATTTGGCGTCCAAGTCTTCATTGGGCGTGCGGAAAGTCACGTTCATGATCGAACGGCAATCTTTTTGGCTGTGACCGTTATAAAAATCGTGCTCGTCAATCACGTCGTACAGCAACTGAGCCTTCTGGGTGTTGATTTGCTCAATGGCTGGCAAACCGCCTTGTGCCAGAATCCACTTGAAGACTTGACCCATCATGTAAATTCCAAACGTCGGTGGCGTATTGAAACGCGATCCGCCGGCGATCAATTTGTTGTAGTTCATCATCGAGAAGACTTCCGGGTTCGCTTTCTCGGCAAAGTCCTTGCGAATCAGGACAAGGGTTACGCCTGATGGCCCGAGGTTCTTTTGGGCACCCGCATAGATCATCGAATGCGAAGCAAAGTCGAATGGACGACTGAACATTTCGCTACTGGTGTCGCAGATCATAGGCGCGGAAGTCGTTGGCGGTTCGTTGTAACGCGTTCCGTAGATCGTGTTATTGCTGCAGTAATGAAAATAAGCGGCGTTGTCGGTGAGGTTCAAATCGGCGGCCGTCGGAACGCGATCAAAATTCAATGCGGTACCGTCGTAGGCAATGTTGACATCGCCAAATCGTTTTCCCTCGGCAATTGCCTTGGTCGTCCAAACGCCGGTGTCCGCGTAATCAGCAGTCTGGTCCTTGCCCAGGAAACTCATCGGGATCATGCCGAACTGTGTTGAGGCACCGCCCTGCAGGAACAGGACTTCGAACTCGTCGCCGATATTGCCGATTGCCCGGCAGTCGTCGATCGCTTCCTGCATCACTCGATCAAACGCTGCGCCACGATGGCTGTGTTCCATGATCCCGATGCCGGAATCGAAAATGTTCCAGGAATCTTCCTGTGCTTGTTTGAGGACTGATTCGGGCAGCGTAGCCGGTCCGGCAGAGAAATTGAAAACGCGATCTTTGGCGATAGTGGCAGTGCTCATTTCGTATTCCTGTATTACTCGAGCGGAGAAAGCTCAAGACTGAGTATGTGTTCGTTGGATTGGATCTGATCCACGTGCTGTTCGGTCGGTTTTTCGGCCAGTTCAATTCTGGCACACGCCGCCTCGGCACCATCGTAAATAACGTTTTGCATTTCTTCTACGTTAATTTTCGCATTGCCGATGACTTCGAACACATGCGCCAGCACTCCCGGCAAATTCAAATGTCGGACCGTTAGCATCCAGTTTGCGGTGGTTTGCTGGGCCAAGTTGACACAGTTATCGACTTGCCCGGTTTTCAAATATTCCAGAATCACACGAACCGCTTCCCGAGCGATCGCCAATTGCGCCTGGCTCGTCGATGCGCCGACATGGTGCGTGCCGTATACGCCGGGCAGTTCGACAATGGAATCGCTGAATTGATTGTCGCCAGACCCTGGCTCGTTGGCAAACACATCCAGTCCAGCCCGCAAGCCTTTGTCTTTGATGCCGGCCGACAGCGCTGCTTGATCCACGACGCTTCCGCGACTGGTGTTGATCAAGTACGCATCGTTTTTCATGTTCGCGACAAACTGGGAGTCGATCAGATTGGCGGTGTTTTTGTTGGCGGCGACATTGACGCTGACGACGTCGGACTGCTTAGCCAACACGTCCAGTGATTCACAGAAACCGATTCCCAAAGCATCCGCCTTTGTCTGGTTCAGGCTTCGGCTCCAAGCGACGACTTCCATCCCGAACGCTTTGCCGCGTTTGGCAATCTCCTGACCGATCTGGCCGAGCCCAATGATTCCCAGCGTGAGTCCTTTCAGGCCGCGGGCTTTGGCGTACTCTTTCTTATTCCAAACGCCATTGCGAAGGTCACTGGTTTGGTCCGGAATCCGTCGATCGCAAGCCAGTATCAACCCCCACGCGAGCTCCGCGACTGCGACCGAATTCTTCCCGGGGCAATTGGCAACAAAGATGCCTCGCCGTGACGCTTCCGCGACGTCGATACTATCGTACCCGGCGCCGGCACGGACGATGAGGCTCAAGTTCTTACCACTGGCGATCGCTGCTGCCGATACTTTCGTGCTGCGTACGATCAGTATATTAGGCGAGTGCGTTTCGATGGCCGATTGTATTTGATCGGCAGTCGTCCCCGGCTCGGAGATGACTTCACAGCCAGCGGTTTGTAGTTGTTCGATTCCGGATTCATCGAACTTGTCGGCGATTAAAATTTTCATTATCGAGCAATCGGTTAATAGGATTCAAAGCGATGCACGAATAGCCCGCTGCGAAGTTTAGGTTCGAACCAGGTTGATTTTGGCGGCATGATTTGACCGGCGTCACTAACGGCAATTAACTGCTCGATGCTGGTTGGATACATCGAGAACGCGATCGCTCGTTTGCCCGAGTCAACGACTCGTTCCAGCTCTTCAATGCCTCGAATCCCACCTACAAACGCGATCCGCTGATCAGTCCTCGGATCGCCGACCCCCAGAATCGGGGTCAGGATCCGCGATTGCAGCAGCGCGACGTCGAGAGATTCGATCGGATCGGAATGATCAATTGAATCGGCTGCGAACTTGAACGCGTACCAGGAGCCTTTTCCATCCACCGGCAGATAGACAGCCAAGCTGCCAGCTTCCGTTGGAACCGGATTGGAAGTCGGTTCGATCGTTCCAATCTCGCCGAGTTTGTCCAGAACTTGTTGGGGCTCAAGCCCGTTCAGGTCATTGACCACTCGGTTGTAAGCCAGGATCTTCAATTGGCTGGCGGGAAACATGACCGACAGCACGCGGTTGTATTCTTCCTGCCCGGTGTGCGAGCTGTTTTCCGATTGTCGTTGCGTCGCGGCACGCTCACCGGCAGCCGTTCGGTGGTGCCCGTCGGCGATGTAAACGCTTTCAACGTTGGTAAACCCTTTTACATATGCCTCCGGATCGGCAACTCGCCAAACCGAATGCGTGACACCATCGTTGGCTTCGAACTCAAACACCGGCTCCGATCCGGAGTCGCTTTTGATCAGCTCGGCAATCGTCGGGTCGTCGTTGAATGCCAGAAAGACCGGTTCCGCATGCGCGCTACAAGTGGTCAGGTGCCGAGTGCGATCGTCCTCTTTGTCTGGACGCGTCTTTTCGTGTTTCTTGATTTGATCCGAACGGTATTGTTCGACATCGTAGCAACATACGATGCCGTATTGTTCGCGACCTTGAAAGATCTGCCGATACAGGAACAGGCTGTCCGAGCCCTCCTGGTGCAAATGCCCATCGTCGATCAGCGATTGCAGGTTGGACGCGGCCTTTTCGTAGATCGGTGACGAATACGGATCAGTTCCAGGCGGGAAGTCGATTTCCGGTCTTACAACATGCAGGAAACTGATCTCGTTTCCAGCCGCACGCTCACGCGCCTCTTCGGCGTTGATGACATCGTAGGGTTCAGAAGCAATCTGGCTGGCTTTATCGGCCTGAGGCAGAATCGCTTTGAAAGGGTAGATTTTGATCATGCAATGATAGCTCGGACAAATTCATACGTTCGCAAACCGCCAATGTCAGCTATGCCAAGCCTTTGTCAAGGCATCGGCGTGCATTCTTTTTCTGGCTTCCAAGTTGGCCGCCAGCATATCGGGAAGTCCCGCGGGCGAAGCCGCCGAAATGTGAGTCTCTGAAATCGCTCCGGCCGGACGAATCGCAGGTCGAGAAACGACGAGACTAAAACGATCGCGTGATCTGAAAGGAGCTAACGAATGGAAGCAAACTCATCTGCATTTGCCGGAATCCCAAAAGCCAGCTGACTGATGATTTCCAGAAACAATTGATTCAAACGATTGGAGTGAAATTCAAATTCTTCTTCACCCAGTTCGCTGTAGAATTGAGCGGCGTGCGCACAGGCTAACAACGCTTCCCAGCAACGTCTGCGATCTAGTTGAACCTGTGCCAGTCGAATATAACTTTTGCCAACCAAACGCCTGGCTTCGGTCGTCTGTTTGGATGTCTTAAGCATCCCTTGGTGAATTGCAAGGACGCGTCTTACGCTGCACAAGCAATTATCCAAATCCCCTCGCATGTAATAGTATTGCGCACGTGCTTTGAGAATGAGCGCAACTCCTTTTTTGATGCGAGCCTGTTCTTTCTCCAGTGGTGAAAAACCGGCGATAAGCTCTTCAGCCTGCAAAATTGCTTTTTCTGAATCTTCCATTTTTCCTAGATTCGAAAGGTATTGCGCAAGGTTCCCGAGCGACATCGCATAACAAAATCTCAGGTTCGGAAGATCTTCGTTGTCTGCGAACAGCTTTTCGTATTCGAGAACCGCTTTCTTGCGAAACTGCAGTGACCGTGCAGGGGCGGAATGCACCAAACTGACGGCATAGTCGTTGTACATGCCAGCCCGAAGCTCGCGAATTTCAGTCGACATGTTTTCCAGTTGCATTCCATCAAAAATCTCGATCCAACGACTCCGATCTTCTTGGAATCCAGCGTCACATGATTCCTGGTTAGCGTACCAATAGCTCCCAAAGAACTGCAAAATACAACAATGTAAACGAGTGTTCTCAGAATCGGAGAGATTCAAATCAGCTTGGTTGCCAGGCTCCAATTTGCTGGCGAGCATTTTCGCGACCGGTTCGCATTGCTTGAAGACGCTCATCGCTTCGTCATGTCGCCCCAAACGAAACAAAGTGACGGCATACAATGATCCGATCGAAACACAATTGCCTTGATCAGTCAATGAAGAGGCAGTCAATGAATAGTGTTGGGTCGCTAAAGCGTTAGTTTTTTCGAATGCAATACGAAACTTGTCTGCCGCATCTTGCAGCCTGTTTTGTTTCAGGCAAAGGTGCCCTTGAGACATGATGACATTTGTTTTGAGCTTTTGGTAATCCGTCTGGATTTCCAACTCAGGTCCAAGTTCGGCAAAAGTTTCTTCCGCTCGACGAAACGTTGCGTTGGCTGCCTCATATTCACCCATCCGAGCTTGTAGTTGGCCAAAATTGACTTGTGACATCAAGGAAAGGTATCTCAGTTTGGGAGTTACCTGCATTTTTGACAAATCATCAAACTGGGTCATTGCCAACTTCAAAAGCTTGAGTCGGAACGGCTGCATTCCATCTTTGTTACGTAAGAATTCAGGTGAATCTGCAACATCAAAATAGAAATTTTTGATTGCTTGTTGCCCGATCTCGACTGCTTGTTCTGTTTTCTCTCTTAAGTCTTTCTCGTGTTCGATTGAGGCTGAAAGTCTTGCATTGACAACGGAGTTTTCGTGATTGAGTTCCAGCAATTTGGTGTTCGAATCCGCTAGTTTCCGATTGATTTCCAGTACCTTGGTATAAGAAAAGGTCCCTGCGACAATGCCTGCCAAAATCAACACAAAAACGAGACTCGCCAATGCGGCAACGGCCTTGTTCCGCAAACACAATTTCCACGTGCGGTTCCAGAGATTCGATGGTCTGGCATGCGTGGGGGTGTTGGTGAAGTAGCGTTGGATGTCTTCCGCCAGATCACTTGCGCTCGAATACCGATTGTCAGGTTTTTTCTCCAGGCACTTCATGCAGATTGCATTCAAATCCGGATGCAGGCCTTCAACCAGCTTGATCGGCTCGATTGGCTCAAGCTCCATGATTTGCTTGACTTGTTGGCTGACGCTCTTGCTGCGAAACGGAGCCCGCCCGACCAAACAAAAGTAGAGAGTCGCTCCCAGAGAATAGATATCTGCTGCCTCCGTTGCTGTTGAAGAATCATTGAGCTGTTCGGGAGAAATGTAATCAAGCGTCCCGAATACACTTTCCGCAAGCGTCAGCGCTGGCTCCTGGCTTGATTCGACAAACTTGGCGAGTCCGAAATCTGAAACTTTTGCTTGCGATTGCTCGGTGTTGATCAAAATATTCTGTGGTTTGACATCGCGATGAACCACTCCGATCGCGTGCGCTGCCGCGACACCCATCGCCGCCTGCCGAATATATTCAACGGCCAAATCAACATCCAAGCCATCTGCGATCAGCTGAGCAAGCGAGGGCCCATTAATAAGCTGCATTGCACAAAACTGGCAATTCGATTCTTCGCCCCCTTCGTGGACGGTAACAACGTTGGCATGATCGATTCGGGCAGCCGTTTTGATTTCGGCTTCGAATCGAAGTCGGTTTGATTCCTTTCTTTCCGGTGAATAAAAACGGTCAAAAGCGGGGTCGATAATTTTCAGAGCAACAGAGCGCCCGGTCGAAATCTGCTCCGCTTTGAATACGACGCCCATTCCGCCGCGGCCGATCATCTCCATGTTTCGATAATTTGAAAATTGCAACGATTCGAAAAATTCGGCTTCGGCGTCTTTGGATTCCGGGCTGCCGTTCTGAATTTGCATCGCGACCAGATTTTCCTGATCGAGTGGCGGGATAGAATCATAGTCGATCAAATCATCGTCTAGCGCCAGTTTCTCAAGCCCCATGGTGAAACCAAGGGAACATTCGATCTTTGAAACCTGGCCTTCACACGCCAGACACGATTCCAAGTGTTGGCTTATCTCGAATTCAGAGTTTTCATCCAAGTCACCCGACAGATAATTCTGAATGATTGCTTGGTCAGGGCATTCGAAACCATTCATATGCAACCTCCGAGTCAGTTTTACAGAATGTCGCCCAATTCTTCGATCAAGCGTTTCCTTACCCGCGCACGAGCTTGCCGGACGCTTCCGGGACGCATATTCAATTCTTCGCACGCCTGCTGCGTCGATTTGCCTTCAACCAAAGTTATATAAAATGCTCGCCAGGTTTTGGTTTCAAAATCCGATTCCATAATCTTCATGGCCCGGCTAGCCAATTGACGTTTGATTTTGTCGGCGTCGAAATCAACATCCGGAGCTCGCGATTGTTGCGCCTGTTGTGCAATTAGCGCTCCGGTTGAGCCCCCGATGGCACGTTCAAATTTTGAAATTTGGCGGAAGTAATCCGCTATCCGACGTGATGCGATCGTCATCACCCATCCCAAAAAGTTGTCGCCGCTACGAACCTTTTTGAAATCACCCAGCCCACGATGAATCGAAATAAATATCTCTTGAGTGACGTCGCCAGCATCATTCTTACTCAAGCCTTTTGACAAGACATGGCTGAAAATCACAGGACCGTACAAATCAGTTAAACGGTTCCACGCATCGTTGTTGCCGCTTCGCGCCAATTCCAACAAAGACAACGACGTCGATGGTCTATGTAAACTGTTCATAGTCATCATCATAATTCACAACACCTTCCCACGCGACCTTTGCTTAGCCATCAATGTTCGCGCCAGGAGGGAGTTTGCCGATTCGCCGAATGCTCTCGTTAACCTCTATTGGCACGCTGTTGAGTTCAAAATCGTGATTCGATGCTGCTGCGATGAGATCTTGGATTTGCCGGATTTTTCGTGCAAAACGAGCCTCAATTAACTCCATTTCAATCGCGCAGTATTCGCAGGTTGTCAAATGTTGTGTTACCTCTGCTTGCAATTGAAGATCGGCATTACCTTCAATGAATACCTTGACGTTACCCCAGCAAGCACAGGGAGTTGCATCTCTTGATGATGCGTTTTGATTCATAACGCTCTCATTGGGTTAGTGGTGTTCCACGATGTAGACAATCCTGCCCAAGCCGACTGCTACCTTTGCCTCCAAATCGCAGTCGCGTTACAGATAAATGCGGCCAAGAAATGCGTATCAATTTTTCCAGTCACGTTCTGGCGATTCGATTGTTCGGTTCCGTTATCGAATTTGCATGGGCGTGGTTGATGACGACTGAGCATCAAAGCGAAAAGTTAGTCATAGTAACATCCAGTTTGTTAGATTCGCAGCATCGCAAGTAGGTGTCCGTGTTCGATGAATGCATCGCCAACACTCATGGCGATACTTTTTGTCGATTGACACTCACTTTGATGTTCCCATTCAACTGGTTGCATTCTCCAAATCTTGTTTCCACCGCGAGATTTGTTCGGCGACGCGGGCGGGAGCGGTTGATCCTTCACTGACGAACGCATTCACTGCGTTGTCGACTCCCAAAACGCCGAACAGCGATTCGTCTAACGTTGGCTCAAACTCGCGATAGGTCTCCAACGACAGATCGGCCAATGTCTTGTTTTCCTGCATCGCTTTTCGAACAACTTTACCGATCAAGTGATGAGCTTTTCGCTGCGGCATGCCTTGGCCGATCAGGTATTCCATCAGGGTGGTGGCGTCAAGGAATCCTCGTTCGAGTCCACCCGCAATCGAGTCCGATTTCAGTTTGGCCCCGGCGATCAAACCGTTGGTCAGCGTGAGGCTCGCTGAGACCGTATCGACGGCGTCGAACAGTGCGGGTTTGTCTTCTTGCAGGTCCCGGTTGTAGGCCATCGGTAAACCTTTCATCAGCACCAATAGCGTTTGCAACGACCCGATCACCCGCGCCGATTTTCCGCGAATTAATTCCAGCACATCCGGATTGATTTTTTGCGGCATGATCGACGAGCCGGTGCAGTATTGTTCTGGCAATTCGATGAAGTCAAATTCGGTGGTCGACCAAATGATGAAGTCTTCCGCCAGTCGGCTGAGATGAATCGCGATCAGCGTCAGGCAAAACACGAACTCGATCACATAGTCCCGATCGCTGGAAGAATCCAGGCTATTGGCGATCACCGAATCGAAACCCAAAGCGGACGCCGTTTCATTGCGATCGATTGGCAGTGTCGTTCCGGCCAACGCCGCGGTTCCCAGACTACACCGATTCACACGGGTCAGGCAATCACGCAGTCGTTCGCGATCTCGAGCAAATTTCTCGCAAAACGCCAACAGGTAGTGCGCGGCGAGAACAGGCTGAGCTCGTTGCAAGTGCGTATAGGCAGGAATAATGGTCTGTGCTTCACGTTCGGCGAACGCGACCAAAGACAGTTGCGTCTGTTTCAACAAGTCGTCCAGTTCGCTGATCTGGTCGCGGATCCACATCCGTTGATCGGTGGCAATCTGGTCGTTGCGGGACCGGGCGGTATGCAGCTTCCGCCCGACGTCACCAATCCGTTCGATCAGAACGTGCTCGATGTTCATGTGGATGTCTTCCAGCGACTCGTCGAACTCGAACTCGCCGTCGGCAATTTCCTGCCCAATCGCGGTCAAAGTTTCGGCGATCTGTTTCGACTCGGCCTCTGAGATGATACCTTGCCCAGCCAGCATGGCTGCATGCGCGATCGAGCCACGAATGTCCTGTTGGGCGAGTCGAAAATCAAAACTAATGCTTTCAGTGAATTTTTCGACAGATTTATCGACGTCTACCTGAAAAGCTCCGCTGCGACTGGGGCTGGCCACAAATGCTCCTTATAAATTACCGAGAACGAATCAACCCGTTCGGGACCGCATCCGCCAACCGCTTTGTCGGCAATTTTCCCTCGACTTGCCTGATTCTATAAAATACAACCGATGATTGGAGATGACTGGTTTTTAAACTGTTGTGGTTGAATCGATGTTTTTGCTTGCCCTTTTAATTCTCTTCCAAGATGAATCTCAGGTTACCGACGATTGGGTGATCGTGGAACCGCCGCGAATCGGCGCCAAGTTCAAGATGCCGAGCCGACCTGAGTTTTCCGAACAAGCGATCAAGCCGGTGGAAGATCGGGCGGAAATAGTCGTTCGTTCGCGTTTAGTAACGTCACCTGATGGAAAATCGAGTTTTACGTTCGTCTACCATGACGAACCGCAGAAACCCAGGTCGCGTACCAAGGTCAACGCTGTGCTGGATGGTGCGATCACTGGAGCGATCGCGCTGGTAAATGGTGATTTGGTCACACAGAGCGAAATCTTCGTGAAGAACAATAAGGGCCGGGATTTCGTCTATAAGTGCGAATTAGAAGACTTGAAGTATCAGAAAACACTGAACTTGCGAATCCGCAGTCGAATCCTGTTGGTTGGCAGTCGCCTGTATTCAATGAACTATATCGCTGAAGCAGAATCATACGACAATAAGCTCGCCGAAAGCTATTTCGATTCGTTTGAGCTGGTTTCCAAACCAGGCGATTTGCCGCCAAAGCCACGTCCCGGCCGAGCCCGCGAGCTATCAGAGAAAAAATAGTTCGCCACGATGGGTGTCGAATCCTGTCTGTCAGATCTCTGAAATACAGTCAGGCGAATTTCGATTGGAACTCTTTGTGAAAATTGCCGCTCCGAGTTCTGGCAATTTCTTGGGAATTGGCCAAAATGTTGGCCGTTCAATCCATCAGACGGCCATTGATTGTGCCGGCGATTCAACGCAGTAAAGGATTCAAGTGCCACGTCGCGATGACATCAAAAAAATCCTGCTGATCGGCTCGGGCCCGATCATCATTGGGCAGGCTTGCGAGTTTGACTACTCGGGGACCCAGGCCTGCAAAGCATTGCGGGAAGAAGGTTACGAAGTTGTATTGGTGAACTCCAATCCGGCTACCATCATGACCGACCCCGGAACGGCCGACCGAACTTACATCGAGCCGCTTACCTGGGAGATCGTCGAGAAGATCATCGAACGTGAGCGCCCCGATGCGTTATTGCCAACGCTTGGTGGTCAGACCGGATTGAATCTGGCGATGGAATTGGAGAAACACGGTGTACTCGAAAAGTACGGCGTCGAGATGCTCGGTGCGAAAGCGGAAGTAATCGCCAAGGCTGAGGAACGCGAGCAGTTTAAGAACGCGATGGAAAACATCGGTTTGGAAATCTGCAACGGCCAGACAGTGCATACGCTCGAGGACGCCCGGAAACTGATTGACGAGGTCGGATTACCGTGTGTCATTCGTCCTGGCTTCACCATGGGCGGTAGCGGAGGCGGTATTGCCTACAACCGCGAAGAGTTCGATACACTGGTCCAACGAGGATTGGACCAGTCGCCAGTTACGGAAGTCCTGATCGAAGAATCCGTGATCGGCTGGAAAGAATATGAAATGGAAGTGATGCGGGATGTGGACGACAATGTCGTGATCATCTGCAGCATCGAGAACTTCGACCCGATGGGAATCCATACGGGCGATTCGATCACGGTCGCACCTGCCCAGACGCTGACGGACAAAGAGTATCAGCGGATGCGAGATGCCAGTATCGCGGTCATCCGCGAGATCGGCGTGGAGACGGGTGGTTCGAATATCCAGTTTGCTTGCGACCCGAAGACGGGCCGGATGATCGTCATTGAGATGAACCCGCGCGTCAGTCGCTCCAGCGCGTTGGCGTCCAAGGCGACTGGTTTCCCGATCGCCAAGATCGCGGCCAAGCTTGCCGTTGGCTATCGCCTGTGGGAGATCCCCAACGACATTACGAAAAAGACACAGGCCTGTTTTGAGCCGTCGATCGACTACGTCGTCACCAAGATCCCGCGCTTCACGTTCGAAAAATTCCCGGAAGCTGATTCGACGCTGATGACGCAAATGAAAAGCGTCGGTGAAACGATGGCGATCGGCCGAACTTTCAAAGAGTCGTTCCAAAAAGCACTCCGTGGTCTGGAAGTCGGTAGCTTTGGATTCGGCTGCGACCCGAAAGACTTGTGGGGCACGGACGAGCAACCGGATGTCGACACAATTCGCGCCAAGCTCTCGCAACCCAATGCACTGCGACCCTGGTATATCCGCTACGCGATGAAAAGCGGGATGTCGGTTGAGCAAATCAACCAGCTCACTCATATCGACCGCTGGTTCCTGGATCACTTGGCCCGAATTGTTCAGATGGAAGAGCATCTGCGGTCGATTGAGAATCCGCAAGAAATACCATTCGAGACAATGCTGCGAGCCAAGCAGTACGGTTTCTCCGATCGCCAACTGGCAACAATCTGGTCGCTGCCTGAATCGGAAGTCCGTGGCCTGCGAAAGTCGCTCGGCGTTGTCGCAACGTTTAAGTCCGTGGATACCTGTGCAGCTGAATTCGAAGCGTTTACGCCGTACTACTATTCCACCTATGAAGACGAGGACGAAACACCGACAGCAACTGACAAGAAACGTGTGATGATTCTCGGTGGCGGTCCCAATCGGATCGGGCAGGGGATTGAGTTTGATTATTGTTGCTGCCATGCAAGTTTCGCACTTCGCGAAATGGGCATCGAGTCGATCATGGTCAACTCGAATCCGGAAACGGTAAGTACCGACTATGACACCAGCGATCTGCTGTTCTTTGAGCCGCTGACGGTAGAAGACGTGCTCAATATTTGCGACCGCGTTCAACCGGACGGAGTCATCGTTCAATTCGGCGGCCAAACGCCACTCAACCTGTCCCGCGCTCTCGAAACGGCAGGCGTTCCGATCATTGGTACATCTGTGGATTGCATCGAAGCAGCAGAAGATCGCGAGAAATTCCAGCAGCTTCTCGAACGGCTTGATTTGAAACAACCAGCCAACGGGATCGCCAGGAACATCTCGGAAGCTCGCGGCGTGGCGAACAAAGTTGGGTTCCCGTCCCTGGTTCGTCCTAGCTACGTACTGGGCGGCCGTGCGATGGAAATTTGTTACGACAAGCACCAGTTTGAGCGATTCGTCAACGAAGCGTTTCTGGTCGCCGGTGGTCAGCCGGTACTAATCGACCGTTTCCTGGAAGAGGCAATCGAAGTCGACGTCGACTGTGTCAGTGACGGTAAGCTCGCCGTAGTCGTCGGCATCATGGAGCACATCGAAGAAGCGGGCGTCCATTCTGGAGATTCGGCATGTGCCATTCCTCCCTATTCGTTGCCAGACGCCACGATCGAAGAAATTCGCGAAGCAACGATAGCGATGGCGATGCATATGAACGTGGTTGGCTTGATGAATGTCCAATTCGCCGTCAAACGCGAAGGGGACGAGCTGAACGTTTACGTTTTGGAAGTCAATCCACGTGCCAGTCGAACGGTTCCGTTTGTTGCCAAAGCGACGGGTGTTCCGGTGGCTGGGATCGCCGCGAAAGTGATGGCCGGACAGTCGTTGGAAGAGTTGGGAATCACCGAAACGCCGGAACCCAACGCGGTGTCAGTCAAAGAAAGCGTGTTCCCGTTCCGCAAATTTGCGGGCGTGGATATTGTGCTCGGGCCCGAGATGCGTTCGACCGGTGAAGTCATGGGGATCAGTCCTCAGTTTTCGATTGCGTTTGCCAAAAGCCAATTGGCGGCAGGTGTTGTCCTGCCCAAAGAAGGCCGCGTTTTCGTCAGCGTTTCGCATGCCCATAAAGAGCGAGCGGTCGAAGTGGCCCGGAGACTGAGCGAGATGAATTACGAAATCATCTCGACTGAGGGTACCGCCCGGAAACTGGAAGAGCACAATATTCCGGTCGAGCGAGTGAAGAAGATTATCGAAGGCCACCCGAACCTGATCGACCATATGAAGAACGAAGCGGTCGACCTGATCCTCAACACGCCAAACGGCAAGGGGGCTCGAACCGACGAAGGCCGCATCCGTGCCGCAGCCGTCCAACACGGCGTCCCCTGCATCACCACGATCCAAGCCGCCGAAGCCGCCGTCAGCGCCCTCGAAGCCCTCCGTCACGAAGACATGCAGGTTCAATCACTACAAGAACGTTGCCAGTTGGAACCAGTGCAAGGCTAGTTTTTAAAAACATTGGATAGTTGAATTGAGCTGATCGCGACTCAATCTAACCGAGCGCCCAGAAGT
>CAZXLW010000038.1:1294-46669 GCA_964641465.1 uncultured Pirellulaceae bacterium | reverse complement strand
AGAACCCAAACTGAAGAACCCAAACGGTAGAGCGACAGAGCGGACTCAAAAATCTTAGTACGTTCGCTGCACAACAAAGTCGGCAAGTTTTCGCAACGAACCTGTCGTCGCTGAATCGGGCAATGAGTTGGCAAAACCGATCGCTTGCTGCGCGTGATCGCGAGCCATCTGCCGAGCGTACTCAATTGAGTTCGTAGACTCCAGCGTCTGCAATATTGACTCCACTTTGACGTCCGAACTATTCAAAGCCGCGAGAAGTGATTCGCGAGAAGGCTGGTCCAATTCACGCAAACTGTGGATCACCGGCAACGTCGCTTTGCGATTGATCAAATCAGTTCCCAACGTCTTGCCGACTCGTTCTTTGTTGCCGACAAGATCCAGTACGTCGTCAATGATTTGGAAAGCGACTCCGAGATTGTGACCATAATTCTCGAACGCCGACACCGACTCTTGTTCACACTCGGAAAGCAAGGCTCCCAATCCACTGGAAAGCTTACACAGTTCAGCCGTTTTCAATTCGATGAATCGCAGATACTCAGCTTCTGAAATTTCGAAATTACCGCTGGCCGCATTCTGGGCAATCTCCCCTTCGCAAACCAGGCAACTGCTTTCCGCTATTCGACGCACGACCTCGATACTTCCGGATGCCGTGGCGACTTCGAAAGCTTTCGAGAACAAATAGTCACCGGACAAAATCGTCGTGGTATTGTCCCATCGCGCGTTCATGGAAGGTTCATGCCGACGATGTTCTGCTTCGTCCAGTACATCGTCGTGAACCAATGTCGCAGCGTGCACCAACTCGACTGCCGCCGCCGCGGCTACATGTGTTTTCTTGACGTCTCCGGTTGCCGCACCGCACAACAACAATAATGCTGGTCGGACACGTTTCCCGGACGCGACTCCCGAACTGATCAATCGCTCAGACATGATCTCGCCGGATTGAATGATTTGTTCGTGCAACAAATCGTTGACCGAATCCAAGTGAACCAGAATCGGCGCGTAGATATCTTGCGCATGCTTCAGAGACGCATTCGAACTCTCGCGAAGCTGTTGCAATACCTGGTTCAACGGTCTTCCTTTCCTGAAGTCTACTTACGGTCCGTCGCTTGACGAGACGCGTTTAAATTCGCCACTCTTACCGCCCGACTTTTCCAGCAGAAGAATGTCCCGTATTTCCATCGCCCGGTCAACACTCTTACACATGTCATAGACCGTCAGCGCGGCGACGGAAACAGCCGTCAGGGCCTCCATTTCGACGCCGGTTTTGCCATGGCAGGCCACGGTAGCCGTAATCATCACCTCCGACATGTTATCAGCAGAGTCCCGAATTTCGAATTCGATGTCTACCGAATCAATTGCTATTGGATGGCACATGGGAATCAAGTTCGGAGTCGACTTGGTACCCATGATGGCTGCGATCCGTGCGGTCCCGAGCACGTCGCCTTTGCGAGACTGCCCCGCAGCGATCAGCTCGGCTGTGCTGCTCAACATCCGGACCGTTCCGGTCGCCTTGGCAACTCTGCGCGAGACCTGTTTCTCACCGACGTCCACCATCCTGGCGTTTCCAGCTGTGTCAAAATGGCTCAAGTCGGACATATGTTCGCAAATGCGTTAGTGGTTTAACCGTGTTTACACCCACAGCATAACCAATAATGCTGTTGCCGAGAACGCGAAGAAGAAGGTTAACCCTTACGGTACCCGAAATTAAGTACTTCCGGATCAATGCGGGTATATAAATAGCGTTAGCGCACAAAAAAACGCCGTAGGCTGGTCAAGCTTACGGCGACTATGCGAAAGACGGCGAGTCTATTCAATCGGTTGAATCAAAGCGGCTTTTGATCCCTCGATGGGCTGGTGCGGTCTATACCAACTCTTTACGAGAACCGATCAGTGTGCGAAGCCGCTCTGCCAGCAAACTGGCGTCAAATGGCTTCTTAAAGGTTTCATTGATTGCTGAACGATCGAAGGAAATTGGATTTCCATCATCCGGCAACAAGGCGATAAGAATCGTTTCGGTGAAATCGTTATTCTTTCGCAAATTTTGGCAAATCTGCAACGCTTCAATCTTCCCAATTGAGAAGTCAGTAATGATGCAGTCTGGGTGAAAACTTTCAGCTTGAATTCCCGCTTCAAAACCGCTCGCAGCTACGGCAACTTTAAACGACTTTTCGGGCGGAAGTTCGCGCTTTAGATTCTCGATTAATACCTGATCTTGGGCAACGATGAGGACCTTTGCCATGGCCTCATCCTCTAGATCTCCCAAAGGCATACCATGCTCTTTGAGAAATTTGATCAGGTATTCACGTGGGATACGACGGTCTTGCGAACCAGGGATCCGGTAGCCCTTAAGGCGTCCCGAATCGAACCATTTGCTAACCGTGCGTGGGGCCACTTTACAGATCTTGGCGACCTGTCCTGTTGTGAACACCTTCATCGCGGGCTCTCCATTAAATCACTTTGAATCGTCTTTCGCTGTGGTCGCCAAATCGAACGTGTCGCTTTAACTAACACAACCGTTCATCCCTATTGGCAAATTCTTTCTAATACGTGACCGCGTTGGATCGAATTTGTCAGTTACTGGGTCAGGATGAACATTAATCGCATACAACAAACAAAGTACTTCGCAGCACATTTGTACTTTACGACTTCGGAATCTGTTTGACCTAACATCAAGTTGATTCGCCAGAATCGAACAACTACGTATAACCGTTCGAGTCATATCCGGCAGAACCGAACCATCTTGCCAAACAGGCGGCATTTCCTGTCGCCGAAGGAGAAAAACGAACGAAGCTCCACATGGATCTTTGGCGCTTCGAATTGTGAAACAGATGTCTCACCAGAGTTTTCCCCCCTCTGGTTTCAACTCATTGTCGCTTCCGACCAATCCTTTAGTCGGGAACATCAATGATATGATCACCTGACTTTTTATTTCGTTTGTTTCGGGGGTAATACTTTAGACAATCGTGTCGGCGACAGGATTTACACGGCAAAAGAGGCATGTCCCTAAAAACCCAATGAATGGAATAGCAACATTTCGCCCTATCGCAGTGTAAGGTCCGCATGGAGCTCAGAAACTGCCATTTCCCAATGTCACTAAGCCACCGTTTGAATGCTATCAGCACTTTGGTTTGAAAATGTCGATGCGGCCGGTTTTGATTCCATGCCCAACCAGTTAAAAATGGAGCTTTCGGTGACTGCGACAAAAGCTTGGGACGTGGGAAATCTCGATTCGCTCCAGCCCCAGCTTCACTACAGCTTTATGAAAGACAAGACAGGCAACAAGATGACATCCGGCAATAAAACAATCTGGTACGCACTACTACTATTTGTGTTGAGCGGTTTTAGCGGCTTATGCTTGCAATCCAATGTTCGGGCACAGGAAACAGCCGAGGCGAAACCGACGGCGGAGATCAACACGCAACAATGGGCAAAGCTTGAGGCAGACGCTACCAAAATCATCGAGTCTGTTCGCAAGCAGAACGAATCGTACGTGAAGCTGCAAGAACTTTGCGATGACATTGGGAATCGATTGAGCGGAAGTGAGAATCTCGATAAAGCAATCGAGTGGGCGCAGAAAGTTTTGAAGGCAGACGGGCATGAGAATGTCCGCGCTGAAAAAGTCATGGTGCCGAAATGGGTTCGGGGCGCGGAGTCGCTGACAATGACAGCTCCTCGAGAGTTGGACATGCCGGTACTCGGTCTGGGAGGTTCCGTTGGCACCGGCGCGGATGGAATCTCAGCGCCGGTTATCGTTGTCGATAGTAAAGAAGAATTGGACGAACTGGCAGATGATGCAATCAAAGGCAAAATCGTTGTCTTCAATCACACCATGCCACCGTTTTCGGAAACGGATGGATCTGGTTACGGTGACGCAGTTAAGTTCCGCAGCAGTGGTGCCAAGTGGGCGGCCGAACGTGGAGGCCTGGCCGCACTGGTGCGTTCGTGCACTGCGTATTCGCTCCAGTCGCCTCACACGGGAGCCATGCGGCGCTACGGAGAAACGGATGAGATCAAGAAAGTGCCGGCCGCCGCAATTTCCATCGAAGGCGCAACGATGCTGCGACGGTTCCAGGAACGAGGTATCACGCCGTCGGTTAAACTTTACATGGAAGCCGAAGACAAAGGTGAGGCTCCGAGTGCTAACGTGGTCGCCGAGATCGTTGGCAGCGAGAAACCTGATGAGATCGTTGTCATCGGCGGGCACATTGATTCGTGGGATGTCGGCACAGGTGCTCAAGACGACGGATGCGGTTGTGTTGTGGCGATGGAAGCCTTGGCCCAGATTCGTAAGCTTGGCCTGAAACCTCGCCGAACGATTCGCGTCGTTCTTTGGACTAACGAAGAGAACGGGACGGCGGGTGCACGAAGTTACGCGGCTCGCCATATCGAAGAGAACCACGTCGCCGCAATCGAATCGGACTCCGGTGGCTTTCGCCCCGAAGGCCTGTCGATCGAAATGGAAGACGACAAGAAAGAACAAATCGCAGTTGTCCAGCTCGGAAAAATTTTGAAGCTGTTAGAGCCGATCGGAGCTTCGCGAGCTACGACTGGTTTCTCAGGTGTCGATGTTGCGCCACTGAAACCGTCAGGTACTGCCTGTATGGGACTGCGAGTCGACGGGCGATTGTATTTCAACACACATCACACGACTGCCGACACCGTCGACAAAGTGAACCCAAAAGAGTTAACGGATTGCGTAATCACGGTCGCTGTCGCAGCGTATACGATCGCTAACGTCCCCAAACAGCTCGGCGTCGAGTGATTCAGGGTGTTTGCTAATGACATGTGTTTAGCGGTTCATCAAAGCTGAAATGATTAGTTCGCAGTACGCTTTCAGGCGGAACTCTGACTAAAACCGGCAACGTAAACTGGTCACTCAGATTGGTAGTGACCAGTCGTTTGCAAATCAAACCGAACAGCGAGCTGCCTGTTCAGTATGTGAAGGACATTACTTTTCGACAGTCCTTCAGTGCCGTTGCTCGTCGCCAAGCGCCTCTTAGCCTGTTATTTAGAGCGCAACCCGCACCTTAACGTGATTCGATCATTAACCGCCAACAGGTTTTGCACTAGAATAATAGCAGTTAAGTTTGAATCCCCACATGTAATTTTCTCAGGAGCGATATGTCTGGCTCGTACGTACGGATGACGTCTGTCAAAATCTGTCTCGCGTTGTGTTTATCCTTTTTGCTACCCCAATATCTTTCGGCGCAAACGGTTGAAACGAAACGCGACACCCAATTGAAAAATCAAATCATCGGAAGGTGTGGTTGCGATTCATGCGACAGGATGCCCACACACAACCCAGCCTTCGACGGTCTGGGTGATCCCAACGGTTTTATTCTCAGTACTCGATGGGATGCTACTGCAATGAGTGGCTTCGGTCTTGGCCTGGGAGATGCAACGATTCTTACCTGGAGCATCATTCCTGATGGTGCAGACGCCGACTCAGGTGGCGCACCGGTGCCAAGTAACTTGATCGCCGAATTTGACTCCAGGTTCTCAGAAGCCAATGCTGGCACTCCGGATCTGACAAACCGCACATGGTTTGCATTGATTGAACAAGGGCTGAATCGGTGGGGCGAAGTATCCGGGATCGAGTACGTTTACGAACCAAATGACGATGGCGTCGACAATTTTGGTGCGGGAGGTGCATTGGGAGTCCGAGGCGATGTCCGGATCGGAGGATTTAATATTGATGGTCCAGGAAATGTTTTGGCATTCAATGCATTTCCTGACAATGGAGACATGGCCCTGGATACAACGGACCCTCTGTACCAAAGTGCAGCCAATAACTTTCGTGCCATGAGAAACATCATCACACACGAAGCGGGGCATGGATTGGGACTTAGTCATGTTGAGCCAACAGGTAACCCTGCATTCTTGATGAACCCATTCATCAACGTCGCCTTCGATGGACCGCAATTGGACGATATTCTCGCCGTCCATCGCGGATACGGTGATATCTATGAAAAGGAAAACGGTTTCGAAGGTAACGACACGATCGCCAACGCGACCGATATGGGAACTTTGGCTGCCAATACGACTTCGACTTTTGGCAGCGACGGTGCCTCAGGCACATTCGTCGGAGGGAACGATGTCGATTTCCTGAGTGTCGACGACAACAGCGACATTGATTTCTTCCGATTCAACCTGGCTACGCAAAGCGTCGTGTCGGTTACTTTGACGCCGGTTGGAGTTTCCTACTTGAATGGCCCGCAGGGTGGCCCAGCGCCAACGCTTTTTGAGCCTTCTTTGAACAACGATTTGGCACTCGCAGTATTTGATGCCAGTGGGAATCTTGTCCAATCGGTCGATTCAACAACCAACGGCGAAGCGGAAACTATCGGCGGCCTGATTCTGCCAGCTGGGGAGATGTTTGTCCGTGCGACAGGTTCGTCTAACGCTGTCCAGCTATTTGAACTGGAAATTACTTTGGAAGAACCGCAAATTGCTTTGGCACTTGGTGGTCCTGTTCCGCAGACCATTTCGCCTGAGGGTGGTACAGTCATTCCGGTCGAAGTCACGTCTTTTAGCTCGACTCCCGATCCATCGACAGCAATGGTCTTTGTAGATCGCGGTGCCGGATTTGAAGCGTTTCCAATGATCGAAGATAGCAGCACGATGTATTCGGCAGTAATGCCTTCTTCTACCTGCGGCGACGAAATTCAATTCTATTTTTCAATTGATACCGTCAGTGGGGAAACCGTAACACTGCCATCCAATCCACCAACAACGACGTTCTCAACAATCAGTGCGTTTGGAATTGAAGAATTGTTTATTGACAGTTTCGATTCCGATTTGGGCTGGACGGTGAGCGGAAATGCAACCGATGGGCAATGGGAACGAGGGATCCCCAACAATGGCGAACGTGGTGACCCGGAAGCCGATCCAGAAGAATCGGGACTCGGATTCTGCTTTGTTACCGACAACGGAAACATTCCGGATGACAACACGGACGTTGATGGTGGAACTACAATCTTGACTTCGCCAATGATGGTCGCGGATTTTGCCGAGGGTGACATTCCCAGGATTTCCTACTACCGCTGGTACTCGAATACGTTTGGGGCATCACCCGAAGCTGACATTTTCGAAGTGGAAATTTCCAACGACAATGGAGCCACTTGGGTCGACCTGGAAACGGTTGGCCCGACAGGACCAGAAGTCGACGGTGGTTGGATCTTCCGGAATATCCCAGTCGGCGGATTGGTTTCACCAAACGATCAAGTTCGCGTTCGATTTATTGCTTCTGACCTGGGTGAAGGCTCCGTGATTGAAGCTGGAGTTGATGCAGTTAACCTGTCCGTCATTTCATGTACTCCGCAATTTGTTTTGGGCGACGTGAATTGTGATGGTGTGGTTAACCTTCTGGACGTAGCACCATTTGTTGATGCAATATCCACTGGCGTGTTCAACGAGAAAGCTGACATGAACCAGGACGGCGCTGTCAACTTGCTGGACGTCGACCCGTTTATCATTTTGCTGAACGGTTAATTGTTTGTTCCGTTTCTAACGGAACGATCCTGGCGATTAGATTCGCAATACAACAAGGGTTTCGGAATATTCCGAAGCCCTTTTTTTGTTGTTATTCGAAACAACTAACTGGTCGCGAATGGATCAGTTTCCTGAAAGTCACACTGGTCGGTGCTCAACCAGCCGCTTTGATTTCCACAGTCTGTAGAGATTCATACAAATTGAGATCCCTACCAAGCCAAAGAGTGGTTTTCCGTTTAGTTCACGGGGCGTTCTAGCTCACTCGCTGCCACGTTCAACATGGGGCAATGAACTTCTTTGACTCTGGGGACCATTAGAGTGATAATAAAGTTGCTTTATTCGCCACTATAGCTGTCACGGTTGACAGCTGCTATAGTCTGGTAAACCGTGGTCGCGAATTCCCCAAACTTTTAGCGACCGAATGTCCCCCCATTATCTTGGAGCATAAGTTGGTTATGAGAACATTCATTTCTCTAGTCCTGTTGGCTCTGTTGCCCGCGATCGCTGTCGGCACAGAAATCGAACGCGAGGAAGCACGCGTCAAAATGGAGCAGTTCAAGACTGCCCATCCAGATGCTATTTTCTCCGGCCAACAATTCTACGACACAGAAGGATTTTTTGAATACGTTGGCTCGGCCGACACTATTTTTGGAACGCCGATGTCAACCGGCGATTCACCACTGGAAAGTGCTTGGAATCTGTACAGTCAACTGGAAGATGTATACGTCGCTGATGTTGGAGTTCTGGTTCCCGGCAAGCAGATCGGTGCTATGTGGGACAAAGACAACAACTCGTATCGTTTTACGACGTTTCGTTTTGAACAAACCTTCAACAACATTCCTGTTTTTCGTTCCGGTATTGGATTCCTGGTTCGCAATGAAGCTGACTTCCCGGTCGTTATGACCAGTAACAACTTCAAAGAAATGCAGGGATTCGATGCTGCTGCTGCAGCCTTTGTCCTTCCCAAGGCAACTGCGGAAATGCTCGCGAGTGCGGGACGCATGCTGGATGCTGCTGGTCCTATCCCTGGCGTCGAACGTGCTGACTCAGTTCTCGAAAACGGGAAGCAGGTTAAAGCTCTACCAGTAGTGGCTTCAGAAGAGAAATTGGTAATCTGGTCCGGTATAACGAATGTTCGTGTAGAACCTGAATTGGCCATTGTGTTTTTTGCTCAGCGAGGCTCGACAGACGATTGGAGCACATACCAGAGGCACTTGGTCGTTGCTGCCGTAGATGATGGCGAAGTTCTCTATTCCGAAAACCAAGTCGTTGGCGATGTCAGCGGTACAGTTTCCGGCCGTGCACCAGATGGCGACGCGGCTCTTGAGTGCCATCCAGACGTTCCATTCGCTTTGCCTTACGCGGAGCTACAAATCCTGGGTGGGAGTTCAACTTTCGCCGACGAGAACGGGGACTTTTCGATTCCTGCAAGTGGAAGTGGTAACGTGACCGTTCGATCGCCACTGGCTGGGCAGTGGTTCGAAGTGGAAGACGACTCTATCGGAGATGCTGTTCCGTTCCTGGATTTTACTGTTGCTGCAAACGGATCGCTTGACGTACTGCACAACCCGAACGAAACCGAGTTCGATGCGAGTAACGTCAACTGCTATCTCCATGCCAACATCGTTCGCGACTTCGTTCTTGCGTTGGAGCCGAATTTCCCAACCATTGCCAATCAAGAAAGCTTCTTGATCACGTCGAATCGCACGAACATCAGCGGTATTACGTCTTGCAATGCGGTGTACAACGGTTTCTCAATTAATTTCATGCGAAATCTCGGGAATTGCAACAACACTTCTATCCCTGACGTGGTCTATCACGAGTACGGTCACCACCTGGTTAACGTGACAGGAAATAGTCAGGGCCAATTCGGTGAAGGAAGTGGTGACACTATTGGAGTTCTCATTGAAGACGACCCAGAACTTGCTTTAGGCTTCTTCGAAGGAAACTGCGGTAGTGGTATTCGCTCTGCGACTAACTTCCGAACGTTCCCCTGTTTTGACCAGGCTAGCCCTCACGATTGCGGCCAATTGTTGTCAGGCTGTGTTTGGGACACGCTCAACGAAATTCGATCTGTCGACCCAACCAATGCACGTGACATTACGGCTGGTTTATTCGTCGGAATGCTTATCGTTCGCGGTCAATCTTCGACCAACGGACCCATGATCGGCCCGGAAGTCGCCAACATTTTCTTGATGCTGGACGACGACGATGATACGCTCGCTAACGGCACGCCGCACTATCAGCAGATTGCCGATGCATTCAACCCACACAACTTCGAAGTTCCTCCACTTCCGTTGTTTGACATTACTTTTCCAAATGGTCAGCCAACGGTAGTTGATTCAGACGGCGGTACCGTGATTGACATCGACGTTGAATTCTTGACACAAAATCCTGATCCAAACTCAGGAATACTTCATGTCGATACTGGTTCTGGATTCCAGCAATCTCCAATAACTCAAATTTCGGGAACTAGCTACTCGGCCATTTTCCCGACAACGACTTGTGGTGTAACGGCTTCCTATTTTGTGACGTTTGAAACCACTAGTGGAACTGAAGTTTCAGCACCAGCTGACGCACCTGCGACCGTATTCTCGGCTATAAGTGGTGTTCAGTTTGACACAGCGTTTCTGGATTCGTTTGAATCTGATACAGGTTGGTCGGTATCAGGAAACGCAAGCGATGGGCAATGGGAACGAGGGATCCCGAACAACGGTGATCGCGGCGACCCATCGGACGACGCCGAAACTGGTGGAGCCGGATTCTGTTTCGTAACGGACAACGGCAACATCCCTAATGACAACACCGACGTGGATGGTGGCAGCACAATATTGACTTCGCCTGTGTTGGACGCGACAGCGAGTGCTGATGAAGTTCCATTCATCACCTACTTCCGTTGGTACGACAACTCGTTCGGTGGCTCTCCGATGGCAGATATTTTTGAAGTTGAAATATCCAACAATGGTGGTGCGACTTGGGTCGACTTGGAAACAGTCGGTCCAGCAGGACCAGAGGTAACTGGAGGCTGGATTCAAAGGCAGTTCCAAATCTCTGATTTCGTTGCCCCAACCAACAACATGCGGATAAGGTTCATTGCTTCCGACCTCGGTGAGGGCTCAGTAATCGAAGCGGGCGTCGACGGCGTCTCTATTGAATTGTTGTCTTGCAGCGATGACATGGAAGTTATTCATGGTGACGTAAACATGGACGGCGTTGTCAACCTGCTTGACGTGGGGCCGTTTATTGACATCTTGAATAGCGGCGGATTCCAAGCAGAAGCTGACGTCAACAAAGATGGCGTTGTTAACCTGTTGGACGTCAATCCGTTTATCGACGTTATCAACGGCGGATAGTCGATTGCCAGGCAACGATTAACCAAACCACGGCTTCGGATTTCCGGAGCCGTTTTTTTTTGAATTCGGTGGGCCACGCTGCGAGCTAAATGAGCGAAGCTTCACCTTGAGAAGTTGTGACCGAATCCCCTTCCGTCGGCAAAAGTTTGAATTCGAATGCGATCAAATCATCAACCGTCCGCAACCTTCCTGAAGGCACCAACGCTTTGTAGAGTTTTTTTATTTCCGTAAACTCGACTTGGTCCTTTAGTTCGGCCCGTCGTTCATGCTCCGTCCGATGCATCACTCGTTCTTTGGGAATAGTAAACACTTTCCCGTCAGCCATTAGAATTCGAAAACGCTCTTCGTCTAGAGATTCAAGAATGTGGCAATGAATCGAACATCGCTGCAATTTCAAAAAGTGACCAAGCAGTTTTTGCTCGCCTTCAATTTCACGACTGGTGGTTTCTCGCAAAATCCCGATCTCAAAATGATTCGAACCGTCTGCTTTCCGCTTCAGCCCCCGGGCAAAACCTCGAACAATCTCGCCATCTAGCATGACGGTGACAGCCTGGTTCAGTTTCAGATGCTCAAGCGGAATATCACCAATCCGAAGTCCCTCAATTGATTCGTCGACCAACAGACAAGGGTAAGTCGTGTCACCGATCGTTATTTGACAATCCATGTCTCTGGACGCTACACGGAGGAATCGTCTGCGGTCTTCATTCATTTTGGATCCCGTTTGCCGGATGCGTGACTGTTAAATCGGTGAGGAAGATCAGCCTGAGCGGCACCGGCCACTATTCAATGGTCAATATGGACTTCTCTTTTGTAAACGTAGGTCAAGCCAGCGCGACTTCACGTAATCACACAAATAACGAGCCCAATTTCGTGGGGTTATATGCTGCAATCGTCAAGATCCCTACAAATCGCACGAGCGACCGTTAAATTCCAGTCGACGGCTCAGACTTCCTTAATCAAACCTGACGCACGCCAAACCAGCACGACAGTTTCACTGGGGCGCTGTCCTGTATTAAGATGTGGTTGTAATACAGCTCCTTTCAATTGTGGGAATGCATCGTGAACCTGTTCCGAATGTTCCAAATTCGAACAATCCTTTTCACCTGTTGTTCGTTAACACTATTGCTATTGTCTTCCCATGCAATCGCTCGGGCAAAGCAGGACCCACAGGAAAGCGCTACGCCATCGTTCTTTTCCCAAAATGGAAATCGCAGCGCTAAACTCAAAAACGGTGACGAAGTAAAAGTCGTTTCCTATGGTCGGCTCGAAATTGTACGCAACGACGGAACGACTGAAAAACTTGCCAGGCCCCGTACTTGGCATCAGTACTTCGCCGTCTTTCCTGATCCCAATAATGAAAATTCAGTGCTCGCTCTGGGGCAGGTTTCTGACCGAAACACAGGCATGGCGCTTCATCGTTATGACTGCAAAACGCTCGAACACGAATTGTTGATCCGATCTCACGAGAGGCTTCGTCCTACACAGCTTTCATTCAATCAACTGGAAAACGGAAATATCCTGCTGATTTCGAACCAGGGTGTGCTAATGCATTTCCGGGACGGCAAGCATGTCGATCGTATGGCCTTGGATGGATTCTACCGCGATCCGAACAAAATGTTTCGCCCGATTCAAGGCGCCGTTTCTGGCAATCGCGCGATCTACTTTTCCAACGTCGCCCCAGATTATTCTGGCAAGGCACTTCGCGACATTGTCGTTCTGGAAAATGGGAAATTCAAACGCCTGGATATTGGCAACGTTGCGATCGGGCCGGGGCAATTGATCGGCAATCAAATGAAGTTCATGACCCAAACAGGCATGCTCTCGGTCGATATCACAACGGGAAAGGTTGAAAACATTGACGCCGTGGATCCAGAGGTTGATGGCAAAAGCCTTGTACCTTTGAAACTTTTCGCGACAAGAGCTGGCAAGCTGATCGGTATTTTTAGAAAGCCAAATGCTTCGAGCGATAAAAAAGATATCGAGATGTTTAGCGACGGGTACTACACCCAGATCGCTGAATTGGAGGGCAGCCATTGGAAGCTGAAATCGATGGGATTGGACAACACGATTAGAAAATGGTCCAACCAGTTTGGCGAGGATTCAGAGGGAAGATGCTGGATAACTTCGACGTTGACCGGTCGCGTTATCGTGCGTCAGCCCGATGGCAAGTACACCAAAATTGACGAGGTCAAAGAGATCAAGGACTTCGAATTCTCTCGGATTACATTTGAGAACAAGGAAGCGAATTCTGAACTAAAGGAACATGTTCTATTTTGGGCCTTCGATCGCCCCCGTCACATGATTGCAATCGAGGAATTGTTGGCCCGCCAGCCCAAAACATTTGCCAACTGGCGGCGCATTCAAACACGGACGCCGTTTATTCCAGACGCCAACGGTGTGCTCTATGCGATTTCAAATAAGGCGGGTGGTAAGCTTCTCAGGATCACCGATGGGAAATTTGAGTACCTGGATTTGCCACCCAGAGAGAAGTTTCGCAATACCGGCTTCATTTATATCACCGCCGATACGGACGATAACTTCTGGCTTTTCTCAGATCAACAGAACCGATCAGCCGTTCTCGAAGACGGAAAGTGGACGGTATTCGAACCAACCGACACGTTGACGAGTAAGCAAGTTGCAATCGAAGACCGCCTGAAAAAACTGGACGGTCGTTCTGACTATCGGATCGGCATTTCAGGATTTTTCAAAATCCATTTTGGCAAGGACAGGCAAGCTGTCTTTCGCAATCGACAGAAACGAGTTGCCTACTACGACGGCAATAAATGGCACTCGCCTCTGGAGGGCTATGAGTCCGGCAAAGAGTTTGCCAGGAACAATCCTTTCTTCTTTAAAGACTTGATTTGCATCGAAATGCCCAAGCAACAAATCTTTGGTATGACACGGGAGAACTTTCAATCGTTGAATAACGAGTCTGATAATAGACCCTGGAAACCGCTCAGTCTAAGTGCAGATGATCAACAGAAATTGTTGGTGAAAAACGAATATCAATGGAAGCCCTCATCGTTTCCAAATGGCGCCAAACGAAAATACCAGGAAGGCAGGTACTGGTATAGCGATGATGGGACGCGCGATCGGCTTGCGATTGCATTGCGAAATCAGAACTGGTCATTCCTTGAGTTGGAAGGAACACCGTTAAAGGGGCTACACCGGATTCATATCACAGGCGTCCAAGGCAACCTGTTTATTTTTGGCAGCGACTACTCCGCTTCTAAAGATCAATTTGCGTGGCTGGCACCCAATGTCGAAATAAACGTTACGTCGAAAGACCTGGGAGAGATTGGCGAACCAGCCGCGCCGACGTTGGCAAAATTTGCAACCGTTCCGTCCAGCCAGAAAGTTCATCTGCGCTATCGTGTTGAAGACGATCCATGGTCGAAATGGATCCCTGGAAACCAGCCAATGCGTATTCGCGGGATCGCCAAACCTGGGAAGCATGTGGTCCAGGTACAATTCAGCCTTGACCATTATTTGAAAGTCATCGAAACGGTCGACTACGAATTCACGACGACTTACTCTCTTCAGGAATCGATCGACAGAGAGATTGCTCGTCTCTCCTCAAACTCGTTTGAAGAGCGCGAATCTGCGACGTCCAAATTAACGGCGATTGGTCCGGCTGTGATTCAATCCCTGAAATCTGTGATAGAAAATGGTGACACGGAATCGAAAATGCGTTCGAAAAAAATCATTGATGCCGTGTTCAAAAGGTTCAACGTGAAGCAAAAATAGCATTGGCTTACGGCGAGCTGATTTCGTGCTCCGGATTCATGCAGAGAGTAACGGATGTTACGGCGATGATTTCACACACACACAATATCAGCCGCCGCGTGTTAGCTCACGACTGCGCGTCGCTCTCCGATTAGCTGCAATAGTCCTTTTTGCGGATTCGCAAACTTGGCAATCCCTTCCGACATGAGCGTATCGTACATGTGTCCAAAATCGACTTTCTGGTCGATATCAGCCAGGCTCTCATCGGACGGCATCGTTTTCAGCTGAGCTTCGAACTTCAATGCCGAGTTTTCTGCGATCGCTGCATTGGTGGCGGGTGGATTCGTTTGAATGTCGCTTCCTGCCAAAGATTCGACATACTTCCAGGCAGGATCTTCCGGTCGTTTCGTCCCAGTGCTCGCGAAGATAATCTCCTGCTGTAAATCACACCCTTTGTCGTCCCAGAACTTGGCATTGTTTGCCCATATTCGCTTGGCGTTGACGATCCCTACCATTCCTTGAGCGTCGTTGCTTAGATCCGGGCAATGCTGGCCCGTGTATACATCGATCCGCGAGACGAAAATGCTATAGACGCTTTTGAAGAGTCGCAGGTTCCCGTTTCGCTGGGCTCCTTTCCAAACCGCATCGCGAGCGGCAATGTACTGTTCCTCAGTAAAAATCAATGTGACATTTAACGGGATCCCAGCCGCCGCAATCTCTTCAAGTGCATCCAGGCCCGCGGGAGTCGCCGGGACTTTGATCATCCGATTAGAATGGCCAGCCGACCATTTCTTCGCCAGCTCGACATAGCTGCTAACACGTACATCGTGAGCAATATCGGCGTCGGGATCTTCCAGCAACGGATCGAGTTCAAAGCTGACGTATCCGTCATTACCCTTGGTCGATTCCCAGATCGGCATAAAAACGGATTGTGCATCTTGAACCATCTGGTGAGTCATCTGCCAGGCGACATCGTCGTCACTTACATCACCTTGGAATAGCTCGCCAATTTTTGTATCAAACCGACCGGATTTGATCAGATCCGCGACGATAATTGGATTGGACGTCGCCCCCGTTGCGCCCATTTCAAAATTCTGTTCGACCAACACTGGATCAATACTGTCGAGCCATAACTTGGTTCCGCAAGCGATCAGCGATTTGATTGAATCTGACATTTAGAGTTCTCCTTGAATTTCTACGTTCTGTTTTTCGAATCCCGTTCGTTTACGGACTCCGAATTCGTGACTTGTTGTTTTAGTTGAATATGTGGCTGAGCTGCGGGTTTGGAAACCGGTGCTCGATCGAGGTATGTGTACGATGCCATAACGGATTCGAATATACGTCGGACACTCGCGACATCATTCTCGGCAATCTGAGATGTTTTCAAAGCGGCGGCTATACTGGATTCCAAGGATTCATGAAGTTCGTTCCGTTGATGATTAACGTGTTCCAGGACTTCCAGAACGCTCGCTCCCTTACGAGTCGAAATCTGACCATCCGCACCAACCGAAAGCACATGGAAATTGCCCATCAAGTTATGGTCATCGCTCAACGCTTCCTGATACGCACCGATGAGAAAGATACCAATGTAATACGGTTCGTCGTTTAAAGCATGAACCGGCAGGGAATTGCGGCCACCTTTTGAACCTATAAAACAATCAATCGTTCCATCGGAATCGCAAGTGATATCGCCAATCACTGCACGACGCCCCGGTCGCTCGTTCAAACGATGTAGCGGAGCGACGGGGAAAACCTGGTTAATGGCCCAGGCGTCTGGTATCGCCTGGAACAGCGAAAAATTGGCGATGTAGGTTTCAGCAAGTTGGTGACGCAGCTGCTCCAGTTCACGTGGCACGAACTCCAGGCTCTCCACCATCGAGCTTACTTCTCGGCAAATGGAATCAAACAACAGCTCAGCCGAACTTCTTTCCTTCAAACTCAACCCGCCAAGCGAAAACATTTGCCAGGCAGCTTCGATCGCCGCCTGTGCGTCATGAAAAGACTCCGACAGGTTGCGCGGGTGCAGCGTATCAAGAATCGCCGTAAGTTCTTTAATAACCGAGGACGTATTTTCATCAACCGTTTCAACAGGCAAAGCCGAATCGGGACGTTTCGACGAGACATTCGACTCATCGAGCACAGGAACCACTAACAGGCTGTGGTGTGCAGTAATGGCCCGTCCGCTTTCAGAATAAATATCCGGTTCCGCTACCTTCGTTTCGCGGCACACCTGCTGAATATAGTAAACCACATCATTTGCATATTCCTGCAGCGAATAGTTTTTACTGGACGGGTCCTGATTTCGTTCACCAGTGTAGTCAATCGCCAACCCACCACCGACGTCAATAATTTTCAACGGGACGCCATTGGCGACCAAATCGGCATAGACTCGAGCGGCTTCGACAATCGAAGACTTGATTTTTCGCACGTTGGAAATCTGACTGCCTGGATGAAAATGAAGTAACTCCAGGCAGTCCAGCATACCTTCGTCCCGCAATCGTTCGACGACATTGAGGACTTGCGAAACGTTCAGCCCAAACTTCGACTTAGAACCACCGGAAGCATTCCATCTTCCTCCCGATCGAGCTGCGAGTTTAACCCGCACTCCCAAACTCGGTTTGACGCCCAATTTTCGAGACGTCTCGAGCACCATCCGCAGGTCTTCTGGTTTTTCCAGAACGATTTTAATCGAACGACCAAGCTGCATGCCGCGCAACGCCAATTCGATTATAGATTGGTCCTTGAAACCATTGCACAGGATGGGCACATCGTTGTCAGTCATCAACAACAAAGCCAACAACTCTGCTTTGCTCCCAGCTTCAACGCCACCTCCATGAACTCGCCCGGCATCAATCGCAGTGGCAATCACATCGCGGTGTTGGTTGACTTTGGCAGGATAAAAACAGCGGTACGTTCCGCCGTATTCGAATTGCTCTATGGCTTCTGCGAACGACGAGTAAATCAAGTCGATTCGCATGCGAATGATGTCCGGGAACCGAACCACGAACGGAGCCTTAAGCCCAAGTTCTGTGGCCGCTTCAACGGCACCGACGACAGATATCTTTTTCTCCTGATTCTCACCCAGACAGGCCACCAACTGGCCTTGCTCATTGATATCAAAAAAGCCAAGCCCCCAGCGATCCAAGTTATACAGATCGCGAGAATCATCTGTCGTCCAGTGAGCTGCCAATGATTTACCTGCTATGGGCTGAAGGCTCTGTTCCGAATCAGAAAAGGATGAGTATGATGTCCGTTCCAGATAACGTCCAGCACTGGCAAAAACGACAATCGAACACGATGATAGATAAACTCACCGCCACGATCCTGTTTTACCCAACTTTGGCCTACAACGCATTGCTGGCCCGTGTGTTAAACGTGCGAAACTGGTGGGACGAAGTAGACCAGAACGTGGTTCTCGGAGCACTGCCTTTCGCCAGCGACATCGCAAAGCTTGCTGAAATTGGAGTCGGAGCCGTGGTTAACACTTGCGAAGAATATCCCGGCCCGGTTGCTGAGTACGAAAAACACCATGTCGAGCAGCTTCGGGTACCGACTGTGGATTTCACCCACCCAACGCTGGAATCGGTTGAGCGGGCTGTCGCATTCATGGAACAACAGGTCGCCGCGGGAAAGCGAATTTATGTGCACTGCAAAGCTGGGCGAGCTCGCAGCGCTACGGTCGTTGCGTGTTGGTTGATCAAAAACGACCACATGACGGCCGCGGAGGCGCAAGAAAAGATGTTGCAGGCTCGAAGCCACGTCAATAAAAAAATTGCTCAGCGGCCGGTCGTGAAAGCGTTCGAGAAAAAGTACCTGGTTGGCGAACAAGCTGTAAATTAGTGGCTCGTCAGACCTGAATTGACGGGTGCCATGTTTACGCGAGCGTTGGTGGTTGCGTGTGCCCGTAACGACCAAGCATGCTCACGCCGCGTTGACCATTGCCTCATTCCTAGCGTAAGCATGCCGTTGCTTGAAGATGGCTTATTGTTGGAAAGGCGAGAGCATGGCACACAAACAAAAACCAGGGACACAAACAAGTCTCTAACTATCGTCCGCTACAGCGGCGGTGACTTCGACGACCGCTTTCATTTTGCCTGTCGTTTTGCCATTCAGATCCGTGACGAACTCCAGGTCGTACTCGTAGCTACCAGGAGGCTGGTCAACCGAATACTCAACCGTCACGAAATGCACTTTCTTGTTCTTCTCTGGATCAGCAGTCACCGAGAACGAGTCGTTTGAACAGGTAACATCGCTGATGCGAAACGGCTCAGCCGCTTTGATAATGACTTTCTTGGAGATCATTCCGCCTTGTTCGGCTGTGCTGATAGTCAGGACCGCAGGGCTGATTTCAAGGGCTGAGGCAACTTTGGCAGAAAACTTAATCGGAATGCTGGTTTTTCGACCAAACTCATCTCCGACGATCAGTAATTCGCCCTGCGCAAAACCTGCCGGAGCAGTCTCCTTAATTCGCACTTCCATGTCGTACGAAACCTGACTGCCGATTTGTGATGGATTCGTCAATGTTACGCCAACATGCGGGAAGGTACTTTTCACATCGGAAATTCGCCAACCCGGATTGTTGTATTTGGTAATCTTGATTTGCCGCATTGCGGAGCGAGTCTTTAACGCCTGCTGCGTCAGAGAACCGAAATCAATTTCGCCCGGATCAAACTTCACATCGCCGCGAATGAATCCACGGACGGTAACTTGCACTTCACCTGGAAACGGGTAATCAAAATGAACCGTCAACGTGGCCTGTTTCTGGCCGACGAAATTCCTGGTGTTGAAAGTCGCCACAAGATATTCCGTTCCGCGCGACTTGATGACCTTGCTGGTCAGCGAAACGTCGGTGCAGGCACAACTGGTCGTAACGCCCCGAATTCGAATGTCTTCCTGGAACGAGTTCTTCATCGCGAAACGATATTCCGCTTTTTCATTCTTCGCCACAGTTCCAAAGTCATGCTGAAACTTGGTAAACATCTGACGAGCCCACTGCTGACCGTTTGCCTCAGCGCAAGTCATCAGCAGGAACAAACAGCAAGAAGCTGCCAGAAGTGAATTCCTTCGCAAGAATCTATAACCCAATTTTTTTTGCGTATCCATATCGGCGATCCCAGGGTGTAACAGCCCGAGAATACAGTTCGAGAGCAGAAGTCGCTCATCTGCGACCGCCTAATAGTATCAAAACGCATTGGTATGGTCGACGGCGAAAATGACAAAGCGGGCGGTAAAAAGGCGGTGTTTGCGTCAACTATAACGACAAATCCGGCACCGTTTACGCCAGTCCGACTGACCGTTATCTTCGACATCGTTCAAACCATTCATTGGTTCACCATGACAAAAAACGAAACACAATTGCCATACGCTCCGCCGCTCCAGCCAGAGTTAACCAGCCCGTCACGACCGTTTCGATTCGGTCCGGCTTTATTAGTCACCGCAGCGTTCATTGGCCCCGGCACCGTATTAACCGCAAGTAAAGCAGGGGCCCAGTATGGTTACACATTGCTGTGGGCGATCGTTTTCGCAGTTTTCACAACGATCGTGTTTCAAGAAATGGCGGCCAGGCTAGGCATCGTCTCTAAAGGTGGCCTGGCGAATGCAATTCGAACAACCTTCCGAAACCCCTCCACGAAATGGGCTGCGATCTCACTCGTTCTGGGGGCGATATTGTTTGGTAATTGTGCTTACCAAACAGGCAATATCATGGGTGCAGCAACCGGCTTGGAAATCCTGACTCCGCTGCCGAGCACCGTTTGGGCAATCGCAATCGCGGTAGTTGCTTTGACCGTGATCATGATTGGTCGATTGGCTGTACTGCAGTGGTTTCTGGCAAGTCTCGTGGCGATCATGGGGTTGGTGTTTACTATCTCGGCGATCCTGTGTGGCCCGGAGATAGTCTCGCTGATCGGAGGACTGAAACCAACCATCCCGGACGGCAGCGAGTGGGCAATCGTTGGTTTGATTGGAACGACGGTCGTTCCTTACAACCTGTTTCTCCACGCGAGTGCTGCAGCAAACAAGTATTCGGCCGACGGCAGCGTTCCAACGGGCGATGAACAACACAACGATAACGTTTTGGCAGGGCATGTCAGGCACTCCCTGCTCGACACGATTTTGTCGATCACGGTCGGCGGGATAATTACAGCCTCCTTGATGGTGACGGCTGCAGTGACATTTCGAGACGCTGAAATTGGGCAAGTCGGCGACATTGCTGCCCAACTGCGGCCGAGCCTGGGAACGTGGGCTGAGTCGATCTTTGCTATTGGTCTGTTTGCGGCTGGATTGACGAGCTCAATCACGGCTCCGATTGCAGCCGCCTATGCCGCGGCAGGTTGTTTCGGATGGGATGCCAGACTGCAAGATTGGAAACTGCGAACGGTCGCCGGTATCGTCGTCGTAGTCGGACTTGCATTTGCGATCGCTTTTGGATCCAGCCCAGCGGAAACGATAATCGTCGCCCAGATCGCAAACGGATTGTTGCTACCTATCGTGGCGATATTTCTGCTCTACGTTCTCAATCGAAAAGAATTGCTTGGTCGATTCACAAACGGTTGGCTGGCAAACGGACTTGGAATCATAGTTGTCATCATGACGTTCCTGATCGCAGCGCGACAATTCACCAGCGTGATTAAGAAACTGTCGGATGGATTGTAACGCTCGGGCCAAATCGTTGCGCGGCGTTTGGTTTCAGCAGAGGCGGGCGGTTTTGTTTCGTGCGAGGTAACTCCTGATTTGCGAAAGAAGTTGGGTGGCTAGGCGTTGGCGCGTTGAGCGTAACGCGATAAGCGGGCATGCCCAGTTTAACGACGAGCCGGCAGGCGACCGTGTCTGCTACTAAAACACCAAACGCCGGCGCCTGCCGGCTTGTCGTTAAACTGATCGGTCAGTGGAAGAGGCATTTCCAAGAACCGCCAAACACTTAATCGTCGCGGCTGAGCAATTCGACAACGAATTGCTGTGAGTTGCTGTTGGTCAGCAACGCCGCGATGAACGGCTGCACGACCAGCAGGTCCGGTCCGCCATCATCGTTGATGTCGAAGGCGTCACAGTCAGAACTATTGCCGTTCAAGCAATCGACAAGAAAGTCGATATCCAGCAAGTTCACTTCGCCATCTCCATTGCCATCGAAAATGATCGCCTCCATCGCGATTTCGAACGACACCACGCCATCACCCGGCACCACAAACTGAATCGCTTGATCGGTCCCGCTGCCGCTTCGATTGGAGCTGGCAATTTCAACTCCGTTCTGCGAAACAGTCAGCCCGACAGCTCCCAGCGACCGAACCAGAACACTCACATTCGCACCAGCAGGCAATTCACCAGTCTCCAACGTAACCGAATCACCAACGGCCGAATTTCCCACGACTGCGATCGGTGCGGAATTGTGGAACGGTGGCAGTTCACCCGCCGTCAAATCAGCGACTTCGAACAAGTCCGACGTTTGATTTTCGAACAAGTGTTCATCCTGCAAAGCACCGACAAGAACATCGTTGCGTTGCTCCCCGACCAGGTCAGCGCTGTTGGCTTGCCAGCCAGCATGAGCCGTTGTGAAAACGGCAGGCGTCCATTCAACAAAGCTGATCGAGCCGTTCTCTGAGGTGTTGCGGAATATCTGAGGTCGCCGAAACTCGGACGAAACCAATAAGTCGATTCGCCCGTCGGCATCTAAATCGGCCGAGCGGACTTTCATCGTCTCTGAGAAAGTGGTTTCAGGCATCGGGATGGCAACGAATTCCGCTCGATTGAATTCATCGTTGCCAACGTTTTGCATCACGAAGTCCTGCAGGTCCTCGCCATCGCGGACCCGATTCGAAAAGTAAAAGTCTGTGCGACCATCGCCGTCAAAATCGCCTGGAAACAGAACTCGCTCGTCGAGTCCATCGATGCCGGGAAAGCTGGAACAACTGCCCGGCGAAACGTAACTAAAATCGCCTGGCCCGGAGCCTTGCCCAGCGTTGTTATTGTAGAAGATAAAACTGCTAAAGGACGAAGAATTGGCGATCAACAGGTCGCACAACCCATCACCATTCATGTCGGCGGCTTCTCCGTTGTCGCCATAGTTGTTTTCCGTCACCATGTCTGTCGAGGTCACGACCGTGAAAACTCCAGGCTCGGTTTCAGCCAGGTTGTTCAATGCATAAGCATCCTGCGAAGAATTCGGTTCGTTAACCAACACCAAGTCATCGAATCCGTTCGCATCGAAATCTGCAGAGGTCGCGTTGGTCGCGGATCCGAAAATGTTTCCCAGTCGCTCGCTCTCATTTACAAATGAACGACCGTTGATGTTTCGGAAATATTTCGTTCTGCCAGCAGAGGTGTTGGTTGCTGTCCCGCTATTAGAATCACAGGCCACAATGATGTCGGCAAAGCCATCTCCGTCATAGTCGCGGAAAAATGCAGAGCGGGCGACATCTGGAATCGCGAATCCAGGAATCACCGATGTGCCGCTGACTTCGTTGAGCATCCCGCCTTCATTCACGTACAGTTTGTTGGATCGCTGCCCAAAGTCTGAACGGGACATTGAAATGAGGACATCGTTGTCACCATCATTGTCGAAATCCGCGAACGCGATGTCTTTCTCGTTACCGCCCGGCATGTCAGCCGACAATTGAATCACGTTGGTTGACGTGACATTACGAAAATCAAGGGTCTGGCTGGTCAGATCTGGTGTTTGGGCCAGGACGATGGAATCTGCACAAACTAGTACGCCAACGAGTACGGAAAAGACTGTTACTAAACGAAGCATTCCATTCTTTCATGCACCAGGACTGAGAACTGCGCAACTGCCGATGGACGCATCAACACGTCGCAAGACTTCCAACATCATAATATGTCGCACAATCATTACAAAATTGCCGAATTTGGCGGTAATAGCGAAGCGACCAAATAATGCCCGCCCGAATACTACTTTTTCCAATGTCCGGAACTCGTCGTTGACCTACGTTTTCACGAATTCCAGCCAATACACCCCGGCAACCCTGCTCGGAGCTTTCGATGTCATCAACTACGCCAAATGAAATCTCACAAGACAATCCCCAAGCATTTTGGAATGTTTGGGAAGTAGCGGGGAACGTAATTCTGGCGTTGTTCTTTTTCCGGTTCCTGGTTCAGGCTGGAACAGGACTGATGGCCTGCTTCCGGATTAGCGCGTTGCTGCTGACTTGCAAGCTTTCGCTCGATGTCTTCTTTTTCCTGACGCGTCGACGTCCGAAAGAGGTTTCCTTTGTTCCCTACGATTGGGCAATCGCGATCGTTGGGACGTACTGCTCATTGCTGTTTGTCACTGTACCCGGTAGCGACAACTTGCTCGGAACGGTCGTTCAGACCTTTGGTTTCGTATTGCAGGTGCTTAGCATCCTGTCGCTGAACCGCAGTTTTGGAATCGTGGCAGCGAATCGCGGAATCAAGACCACTGGAATGTACAAGTACGTTCGCCATCCGTTGTACTTTGCCTATGTGATTTCATACTTTGGTTTCATAATGAATCAGCCGACCGTGCATAACCTGACAATCTACGTCTGCATGACGGTCTTCCTTTACATGCGAATCGTGACCGAAGAACGCCTGCTATCCAAAAGCGAAGAATACCGCGAGTATTGCAAGTCGACTCGTTGCCGATTGATCCCATACGTACTGTAGTGTCGTTCATGCGTTAGGCCTGTTGGGTATAGTTCTGGCCTGGTGGTAGACAGGCCCCATTACGCAAGAATGAAGCAAAAACAGGGGCGTAGGCGACGGCGCACCTCACCATCAGCGGATTCAGCGATTGGCTAAATCCCATCTATGCCAAACTGGCAGTGTTCGAATTGCTGGAATCCAAAGCTGTGAGGAATGGCAGTCCACGGTTCACAGATTCCACCGAATTTTAGTCTTCTGGCCCAATTCCCGGTCTTTCTAACATTTGGCACAATGATTGCTATCTGTGTCAGAATCCTGCACTGCAGCTGACGGAAGCGGTATGTCAGGTCAAAACCGAAATCTCGGGCTGTGAATGCCCAATTATTGATAAAGCTAACTAAAACAATCTAAACGGAGGTTAACGTGGCCAAACAAATGGTATTCGAAGAGGCCGCCCAGAAGCCCTTATTGGAAGGCGTTTCTAAGCTGGCCCGAGCGGTCCGCAGTACTTTGGGTCCTCGTGGCCGCAACGCGATCCTTGATAAAGGTTGGGGTAGCCCGAAGATCACCAAGGACGGAGTGACTGTCGCCGAAGACATCGAACTCGACGATCCATTCGAAAACCTCGGCGTCCAACTGGTCAAAGAAGCAGCCAGCAAGACAAACGATGTTGCTGGTGACGGAACGACGACTGCTACGGTTTTGGCCGAAGCGATCTTCCGTGAAGGCCTCAAGATGATCGCAGCTGGTTACGATTCAATGGCTCTCTCTCGCGGTATTGCGAAAGCAACCAACGCGATTTGCGACCAAATCACCAAGCTTTCTTCGCCAATCGACGAAAAGAGCAAGAACGAGATCAAGCAAGTTGCCACCATCGCTGGTAACAATGACCCATCCATTGGTGCGGTCCTGGCTGAAGCGTTCCTGAAAGTTGGCAAGAACGGCGTGATCACGGTTGAAGAAGGCCGTGGAGCTGAGACGTTTGTCGAAGTCGTCGAAGGTATGCAGTTTGATCGCGGGTTCCTTTCTCCGCACTTCGTCACCAATCAGGACGATGTATCTGTCGAACTGGAAAATTGCCACGTGTTGATCTTCGAAGAAAAAATCTCTTCGAACAAGGCACTGATTCCATTGCTGGAAGCTGTCAGCAAGTCCAAGAAGCCATTGTTGATCATCGCTGAAGACATCGAAGGCGAAGCGTTGGCCACTTTGGTCGTCAACAAGATGCGTGGGATCCTGCAAGTCTGTGCCGTTAAGGCTCCGGGTTACGGCGATCGCCGCAAAGCCATCATGGGCGACATCGGCGTATTGACTGGTGGCCAGGTAATCTTCAAAGACCTGGGCATCGACCTGGAAAGCGTTCAGCTTTCCGATTTGGGTGTTTGCAAGAAGATCCGCATCACTTCTGAAGAGACCATCATGGTTGGTGGTAAAGGCAAGAAGGATGCTATCGAAGCCCGCGCTGAGCAGATTCGACATGAAATTGAATCCACGACCAGCGACTACGATCGTGAAAAGCTACAAGAGCGTTTGGCCAAGTTGGCTGGCGGCGTAGCCCAGATCAACGTTGGTGCGGTCACTGAGACCGAACTGAAAGAACGCAAGGACCTGCTGGAAGACGCCAAGAGCGCGACTGCGGCGGCGTTGGCCGAAGGGATCGTTCCTGGTGGCGGAATCGCGTTGCTTCGCTCTGAAAAAGTTCTCGACAAAGTTGAAGTTGAGGGCGACGAAGAGGGCGGTGTGAAGATCATTCGCAAGGTTCTCGAGTACCCGCTTCGCAGCATCGCTGAGAATGCCGGATTCGACGGAGCGATCGTGGTCAACCGCGTTCGCGAAACCAAAGGCAAGACAATGGGCTTCAATGCTGACTCCGGCGAATACGTCGACATGCTTGAGTCCGGCATCATCGACCCAGCCAAAGTCGTTAAGACTGCTCTGCAAAATGCAGCCAGTGTTGCCAACCTGTTACTCACTACCGAGTCGCTCGTAACTGAGATTCCGAAAGAGGAAGAAGACGAAGGTGGACACCATCACGACCACGGAATGGGTGGCGATATGGGCATGGGTGGAATGGGCGGCATGCCTGGCATGGGTGGTATGCCCGGCATGGGTGGCATGGGCGGAATGCCTGGCATGATGTAGTCGATTCGAGCAAACAGCGGCAGCTGCGGGAATGTTAATCGTTCCCGTATCGCCGGCTTGGTCTCGAAGGATTACTTAAACCCGGATTCAATCAAAAACAAAAAATCAATTTAAGGAATATAACCATGGCTAAAATTTCTATTCGACCTTTGGACGACCGCGTTGTCGTTGAACCACTTCAAGCTGAAGAGACAACTGCGGGCGGCATCGTGCTCCCTGACTCGGCTCAGGAAAAGCCTCAACGTGGCAAGATCGTCGCTGTTGGCCCAGGCAAATTGCTGGACAGTGGCGACCGTGGAGAACTTTCTGTGACTGTTGGCGACGAAGTCATTTTCGGCAAGTACGGCGGAACGGAAATCGAAATCGACGGCAACGACGTCAAGATCCTTCGCGAAAGCGATATCCTCGCCAAGGTTCTGTAAGAGCATTCAAACTACAAGGAAATAATCGTGGCTAAACAATTACTTTTTGACGATTACGCACGAGCGCGAATGCTTCGTGGAATTGATAAACTTGCGGATGCTGTGGCAATCACCATGGGTCCGACAGGTCGCAATGTGATTATCGACAAGTCGTACGGTGGCCCAACGGTCACTAAAGACGGCGTGACAGTCGCCAAGGAAATCGAATTGGACGACCGGTTCGAAAACATGGGCGCTAAGTTGGTTGTCGAAGTTGCTCAAAAGACTTCTGATCTGGCCGGTGACGGCACGACGACTGCGACGGTATTGGCGCGAGCGATCTTCAAAGAAGGCTTGCGAAACATCGTTGCGGGCAGCAACCCGATGGCGGTTCGTCGAGGAATCGACAAAGCGGTTGCGGCTGCCGAAGTCCAACTTGCCAAAATGGCCAAGAAGGTTTCGAAGAAAGAAGAAGTCGCCAACGTCGGTGCGATCAGTGCCAATAACGATATGGTGATCGGCGAATTGCTTGCCGAAGCACTTGAGAAAGTTGGCCAGGACGGCGTGATCACTGTCGAAGAAGGCAAGACTGCTGACACGACTGTTGAGTACGTCGACGGTATGCAGTTCGACAAGGGCTACATCTCGCCTTACTTCATCAACAACCCAACGGACATGGAATGCGAGTTCGAAAACGCTTCCGTGTTGATCTTCGAAAAGAAAATCAGCAACGTTCGCGACCTGATCCCCGTATTGGAAACGATCGGTCAGTCAGGCAAGTCGCTGTTGATCATCGCTGAAGACGTCGACGCTGAAGCTTTGACCCTGTTGGTCGTCAACAAGCTTCGCGGCACGCTGAACGTCTGTGCAGTCAAAGCTCCTGGCTTTGGCGATCGCCGCAAGGCAATGCTCGGCGACATCGCGACATTGACTGGTGGAACGCTGATCAGCGAAGATCTCGGCATCCAACTGGAAAACGTCAAGCCAGAACATCTTGGCTCGGCCAAGAAGATCACTGTCGGCAAAGGTAACACGACGGTCGTCGAAGGTGCTGGAGCTCGTAAAGACGTCAACGCTCGGATCGACCAGATCCGTAAGCAGATCGAGCAGACGGACAGCGACTATGATCGCGAAAAGCTGCAAGAACGTCTGGCTAAGCTGACTGGTGGCGTTGCTGTCGTCAGTGTTGGTGCGGAAACCGAAACGGACATGAAGCAAAAGAAGGCTCGTGTCGAAGACGCTTTGCACGCCACTCGCGCAGCAATCGAAGAAGGCATCCTGCCAGGTGGTGGTGTTGCTCTGCTCCGTTGCTCCGAAGCAGTCGCTGCTGTCAAGAAAAGCCCGATCAAGGGTGACGATGGCAAGACGATCGTTGGTGCAGCTAAAGGCGACGAGCAAATCGGCGTTGATATCGTGCTTAACGCTCTGTCGGCTCCAATTCGTCAGATCTCTGACAACGGCGGCATCGACGGTAGCGTTGTTGCGGACAATGTTTCGCAGAAGTCCAACAATCAGGGCTACAACGCACATACTGGCGAGTACGTCGACATGTTTAAGGCAGGGGTCATTGATCCGGCTAAAGTCGTTCGTACTGCGTTGGCTAATGCTGCCAGCATCGCCGGCTTGTTGTTGACGACTGACGCGATGGTGTCAACGTTCGACGAAGAAGATAAGAAAAAGCGACCGATTGAAGGTGCTATCGCGTAGTAACGCGGTAAACGATTATCTTGTATTGGTCGGCCCGTTTTTAACCAAAATGGGCGCGAAATTGATCAGGCCACCAACCGGGTGGCCTGTTTCCATACTTGAACGGCAACATGAATCTCGGATGTAGCCCGACAACGTAATGGCATGGCAGCCGATTTCCTCCAACCGAGACCAGACTTATGGCAAAACGCGATTACTACGAAGTCCTTGGTGTTGCCAAGAATTCTTCGGAACGCGAAATCTCGAAAGCCTACCGCAAGCTCGCGGTAAAGTTTCACCCGGATAGTAATCCCGGTGACGAAGAAGCGAGCACGCGTTTCAAGGAAGCAGCCGAGGCTTACGAGATACTGAGTGATGAAGACAAACGCAACCGCTACGATCGGTTCGGCCATGCCGGCGTCGAAGGCGCGGGGAACCAGTTCGGCTCCGCTGAAGACATCTTTGCCGCGTTCGGCGATATCTTTGGTGGCGGAGGCGCGGGAGGCCTGTTTGGTGACTTGTTCGGTCGAGGGCGCTCGCGTCGAGGCAGTGATGTTCGCGTCGATGTCGAACTGACCCTGGAAGAAGCCGCAACCGGCGTCAAACGAACCTTGGATCTCCAGCGCAGTGCCGCGTGTACGACATGTGACGGCAGCGGGGCTACCCCCGGATCACAGCCACAGCATTGCCAGCAGTGTGGCGGTCGAGGCCAAGTCGTCCAATCGGCGGGAATCCTCAGCGTCCAAACGACGTGCCCGGTTTGCCGTGGTGCGGGTCAAATTATTGTCGATCCGTGCGGTGATTGCGGAGGCCGCGGCCAGGTAGCTCGCAACATCAAGCTGGACGTTTCGATTCCTGCTGGTGTCGACGATGGGATGCGAGTACGGCTTACCGGCGAAGGCGAACCGGGGCCTCCGGGTGGCCCTGCAGGCGATTGCTACTGCTTTATTGATATCGCTCCGCACAAAATTTTTCATCGAGACGGTCAAAACCTGATCCTTCAGATGCCGATCTCTTATACGCAGGCAGCCCTGGGCGCTGCGATCGTCGTGCCGACGTTGACCGATCGTGAAACGCTTAAGATACCCAAGGGGACGCAATCGGGAGCGGTTTTCAAGATCGCTCGCCAAGGCATGCCGCATCCGCAAGGTGGCCGAACTGGTGATCTGCTGGTGCAGACGTTTATCGAAACACCGAAGAAGCTGTCGAGCGAGCAGGAACAGCTGTTGCGGCAACTTGCGGAAATCGAGAGTACCCAGGTTCTGCCCGAACGCAAAAATTTCATGGATCGCATTAAAGAGTATTTTGCGACGACCCACGCTTAAGTAAATTTCACAATCACACTGACTGACCAGGCTATGAACGAAAACGTGCCACAGGAAATGGATCCTGAATCGGGACTCGACGACATCGCTGTCCCTGAAGAAGAGTTTGAGGCAGTTGAAGAATCCGATGCGGTTGACCAGAACCCAGCGGGCACCGAATTCGAGAATCTGAAAGCTGCGTTGGCGGAATCGGAAAAACGCGCTTTGGTGGCGGCCGCGGACTTGGAAAACTTTCGCAAGCGTTCTGCCAAACAGGCGCAAGACCAGATCAAGTATGCCTCGCTGCCGATGATGAACGAGCTGCTGGAGGCAGTCGACAACCTCAACCGCGCCGTGGATTCGGCAACGGAGAATGAGTCCAACGCTTCGTTGTTGGAAGGCGTTCGAATGGTGTCCGATCAGATCTTGATGATCCTGAAATCAAATCACTGCTCGCCGATCGAATCCATTGGGCAGCCCTTCGACCCCAATCTGCATCAAGCGGTTAAAATGGAACCGAGCGAAGAGTTTGCGGCTCAAACCGTGATGATGGAGATGCGAACCGGTTATATGTTGCACGATCGAGTCATCCGACCATCGCAAGTTTTCGTTTCGACGGGCCCCAAAACGGACTCAGACGATACAGGCTCAGGGGACGCGACTTAGAACGGAGTACGACAACCATGCCAACTTACGATTACGAATGTGATGCCTGCGGCCACTCTTGGGAATTGTTCCAAAAGATCACCGATGACGCCGTGAAATCGTGTCCCGACTGCAAGAAGAAGAAAGCCCGGCGACTATTCGGAACCGGAGCCGCTGTGGTCTTTAAGGGCTCAGGATTTTACCAAACCGACTATCGAAGCGATTCGTATAAGAAGGGCGAGAAGGCAGCCAAAGATTCCAAGAAGGATTCCAAATCCGACTCCGGAGGCTCAGACAGTAAATCCGGGTCCACGAAAGCCGAATCCAAGCCCGCCAAGAAATCCGGCGAGTCGAAAGGCACGGGCGGGGCAAAGAGCAAGGATTAGCAAGGAAAAGACGGTCTTCACTGCCAACCTTCGACTCCATTCAACGGGATTCCAAGGTTCATGAAGGCTCACAGAAACAACACTCTTGAGCTACTCGTGCCCGACGCCTTGAGCAATTTGCGGGCCGAATGTTATAAATAACGAAAATACAAATTCTGGGAGACAAAGCCTTGATGAGTCAAGCACCTGAAATCGACCTTAAAGATATCCTGCTGTCCAACAGTTCGTTTGGGCCCAGCGAAATTGCGTTTATTTCTGATCGCATCAGTAACGACTATTCACAATTCCCTGCACTTCGGGACGTGTCCCAGCAGCTGGAATCACAAATGGATCGCACTCCGGCCACAAACGTCCGGCTGGGCATCTGTCAATTTATATTAGGCAGATACGACGAAGCGATCTCGACACTCGGGAACGCTGATGGTGGCGCGTTGGCGTACTTTTATCAGGGCCGAGGCCATTTCGCTCAGAATCGTTATGCGGAAGCTGTAACGTGCTACGAGTCTGCCAAGACCGCTGGCTACGACAATGATCGTTGCCTGCTTGCAATCGCCGAGTGCAAACGGCACCTTGGTGATCTGGAAGGCGCGATGGGGATTCTGGACAACATGTTCGGCCAAATCGAGCAGACGTCAGAATACTTGTACCAGCGAGGAGCGACGATCGCTGCTGTGGGCAACAATCCTGGCGAAGTGATCGCGTTATACGAACGGGCAGTCGGACTGGATGAAACACACCCTGGTGCGTTGTTTGGGTTGGGACTGGAGAATGATCGGCGTGGCAACGATGAGAAAGCCATCGAACTTTACCAACGTGCGGCTGCAGTCTTTCCAACGAATGTCGGTTCGCTGTTGAACCTGGGATTGTTGTACGAAGACCACGACCAGAATGAACGTGCGGCTCGTTGCTATGATCGAATTCTCGAATCTTTCCCGAATCACCCGGAAGCTCGTTTGTTCCGTGACGATGCAATCGCGTCATTGGACGGACCATACAACCCGGAACAGCTCCGCGAACAGCAACAGATGGCGAGTGTGATGAGCATTTCCATCTCGCAGTTCGAGCTTTCGGTACGCAGCCGCAATTGCCTGCAGAAAATGGGCATCAAGTCACTCGGCGATTTGACGAAAGTCAGCGAAGTCGAATTGCTTTCCAGTAAGAACTTTGGCGAAACGTCGCTAGTTGAAATCCGCGAAATGATGTCCAACAAGGGCCTCCGAGTTGGCCAGTTCGTTCATGAGAAAGAAGCGGAACTGGAGCCGCTTGATACCAGCACCATGACACCGGACGAGCAAGCATTGCTGGAACGCCCAATGTCTGACCTCAATCTGTCGGTACGAGCTCGCAAGTGCATGACTCGACTCGGATTGACCACGATTGGCGAACTGGTTCGCAAATCTGGCGACGACTTATTGGAATGCAAGAACTTCGGCGTCACCAGCCTCAACGAAATCCGGGAAAAGCTAACCCAAGCGGGTTTGAAGCTCCGAGGTGAGTAGTCAAGAGTTTGCTTTTCAACACAGTTCGAGTCAATCAACCATTGGCTTATTGCAAAACACGAAGCCGTTGTCCAATCCATTGGATAACGGTTTTCTTTTTGTAATCATGCCATTTGGCTGGACTTCGTAAATTTTGAACCAACCCGGCGAAATGAAAAGTAGCTGCGTACCAGCTCCCAGCCCGTTTTCACGATCCAGACATTCAAGCTGTGTATCTTCAAGCAACTCCTTTGCCGATCAGTCAAACTTTAACGAATGTGGGGGTGGCTCCGGTGCGAAAACGTTAATTCTGGTTTTTCGTGTTGTCAGCTTTAATCTTGATATACCGGTATTTCGATATTTTCGAATAACTCTGTCCAATGCTCGACGTACATGCCGGCCAAATATTATCACCGTATTTCGATCTTCGTGTCACTGACGTTGGTGCTGGTTGCGTCAGGCTGCAGGAGCTGTAATTGCAAACAGAACTGTCGTCCAGTCACACAATGCACGGTTCCTGTCGCCTCAGAAAACAGCGGCGTCGTAACCGCAAGTTTCGATTCGCTGCATGAGTCATCTGGTTTTGACTACCCTTCTTTTTTTCATAGTGAGACCAATGTCGGATTGAATCAGGTGCTGAAAAAAGCAGCGTGCAATTCCAAGCTGGCAAATCTGATTGAAAATGAACGACTTGCCGTTCGCTGTGAATCAGGGTGCATCGAGTGTGTCGACAGGTTTCTAGCTGGGCAAGCAAAACAGCAACGTCTCAAATCGGCCGCTGATGCTGCTGAATTGTTGATTCGACTGGCAGGCACGCAATTACAAACGGAACTCATCGCTGGTTCGCAGGAAAAAATTGTTGACCTGAAACAGACGATTGAAATTGCAGATGAAGAGGATTTGGCAACCGCGGAACCTGAAGCGGAACTCAGGAAGCAGGAAATTGAACTTGAGAGGTTGCAAAACGGCTTGGAGCCCGGGGTTTTCGAGTTGAATGTGAAGTTGAACTTGTTGCTTGGTATCGACAGTTGTCATCCTCAGCGATTGGTTCCCAATCACCATTTTAACCCTCAATTGGACGAAATCGACGTTGAGCAACAGGTGATCAAGGCTCTGTCGAGCCGCTCGGAATTGAAATCGCTTAGAGGATTCAACTCATGCGGTGATAGTTCCAAGTGCTATTCTGTCCTCAGCAATCTGGATCCGCGTCTCGGTTTGAAACTTGCTGGTCAGGTGAAACGATGCTTTTTGCTCAGACGCAAACAGCAAGCTCAAGAGCAGCAAGAACAATGCTGTGAGTCGATCCGCCAGCATCAACTCAAAGAGTTGGCCAATTTGCAAGAAGAACTGGTCCGACAAGAAGTAATCGCCGCAGTCACCGAAGTGCAGAAACGCTTTGAAAATCTCCAACTGGAAAACCGCGATCTCAACCGACTGGTGGACGACGCCGAGATGATTGAGTCTTCCGCGGTACTCGATGCCCAGGAATCTTTTTTGAATTCGATTGCCAATTTTGCTGAGCAGCAACAGGCAAAAGCGCGTCGCATCGAGGAAATGGTCGAATTTGAAGTGGCCAAGATCAGACTGGCTGAAGCCACTGGTCAATTGAACTGTCGTTGTAATTGAATTCAACACGGCAACCATTTAGCCCGTCCCGGTCCCAGGCTGTTGGGGCAGCGGGATTGATCTGACACCGGTTGTCCAAGGCCATTTCGCAATGCATGGCCGCTATGCTTGGCCATTCTCGTTGCGGTGTCCATTCGCTTGCCGTTCCAGAACTATCAATGTGCTGGTTGTGTTCGCAGAGCCCCTGGGGATGTGTGCGATGCGAACGAGCCGTTAAATTGGTATATCCTGAAGTTTTATTCGCAGAGATTCGAAAAATGCATGACGCGAAACGTCGTTTTTCGAGGATAATTAACTATTGATGCGATTTTAAAAGCGACCTCGGCGGGAATTATTGGCGATCAAATGCGGAATGCGATCACTATCTTTTTGATCATCGCGGCGGCGGTAGCAGGTTGGTATATCGGCAACCAGCGGACCGGCGATAAAGCTGCAGAACAAACAACGGTCACTGCAAATGATGTTTCCGTTCCAAGCAGCATTCGCGGGATCGGTAAGCTGCAACCCAAAACCGGCGTGTTGAAAGTCATGGCGCCGATGGGTCAGAAGATCGAATCGCTCTACGATTTGGAAATTGGCAGCTCCGTCGATCTCGACCAGCCAGTAGTAAAACTTGCCGGCGGGGAACAGGCCCATATGGAGCTGGAAGTTGCCAAGGCCCGGCGAATGGATGCCGAGAAAACTCAGCAAGTCGAAAAGGCCGATGGACGACTCAAAAGAGAGGCTGCGAAGCTGGCACTGGCTGATGCCAAGGCAAAACGGAATGAAGTTATGAGTCAAGGCAAAGGTATTACTTTGCTGGAGGCGCAACTCAAAACGGCAAAAGAAATGTATCAGCGTTTGCACAATCTGCGAGCGCAACCGCGAACCCGGAAACTGGTCGGGCAAACAGATGTCGACAAACAGCGGTTGGTTGTTCAGCAGCTGGAAACAAAGATCGCACAATCGGAAGAAGATATTCGTCTGGCAATGAAACGAATCGAACGTGCCGAACAAGCGGCCCAGCTGGATATCGAAAGACTTGATTCAATGCTCGGTCAGTCCGCGTTGCCCGAGAACACATTTGCAGCTGCTGAAAAAGCTGCCAATACAGCGATCGAGATGCTGGATATTAAGTCACCCGTCGACGGGACGGTATTGGATATTGTCGTCCAACCAGGAAACACCGTAACCAATCAGCCGGTCATGCTCGTCGGCGATACTTCCAAAATGGTTTGCATTGCGGAAATCAACGATACCAGTTTGGCGAAAGTTCAGATCGGTGCAGCAACCACGATTACCAGCAATGCCATCGGTTCCGCATTGACGGGAAAAGTGGTCTCCAAAGGGATCATGATTGGTCCACCATCGATGAAGGATCCCAATCCTTTTTCTTCTGTCGACCGAAAAACAGGCAAAGTTGTCATTGAACTTGACCAGGCAGAAATCGCGAGTCAGTTTGTGAACCTGCAAGTCGACGTCGAGATAGAACCTGTGATGGATGATGTCAATGACTCGGCAGATCCCGACAGCGAACTAGAACCAGATGCCGAATCGACGCTCGAATTGAACTCGGCTGAATAATATCAGGGCGATATGGCAACTCCACTGGCGATTCACAATCTGATTAGTGGTGGCTGGCGAACCATTCTTTCAATCGTCGGGATCAGTATCGCGATTGTATTGATCTTCATGCAGCTCGGTTTCCTCGGCGCGGTCACGGATACTGCGGTCGTGTTTTACGACAAGATGAAGTTTGATCTCGTCGCCTGTTGCCCGGACTATTACAACTTCGTCGATTGCGGACAATTCGATAGTCAACATCTTGCGTTACTGAAATCTGTGAAAGGAATAAAAACGGTCCAGCCGATTCATGTCAGTCTTGGTAAATGGAACTATGAGGCTCGCGAAGTGCAAAGAGGCATGTTGATCATCGGCATTGATCCCATTGGCGTCACGTTCACGGAGGCCGAATTGAATTCAACCATTCCTTTAATTGAAGATCGCCGATCCATTTTGGTCGACAAAAGTTCGCGACCCCGGTTCCTTGGTGAAAACAACAAACAGCCTTTTGGTGATGAGCAATTAGGACTTGAGATTGAGCTCAACGGAGTCCCTGGAAAAATTGGTGGCCTGTTTAAAATCGGCACTGGTCTGGCGTCGGATGGCGCGACGATCGTTCATCAGGAACATTTTTACGAAATCGTGCCTGGCTATTCATCCCAATTGGTTTCCCTCGGTCTGATTCAGCTGGAACCAGGTTTTGATCCTGAAGTGGTACAGAAAGAAATTCTGGAGCGATTCAAACGGACTGGTGCTTCAGAAACCGCGACGCCGATCGACATTGTGACACGTCAGGGCCTGGAGCAACGCGAGATCAGCTACTGGCGAAAAGAAACTCCGATTGGCTTCATTTTTATGGCCGGAGCTCTGGTCGCGTTTTGCGTCGGCGCCATCATCGTGTACATCGTTCTGTCGGCAGACATCACCAAACAGATCGGAGAATATGCGACGTTGAAAGCGATGGGGTATCGCAATCTGTATTTGAATAAAACGGTATTGGAACAGGCATTTATTCTGGCGACCGCCAGTTACGTCTGTGCTTTGATCATGTCATTGGCGCTGTATCAAATTGTCGGCAATGTTGCGAACCTGCCGATTACGATGAATTGGGAGCGGATGGGATTTGTGTTCGGTTCGTCCATTTTGATGAGCTTTATTTCCGCCATGATCGCTCTGCAAAAGTTGCGCAAGGCTGATCCGGCAGATCTGTTTTAGGGGAATATGAGTGTTTCTTGTTCAGGCAGCTAGACTCGCATGGTCCAACACGTCAGACGACTGGCGTCGGCTCGCGGTGCGCTGCACGGGAATCACTTTTGCGGTTGTGCTGATGTTCATGCAAACCGGGTTCCGCAACGCGCTGTTCGACAGCAACGTTCGCGTCGCTGAAAACACGGACGCAGATATCGTGATCCGAACGCGTACTCGATTTATGCTTTCCAGCGGGCAACTCATGCCGTTGCAAAAAATCATTGAAGCTCGGAATGTTCCCGGGGTCGCCAGCGTTCATCCCATCTATTTCGAAAACGTTGTTTCCAGGCTGCGAAAGATTGGCAAGCCATCGCGAAGAATTCGAGTCATCGCGTTTGATATTCAGCGGCCGGTATTTGGCGACTTTGGAGTACTCCCGTTCGCGGATGCGTTGAGCGCACCGATGACCGCAATTGCCGATGACAAGAGTAAGCCGATGTTTGGCTTCAATGAAGACGTTTGCGCTGGGAATGGTGAGTTGTACGGGGAATTGTTCAACCAGAAGATCAAGATGGTGGGTTGTTTTCGCCTCGGGATCGACTTTTCCAATGACGGGAACATCATCATGACACCGGAGAATTTTGCCCGGTATTTTTCCCACCGAGGACAAGGACGCCCACTGGAACTAGTGGACTATGGATTGGCGACGGTTGAAAAAGGCGCAGACGTCGATCGGGTGGTTGCAGCCATGAAGAAAAGTCTTGGTCCGCACGTCATCGTCAATAGCAAGCAAGACTTTCTGAAATCGGAGCGTGATTTTTGGGGCAAGGCGACACCGGTCGGTCTGATTTTCATGTTCGGTACCATTATCGGATTCGTGGTTGGATTAATCATCTGTTACCAGGTTCTTTCTACCGACATCGCTGATCACATGGGAGAATTCGCAACTTTGAAAGCGATGGGTTATCCAACATCATTCTTTGCTGCGGTTGTCGTACTCCAGGCGTTATTCATGTCATTCATATCGTTCCTGCCTGGGCTGCTGATCACGCTGGCGATATTTACGTTCGTCAATTCCACGTCCGGCTTGATTATGTTTTTGAACTTTGACCGCGCGTCTTTGGTGCTGCTGCTGACGGTTGCGATGTGCGTTGTTTCCGGTGTCATCGCGCTGCAAAAACTGCTTTCTTCGGACCCTGCCAATCTGTTTTAGTTGAGACATCCATGAGTAGTGATAAATCATCAAAAAACAATTCTGCCATAGCGTCTGACAGCGATTCATTCATCGACGTTCAGGGGCTCAATTACTTCTTTGGCAGCGGTGATGCGAAAACACAGGCCTTGTTCGAAAACAATTTGAAGATTGGCAGCGGCGAGATTGTGATTATGACCGGTCCATCGGGATCAGGAAAAACAACATTGCTGACTTTGATCGGAACATTGCGGACGGTTCAGGATGGTAGTCTGAAGCTGCTTGGCGAAGAGCTACGAGGCATGTCGACGCAGAACATCAATGAGGTTCGCAAGAAGATCGGGTTTATCTTTCAAGCTCACAACTTGTTCGGATCGCTGACGGCATTTCAAAATGTAAAGATGGCAACGGAACTGGTTGGAATGGAAGGGCCAAAGGTTAAACCTCGAATCGAAGAGATGCTCACCCGGTTGGGGCTCGGTGAGCGGATTCACTACAAACCAAAGTCACTTTCGGGCGGACAGAAACAGCGAGTCGCTGTGGCGCGAGGCTTGATTCATAACCCGAGGATTGTACTGGCTGACGAACCGACGGCGGCGCTGGATGAAAAATCTGGTCGTGAAGCGGTAACGATGTTTCGCGAGATGGCCGACAAACAAGGCTGCACCGTGCTGATCGTCACTCATGATAATCGGATCCTGGATGTCGCGGATCGAATCATCAACATGGTGGCCGGGCGGATCAAGAACGATTCCAACGTTCACGTGACGGGGCAAATTTGTGAGTACCTGAAGGATACTGAGTTTTTCCGTGACCTCACTCCTCGGACGCTGGCTGATGTTGCCAATATGTTTCATATTGAAAAATTTTCGCCGGGCGAGAACATCGTTATCGAAGGCGAAGAGGCTGATCAGTTCTATATGATTGAAACTGGCCGGGTTGCCGTGAAGACGAAAGCAACCGGCGACGATCCCATTAACGAGTTGGGGCCAGGTGCCTATTTCGGCGAAGTTGCCTTAATCAAAGATCAGCCGCGCAACGCGTCCATCGTCGCGATGGAACCCACGACTTGCTACATTCTTGACCGCGAAGAGTTTCGCAAAGCGATTGACGCCAGCGATTCATTCGATAAAGAGATTCGTAAAGTACTGTTTGCCCGTAGTTAGCACGGTGTTGGTGCAGGGGACGGAGATTCGACAGAGATTCTTTTGCGACTTCGGGGAACTGTCAAAGTTGCCTGCTGCGGTAGTATAGGCTTCCAGCCCGTGTTGACAGTTGACTGGATTTACCCAGTGTTTGCTAAATCACACCTAACCGCTCCATCTACCGCAGGGCTCTAAAATCAAGTTGTGTTTTCCGGGAGGCGGAGGCTCCTGCAGACACACAATCCAATGTGTCGGCAAGAGCCTCCACCCGACATTCACATTGAGAAACCCTGCCAACCGCTGAACTCGCCGCATTCCTGGCTGAAATTTTCTTCGTAGTTGCGTCGTACGCGTGTAAGTACCTTCCCAAAATTGCGACTATTCCGATAATAAGTCATACTGACGCATCTCACTAAAGGAAGATTCATGAGCCAAAATCGGCAAATCAAGATATTCGACACGACCTTGCGTGATGGCGAGCAATCCCCTGGCGCCAGTATGGACCAGGAACAAAAGATGGAAATGGCCCAATCGCTGGTGAACTTGGGCGTTGATGTAATTGAAGCCGGGTTCCCGATCGCTTCGCCTGGCGATTTCGAATCGGTCAGGGAGATCGCGAACACTTTTTCCGGGCCGGAAATATGCGGGTTGGCTCGCAGCAACGACCAGGACATCGACCGCGCTTGGGAAGCACTTAAGGATTGCAGTTCGCCGCGGATCCACGTCTTCCTCGCCACCAGTGCGATTCATCGCGACTTCAAATTGAAGATGACGCCCGAAGAGATTATTGAACGCGCTGTGGCCGGTGTGAAACGAGCGAAAGGCTACTGTGAGAACGTCGAGTTCTCGACCGAAGACGCGGCGCGGACCGAAATCGAATTCCTCTGCCGAGTCGTCGAGGCCGTGATTGAGGCCGGAGCCACCACGGTCAACATCCCCGACACCGTCGGCTACGCGACACCTGCTCACATGGGTCAGGTGTTCAAGTCATTGGTCGACCGCGTTCCAAACATCGACAAAGCCATCCTCAGTGCGCATTGCCACGACGACTTGGGCCTCGCGGTCGCCAATAGCCTGGCCGCCATCGAGAACGGGGCAGGGCAGATCGAATGTACGATCAATGGAATTGGCGAACGAGCCGGGAACTGTTCACTGGAAGAAGTCGTCATGGCGATGAAAACCAGGAACGATTTCTACAATTGCGATTCGAAAATAAATACTGATCAACTGGTACCGACCAGCCGTCTGCTGACTCGGTTGACCGGTATGCAGATCCAACGCAACAAGGCAATCGTTGGGCGAAACGCATTCGCCCACGAAGCCGGCATCCATCAGGACGGGATGCTCAAGGAACGCACTACCTATGAAATCATGAAGCCAGAAGACGTCGGGTTCGCGAAAACCGATCTCGTTCTTGGCAAACACAGCGGCCGGGCTGCGTTGGGCGATCGAGCCAAACAACTGGGCTACGAAGTCGAAGGGGACGAGCTTAAGCAGCTGTTTCGCGAATTCAAGAAACTCGCTGACGAGCGCAAAGAAGTCTACGACGACGACATTGTGGCGTTGATCGAAAAACAACTTCACGGTGCGAGTGAACGGGAATGGAAGATCGCTGGCTATCAAATCGAAAGCGCAGCCAACGCTGGCTCAAAATTTAAGCTGGAGCTGAAACGTGATACGGAATCCAACTCAGCCGAATTTTCCGATCAGGCCGGCCCATTCATTGCGGCATTCGCGGCTGTGAAGCAAATCACGGCAATCGACATGACTTGTAAGTCGTTTGAAATCCAGAACAGCGGTCTGGCTAACGGCGTGTCTAAAGTAGACATCGAAGTCCAATCGGGCGGTGAGTCATTTCGCGGACAAGGGGTGGATCAAAACAGCGTCAAAGCCGCCTTGCAGGCCTTTGTCGGCGTTGCCAACCGGATCGAAATCAAGAACAAGGCTTCGGCTGCAACTTCGGTCTGATTTTTGACCGCGGAGTATTTATTCGCAGCCGAGTTTTTGGTTCGCTGTTTTGGTTTCCAGATCAATTCCGCGTCCAAGCTGGCTTCGCAGCGTCCTTCTCGCGGTGAAACAATCTGGTATCTTTAGTGAAACAATTTTTCTGTGAGGGTGCATTGCCAAGCGAACTTCCGACTAAGATGCGAGCGATTCGCAAACTGACTGCTGGACCGGGGTTGGATTTCTGCCCGGAAGTCGACCTGCCTGCAATGGCCCACGCGACGTGTTGGTGAAAGTCACCCACGCCGGTATCTGCGGGACCGATCGTCATATCTACGAATGGGATAAGTGGAGCCAGAATCGTGTGGCAGTTGGAATCACGACTGGGCACGAGTTTGTCGGTCACGTCACCGAAATCGGACCGGCTGTCCAACGTACGCAGATCGGGCAACGAGTCAGCGCGGAAGGGCATATTGCCTGCGGGACCTGTGAACCGTGTAGAACCGGGCAGGCTCACATCTGTGACAACGTCGAAATCATTGGTATCGACACCAACGGCTGCTTTGCGAATTACCTGGTCGTCCCGGAAGAGAACATCTGGCCAGTCCACCCGGATATCCCCAACAAAATTGCCGCGGTGTTCGATCCGCTTGGCAATGCCGTTCACACGGTTATGGCCGCCGGAGTCAGCGGCAAGTCAGTGCTGATCACTGGCGTTGGGATCATTGGACTGATGGCGGTAACGGTTGCCAAGGCTGCGGGTGCGGGGAAGATCTTTGTGACTGATGTCGACGAGCGTCGGATGAAATTGGCCAAAGAACTTGGGGCCGATGAAGCTTTTGATGCTCGCAAGCCTTGGGTAGACGACGTCCGGAAACTTGCCGGCGGCAGTGGCGTTCATTCGCTGGTTGAAATGAGCGGGAACCAGCAAGCGATTCGAGATGGTTTTGCCGCCCTGCGCAATGGCGGAACCGCCGCGTTGTTGGGAATCCCCAGCGAAGAAATCACCGTCGACCTTTCTACACTTATCTTCAAGGGCGTTACCGTTCTTGGAATCAACGGTCGGAGAATGTTTGAGACGTGGTACCAGATGGAGGATTTGATTCTGTCTGGCAAACTGCAACTCGATCCGATTATCACGCACCAGATCGAAATGGAAGATTTCGAAGATGGCTTCAAAATGATGCAATCTGGCGAAGCGATCAAAGTGGTGATGAAAATTCAACAGGATGCTGAACAAGAAGGACAAGAAGGTAAAAGCACATGCCAAACAGCCAATTCGACGCCCGCTGCACCGGGCTAATTGACTCACTGACGGAGTCTGGACAGCTCAAGCCGTTTTACGACCTCACTTCGCCCATGCGGCCAGTGGTTTCAATCGATGGTAAGGGCGATGTGCTGGTTCTGTGTGCGAACAACTACCTGGGCCTTGCCGACCACCCGGAAGTCATCGAAGCCGGCATCCAGGGTATCCGCGATTATGGTGCTGGCACCGCCTCCGTTCGTTTCATCTGCGGCACGCTGGAATGCCACCGGAAACTGGAAGAAGCCATCGCCCGGTTCGTCGGCACCGAATCCGCGCTGACGTATGTTAGTTGCTGGAACGCCAACGAAGCGTTGTTCCCGACTTTGGTCGGACCGCAGGACACGATCCTGTCGGACGAGTTGAATCACGCCAGCATCATCGACGGCATGCGGTTGATGTCCAAAGCGGTAACCAAGAAAGTATTTCGCCATAGCGATCTGGAAGACCTTGAGAAACTGTTGAAAGAATCCAGTTCGTATTCGACGACCTGGGTGGTCACCGACGGCGTGTTCAGTATGGAAGGCGATGTTGCCCATCTGCCGCAATTGGTTGAGCTTTGCGAGAAATACAACGCGATGCTGGTCGTGGATGATTCGCATGGAGTCGGAGTCCTCGGAGCTGGTGGTCGGGGAATCCACGAACACTTCGACCTGATCGGAAAGATTGACGTGTTCACCGGGACGCTTGGGAAAGCACTCGGAGGTGCCGCCGGTGGATATATCGCTACGTCGAAGAAAGCGATCGAGATTCTCGAGCAGCATTCTCGCCCCAGCCTGTTTTCCAATGCACTCCCGGCGACGGTCGCATACAGTGCCAAGAAAGCGATCGAAGTCGTCGAGAACGATCCGGGCATCGTCAAGCGACTGCACGACAATGTCGCCACATTCCGCAAGGGGTTGGCTGACCTGGGTTTCGAGTGCACACCCTCTCCGACGGCGATTATTCCGATCATGATCGGTGACGAGGCGGAAGCAATCAAGAAATCAAAGCAGTTGTTTGAGCTGGGAGTCATGGTGATTGGTTTTGGCTTCCCCGTGGTTCCCAAAGGAGAAGCAAGGCTCCGGGTCCAGGTCTCAGCCGCATTGTCCGACGATCATATCGCTCAAGCCATGGACGCGTTTTCGAAGTTGTAGTTTTCGAAGTTGTAAATACCCACGCCATGTCCGCCAACTTTACGATGACGCAATTGCCATTTTGAATCCACGATTGCATCCAGGCACTCCATAAATCATTAGTGTCGATTAGCGAGGATTAGTGTTCTTTCAATAGTCTGGCATTACATTTGACAATGCAATTCCAGCCCTTGGCGTGCATTCGCAGCTATCGCCGTTCCGCTAAACGCATACCAACAGACCAACTGGCCTAACCCAAGAAACACCCATGATTGATCTCCGCAGTGATACCGTAACCGTCCCATGTGAAGCCATGCGAAACGCCATGGCTACGGCCGCAGTCGGCGATGACGTGATCGACATTGATCCGACGACTGCCGCGATGCAGGAAAAGATCGCTGAACTGACGGGCAAAGAAGCTGCCATGTTCATGCCGTCCGGTTCGATGACGAACCAAGCCGCAATCCGCTTGCACTGCGGGCCGGGCGATGAATTCATCTGCGAATCCGGCTGTCATATCTACAACTACGAGCAAGGTGCGTTCGCGCAACTCAGCCAAACCGTCGCCCGCTGCGTCGACGGCCAGGAAAACATCATGCAGCTCGACCAGATCCGCGGCCTGATTCGACCCAATGACGAACATGCCGTGCAAACCAGGCTGCTCTGTTTGGAGAACACGCACAATCGAGGCGGCGGGCGGATCCTGCCGTACGAGGGTGTCGTCGAGATGTGCGAATGGGCCCACAACAGCGGACTGAAGACGCACCTCGACGGGGCTCGGCTGTTCAATGCCGTGGTTGCGTCCGGGGTTTCTGCTGCCGATTGGTGTCAGCACTTCGACACGGTCAGCATCTGCTTCAGCAAAGGCCTCGGGGCGCCGGTTGGGTCGGCTTTATGCGGTACTCATGAAATGATGAACACACTGCGTCGGCATCGCAAGTTATTCGGAGGCGGCATGCGACAGTCCGGAATCATTTCTGCCGGGGCTTTGTTTGCACTGAACAACAACATTGAACGACTGGCCGAAGACCATGCCAACGCCAGGCTACTTGCCAACGCGATCGAAGCGACGGAAGGTTTGCAGATTGAAGCCAACAAAGTCGACACCAACATCGTGATCTTTCACGTGGCACCAGAAATCTGCACCGCAGCTCAATTCTGCGACGACGTCAAGTCGAAGGGCGCCTGGATGTTCCCCTTCGGAGCTCAACAAGTCCGAGCCGTCACTCACATGAATGTCAGCAAACAACAAATCGAACAAGCCGCCGAGATCATCACAGAACACGCAACTTCAATGCTGAAGACAGCGTAGCTCGTGGGTCTTCGCCAATATTGGGTTACCGCAACCGAACAAAACGCACGTTATCCGACGTCGGTCTGGTAAAACCGGCGGCAGATATGCAATCTTAATTATCCGCGAAGCAAGATTGTTTGACGAGGTTTTGTTTCTGTTTTTACTCGATAGAATTGGAAGAATGAAATGGGAAAGCTACATTAAACCATCCAAAATCGACGCAGAACGAGCGGTCCTTGGCTGCATGATTTTATGTCCCGATGCTTGTAATACCGCTGTTGATTTGCTGTGTGAGGAAGACTTTTCTATCGATTTGAATCGAGCTTTATTTGCGAGCATCAAGGCAATTCGTTGTGTGAAGATTCCACTTGCTTTATCAGCGCTTCAAGAAAACCTCAAAGATTTGGGATACGAACATTCTTGGACCGCGACCGAAATAGCGAAGGTTCTAACTGCTACTCCAGCAGCTTCAGGCAACGTTGTGGAAACGTATGCCAATATCATGCTCGACTAGAACCTTGTGAACTGTTTAGGTAGCCAACGTGCGAAAGCGTCTGCGTAAAAAGAAACATCTCAAGGAGTTTCGTGAGTACGGAGTTAGTCTTGTCGTCGAAATTCACGATGGTACGGAATTTCATGCATTCTTGGATGATTTCATTTTGAAAGCTGTCGAGGCAAACGGATTAGCGTTTGGTGGCGGGGGAATGACTTTGCTTGTAGTCGACGTAGGGCCGGTTCCCACCGGCCATCCTATTCCCGGCCGGTGGGAACCGGCCCTACAAAATTCCTTTTAAAA
>CAZXLW010000038.1:0-1194 GCA_964641465.1 uncultured Pirellulaceae bacterium | reverse complement strand
CCGGCCATCCTATTCCCGGCCGGTGGGAACCGGCCCTACAAAATTCCTTTTAAAAGTGTTCCAGTTTGAAATTGAGCCTGGAAGTTTCACCGCATGCAATGCAATTCTTCTAAACCCTCAACACGCTTTCCAATTCCTCGCGTGGAAATCCATATTGTTCAACTTCCTGCTCAAACAGTCGCCTTGCTCCGTCCCCGGCGGCAAACGCGTTAAGCCGGGCGGCGGCGGTTGAGTTGTTGAAGTCGTTGAACATTGGATACATCGTTTGAAACACGCTCATCAAATTACGTTTACTTTGCAGTCGGTATTTTTGATGATAGTCCTCGGCCAGGTAAAATGCCGCCAACGGTTCAACACTGGTCGTCACACCACCATCAAAACGATCATTGGCTGCGGCCAGTAAGCCTCCAACGAATTCCTGCTGCTGGTCATCGTGATACCAGATCGCTGACATGTATTGCCGGCTGTAGGGCTTTGCACAAGGATTGTGAGTCTTCCAAAACAGGGTGGCAATATCTTCAAATCCGATTTGCTGCGGATCGAAATCGACCTGCATCGCCTCGGTGTGGTCGCCCATGTTTCGGTAGGTCGGGTCGACGGTGGTTCCACCCGTGTATCCAACGCGTGTTCGGTAAATTCCTTTGATGGCTCCAAACTGGGCCTCGGGACCCCAGAATCAGCCAAGTGCAAACGTAGCAGTTTGCAGCGCCTTTGGAACGGACAAGTCGATGGCTGGCAGCGGGCAACCGGATGACGACTCGCCCGTCTTTGTTTCATTTTTCTGAATCATGGGATTTCTTTCTACGAGTGTTTGTCTGGCACCGTCACATTATATAACGTCATCTTCAACTGTTTAGCCAGCATCGTTTTTCAAACTCAATCGTCTTTCCCGACTTTGCCGCCGAATTTTTCAAAGACAGTTTCGACATTTTGGGCCAAGGCAGAAATCAGCGGCTCATTATCAGATGACAACTCGGTATCGGCAGCGATAGATTCACTTCTGGCAGCCATCACGATCGCCGCCAAAACGTGCTCAACATCAACTGGAAATTTAGACATATCATCAATCTTGATCGCAATGTCGATCAGCACCTCTGTTAACGCAGGATCGACCGTCGCTTGTCCAGACGTCGACAACGAAATACCCGGTACGATTTGTTGGTCTTGATTGTCGTTCACAGACAGGCGCAATCT
>CAZXLW010000037.1:34675-46770 GCA_964641465.1 uncultured Pirellulaceae bacterium | reverse complement strand
GTCTGATCTCAATGGTCACTGGATTGTTGGTTGACTTGATGATTGGGCGATACGCCAAACGAATGATTGAACTCACCGTCTACGTCAAATTCATCGCGTAGTTCCGTCGTGTTGTGGTGGTCAAATAAGTGCAGAGGCATCGCGTCAACTCGTCTGGGAATTCAACATGAAATCAAAGATACCATGCACTCGATTAGTGGTGGTCGGTGGTCTCGCGCAACTTACCCTGCCTCCCCTTGCTACGAGGAGCGAATCAAGAGAGGAAAACCGCTTCGCTGTTAAACCTACCTTGTTGAATGAACCGCTTCCCTGTTAAACGGCTTCGCTGGCTGGATCTGAAATCTCAGTCAACGTCACCAGCACTGACCAATCTTCGATTTCCAGTCCGTCGTCGTAGGTCTGGCCGGGCTCTTCTTCCGCGTTGACGACAATTTCTGTTCCATTTGCCAAGGCAAAGATGTAGTCCAGCCCGTCGGTATCGACGCGATTCAGCGGGCCCAGAACGGGATGGAATATCTCGTCGATACGGGCGAAGCGAACTTCACTGTTGGTTGCGGAATCCAGCTGATTGAAAAAAACGAGATCGATCGGATCGACGAATTCCCATTCCATGGTCGGCATATCTTGAAAAAACCAGAATTTTCCTGGCGTTCCAACAGTCAGAGATTGGTCCATTTCATACCAACTGGGTTTCCAAACAGCTTTTTGTGTTTCAGTTTTCGTCATCAGGCAGGATCGATACGATTCGTGGGCAAAGTGCCACATTCTAGGGCGAACTGTTGTGAAATCAAAACCGGTGCCAAATTAGCGGGAAAAGGCGACAACGGCACGGCCAACGCCACCGAATCCGGCACCACCATCACCGCCGGTCCCTGGAAGCACTTCCAGTATCGCCGCCGCCAGCAGGTCCTGTCTCTCCGCCATCACCACCGCCGGATCCGCCAAATCTTAAGCTTTGATTTTCAGAGAGGTTACGTTTCGAACACATCCGCTTTTTTATGGGCTAAATCAAGTGTCCAATTGCTCACGATGACGTGCAATGTCATTGATTGTCGTCTGGACCAGATATAATCTGCTTTTTCACAATCGAGACTTTCTATCTGCCTACTATTTATTGTGAGAGCGAGCAGTCGGGCGAAGAGTCGTTACGATCAGCGTTCAGACTGCGGTTGCTTGCGCTCAAGCCAAGAAGATAAACCGGCAACACGATACGAAATCACAGGATAACGAAGGCTTCTCAAAGAGTTGATGATTTTGAGAGGTGGAGCCTCCACCTCTCCAAGCACTATTTCGCTTTTTGTAGAGCCCTTAGAGACAAGGAACAGCACATGACAGCGGCGGCTCAGACGGTTGCTAAGCCAACGAATTTAAAGGAACTCATTGAATCGGGTTGGGAATCCAAGCCAGTTAAGCAGGAGATTCGCGATAATTTCTTGCGGATGTTGCGGGCAGGCGAAGATTTATATCCGGGAGTGATCGGTTACGAGAACACGGTTGTGCCGGAAATTAACATCGCTTTGATCTCGGGGCATGACATGCTCTACCTCGGTGAAAAAGGCCAGGCCAAGAGTCGCTTGATGCGCGGGTTGGTTCGATTTCTGGATCCGGAAATCCCGTATCTTGATGTACCGGATTGTCCGTTCCACGAAGATCCGCTGAACCCGATGACTCGGGCTGCCAAAGCGTTTGTTGACAGCCATGAGCCTCACGAAATTCCGATCAAGTGGTGGGGCCGTGACGAGCGATACGCCGAGCGCCTCGCGCCGGGAACGAAGTTCGCGGACATCATCGGTGAGATTGATCCGGCTAAGCTGGCTGGTGGCGTCAGCATGTCGACGGAAGACGCACTGCATTTCGGATTGATTCCACGAATGCATCGCGGGATCTTTGCGATCAACGAGCTACCGGAGTTGGACGAGTTGGTGCAAGTCGGGCTGTTCAACATTCTTGAAGAACGTGATGTGCAGATTCGTGGCTATCCGGTTCGATTCGATATCGACGTCCTGATCCTGTTTTCTGCGAATCCGTCGACGTTTAATCGCAGCGGCAAGGTCATCCCGCAGCTGAAGGACAGGATTGGTTCAACAATTCAAACGCACTACCCTGCCGAACGTGATATGGGGATTCAGATCATGGAGCAGGAGTCGGGCATCGAGTTGGGTGGTGAGTACCCGGTTATTGTGCCGTACTTCATGAAAGAGATCTGCGAGCAAATCACGATTCAGGCCCGCAAGTCCAAGTACGTCGACCAGCAATCGGGCGTGAGTGCGCGGTTCAGCATAGCGAACTATCGAACGATGATCGCTAGTGCACGGCACCGAGGTGTGGTGCTTGGCGAAGCGCCGGCGGTGCCTCGGATCAGCGATCTCGGCCATCTTTACACCTCCTCGCTGGGTAAGCTGGAGCTGGATTTGATGGGCAGCCATCAGATGAGTGAACGGCAGGTACTCGACAGTATCGTCGCCGAAGCGATCTCGATTGTGTTCGACGAGTACGTAGCGGCACACGGGTTGAACGAGATTTCTGAGATCTTCAACAAGGGCGTGCGGGTCGAAGTTGGCGATATGATCCCGTCGACTCAGTACGCGGAACGGCTGCAGCGAGTACCGCCAGCCTGGGAAAAGGCGTTCGAGGTCAACGCTTCGGAAAACGATTCTGTGCGAGCTGCTTGTGTGGAGTTTGTGTTGGCGGGTTTGTACGCCAAGGACCAGATTTCACGCGGCCAGGACTACGGTCACACGACCTACGAGATTTGACATGAGCAATCGCCCGGACAAACGAATCGGTGGCGTGATCCATACGTACCAGAAGTACGAGCCACAGAAGTTCCCCAGCCCAACACAACCGCCGCCAGACATGGTGTCGCCGCTGATGAATCAAATGCTGGCCTATGGCAGCATGCGAGAGCTGACGGAGGAGGAGCTTGCACGAGCGATCAAGCTTGACCCAGCGCAGTTCCAGCAGCTGGGGCCTAGCCTCGACATGATCAAAAAGATTTTGGAGGAACGCAAGCGAAAGATTCTGGAGACTTACGAATCCAAGTCGGTCAAGCAGAAGGCCAAAAAGGAATTTCGCAAGTCGGCCCAGAAGGCGCGAAAGGAGACTCCGTCGGAGCATAAGGACGCTTTTTGGAAAGCGGTCAATCAGGAGCAACTGTACGACTTGGAGATGCTGTGGTACCGCCAGAACGATGATACGAACCCGTTCGCCCGGGAGCTGGTCCAATTGATGTCGGTCCTGTCGGATAAGTATCTGGTCGATGAGCTGGATGCGAAGTACCAGTTCACCGGCCAGCAATCGATGACGGTTCCGGAAGCAATCGAGATCAAGGAGGAATTGGAGGAGATCGACAAGCTGCTGGAGCAAATCGAAGAAGCTCGTGACACAGCCCAGATTGCGGTGCTGGACATGGATCAGCTGGGAGAGTTCATCGACGAAGGCATGATGCAATCGCTCGAAGAGATGCAGCGGATGATCGAAGACTACATTCGCGATGCCGCTGAGAAACAGGGGCTGCAGAATCGCGATGGACGTTACTCGCTGACTCCGGATGCCTATCGGATTTTTCAGGGGAAGCTGTTAGGCAAAATCTTCAATGACATGAAGGCTTCCCGCTCGGGGCGACATCAAGCAGATATTATCGGCGAAGGAGCCGTCGAACTGCAGACGACCAAGCCGTATGAGTTCGGTGATTCGGTGACTCAGATGGACATCCCACAATCGTTTATCAACGCGATGTTGCGGGATGGTGCGCAGGTTCCGTTGCGGCTGAAGCCGGAGGATATCGAGATCCATCGGACTCGTAACAATCCCAAGGCCGCGACGGTCGTGATTATGGATATGAGCGGCTCGATGCGTTATGACGGGCAGTACATGAACGTCAAACGTATGGCGTTGGCGATGGAAGGGTTGATTCGCTCTGAATTCCCGGGCGACTTTATCAGCTTCATCGAGATGTATTCGTTCGGAAAAGTTCGTCGACCGGGCGAGATTGTTGATTTGATGCCCAAGCCGGTCACGATCAGTAATCCCGTCGTGCAGCTCAAAGTCGACATGAGCAAGGATGAGATCAGCGAGCATATGGTGCCGCAGCATTTCACCAACATCCAACACTCGCTGCGGTTGGCTCGCTTGCAATTGGCCGCGCAGGACACGCCTAACCGGCAGATCTGCTTGATCACGGATGGGCTCCCGACCGCTCACTTCGAAGAATCAATCCTGTACTTGCTGTATCCGCCGCATCCGCGGACTGAGCAACAAACGATGCGTGAAGGCATGCTCTGTGCGCAGGACGATATTACGATCAATATGTTTCTGGTGCCCAGCTGGTCGCAATCGGAAGAAGACATTCGGTTTGCCTACCGATTGTGCGAATCCACCAAAGGCCGCGTCTTTTTCACCGCCGGCAAAGACCTCGATCGCTTCGTTGTGTGGGATTACGTGAAGCGGAAGCGAGAGGTGTTGTAAGTTGCCGATACAGCGCTGAGCTAGACGGCCAGTTGTATTGCACGAAAGTTATTGCACGCGAGTTTTTACTGAACTTTTAGCTCGCCGATGAATCGCTCTAAACGCTTGTCCATCGCGTTCAGGTCGTCGCCAAAAAACTTTTTGAATGCTTTGACTCGATCGCTTGGACCGTAGGCTCGGAATTCTTCGCGACTGGCGTCGTCAGTTAAAAAACGGAAGAACTTGGCCGGGAACTTTTCGGCAAGGAAGAAAGTCAGGCCCCAGGAATACGAATAGGCGAGTGACGGATTGGAATCGAAATACTGATCGCCTTGAACGAACTGTTTCAGTTTCCCCTGCGCTTGGTCCTTCGAGTAGTAGTATTTCAATCTGGCAAGCCGGCCTTTGTTAATTCGGTTTTTCAGTTCAGCATAGTAAGTGCTGTTTTGGATACCCGAGGCCTCGAACATGCAAGCCAAGCCTTCCAGGACCCATTGCGGTGTGAAACCAAACCGCCGGTGGACACCGGTGTTGAACGCCGTCTGGTGAACGGCCTCGTGAATCAGGGTGTCGTTGTAGGCCCAATCTTTTCTGGTGGATCTACCGTTTGACGGGTCGTAAGCGATGATTCGATTGCTTTTCTGTGAGTAGTAGCCAAGCGTGTTGGCGTCGTAGGTGTGGTACAACCGGAGGAACTTGTCGAATTCTTTTCGCGTACGCAAGACGACGGCGACCATGGGGAACTCTGGTTTGTCCAGCGAGAATCCTCGGCTGCTGAAATAGTTCCTGAACCGTTGGTACAGGTTCTCAAAAGGCATTGCCCAGTTCTGGAAATCGCCAATCGGATGAACCACCACGAAGTTTCGAGTTTGCGAGACTTGGTATTTTCCACCAAATTCTTTTTGCAGTTTGCTTCTAAGCGATTCAAAACTGTAGGGCTTGAACGGGTTGGAAACGACCTCCACGTCCGCCTTCCTGCTGATCGGCAGGATGCTGATCCGGCCGTCGCGACGGAGCAAAACGATGTTGTCCCCGTCGTATGCAAGGCTTTTCCCGAAATAGCTGCGCCCCTTGGCTTTGACTTTGACGGTTTGTTCTTGACCGTAAATCGTTGATTCCAGCAGCATTAGAACGAGGAAGCCCAACGCGATGTGCCGGCAAGCAGTGCAAAAATTTTGAGTGATTGAGTTGAACATTTAGTCGCGGAAACCAATAGAATAAAGCATATTGGAAAAGTTACGTTGCGACGAGAGTCCGGGGACTGGTTTGCGGATTGGCGTTTTGAATCCGGATTTAGATGTGTCGTGATGTAACGGATTTACCGGATGTACCCGTTTTCGGTTGAGGATGCAGTGATTCGATTTCAAATATGTTTGTGGTTGTTGGCGTTTTCGATTCCGTTGACTGTCGTTGTGGCTCCATGCTCGCGAGCTTGGGCCCAAGAGGAAGAGCTGGAACTGATCGACAAGATCGAGACGTTGCAGCAGCAGCTCGCTTCCGATGATGTCGCGGAGCGTGATAAGGCTGAAGCAGAATTGATCTCAATGGGGCCGTCTGTTCTGGACTATCTGGAGGCCAGTGGGGAAGACGCGCCGACCGATCTGCGAGAACGCGTAACGAGAGTCAGAACAACACTGGAAAAATCTGCGGCGGACCAATTCACCGAACCGAGTGAGGTGACGATCAAGGGTTCGATGACTGTTGGTGATGCGTTGAAAAAAATTATGGCGCAGACTCGAAATGAGGTGGAAGTCTCTGACGCGTCGCAATTGGATATCGCTATCAAGATGGATCTGGAAAAGGCAAGCTTTTGGAAAGCGATTGAACAGGTCACAACGCAGGCGGGTTTACAGGTCGACCGCTACGGCAATCGCAAGCCGGGGCAGTTGATGTTGGCTCCTTCGCAACCTGTCGCACCAGATTCTGTTTCCGCGACACCGCGAATTCCAAGCGACTCTGCCAAGATATTTCTAGCCCAGGTCCTGCGGGTGGATTCCTCAGCCAACTTGCTATCGCCGCGACAGGATTTCACGACGATCAGTTTGCTTGTCCGCTGGGAACCGAGACTGCGGCCGATTTCGCTGCAGATCCCGATGGGCAAAGTGAGCATCACTGATGAATTCGGTGACTCGATAATGTTGGCGAATCCACGGGAGGTGGTTTATGGGATGGTGCAGCCCGAAATACCGGAGGTGGAGTTTTCACTTCGCTTACCACGAGTGGATCGACAGATCGAAGAAATCAAAAGTTTGAAGGCAACCGTAGATGCTGTCCTGCCCGGTCGCGCGGAGTTGTTTCGTTTCAAGAAAGTTTCTCGGTTGAAGTCGGGGCACAAGATTTCGAAAGCCGGCGCGCATGTAAGTTATGGCGGGACTCGGAAAAACGAAGATGTTTATTCGGTCAAAGTGAGCTTGAGTTTTGATGAAGAGAACAATGCGTTGGAGTCGCATCAAGGTTGGGTTTTCCAAAACGAAGTTTATCTGTTGGATGATGAGGGGAAACGAGAGGACGCGTTATCGTTGGAAACGCTGCAGCAGGACAATGAACGTGTCACTGTGAATTATTATTTTCTGGAAGAACCCGGAGACCGCACGCTGGTCTATCGGACTCCTTCAACAATCGTGAAGCTGCCGGTGGAGCTGGAGTTGACGAAAATCCCGATGCCGTAAATCATTAAGGGCGTGTCAGGGGGGACCGCTTCGTGCGGAGGAAGTCGACGATATGATCACAATTGCCTTATGGCTGCTGGCGTGGCCCGTTTTTCAGGTTGACGATACGAAGACGATGACTGAGGAGCTGGATCCAGCTCCAGCGGTTGCCGCGGCGGCGGTTGCCGGGACGGTAGATGGGCATCCGATCACGCTGGCTCGTGTTGACCGGCATCTGAAGAAGACCCTTGGTGATCGAACGCTTGATTCTCAAATAAAGCGACGAGCAAGGCAGGCAGCTTTGGAGCATCTGATCGACCGACATCTTGTGTTGTTGTCGATCGGTTCGCAAGGTTACAAGGCGGGTGAATCGGAGATACGCCTGGAAGTCTCGAAGCTGGAAGATCGGCTCGCCGAAGTGAATCAAAATCTGGCGCAGCATCTGGAGGAAACAGGGAGTACGAAAGCGGAACTCGAATACGAGCTGCGCTGGAAGATTGCCTGGGGAAAATACCTCCGCAAGTATCTTACCGACGAACGGCTTGGCAAATACTTTGCCAGGAATCGACGAAAATTTGACGGAACACGTGTTCGTGTAGCCCATCTGCTGTTGCGTGATGATTCTGAGCCGGACACTTCAGCGAGCATGAAGAACAAGGCGAATGAGATCCGGGATACAGTGTTAGCTGATTCGCAAACGTGGAGTGAAGCGGTTCGTGAACATTCGATTGCTTCTTCGTCTTCTGGAAATGCGGGCGAAATTGGATGGGTAACTGTTGATGGCCCGATGTCGCTTGAATTCTGTGCAGCTGCGATTGAATTGGATGAAGGAGACATTTCCGAGCCGGTCCGCACACCGTTTGGGATCCACTTGATCAAGTGCCTTAAGGTAGAACGCGGTTCAGTTCGCCCGAGTGACGTGAAAGAGAAAATCCGAGCTCATGCGACTCGATTTCTTTTTGAGAGCCAGGCGAGCGGACAGCGGCCAAAAGCGTCGATCGAATACGACGCGGTTACTCCAGGCAACTGAGTTACACATCGTTCGTTCAACAGCGTACAGTTAAACGTCTTGTTGCTTGAGCGTTGTATTGCACTTCACGTCATTGCAGTTGTTGTGCATTTTTTGCAACGTGTTAGATGAGATGAGCGCATAAAAAAACACCGACTGAGACGATCAGTCGGTGTTATCACAAGGAGACACACTTCTTGCGTCGCAAAGGAATAATAGGGAGGTGACTTGTCGGAGGCTAGTCAAAAAATCCCAAATTCATTTGCGACATGTATTTAGGGGTTCTCGGCAATTGGACTTTCGACCGCGACTTCGACACCATCGAGAAAGCTGGATAGAGAGCGACTGCGGTAAGGCTGTTGCAATTTGCGGACTGCCTTAGATTCAATTTGACGAACGCGTTCACGTGTGACCGAAAAGATTTTGCCAACTTCCTCCAGTGTATAAGAGTAGCCATCGGCCAGTCCGTATCTGAGTTTCAAAATCTCTCGTTCGCGATAGTTCAAATGTTCCATCGCTTCGCGAATGCGTGTTTTCAATGCTTGCTGGTTGGTTTCGTAGAGCGGATCATCATCGCGATAGTCTTCCAGGAATTCACCGAAGTAGCTATCGTCGTGATCGCCAACAGACTGGTCCAATGAAAGTGGCTGACGAGCCATTTTCATAATGATTCGGGTATCGTCCAGTGACAGGTTGGCTCGTTCCGCCGTCTCTTCTGGCGATGGGTCGCGGCCCAACTCCTGGACCAATTCTCGCATCACGTTGCGGACTTTACTCATCGTGTCGATCATGTGAACAGGTACACGGATCGTTCGGCTTTGGTCGGCGATTGCACGAGTGATTGCCTGGCGAATCCACCATGTCGCATAAGTCGAGAACTTGTAACCTCGTTGATGTTCGAACTTGTCGACCGCTCGCATCAGGCCTGTGTTGCCTTCCTGAATCAAGTCCAGGAAACTCAAGCCCCGGTTGCGATATTTTTTTGCGATCGAGACAACCAGTCGCAAGTTACCGGCTGAAAGGATCCGCTTAGCCGCGTCTTGAATCTGGCGTAAACGGTTTGTTTTTGTTACCCGTCGTCCCAACGTGTTGGGCGATTCGAATGTCTGCATCATCAGGTGGTTGAGTTCAACTCGCAACTCGTCAATGGATGTTGCCGAGCTAATTTCGACGCCAGCATCAACATCCTGAATCATTTTGTACAATTCCTGCATGCGGTCATTGATCTCTGACAACTGGAGGTACAGAGGCTGCAGGCGGTTGAAACGCAGGTTCAGTTCTTCGACGAGTCGGACACACTTGTTTCGTCGAACGATGATTTCTCGCCAAACCTTATGGCGTTGAACTGATGGGTTGTTGCGATTGACTACGAATTTGAAGTCTGTCTTGTTTTGATCCAACAGGTGCCGAAGCGTTTTCAGGTTCGGGACAAGTCGTTGCATGATCCGCTTCTTTTCCGCCTTGTTGGTTACGGAAACTTCAATCGTGCGATCGAGACGCAGTTCGCCATTGAGGACTTTTTGCAGTGCGTCGTAAGCACCTCGCAACATGAAATCAGTGGCCAGCATGGTGTTGCGGAAATGTAGACGAGCATCGTCAATTTCCATCGCGGCAGAGATTTCTTCTTCGCGGGTCAGTAGTGGAATTCTCCCCATCTGCATCAGGTACATGCGTACTGGATCGTCAATCGAATCCGCAGATGACTTAGCTGGCTTTGTGTTTTCCTGGGTGGATTCTTCGTTTGGCGAATTAGCAACCTCGAGGAAGGCGTCATCAGTTTGAATTTTACCCATGGAGACCTCATTAAGCAGATACGGGGTGTGTGTCCTGTTGATGCTCTGCTCTAATCGCATAACTAGTGCCATGTACGGTCTCCGCATTCGAAAGTAACGCAAATCCTTGCATTACAGGGGTTTATGAACACAATTCATATTTGGAGGTCGATAGATTGTTGAATTGAGGCAACAATCTATCTAGTGAAAACCACGGATGCTGCAAAAATTCAACATCCATTTCACCGAATTTGGAGAGAGGTGGGGTCGGTGTTACTGGTTTGAAGATAACTACTAATTTCAGGTTATAAGTAGAACACGTAAAAGCAAATGTCAGAGGACTACTATTCTGTCTTGGATGTCTCGAGAAGCGCTTCTTCGGACGAGATTCAAAAAGCATATCGAAAACTTGCGCGCAAATATCACCCTGATCTTCTAGTCGACAAATCGGACAGGGAAAAAGAAAAAGCGAAGCAGCGGTTCCAGCAGATACAACATGCCTACGACGTGCTCAATGACCCGGAAAAGCGGGAAATGTACGATCGCTACGGCTCCGGTTTCGAAAGTGGTGGAGCCGGCCCGCAGTTCCAGGGTGGTAACCCGTTCGAGCACATGGACATAGATCTTGGGCAAATATTTGGCGGCCCTCATGGTGCTGCCGGTGGCGGACCGAACACGGGCGGAAAATCCTCCGGAACATTCGAAAATCTCTTTCGACATTTTGGTGGTCGAGGAGGTAACCCGCATCCGAACGCTCCTCCGCAGCAGCCGCCCAAAGGTCGTAACGTTGAACAGGAAATTACAGTCTCTTTTCATACGTCAGTGTTAGGTGGCGAACATCAAGTAAGCCTGCAACGCCGTGATGGCAAGATCGACCGGATCACGGTCAAGATTCCTGCTGGAATTGAAAACGGGAAGAAGATCAGGCTCCGAGGGCAAGGAGAAATGAGCGTGCCTGGCGGGCCGAGGGGTGACTTGATGATCAAAATCAAAATTGCCCAGCATCCCTGTTTTACACGTAACGGGTTGAACCTGAATGTAACGGTACCGATTTCATTAAAAGAAGCTTTGACCGGTGCAAAAGTCGACGTGCCGACGCCGCAAGGCGAAGTCACCGTGACGGTCCCCAAAGGATCGAGTAGCGGTAAGAGCCTGCGGGTTAAAGGGTTTGGTATCAAATCAGCCGGGAAAAGTGGCGATCTGATCGTGCAACTGGAAATTCACCTGCCTGATGAGGTTACGGAGGAAGAGTTGCGTTTGCTGGAACAACTCGGCGAAGGGTGGAACGATGACGGAATTCGCAACCACCTGACTTGGTAACCGGGAATTTGCAGATGGCTGCGAAAAATCAGCAACCCGACAAAGACCAGACGTTTCCGAAAACTGTCCGGTTGCTGGTCCAGCCAGATTTCGACAACGTTTATCGCAGCAGCTTTGTTGCAGCTGATCAGACGCTGGTGGTTAAGGGAGTGCCCAATGGTACAGTCAAAACACGGCTGGGGCTGTCCGTCGGCAAAAAAGTTGGCAATGCGGTTGTTCGCAATCGTTGGAAGCGTCTGATCCGAGAAGCATTCCGCACGCAGAAGCAGGATATCCCCGACGGACTTGATTTGGTCGTGCGGCCGCGGAAGGGGGCTGATTGCGATTCGTCAAGAATCTTTAAATCGCTGGCGTTGCTCGCCAACAAGATTTCCCGCCGTATTTCTAAATCGCAATCCGAATCGAGAAGTTGAATTGCTTGTCAGTTTCGCCAAGTTCGTCTTCCGGCTTCCAGCCAACTCGCTGGTCCTGTTCGTGCGATGTTATCAAGCAACGATTAGCCCGCTCTACGGAGACGTCTGCAAGTTTGAACCGAGTTGTAGCCATTACTTCTTGCAGGCTGTGAAAAAACACGGGGCGATCAAGGGTTCGCTAAAAGGTATCTGGAGAATTTGCCGCTGCAATCCATTTAACAGCGGTGGTATTGATCCGCCGTGATTTGAGACAGAGGCTTACGGGGCCAGAAATAAGGCGATCCCGCTTCATTTGTCATCGGCGGCTGATCAAACTAGAATTCAGTAATGCTAAGCTCATCATACGTTCGAATCACTATTTGTTCCCTTGCATTTGTAATGGTCGGCTTGTTCGTTCAGCCTGCGACTGCCTGGCAAAGCGAAGCACCAAGTGAAGTACAAAGCGAAGCATCAAACGACGGAAAATCTGATTCCTCCGACACTGCTG
>CAZXLW010000037.1:25330-34575 GCA_964641465.1 uncultured Pirellulaceae bacterium | reverse complement strand
GAAGTACAAAGCGAAGCATCAAACGACGGAAAATCTGATTCCTCCGACACTGCTGACAAACTGGCGAGTGATCTTCAGCGTCTGACTCCTCCGTTCCCGGAGAGGGTATCTCAAGGTGAGTTGGAGGCTTCCATCGATCGCGGTGCCAAACATCTGGTCGAATCGCAGCGGAAGAATGGTTGTTGGGGCGGTCCGCAGTGGACTGGAGGCGTCGATCGCGATCCAGTGCCTGGATCATTTCGTTCTTTCGATGTCGCGGTGACGGCAATGTGCCTGGAGGCGTTGCTGGACGTTGCCGGCGATGAATCGATTCGAAAAGCAAACGAGCGGGCCTACCAGTTCCTCCTGTCGCGGACTGGTAAAATTAAACGCGCCGGTCCCGGGGACTTGCCTCAGGTCTGGGCCTATTGTTATTGCATTCAAACATTTTCAAAGATGTATGCCCGCGAATCATCGGAGGAAAAAAAGGCGGAACTTAAGACAGCAATTGAAGCACACATGCAGGGCCTTGTCCGTTGGCAATCAATTCACGGCGGGTGGTTTTATTACGGCAGCGGGATGGCAAAACCGATCAATCCTTCCTGTAGCTTCGTGAACGCTGCGGTTTTAGTCGCCCTAAAGCGCGCCAAAGAGATTGGTATCGAGTTTGACAAGAAGACGCTGGATAAAGCAATTCGTGCAACCAAAATGATGCGGAAGCCGGACTCGACTTACCTGTACACTGCCAGAATCCCCGGCGACATGAGCGGAGCAGCCCGCGAGATCAATCGCCCTGCCGGCAGTCTGGGCAGGTCCCAGGCGTGTAACATCGCTTTGAGACTTTGGGGCGATCCGAAGATTTCCGATGATGTCGTTCGCATCTGGTTGAATCGTTTGATCAGTCGTCATGGGTGGCTGGACATGGGCCGCAAGAAACCGATTCCTCACGAATCCTTCGCCGCCGTCGCCGGATACTTTTATTACTTTGGTGTTTATTATGGCAGTGTGAATCTGGAAGTTCTGGAACGCGAAGAGCGTGCGTTTTACCAGCACCATTTGGCCCTCATCATCATGGATCGCCAGGAAAAAGATGGCAGTTGGTTCGACTATCCGCTCTACAGTTACCACAAGCCGTATGGAACTGCGTTCGCAATGCTCGCGCTGCAGCGCTGCCGTACATCGCAATGATCAGCTAAATTGTTCGCGACTGACCTCTAACTTTTGATTTGTGACAGCACGAATTGGTCAGCAAATTGTCGCCCGGTTTTGCTCAACGGCAGTTCCGTCAATTCGTGCTTCGTCTTCCACTCAAATCCAGAGTCTTTTAAGATCCGGCCGCGAATCTCGTCTGCTTTAAAGCACTTCAGTTGAATTCGAAACCGGGTAACCGCATGTTTGATCGTTCTTTCCAGCGAGGTGACACTGGTCGCTAATCCGGTTTGACGTTCGATGTCTGACGCCAGGAATTTATTGCTGGATCGAGAATTCAAGTCAAATCGCGGGAAATCCCAGAGCCCAGCCCAACGTTGACCATCGGTACATTTCCGCATCAGGACTTTGTTCCGTCGTTCGATCAACACGATTGCTTCGGTCAGGTCCTCGTATTTTTTCTTTTTGCCTTTGTTCGGTATCTGGTGTTGATTGCCGTCTTGAAAGGCCTGGCAATACTGGCTGATCGGACACGCATCGCAATCTGGTTCAGGCTTGCAGATATGACGCCCAAAGTCCATCAACGCTTGATTGAAATCACCAACTCGTTTGGACGGCAGCAGCTGTTCCGAAAATTGCCACAGGGTTGATTGGCTTGACGAAGTTGTCGTTTCGTCGGTGAGTGCAACCATCCTCGCGAACAAGCGAATCGTGTTAGCTTCTAGAATCGCCAGTGGTTGCTCCAGAGAAATCGACAATATCGCCGACGCCGTATAACGCCCGATACCAGGCAACGCCAGGACGTCTTCGAAACGTTTCGGGAACTTACCGCCATGTTTGTCGACAACTTCTTTCGCGGCTTTGTGAAGCTGACTGGCCCGGCGGTAGTACCCAAGGCCTTCCCACATCCGCATCACTTCGTCCGTCTCGGCAGCAGCCAGTTTCTTCACGTTCGGGAAACGTCGCATGAACCGCTGGTAGTAATCAATCACGGTTGTGATCTGAGTCTGCTGCAGCATGATCTCGGAAACCCAGACCTTGTACGGCGTGCGTTTGCGCAGCCAGGGAAGATCGCGGTCGCGGGTGTCAAACCACTTCAATAGCCGAGATTGGATCGCCCGTTTTGCACTGGGAGCCAAGTCGTTGGTATCATTGCGGCCAGTGGGTTTCTTTTCGCGGCGGTTGCTTACTATTTTGTGGCCTCCTTGTTCTAGCCATTTTCGATCCGTTACCCGACGACGAAATTAACGAGCCTGTCAGGAACCACGATCTCTTTGCGGATTTCTTTATCCTTCAGCAGATCCGCGATCTTTTCAGCGGACTTTGCCAGTGCCGCCAGTTCATCTTTGCTAAGACCGCGGGACACTTGAATCTTTTCCTTAATCTTGCCATTAATCTGGATCGGAATCTCAATCGTTTGGTCAATCGTCAAAGCTTCGTCGAATTGTGGCCACGGCCCATAGGCAAGTGTGCCTTCGTTGCCGAGTGCCGTCGACAGTTCCTCCGCCAGATGCGGAGCAAACGGGGAGAGGATGATCAGGAACGGCTCCATCACGGATTTTGGCCGCGACTTTTGCTTGGTGAAGAAATTGGCAAACTCCATCATCCTCGCAATCGCCGTGTTGAAGCTGAGCGAATTGATATCTTTCTCGACCGCTTTGATCGTCTTGTGCAGAACGCGAAGTTGCTCATCGGTCGGTTCATCGTCGGTGATTGCTTCGTTGAGTTTCATTTCGTCAGCGCGATCGTCGATGATCATTCGCCAAACGCGGTCCAGAAAATTGCGCACGCCGTTCACGCCGGCCATGCTCCAGGGCTTCTGTTGTTCCAGCGGCCCCATGAACATTTCGTACAGACGAAGTGCATCTGCGCCGTAGTCCGCGACGATCTCATCAGGGTTGATCACGTTCATTCGACTCTTCGACATCTTGAAAGCTCGGCTGTCGATCCCGATCGAATGATCCGATTTGAGTACGAAATGATCGCCCTGCTTTTCGACCTGATCCGCTTCCAGCTTAACCGTATGCAAGAGTTTATCAGACGAAGCACAGTGCGGTTTGTTTTCGTCGTTGAATTTAACGTCCTTGCAATTGACCCATTGCTCGTCAGTATCCCGGTACCCGGTGAATTCCATCTCACCGAGGATCATGCCCTGGTTGACGAGTTTCTTGAACGGCTCGGGAGTCGTCAGGTGTCCGCGATCGAAAAGCACCTTGTGCCAGAAGCGAGCGTACAGCAGGTGTAGGACTGCGTGTTCGGCACCGCCAATGTACAGGTCAACAGGCATCCACTGCTTTTCCAGTTCTGGATCGATGAACTGCTCGCTGTTACCCGGGTCGATGAATCGCAGGTAATACCAGCACGAACCCGCCCATTGCGGCATCGTATTGGTTTCGCGTTTGTATCGCTTGCCGTCGATCACTGGATACAACCACTCGTCGTCTGCCTTTTCGAGCGGAGGCTCCGGACGGCCGTGCGGTTTGAAGTCTTCCAGATGCGGCAGGTCGACTGGTAGCGATTCCGGTGCAACGCCGCGAACGACGCCGGTTGGATTGTCGTCTTCATCCAGCTCATGCAGGATCGGAAACGGCTCGCCCCAAAAACGTTGGCGGCTGAACAGCCAATCACGAAGTTTGTAGTTGACGGCTGCTTGTCCAAACCCTGCGCTGGTTGCGTCGGCGGTGATCCGCTGTTTGAATTCCTCAGTCGACAGGTCGTTGTATTGGCCGGAATTGATCGAAGTTCCCGCTCCTGTGTAGCAGGCTTTCCCCGCAGTGAGTGCGTCCCGGTCAATGTCGGCATCCGCTTCCGGATCGTAAACTGGCACCACCGAGATTTCATACTTCGTAGCGAACTCAAAGTCACGATTGTCGTGAGCCGGAACAGCCATAATCGCGCCGGTCCCATAGCTGATCAGCACGTAGTCCGCGATCCAGATCGGAACTTTCTCTTCGTTGACCGGATTGATCGCGTAGCTACCAGTAAACACACCGGTCTTGGCTCGTTTATCATCCTGACGATCACGATCACTTTTCATGGCCGCGGCATCGCAATATTTCTGGACGGCCTTTTTCTGGTCGTCTGTCGTCAGTCGTGCCGCGTACGGATGTTCCGGAGCAATCACCATGTAAGTCGCGCCAAACAGTGTGTCCGGGCGAGTCGTGTAAATTCGCAGGACGTCTTCGTCCGGCTTCCGCGGGTAGCCGCTGTTCGATCGAGTTGATTTCCAGTCAGCAAACTTGTCCGGATCACCGACATAGAAATCGACTTCCGCACCTGTGCTGCGGCCGATCCAATCTCGCTGTAGTTTCTTGATGCCGTCCGGCCAGTTCACATGTTCAAGATCATCGCCGAGTCGATCTGCGTAAGCCGTGATTCGAAGCGTCCACTGCTTGAGTGGAATCCGCTGTACCGGATGGTCTCCCCGCTCGCTCAGTCCGTCGATGACTTCTTCGTTAGCCAGAACCGTTCCCAGTGCCGGACACCAATTGACCAGCGCTTCGGCTTGATACGCGAGTCGAAACTCGTCCTGGTACTGAGCAACGGCGGCATCGCCCTGCCCTGCGACATCATCCGGGATCGGCAGTTCGCTAATCGGTCGCCCTTTGTTTGTTTCGGGATCAAACCAGGTATCGAACAGTACGAGAAAGATCCACTGCGTCCAACGAAAATACTCGACGTCCGTAGTCGCCAGTTCTCGGTCCCAGTCGTACGAGAAGCCGAGCATCTTCAGCTGACGGCGGAAGTTATTGATGTTGCGTTCTGTTTGTACGCGCGGCGGCGTGTTGGTCTTGATCGCGTGCTCTTCGGCAGGGAGCCCAAACGCGTCGAAACCCATCGGATGAAGTACCGACTTACCGGCGGCTCGGCTGTAGCGACAAACGATATCGGTGGCGGTGTAGCCCTCGGGGTGCCCGACATGAAGGCCGTCACCACTCGGGTAGGGAAACATGTCGAGAACGTAAACTTTTTCGCCCTCGATCTTTTCTGGCGTCTTGAAAGTCTTGTTCTCTTCCCAGAAGCGTTGCCATCGCGGCTCGATTTCGGCAGGATTGTATTTGGGCACGTCTGTGTCCTCGGTTTTCGAATCTACTAATTGAGTCCGGTCAATTTTTCAAAGTTCCACATCTTATCAAAACTGCCTGTTCACGGCATCGGTAGTGGTCAGGACTTCCCATATTCCTGATTCCGCCAGGTCCAGAAACAATGAAGAAACCGGATGGGCAGGCGATGATAATCTTGCGGTTGCCAATCCATTGACACTCAACCCCGATATTCGTTCAGACTTAAATCCGAACCTTGGAAATCGCGGCTCAATCGCGAGCTTGCGACAAGATATCGGTGGTTTTTCGACGAAGGTTTGTTAAACTCGAAGCTTGGCACGGATAATGAAATTCTGCTCTGCTCGTGCCGTTACTACCCTATAAAACTAATGATGCCGTGATCCGTAGACGTGCCAAATATCGATTAAGCGACGCCCAACGTGAAAAGATGCGTGAGGCCTGCCGTTTCAATGCTCAGCTAATGGACTTCATTCGTCCCTATGTGAAGGCTGGTGCTGCCACTCAATACATTGACAAGCTGTTACACGACTACACGTTGGACCATGGGCACACGCCGGCATGTTTAGGGTACCCGGGCGATAAGTATCCGTTCCCAAAAAGCTGTTGCATCAGTGTGAACGAAGTGATCTGCCATGGGATCCCGGGGCCTTATGAGCTGCAGGATGGCGATATCGTGAATGTCGATCTGACCACGGTTGTCGATGGCTGGCATGGTGACCAATCAGAGACATTCGTCATTGGCGATGCTTCGGAAGAAGCAAGGAAAGTCACCCAGTGCGCGTTTGAGTCCCTGTACTTGGCGATCGATGCGATTGAGACTGGTTGTCCGATTTCGGATATTGGTACTGCGATCGTCAACCATGTTTCGCAGCACTATCCGGACTTTGGTGTCGTCGACAAATATATTGGGCACGGGATTGGTCGCAAGTTTCATCAGCCACCCAATATTCCTCACGTTCCCAATCGTGCATCTCGCCAGGAACGTCTCTATGCCGGGATGTGTTTTACCATCGAGCCGATGATCAATGGAGGAACGGCCCGAACGATCAGTGATCCAAGCGATGGGTGGACTGTTCGTACGGCGGACGACAAGGTATCTGCTCAATTCGAGCATACGATTCTGATGGGCGAAGACGGCCCCGAGATCTTGACGCAAACTCAAGACGGCCCGAAACCGGGAAGTAGCTTCGTTTAGTAGCTTCGTTGCTCTGGTTTTAACGATGTGACAGCGACTTGGTGTGCCGCGGGATCCCGCCCGCTCACAATTTCGCTGCTATCCGCTGACTCTCTCGCTGCTAACCGCTGGCTCGCAGAATGATAGCAAGCGCCGACTTTGCCTTGTTGCGCTCGCAGGATTTCGCTACAAGTCGCTGGCAATAGAAGCCCTTTCCGGTGTTTCACGTCAATTTTTTTACCTGCAATCCATGAATAGTCGCCTGAAATTCGTTTGTGCGTTGGCTGTCTTGTTCTTTGCAATCGATGTACGCGCACAGGACGATACGACCTCGTTTCCGTACCAGGCATTTGTGCTATCGGACAATGCAACGGTCCATTCTGGCCCAGCGTCTGTGCACTATACGACCGATAAGTTGCCAACAGACACGATCGTTGAAGTTTATCGCCACGATCCGGGTGGATGGTGCGCGATCAAGCCTCCGGCTGGTGCTTTCAGCTTGATTCCTGAGAAAGCGATCGAAAGAATCGATGACAAGATTGGTCGTGTCACAGAAGACGGCACCAAAGCCTGGGTCGGTACCCGGACAGGAACTGTCGAAAAACCGTTGTGGCAGATTAAGCTGAGAAATGAAGAACAAGTGGCGATTCTGGGGGAAGTCAGTTGGCCTAATCCGGAAGGTCATTCGACGATTTGGTATCAGATTGCTCCACCAGCCGGTGAGTTTCGTTGGATCCGAATTTCCGACTTGAAGTTACCACGGCAAGTCAACGATTTGCCAGATTTGCCCGCGGATTTGCCCGCAGTAGTCGCCAATACCGACTCTACCCAATCAACAATACAACCTGTCCAACAAATTAGAACCGCGGTCGGAGCAAGCGAGTTGACTGGCCCGACTGCCAGCCAGGCTTCGGCTGTGCAGGAATTCGAGTCAGAATTTGATGCAGAATTCGAAGAGACTCCCGAACCACCATCAGAAAACAACCTCGCCGTGAACCACGGCTGGCGGCGAGCAAGCGGGCCAGTTCGCATCGCTGATCGTCGCGCGGATTCGTCGTCCAGCAAATCGTTCACAACGCCGGCAATCGAAGCCGCTTCGAAAGTCGATTCATTTTCCAGCAATGGATCGGTTGAACCGTCAGTTCCAAGTTTGGCCAGTTCGGCGGCGTCGGCGAATTCGGTACCGGCGGCAGATTCCAATACGGCCATCAGCTCGATCGGACCAATCAATGGACCGGTGTCCGAACGAGTTCGAAGGCTCGAGTCATCACTGACAGCGGAAATGCTCAAGTCTCCGGAAACATGGAACCTGGAACCTATTTTACAAAGGGCGACTTCGATCGCGACGACTTCGAACCTGCAACGCGAACAGGAACACGCGAACCGATTGATCCAAAAGATTCGTAATTGCACCTCGATTCAGTCCAGATTCCAATCAGCTTATATTGGATCAAGAAACTCGAACGGGCAGGCTGGTTTGCGCAGATTAGGCAGATCAGCCCAAGGATCGGGTTCCCGTTCGGCGGCACCAACAGCAGGTCAAAATAGCCCGGTTCAGCTGGGGACAACTTTTGATGCCCATGGTTGGCTTAATCAGCTCGTTCGCGGCAGAGGCAGTATGCAGCCGACATACGTTCTCGAAAACGATCAGGGTCAGATCACTCACCATATTTCTCCGACGCCAGGTTTGAACCTTAGCCGCTATCTCAAGAGTAAGGTCGGAGTCGTTGGACGTCGAGGATTCGACAATTCTTTACAGCTGGATCATGTTGCCGCGGACCGCGTCGTCGTGATCGACCAGATTCGCCGCTAGTCGATGATCGAGTTTCCAACCGTTTGTGCGTAGGATTTTTCTGGGCATCGGGCAGTCGTATCTTCACTTGAATGTCCAACATTATCGCACGCAATGCAGACGTGGGATTTCGACGTGAAGTTCCTGCAACTTGCCCTTTCGGTCGATGGCTGCGAAAATCCATTTATCGCTTAATTCATCTGCAGGTTCCCAATGAGCAAAAAGAAGTCGACACCCAGGAAACGCGTCACCGTCCCATCTCTGATACAAATGAAGCAGAACGGTCAGAAGATCACGATGCTGACCGCGTACGACTTCAACATGGCAAAATTACTGGATGACGCCGGCGTCGATGTGCTGCTTGTCGGTGACAGTATGGCAATGGTTGTACAGGGGCATGACAACACTCTGCCAGTCACACTGGACGAGATCATTTACCACGCGGAAATGGTGGGTCGTGCAACCAAGCGGGCGCTAGTGGTGGTGGATCTTCCGTTTCCGGTGAACCACCTGGGAATCCATCAGACCGTTGCCTCCGCCGGTCGCGTGCTCAAAGAAACCAGATGCCAGGCGGTCAAGTTGGAAGGTGGTGCCGATCAGGCCGATGTCATTAACGCACTGGTGACTGCCGGGATTCCAGTCGTAGCGCACGTGGGATTACGCCCTCAGAGTATTCATGCGATGGGTGGTTACAAGATCCAACGTGACGAAGAGGTGCTGCTGAATGACGCCAAGGTCGCGGAACAGGCTGGAGCTTTCAGTATCGTACTGGAATGCATTCCCGGAGCGATTGCCAAAAAGATTTCTGAGGAGCTGACCATCCCGACGATCGGCATCGGGGCTGGGCCAGATTGTGATGGACAAGTGCTGGTTATCAACGACATCCTCGGGATGACCAGTGGCTATGTGCCAAGTTTCGCCAAGCAGTACGCCAACATCAACGAGACGATATCGGACGCCGCCAAGTCCTGGTGCGAAGACGTGCGAAAAGTTGAATTCCCGCATCCAGATCAGTCGTTCAAGTAAACGACTGAATCTGTCTGAATCTGGCGGAGCTGCCAATAGTCGGAGCTGCCAATAGTCGGAG